>CALMFC010000014.1 GCA_937863415.1 uncultured bacterium | reverse complement strand
GAGGTTGTTTTAACGTATATTCCTTTTAGACTAGATGGTTTTTGGCTTTGTAAACTAGCAAAGAACACGCGGGCGTTCTGCTCTAACTTAACAGCACCAAACGATACTTTACCTATCGCTAGATGAACGATAGCTTGTTTATCGACACGATATTCAACCTTACCTGCTTTGGCTTCTGTGACGGCTTTGGCGACGTCAGTAGCTACCGATCCACTCTTTGGGTTAGGCATTAGTCCGCGTGGACCAAGCAGGCGTGCATATTTACCTAGACGAGGCATGAATTGTGGCGTTGCGACCAGGATGTCAAAATTAACTTCTTCGCGGTCAAGTAATTGCAATAGTTCTTCGTCACCAACAATGTCGGCGCCGGCTTTTTTTGCAGCAGCGTGATCAGCATCAGGTGCAAATACGGCTACACGGACAGTTTTACCGGTTCCGTTGGGTAGCGATACGGTTGCACGGATGTTTTGGTCAGCTTGACGAGGGTCAACGCCCAATCGGACGTGAATCTCGACTGATGCATCGAATTTTGATGGACTGGTTTTGGTGGCTAGTTCTAACGCTTCGGTTAGGCTGTAGATCTTTTCAGAATCAACCTGCTTTGCTAGATTTCGATATTTTTTACCGCGTCGTTCGATTAATGGGCGTGTTACAGGCTTTGGTCCTTTTTTGACTTTTGCTTCGGCCTCTTCGGATTGAGGAGTTGTGTCGCCTGCCTCTTTGCGAGCTTCTTTTTCTGCTTTTGCCTCGGCTTCGGCGATAGCTTTTTCACTTCGTTTGCCAGCTTTGGCAGTTTTTACTTCTTTTACTGGCGCTGGCTCAGCTTCTTTTGTTTCAACTGGTGCAGCGGCAGCTTTAATAGCTGATTCAATCTCAGCAATAGTATTTTTCACTGTAACGTCGAGCTTTAGCTTTTTAGCTTCAGCTAGTAAATCGGCTTTTTTAGCCATAGGTGTAAACCCTTTCTGTGGTACAAACCCATATCGCATGATATGGTCCCAACATTGATTTGTTATGTATATATTCTACTATAACTAGTGTTAATTGACAAGACATAGGTGTAAAGCTTATGCTATCTGTATATGGAAGAATTTAAAAAGTTACTCAGTAGCAGTGGATTTAGTGGTGATATCGACGATTCTAATGAAATTTTAGATTTATACTCGCACGATGCATCAATGTTCGAAATTAAACCAAAATTAGTAATATCACCCAAGTCAGCTGACGATGTCGAGAAGGCGGTTAAATTAGTCGCAGATAATAAAAAAGCGATGCCAGATTTGTCGTTAACTGCTCGTAGCGCTGGGACCGACATGAGTGGTGCAGCAATAAACGACTCAGTGATTGTTGACTTTAGCAAATACCTGACCAAGTTCATATCTCATAATGATGATATTGCCGTTACTCAACCCGGAGTCTTCTTCCGAGATTTTGACAAACAAACTGGCGATTATGAATTCCCTAGCTACCCTGCAAGTCGCGATCTTTGTATGATGGGTGGGATTGTAAATAATAACAGTGGTGGTGAACGATCGTTAATGTACGGCAAGACCGAGCAATATGTACCTGAATTAAAGTTTGTCTTTGCCGACGGCGTAGAGCGTGTAGTAAAACCACTAGACAAAGCTGGACTTGATAAAAAAATTGCACAGAATGACTTTGAGGGTAAAGTTTACCGAGAGTTATTTGAGTTGATTGAGAAGAACTACGATGAAATAAAGGCAGCTAGGCCAGATGTCAGTAAAGACTCTACTGGTTATCGTCTGTGGGACGTTTGGGACCGCGAAACTGGCGTGTTTGATCTAACTCAAATGATTGTCGGTGCTCAAGGCACACTAGGTCTTACAACTGAGGCTACTTTGAAATTAGTAAAACGACCGCTACACACTGGACTGCTAGTGTTGTTTATGCGCGACATCAATAAACTAGGAGAATTGATTCCAATAATTCTTAAATATAAACCAGTTACTTTTGAGGGCTTTGACGATGCAACATTACTTCTTAGTATGCGTTTTATGCCAAGTTTCTTGCGGCTACTTGGGCCAGTTAGGTTCGTTAAGCTCGTTTTTAGCTTGATTCCGGATGCGCTGCAGCTACTTAAAGGTATTCCAAAGCTAGTCATGATGGTTGAATTCAACGGCGAAACGGCCGAAGAAGTGCGAGAAAAGATTAAAGATTTACATGCACATATTGGTAAATCAAAGGCTCGTTACGAGATTGATGGTATCGAAGAAACTCCTACTGCTAAGTCTAGTGAAAAATTTTGGATTATGCGCAGGTACAGCTTTCAGTTGTTGCGTAGTAAAGTCAAAGACAAGCATACGGCACCGTTTATCGACGATTTAATTGTAAAACCTGAATACCTAGCTGAGTTTTTACCAAAAATTCGTAGGATTATCAAAAAATATAAACTATTTGCAACTATCGCCGGCCATATTGGTGACGGTAACTTCCATATCATCCCATTAATGGACCTAGAGGATCAAAAAGATCGTGATAAATTATTGCCTGCTATGAAAGAAGTTAATGAACTAGTTTTGGAGTATAAAGGCAGTCTGAGTGGCGAGCATAATGATGGATTGGTACGTGGGCCGTGGCTAGAAAAGATGTATGGCAAAAAGATGGTTAAGTTGTTTCGTGATGTCAAAGATATCTTCGATCCAGAGGGCATATTTAACCCTCGTAAAAAAGCCAATGCCGATTGGGATTATAGCTTCTCGCACATCCGCAAGAATTTCTAACATATTTAACTAACAAAAAGAACTGCCTCGATGCAGTTCTTTTCGTTATAATCTAAAGTCATCCTTCAACTTCGACACCCATTGAACGAGCTGAGCCGGCGATAATCTTGACACGGCCATCCATGTCATTAGCGTTTAGCTGATCCTTTTTAATTTCAGCAATTGCCTCTAGTTGAGCACGTGTAATCTTACCGACCTTGTCAGTATGAGGTACGCCACTTCCTTTTTTGATGTTAATCGCTTCGCGAATCAAATCATCAACAGGACGACCAAGCGATTTCCAGGTAAATGTCCGGTCTTCGTAAACTTGTAGGTGAACGATTACGTCTTTACCTTGTAATTCTTTGGTTGCTTCGTTGAATGGATTAATGAAATCCATCATGTTTAGGCCCCATTGACCCAATGTTGAACCAACTGGAGGTCCAGCAGTCGCACGTCCAGCAGGTATGCGAAGTTTTAGATTGCCAATAATTTTCTTTGCCATATAATTTCCCTTCGGGTATAAGACAAACCTACGGTTTTTCTCATCGCGCCGTGCGTCGGAGTGAATCCGTCCGCGCGGGCTGCTCTTTTCCCTTAGGATTCCTTTCTTGTACTAAATATATTTTGAAGCTAATATCTAGTGCGTAACTGGGGTATTATACCTTACGCACCTGTAATGCGTCAAGCTCTACAGACGTATCGCGTCCGAACATGCTGACCATGACCTTAACTTTACCTTTTTGCGTATCGATTTCGCTAATTGAACCGTCAAAGCCTTTGAAAGGACCGTCTGTGATGCTAATCACTTCACCAACATTGAAGTCGATGTGGTGCTTAGGATCTTCGACGCCCATGCGCTTTTTGATTTTGCTGATTTCGCTATCTGACACTGGTGTTGGTTCGGTACCCGTACCGACGAATCCAGTAACGCCAGGCGTGTTACGGACAATGTACCAAGTCTCATCGGTAAGTTTCATCTCGACCAGTGCGTAGCCTTGGAAGATTTTCGCTTCGATAACTTTACGTTTACCATTTTTGATCTGGATTTGCTTTTCTTTGGGTACCATAACATCGAAAATTTTGTCAGCCATGTCGACGGCGTTAATGCGCTGACGAATGCTGTCGGCTACTTTTTCTTCGTATCCACTGTAAGTGTGGATTGCGTACCATTGGCGTGATGAATCGTATCGGTTTTTTGACATAGTTCCTTATCCTAAAATTAATTCAAATAATGATTTAAACACAGCATCTAGTAGGATTATCATACCTACAAAGAATAGAGTAAACAGCACTACTGCAACGGTTAAGCCCCAGGTAGCTCGGCGAGTTGGCCAACGAACTTGTTTTAGCTCGACCCATGCGCCTTTAAAGTAGCCACCAATTGACCGCAGTACTCCCAAAAAACCACGTTTTTTGGTTGGGTCATCCGGAACCGCCATTAGTTCTTCGTGTTTTTTGACAGGTACAGCATCAATCGCTTTGATTCTAGTAATTTTGCTACCAGTTTCGCTACGTTCGATTGGCTTGATCGTTAGCTTTTTCTTAGCTGCCACGTTTTTACTCCCTAATATAAAAAGTCTGCTCGTTGCAGACTGTCAAGTAGATTATATAGAGGAAACCCCTGGATGTCAAGATGAATTTATGGCGACTCAATCTATTAAAAGTGGTATTATAATGCTAGATGATTGAACTTATGTTTTATGCTCTTTTTGTTGCGTCGACGTTAATTAGTGTTTATTTAGTTGTCAAACTTCAGTTCGCCTTTAAACACTTCCAGATGAAAAAGTTAGTCAGTGAATCGACCATGATTGACGATTTGCCTAGTGTGAGCGTCTGTATACCAGCGCGAAATGAAACTCATGCCATGACGGGGTGTCTAGAGCGTGTCATAGCCAGCACATACCCTAAATTAGAGATTATTGTGCTAGACGACAGTTCTGTTGACGATACGTCGATTCTAATTAAGTCATTTGCCCACGCTGGCGTTCGTTTCGTCGAAGGGTCGAAATTAACTGGAGAATGGTTAGGTAAAAACCATGCCCTGCAGGAATTAATGTTGGAAGCGAGCGGAACCTACGTGTTGTTTATGGATGTCGATACATTAATTGGACCAGACACTATCGGTCAGCTAGTCGCGTACGCTAAGTCCGAGGATGCCACAATGGTATCGGTGTTGCCACGCCGCGCTGACGGTTGGCTCGGTAGCGTAATTTTTGCCCCGCTTAGGTACTTTCGAGAATTAGTAATGCATAGCAAAAAGACTCCGGCCACCGCCAGTAACGCCTGGATGATCAATCGCAGGACCCTGCGCGATGAAATGAATGGCTTTAATGACCTTAAAAACCATGTGCAACCAGAGGCGAAAATAGCTGCTAGGTTAACAGTTCAGAACAAGTATCGATTTTTGATTGGAACAGAGCTATTGGGTGTAAATTATGAAAAGAAGTGGTCATCCCAGATAGAAACGAGTGTTAGGTTGCTATACCCTACACTTGGCGGAAATTTAGTCAAAAATATCTTGGCAGTTATTGCATTAACAATAGCAATCTTGCCAGCGATTATTTTACCTATAGCGCTTGCCGATGACTTGGTTTACGTGCAAATATTTAGTTTGTGGCAACTATGTGTGTACATCGCAATTTATGCAGAATATTTGTCCAAGGTGTGGAGGCATAATTGGTGGCTCGGTGCACTGCTGTGGCCTGCCATAGTCGTTCAAGAGCTGATATTGGTGATTATAAGTGTCGTTAGATATCGTCTAGGTACGGTGACCTGGAAAGGTCGTAGAATATCAACACAGGCTAGCATCAAAGTTAGCGAGTAGCTAGTTATTTCTTCTCTTTTTCTTTTGCTGGGATCACAAAACTAAATGTCGATCCAAAATTCAAACGACTTACTAGTTCAATTTTGACGCCTATTTTTGAGGCTAATTTACTGGCGACATAAAGTCCTAGTCCGGTGCCACCTGTTTCGCGAGTTCTATAATCCTCACTGCGATAAAACTTGCCAAATACCTTCGATTGATCTGACTTGCTGATTCCGATGCCTGTGTCTTTGACCGCAAAGGTGATTTTGTTAGCTTTTTGTTTGATGATAATCGTTACGCTTCCTTTTTTGGTGTATTTGATGGCATTGGTAATCAAATTTTGTAGCAGCTCTTCAATGTATAGTCGACTAGTGTGAACGACACCAACCTTTGGCCCCAAATCCAGATTTAGGTGTAGTTTCTTCTCTTTGGCTTCGTCGGTGTATAGATCTAGTAATTTAGCAGCCAGTTCTTTGACGTCTATATCCTCGGCGGTGTCAGCCACTCCGCGTTCTGCGCGCGATAAAGTACCCAGATCGTTAACCATTTTTGCCAAGAACATGATTTGGTCATGAGCAGTGTCGATTGAATCTTTTAACATTTTTGGTGTTATGTCAGGGTGATCCATCATTACTTGAACGTTTGATATTGTTCCTTCGGCGATTGTAATTGGGGTACGTAGTTCATGACTAACTACGCTAATAAACTCATCTCGTTCTTCTTCTAAACTCTTGGATTTAGTAACGTCACTAAGTATTGCTATATAGCCATCATGGGTTTCAGCCTTTTTGCTTCGACTATAACTACTGCGAATTGGTGAAAAAGTTATTTCTAGTCTAATTACTTCTTTGTCATCAAACGCGTAAAACAAATCGTCGCGCTTGACCATGCCTTTGGCGTCATGAAATTCGTTATATATGTCAACTTTATTACCTTCCTTGTCGGTTAGTGGTAATACATCATTTATTTTTTTGCCATTTAGACCTTCATTTGTGTCTAGTAAATTCAAACACGCAGCGTTATATACGGTAATAACGCCTTCTTTGTCGGTGCTTAACACTGCGTCAGACAGATTGTTTACTATCGTTAGAATCCTGTCTCGTTCTAATGACTCTTTGGCTTTACTTTTACTGAGTTCGCCTCTCGAAACTTTTTGTGATTCAGATATACCTAGAGTTACAACACCTGTTATCAAAATGGCAGTTAGGGCTAGTAGGTCGAATGTTATTACGCTAGGGTTGATGTGACCCCACATGGCAATGTCAACCAGAGCTACTAATACAAATCCGATTACACTTAGTTGTAACCCGCGTTTACCAAAATACGTATATGAAGCCAGCATTAATAGTAGCCAGCAGGCAACAAATGGCGATGCAATGCCCGAAATAAATATTAAGTACGCACCAGCTAGTAAGTGGTAGGCGACCAGACGAAGCATTGAATCTTGTGCATTTCGACTGGGTCGTAGGAACTGCAAAACACTAACATATAACCACCAAAACGATATCCAAATAAAGCCAGCATTATCAATCAAGTGATCGGTGTGAATAAACCCAAATTGAATGAACACCCCATAAATAACTAGGATAATTGGTACGAACAAGCCGGCGTAACGAATTATTTTGGCTGAACGTGGAGTATAACTGGATCCACCCTTATACATCTTGTGCTTATTGTATAGGAAATTGACGCAAATCTCTAGTATTTTTCATATGCTTGACTTGGGTCTCGCACTATTCGTTCATCGAGCACTCTTTTTATCCATAGCTCCACAGGAGCTTTGGATAAGCGTTCGGCTGAAATCCTCAGGTACACTTCGGATTTCACAGTCTCTCTGAACAAACAGTACGAACCCCAAGTCAACCCACACATTAAATGGTTGGTGTTTCGCTTTTCATTCGCCGGCGATGGGTTTTGTAGTCTGGATCTGCCATCTCGACCAAATTCCAGAATTCTGTGCTGTGATTCATCTGTTTGGTATGACAAAGTTCATGAATAATCACATAATCAATTAATTCGAAAGGTAGCTTCATAAGTGCAATATTTAGACTGATAGTGCCGTTACTACTGCAACTCCCCCACCTGCCACTGGCATGAGAAAACCTAACATTTGTATAATTTAGACCATATTTCTGCGCCAGAAATGACAGACGTTTCGGTAAATAACTTTTCGCTTCAATGCGCAGTGCGGCAATTATGGCGTCACGAACTAGCCTAGATATTTCGGAGCTGTTTAGATCAACGCCAACTGGCAGTTGCGCCAGGATTTGTTGACCATGTCGGGAAACTTTGGGTTGATTGCCCGAAATTCTTTTGACGATTAAACTATGGCTTTTGCCGATTTGCATACCGTCGCTATATTGTTCCGTTGGTTTTGATTGTGACAATATGTCACGAATTTCAGCACGTGAAGTTTTGAGTAATTTCTTGACCAGTAGTAATGGTGCATATAGCGGTAATGAAGCCCGCAGGGTGCCGTCTGGCGCCACACGAATACGCACCTGTGTAGCACGTGCGCTGCGACGGATGGTTATTTTACCGAACTCATCGTCGTGTATAACTGGCATTAATTATCCTTATCGAATTAGAAAGTTACGGTGATTAGGTGGTCTTTCGGTTGTTGGTGTGCCAGCTAGTGATGCACGGGGCTCCACTAATCGTTTTAGTACAATCTTGAGTTGACTGGCGTATGTGTGTTTGCCACTAATAACTACAGCATGTTCGGTTTGGTGTGGAGCGCTAAATCTTTTGATTTTGGCGTTAAATTCGTCTGCGTTTGAGATTTTGTCGTTTTTGGCCTTGATAGCACGAGACTTAGCAGATGAAGATTCAGTTTGAACCCAAATAAACAAAGTTTCGTAGCCGGCATCTCGCGCTAATTTAGAAATAGCCGATCGCTCGGTGCGCAGGTCTGATGGTCCTTCATATAAAATAGTACGTTCTGATTTAAACAACTCTTGCAGCATGTGGTTAGCGATGCGACCAACAATCTCTTGCTCATCGTCTGTAAAAGTTGGATTGTTATAGAGTTGTGACCTAATTTGATCGTAGCTAACAATCGGTGCATTAAATGTCTGAGCAAAGTGCTCTGCGAAAAAGCTCTTACCCGCACCTGGAATTCCCACCATCACAATTAAATGTGGTTTATTAAGACTAAGGGTTCTCATAAATGACATTATAGCAAATGTATGACGAAATAAATAGAAATGCCCCCGTTATGAATTTGATGTATAATTAGTTTAATGAGAAAAAACACAGAGGGGCTATCTGGCCCTTATTTTAATCCAAATCGTAATTCGAAACACGGGCAAATTATTGAACCCAAGTTTGCGCCTGGCGAGAAGTTACAAATACATCCAAAAATGAGGTGGCGAAGTATGGGTGCGGCAGGCCTTGCTCTTTGTTTGGTCATGGACCCGTTGATGGCGCAAATTGAAGCAAGCCAATCTACGCAATATGTTACTCAAACCAAGTCCAGTACCGATAAGGCATATCAGGACGTTGTAGTTAACGTTGCAGCGGGGTTTGGAATGAACGATGCGCGTGCAGCCGCTAGGACATTATCTGGCTTTTCAGAATACGGCAATATCTATGCAGATGTCTATGACAATCGAACGATTGATAGCGAAAGCTTAGGAGATGATGTAATTGAAAAAGCTAAAAAAAAGGGAGTAAATGAGATTAACTTTTTCGGCAGTAGTTTGGCAGGAATTGTGTCGCTCGAGATGGCCGTAAAGGTACAAAATGATAAATCCGATCTACATACGAAGTACATAATTCTTGAAAATACTCCAGCTGATTTAGAGTCGGTCCGCCCCGAACAGCGTGCCAGCGGGCGGTTACTATTAACATTCTCTGGCATTCCAGCACTTTCATATAGTCGAACAGCTAGGTATATTGCCGAAATGGCAGTCAGGACCAAACAATACGTGGGACCAGACATTAATAAAACAGTTCCGTTTTTACCATTTAACTTTACTAAATTTATTGATACCAGTGCGGAAGTTATAAATGAAATGATATCTCGAACGGACAAAGCATCGGTTGACCTAATGGACTCTCAGTATTCAACTATTGTTGCTTCGAACGTCAGGGAAAGTATGATGAAGCTAGGCAAAGATGACAAATCCGGTAAGCCGAAACCTATAATTGTATTTATTCGTCCGACGAGTAGTACTAGGGACTATGTCGTTAATAGCGACTTGAGCGAAGCAAAGTTACGGCAATATGCACTAGATGCTAATCTTAGGTTCATGGTTATTTATATGGACACAGTTCATCACGGTAATCCAAGCATGAGCCCTACTGAATATGCGCAAGTAATACCAGAAGCTATGAATCAAATTAATGAAACAATTAATAATCCGTTAATACCTGCTACGCCACTTGACCCACTTATGATAAATAATAACTTTACGTTCGATGATAATATCTTGCTAACCAAGCCTTTTTAAGTTCATAAAAGCTTCCATCGTTAATGCTGTTTCTAATATCATCTACTAACTTAATGATGAAATGCTCGTTATGAATCGATAGCAACGTTCCAGCTAAGCTTTCCTTGGCGCGAAGCAAGTGTTGAATATATGCTTTTGTGTAGTTTTGACAGGTGTAACACTCGCAGGACTGCACAACCGGAGTAAAATCTTGCTGGTACTTTGCTGACTTAATGTTTACTCGACCATTATAAGTGTAAGCGGCTCCGTTACGAGCTACACGTGTTGGCGACACGCAATCGAACGTATCAATCCCCTGTTCGATAGCGACAAAAATATCATCTGGCTCACTAATTCCGAGTAAATGTTTAGGTTTATCGGCAGGTAGAATCTGGTTAACCCATCTAATAATTTCACCCAAGCGCGACTTTTCAAGAGCACCGCCAATTCCATATCCGTCAAACGGCAGTTCTGACATGAATTCAGCCGTATATTCACGTAAATCCTGGAAATTTGCGCCCTGTAGCACGCCAAATAATGCTTGGTACGGTTTGGTTTCGTCTAGTTTACGCAGTCGCTTAATCTCATCTAGGCTGCGTCTAGCCCACGGGTGGGTGCGCTCGTTCAGGGACTGTTTTTGGTATTCATAACTGTCGTGAAGCGATGTTAACTCGTCGAATGCGAAAATAATATCGGCTCCAATTGAGTACTGAACCTGCATCGAGTGTTCGGGAGTAAATCGATGCATACTGCCGTCTAAGTGGGATTTAAAGTTTACTCCGTCGTTATCAACGAAAGCGCGACGTGTTTTTTCGGGAGCGATTGCATCATTTGCGTTCATGACACCATTCATATCTAACACCTTTTTATAGCCACTACCGAGTGACAAAACCTGAAAGCCGCCCGAATCTGTAAACGTTGGGCCGTTCCAGTTCATAAATTTAGCAAGTCCGCCGGCATTTTCGATTAGTTTATGGCCGGGCTGCAGATACAAATGGTAGGCGTTGGCTAGGACTGCTTGGGCATGAACTGCCTTTACTTGCTCTGGGACCATGGCTTTGACAGCGGCTTTTGTGCCCACGACAATAAAAGCTGGAGTTTTAATATCACCGTGCGGAGTATGAATTATTCCTGTTCGGGCAAGTGATTCGCCGCCCAAGCTAGACGTAACAATGAATGAAAATTGTTTATTGGTCACAACTGAGCTATTTTAACTGTTTCGGGCTCGTTACGCTAGTTACCAAGGTTTGGACACATAGGCGTTACCCTTGATGTAGAACCTCCTCAGCGAATCTTTTGCTTTGCTAATCCCTATCCTAGTAGTAGTGATGATTTCTGATTCGGGTAAGTGTAATTTAGGGATTAATCTGAATGGATTAGTCGTTAAATCGTGTCCACTCATTCGCATGTCAATATCTAGCGCTTGGCATAGTTTAGCTGGGCCATTTGATACATTCAATCCACCGATACCCTTCCTGTTTGCGTCCATAATTGATTCGCCAATTAATGGTTCGACTGCTCGTATTAATACTCCCGATCCATAGCCTGCGTTACCCGTCACAATGTTGCAACAATAGTGCATTCCATATGTAAAATAGACATATAGATGCCCAAAATCGCCATACATTACACTGTTTCGTTTAGTTTTGCCGCCAAACGCGTGGCTAGCTAGGTCGTCCTGGTCGTAACTTTCGGTTTCAACGATGCGTACCTTGATGATTTTACCTTTTATAATTCGTTCTAGTTCGCAACCCAGCATCGCCTTGGCGACTGTATTGACGTCGTCATTTAAAAAGTTTAAATTATTTGGATTAATTTTGTTCATCTAACTAAGGCTACAGGTGTGTCCGACCATGCTTTAGGGCACGCGCCATCCAGATTAGTTCGTTATAGGCGTTTTGAATATTTTTATCAATTTGGCTTTTTTTACTTTGCACTGGTTGATTACGTTCGTCGAATAAATCTTGGATATATGGGAAATAGACATTTGCTCGCACGCTCACTAACCCCATTTTACGCACTGATAGTGACAAAGCTTCGACAGCACGCACACCACCCCAGTTACCACTGCTTGCTCCGGCGATTGCAACTGGTTTGTGGAAATAGTTTTCATATTCACTATCTAGCATGCGTTTTAGACTGCCGGGGAAGCTATGGTTGTATTCGGGTGTAACAATAAAGAATGCGTCTGCGCGGGCGGTTATGTTGCTGTAGCGAGGGTCTTTACCTTCGGTATCGATTCCGTCGGTTGGAAAGTCAAAATCTTTGGGATCAACGAAAATAATTTGAACATTTGGTAATCCTGTGCCGAATTCAGCGATGTATCTGGCGGCACGAATGGATTTGCGCTGGTCTCTGGTAGTTCCGGCGATAACAGCAATAGTTAATGATTCATTCATTGTGGCTCCCCTGTCTGGTTCACAGTATACCAGTATCATATTGCTTACGCTATCAAATACCTATACACTAAATGTATAAATAAGGAATATTTTAGATGTCAAAAAAGATTATTATTCTAAGTATTGTCGCATTCATCGTTGTTGTTGGTGCCGCTATAGGAACTTTATGGTTTATCAACAATAACCCTTGGGCTACGAACACGAAGGCCGACCCTACCGCTGTAGTACCAGATCTAACCGAAGATTATGGTGCTTGCAATATGCTAACCAAAGACCAGATCGTATCTGCGTTGGGATCAAGCGCTAACAATCTAGGTGACGCCTATAATTCTGGCCGTATATTTAGCCAGGGTGACACCAAATCGCAGTTTTGCCGATTTAGCCTGGGAGATAGCGCAGAAACAAATAATTTTAAATCTGAAGTTACAATTTATGCAGAGCAGCATTTTATTGACGATGCCACCAAAGCATTTAATGATGACACCACAGTAACTAAAGTTGCAGTTAACGGTAATGATGGGTTTTTCTATATAAAGAAAGATGAACTACAAAAGACTGAGCGTTTTGAATTGACGTTTTATAAGGGTATGAATCAATACACATTCACACTTACTCAACCGTTAGATTCAACTATGTTTAACGAATCTTCGGCCAAAACCGCACTTACCACTCTAGCAGGTGAAGCCAAGCTAACTCAGTAAGTTATTTACTTCTAAATACTGCACGTACTGTTAGTAGGGTCAGCAAGAGCTGTATCGCAAACAGATATATTACGAACGCAGCGTGTTCAAAGTTAAAGCTATGGATCGCTAGTATTCCGATACCAAACCCAACCGTGCTAATTAAATACGCAATCCAACTTTCTGTTTCGGGGTGTTTGATTGATTTTAATATCGTAGGTATGCCCGCTAGTAAGTCAGCGACTAACACCAATAGGATTGCCATATTCGGGTCACTTGTGATGAACCACAGTGCAACTCCAGTCAGCGCGGCAACCATTAGGATGTAATCAAGTGGTTTTGATTTCCAGTATGCTTTTTTGTTAAGAAACGACGCGGCAACAATCAAGAGTGGTGTAAATCCGGCTGCAAAACTTATCCAAGACAGGCCCTCGACTCCCTGGACGCGTTGTGCGACAAATATAATCATCGGCATAACACCCCAAAGCAACCAACTAACGCGATTGGGTTTAGATTTGCCAACGATTGTTTCGTATAGATAGTATAGACCTCCAAATGAGGCAATAACAGCACCAATAATCGCGAAATATTCAGGAATCATTCTGCTCAGTATAGCAGTACTTAATACTTGGCTGTTAGAAATCTTAATAAATCTAGAGTATAGTAAAGGTTATGAATAAAGACGAAGCACGCAAACGACTTGATGCACTTCATTCTAAATTACTCGAAGATATTTTGTATACCGAACTGATAAATGAAGACAGAGGTTTCGTCGAGCACAACCTGCACATCATCGAACAAGAGTCCGGTGAAAAATGGAACGAAGACGTCGCTAAGCGTCGCGTTGAACTGCTGGAAAGCACTGCCCTATTCCCACCTAAAGTTACAGAAGACTAATACCCTCAGTACGCTATAATATACACAATAGACTATCTAAATGTATTGGCGGAACCATTAGTATAATCCAAAAGTTACGTGACAGTAGAACATCCGAAATGGCCCGTCGGTTAATTAATGACGAGACGATTAGCGGAAAACTTGTCATAGTTATGGCGGTTATTGCGCTAATTGCAGTCAACTCTCCCCTGCAGAACATCTTTGTCTCATTTTGGCACACTACGTTCACCGTAGGTTTCCCTGGACTTAATTTATCGATGGATATCAAAGACTGGATTAACGAAGGTTTGATGACGTTCTTCTTCTTGGTTGTTGGGCTCGAGATTAAACGTGAGATTGCTAGCGGCGAACTGCGAAAGTTTAAGACCGCAATACTACCAATCACCGCAGCGATCGGTGGCATGATTGTGCCGGCCACAATCTTCGTAGCGCTAAACATTAACTCTCCGGATACGATACACGGCTGGGCGATACCAGTAGCAACGGACATAGCGCTAGCGATTAGCGTTCTGGCGCTAGTTGGGCGTGGCCTACCCTCACAGGTCAGGATGTTCCTACTTACTTTAGCGATCGTTGATGATATTGGTGCGATTATAATTGTTGCAGTATTTTATGGTAGTGGATTTAACCTAGTTGGACTATTTGCATCTATTGCGATTGCCGGTGTATTAATAGTAATTCGTAAACGCAAATGGCTTAGCTTGCCACTGTTTGCAGTCATGGGAGTCTTGTTGTGGCTAGCGGTCAGGCATATGGGGATTGAAGCAAGCATTACAGGAGCGATGTTAGGCTTCCTAGCTCCCGTAGTTAGTCATGCGGGCGGCGATAAAGGCCTAGCCGAGCGACTCGAGAAAGTCATGATTCCATTTGCGACGCTCATAGTTATACCGATATTTGTACTTGCTAATGCGGGGGTTAATGTCCTCACTACGACTATCACTAACTCAACAGTCAGCCTGGGACTTGGGATAATTATTGGTTTGGTTGTTGGCAAGGTTGTTGGCGTAGTTGGAGTATCGTGGATATTAGTTAAAACCAAGGCCTCCAGGTTGCCGACTGGCACAGCCTGGCGACACATCATCGGCGTTGGATTCATTGCCGGTATTGGATTTACATTGTCGATATTCGTATCAGACTTATCGTTTGGTGGTGATTTAATGCTAGCTGACTTTGCCAAACAAAGCGTCTTTGTCGGTTCGATAATTAGCGCCGGCATCGGAATTATGATTTTGAGAAGCACTAAAAAACGCAATAATTAGATTAATTACACTAACCATAGCAAAAAGCCTTCCAGACAGAGACTAACCCTATTATTCTTGTATCCAACGATTTATTACTACATGCTTTCAGCTGTGATTAGATTATACAGCGTAGGACTAATTGATTTTAGGTAATTGCCACTCGGCTCAAGATATTTAATTTCTTCGCGCCAGTTATTTTTAGAAAGTCGATGGCCAAGCAGTCGCATGTTTAATTCACTTACGTCCTCGGTTGATTTTGGATAATCCTCCCATTCAAGCATGTCCGGGGTTAGGAAGGCGTCGACGGCGCTTTTTGGGTATCCGAGAAGCAACCCTGCTTCGTGATGATTATTGGTAATATCATCAAATACACGCTTCAAATCATCCACCGTTTTTTTATCTTTAGATATATAGATACGCATAACCTCCTGGGCGTGAGGGTATGGTTTGCCAGAAACGTTTTCCATAACCTCTATTGTAGTTGTGTACTGTAGCTTCAGCTTATTTAATACGTGATCTAAATCAGTCAGTGTAGATTCTGGTATGTGCACAACATCCCCTGGTAGATGAAAAATATCTCCTTGCAGTACAACTGCTGCCGATGGCTTTAGATCTGCTTGTACAAGTAATATACTTGCCTTATCATCAGGAATCATTCCGGGTAGATTTTCAATTATTCTTACAATGTCGTTCATAGTTTAAGCAGTCCCTTAGTTAACATTGAATATCTATATAGTGCATTGCATTAATCATAGCAAAAAGCCTCCAAAACAAAGACTTTTGCTATTTTGCTTATGTTTGGCAGCCTTTAGTCGATGAGCTTAGAACGTATAATGGCGTACGTAAAGAGTCGAGCATTGAATTATTACGTTGTTTAGACTAACTTAAGTATATGAGTAAAGTAGATCAATGGTTGACTGGCATAGATAGAATCTACAGGGTGGCAGCCGTAATACTGTTTATCTTAGGGCTTGTAGCTGTTTACGCTATGAACGCACCGAAAGATAGCTATACCTACACGAGTACGCTTGGCTTTCTGGTAACAATTCCCGGAGAATCATTCAATCCGATTGGTTTTATTTTTGGGTTTTTTATCTGGGGTGTCATAGTTTTTGTTGCATATCTGATAATTTTCTTTATTACGTCATACATCGTTAATGGTTTCAGGAGGCGCTAGTGTTGTTTTATAACAAAATTGGAGACATAATCACGAGCCAATCGATGCAAGAGGCATTAAACTTTGCACAGCTAATGGGTATCGGTATATTTCTTTTTCCAATTATCGTTTTTATCTTATGGCTTTACTTTGGATTCGGTAACTTAACAAGACTAACGGACATAAAATATAAACTTGACGAGCTTTTGTATACCCTTAAGGATATGAATAGCGATAACACTAAACCATCCAATGAAGCTGCTTCGAAAGTACCATCCGACGCATTAGAGAACGTAGATGATAAATTACAAACAGAGAATACGGTAAAGAAAAGTAGAAACGAAGCTGTAAGAATTGCCACGTACAGCATTGCTGAAGATATTAAAAAATTAAAGAAACCAAGCTCGTTATTTATAGTTTTACTTATTTCATTTTTCTTAGTATGCGTAACGATAATTGGTATCACATTAGCGACACATGCTTGATAGAATAGCCTTTAGTCGATGAGCTTAGAACACTCTCAGTGGCTATTGGTACATCTTACTGCACAAAGCTTTCTCTTGAGTTGCCGTTTGATTAATGTTGTTAAAGACAGTCGCGTCACCATGATAAATTACGTTACCATCTGAATCTTTTGTCTCATAGTTTGAATTAATCTCTAAATCTGAATTCCTTTTATCGTCAGCTTCTTTAGTGCACTTTAAATAATTTAGGCTATTTGAAAGATCTGTTTGTGCTTTTAGCTCATCAGCTTTTTTTGCATCATCTATCTTAGTCTGTTCCTTTTGCTTCTCTAGCTCTAGCTCCTGGCTTTTTATCGATACATTTAACTGGTTTATGTAAACAAGTGAACCAGCCATAACAAGTCCTATAAGCACAATTGTGCTCGCAATGATTAATGTATTTTTATTCATAGTATGTTAATAATATGTCATAACAATACCTTATTGTCAATAACCTAGTAGCAATTGTCTAGAACAAAATTCGGTTACGTCATTTATTTAATGTATTTTTGATAATATCCCACTTATCCAGAAATACTTGAGTAGATATCGACTCGACATACTCTATGTCATGTAGTCGAGATAGCTCAGGTGAAACATTTCGGGTTATGTCTACGGCTGCATTATCATCTTGAAAGCCAATTCCAGGCTTAAAGGCAGTTACGGTTGTACCTGGACGTCTTTTTTCTAATAATCTATACTTCGAGAAGTTTGCCGGTATATGGTTCGAATACTTCTCAAGAGAAACTATTATAGCGAGTTTTGAGAATACTCCCGAAACGAACACCGCAGAGTGTTTATTGTAAGAATCTATACCCATCGGGAGATCTCCGTGATTCTGGTCTATACTTTCGATTCTGGCAATAGCCAAAATTAATTGATGTCTTATCTCTCCCAGGTCATCAAGAACCCTTGATCGTAAGGTCCTTCCGTCTGAGAAGCCTGTCACCCCATTTCTCATTTGCCAAAACATACCCTCAAATTTCCACATCCAACGAATTAATATTTCAGCCTGATAATCGGTTATCCCCAATCCGGCTTCGATCTTATCGAATATACCCCTGACTGGCCCCTCTAACTTATTGCCGAACAAATCATTACATTTCGTACATATCGGTATTTTTGCACTTAACGCCGGTATCATTCTATCGGATAACCAAGTCACTCGTGTATTATTAGTGTTTGTTCGGAGAATAAGCCATACGGGTGTGACGTGTTCCTTATTAAATTTTTCGCCGCTTGCAAGGATAGATGCCTTAGGTCTTCCGCAACCGATACAAGTATGTTTTAGGTGCGAAATATTCACGATATTTAACCCTCCTAGCCCTTTAATCTGTAGACATTAATAAATGCCTTACTGTACTTCATCAAGTATTGTTCAATTTTAAAGACAACTTCTTTCATAACTTTAAGCTCAACCCCTGTAGCACATAAAACTTGTCCACCAATCGTTGTACTAAATGGAGTGAATTTAACCCATATTCCCGGTGCGCATCGAATTTCAAAATTACTACTGCCCTTAATTCCTTTAGGTAAAAACTTCACGCTTTCTATATGAATAATTATACATTAATTTGGCAGGGACGCGTGTCCAACGCTTTGATGATATAACAATCCACTTCGTTTCTTGTTCTACCACCAACTAAATACTGTACAAATCACTGATTTGACAGTATTCGAACCACGATCTTCGCATCTTGCTAAGGCAATCCGCAGATCGTGTTTCAATTCTACGAATCTCTGCAAGAAAATAGAGCCTGCTTAGGTGCAGACTCAATTTTCTTGGCAGGGGCACGTGGAATCGAACCACGATCTAAGGTTTTGGAGACCTTTATATTAGCCGTTATACTATGCCCCTAAATTGTTAACTCTACGTAGCAGTGCTTTTGTGGCTGATCTGCTTCTTTTTAGCGTTGATTCGCGTGTTCTTGCTAATGTCTCGCTATCGTACGCTTCATAATAACGTAATACCAGCGGTAAATGGTGTTTTGTCGCTTGAACCATTCCATTGCTGTGTTCTGCGAATCTTCTTTTCAAGTCTGACGTATATCCATAATAGTGCCACTTACCATCACTAGACTCGAGCAAATAGACATACCACATGTGCTAATTATCGTGGAATCGTCCGTAGCTTGCAAGCTACGGACTGGAGACCTTTATATTAGCCGTTATTAGTCCGTGCCCTGTAGGGCATCGGATACTATGCCCCTAAATGTTCGAAATGAACCTCATTATTGTACCAGATGACAGGCGAGGCAACAACGACATGAACAATCTGTTTGTAAAGAGTTGTAAAAGCATAAGCGTGGAGCTATAATCTAGCTTAGAAACACGTGTAAATCCAAAAGGAGTGGCCGGTTAGTCGAAACAGACTATTCGTTAACAGAGTAATGAATATATTAATGCTCGGGTGGGAGCTTCCTCCTCATAACAGCGGTGGACTAGGGGTAGCATGCTATCATATGTCAAAAGCTTTGGCGCTAGCGGGTGCTAAAATTGACTTTGTCGTCCCCTATTCTGCTGAGCACGATATAGACTTTATGACTATTCATAGCGCCACCAAGCTAACACCGTTAGAGAGATACGGACTAGGTGCCTATGACAGCAAGACCGTTATCAACAAGGCTTTGTCGGCCGCCGACATCAATAACCTCAAAGATATGCGTGGCGTTCAGAAACGCTATGTACGTTATGTCGAGCGATGGGTGAAAAAACACCGACCAGATGCAATTCACGCACATGATTGGTTAACAATGGAAGCTGGTATGCGCGCCAAAGAGTTAACTGACGCGCCATTGATTGTTCATGTCCACGCTACCGAATTTGACCGTTCCGGAACCGAGAATGGTAATCCGTTAGTACACGAGATTGAATACCAAGGGTTAATGATGGCCGATCGCATTATCGCTGTCAGTAACATTACCAAAAGTATAATAATGCAAAAATATAACATTCCCGAATCTAAAATTGAGGTAGTCCATAACGCCATCGACGTCGCTAGCTTTAATGACGGATACGTCTACGACCATCGGACTTACCGCTATTTAGAGGCCTTAAAGTTAGAGGGATTCACAATCGTTACAACTATTACCCGCTTTACAATTCAAAAGGGTTTGCCTCAATTTATTCGTGCCGCCGCTAGAGCTAGTGAAAAATATGATAAACTAGCCTTCTTGCTGGCTGGTGACGGTGAGCAGCGGGATGAGTTAATCGAACTGGCTGCAGACCTAGGTATTTCAGACAAGGTATTTTTCACTGGGTTTGTCAGAGGTAAGCAGTGGCGCGATGCCTATAGTGTGTCAGACATTTTTGTCATGAGTTCAGTCAGTGAACCATTTGGTTTAACGGCACTTGAAGCTGCCCATCACGATAATGCACTGATCATTACTCGCCAATCTGGTGTTGGCGAGGTGTTAAACAGTATATTTAGATACGATTTTTGGGATGTCGACGTTCTGGCAGACCAGATTGTTGGTATTGCAACATCCGATGCGCTGAAAAATGAGCTTAAAAATAACGTGCTCCACGAATATATTAAGATTTCATGGCGGGATGTGGCCGATAAATGCCTTAAAATTTATGAATCTATCAAAAGTGGAGTTACGGCATGAGTAGTCGCGGTATAGTCTTGTACCTACATGTCCATCAGCCGTTTAGGGTTCGTAAATATTCAGTTTTTGACACTGCGGTGAATCATGACTACTTCAACGAACAAGATTATGGAACTGAACGTAACAACGAAATGGTTTTCCGTAAAGTTGCCGACAAATCATATCGACCGATGAATGCACTCTTGCAACAAATGTTAGATACTCATCCAGATTTCAAGGTATCGCTGAGCATTAGTGGAACTCTGATCGAACAGGCCGAGGCTTGGGCGCCAGATGTGCTGGACAGCTTTAAGAGACTAGTTGATACTGGTCGGGTTGAAATTGTAGCTGAAACGTACTATCACTCCCTTGCATTTTTCTATAGTCGGCGCGAGTTTGAAAACCAGGTCGAGATGCATAAAGCCAAAATTCGTGAAGTATTCGGAGTTGAGACTAAAGTTTTTCGTAATACCGAGCTTGCTTACAACAATGACCTAGCAAAGTGGGCCGATAATTATGGGTTCAAGGGAATATTAGCAGAAGGCTGGGATCCAATACTGGGTTGGCGCAGCCCTAATTTTGTTTATAAACCGCCTGAAACTAATAATATTTCTCTACTTCTTAAAAACTATCGACTCAGCGACGACCTGGCGTTTAGATTTGGTAACAAAGAGTGGCCAGAATATCCGTTAACAGTTGATAAATATAACGACTGGACAAACGCTTCGATTGCAGATCAGCCCCTCATTAATCTGTTCATGGATTACGAGACTTTTGGTGAACATCAATGGGAAGATACTGGAATCTTTAATTTCTTTGAGTCGTTCATTGGTAAATGGCTAGAGGGTCCAGAAAACACGTTTTATACAGTTTCTGAGGCCGTTGAAACTCACAAACCCGTTGATGAGGTTAGTATGCCTAATACCGTTACATGGGCTGATACAGAGCGTGATTTGACCGCGTGGCTAGGTAATAACATGCAACAAGAGGCCCTTCGCAACCTATATAACATGGAAAATGACATATTGCGCACAGGTGACATTGATTTAATTGCTGATTGGCGCAAGCTACAGACTTCTGACCATGTTTATTATATGTGTACCAAGTGGTTTAATGACGGGGATGTCCATGCTTACTTCAGTCCGTACGAGTCCCCTTACGATGCGTTTTTGTATTACATGAACGCGATACGAGATGTTCGATTTAGATTACATAATGACCATAAAACTGGAGGTTTAAATGGCTAGGCCAATAGTTCTCAGCAACGGTGAGTTGCATGTTGGACTTAATAATTTTGGGATGGTTCATGACTTTTATTTCCCATATGTAGGTTTCGAAAACCATGTGGCTGGCCCAGACATACGTCACCATGTTGGTATTTGGATTGATGGTCAACTGAGCTGGTTAGATAACTCCGGCGAGTGGACGTTTTCGTTTAGATATCCGCATAGTGCATTAATTGGACATACTTTGGCTAAAAACGAAAGAATGGGAATAATCCTAGAGTTCGATGATTTTGTTGACGCACACATAAGTGTGTTTCTTAGAAATATTCATGTCATAAACCTACGTGATGACGAACGTAAAATTAGGCTATTCATGCACCAGGCCTTCGCTATCGGTGATTCACGCAGCAACACAGACACAGCCCAGTACTTACCAGATAGCGACGCCATATTACACTACCGCGGTCGACGAGCCTTCGTGATTTCAGGTAGTTATAACGAAGAGCCGTTTGACCAACATACGATTGGTTTGTTTGGAATTGAAGGCCGAGAAGGTACATTTCGAGATGCAGACGACGGCGAGTTAAGCGAAAGTAACGTCGAGCACGGCCGAGTTGATTCGACGATACGATTTTGCCTGACTGTACCCGGTAAAAGTTCAGAGCGCGTTCATTATTGGATTGCCGCCGGAACCTCTATTCGTGAAGCTCTGTATGTTCATAAACAAGTCCAAGATGACGGTCTACTAGAACACCTGCGTCGAACAGCCGATTGGTGGCACAAATGGTTGGAACCAGCCTGTGAAATTATGGATAAGATCCCGTCTGACTATCGTACAACGTTCTTGCAAAGTGTGATGATAATCAAGTCTCAAATCGATAAACACGGTGCCATTATGGCTAGTACTGATACAGCAATGTTGAACTATTCGCGCGATGCCTACGCCTACAGTTGGCCAAGGGACGGCGCATACGTAATTTGGCCACTAATTCGTATGGGTTATCGCGACGAAGCGCATAGGTTTTTTGAATTTAGCAGACGTGGTATGCACCCAAGTGGCTATATTATGCATAAATACCGAGCTGACGGTGCGTTAGGTAGTAGCTGGCATCCGTACATACAACCTAGTGGTATAGTTTCGCCGCCGATTCAAGAGGACGAAACAGCGCTAGTAGTGTTCATGTTCGCACAGTTTTACAATAAACACCCTGAACCGGCGTTACTAAAAGAGTTTTATACTAGTTTTATTGTTCCTATGGCAGATTTTATGACTGGATTCATAGAAGACGTAACTGGGCTACCTAAGCCTTCGTATGACCTGTGGGAGCAAACCTTCCTAACGTCAACATACACGACCGCTGTAACTCAAGCGGCCCTAAGGGCGGCCTCTGACCTTGCATCTGCGGCAGATGACCAGGATAACGCCGTAAAGTGGCGTACAGCCGCTGATGACATACAAATTGCCGCCCAAAAACACCTATATAACCAGAAGCGTAAGTCATTTTATCGAGGACTAAATGTTTATGACGGTAAAATTGAGCTGGACTCGGTCATCGATTCGTCAGCTGTAATGGGTGCATACATGTTTGGGCTATTCGCCCCAGATAGTGAAGAGATGACATCTGCCATTGAAACCCACCTGGAGTTATTTGGAATAAACCAGGGCGCGCCAGGACTTCCTAGATACGAAGATGATGATTATAGGCGTGCAAATTCCGAGGTAACCGGCAACTATTGGTTTATTTCTTCTCTTTGGCTGGCTCAATACTATGTAGATACAGATCAAAACGACAAAGCGAAAAAAATTTTGGACTGGACCAAGACAAACTCGCTGAGCACAGGCATAATGGCCGAACAACTTGACCCTATCACCCAAGTGATTGTATCCCCTGCTCCTTTAACTTGGACTCACGCCGAATACGTAGCAACTATTTTGGATATGGTGTCAGAGGTTTAGATCATGGCCTATAATTTTAAACAAAACTTCGACAACCTAAGAGGAAGGGTTAGGCCTTCTAAGTCCAATTTGCGTACTGATAAGCGTGTAATATCTAAGTTTACGCAAAAAATGGGGTTTGTTTATTTTGGATCAGTTAATCAACATTATGATGATCACCGAATTGTACGTGGATTCAGCGTGTCATCAACCCATAACGACAACCACTATTCTGTCGGATCGATTGATGGTTATGACGTTACCCTAGTAGATAGAAGCGATACAACCAAAGATATAGACGGTAAAAAGATTTCATATAACCTGATGATTGTAGAAATAGACCTACATACCGTCAAAGACATTCCGCATATATTTATTAGCGCCAAAAATCACGACCCCAAACCTTATATAAACCTATTTAGGACTTTTCCGGCGTTAAAAGAGGTCGAAATGGGTACTTTTGAATCATATGGCCCAGAGTTTACTAGCCGTTATGAAATATATGCCAAACCCACTCAGGCAATTGAGGTTGAGCGATTGTTTCCAGCCACATCAGCTCGTGTAATTGGGGCGCATTTCTGGCCGTTTTCGGCTGAAATTCACGAGCGAACTGTCTATATGTACGCTGACAACGAACGAGTTACTTTAAATATGTTAAATGCCTTAATCGAAAACGGTGTCTGGCTAGCCAAACACCTTGATCTGCAAGCTGAACTAGTCTAATTGGCACTTGGAAGGTGGCTATTGGCTAATGGCTATATTCCCTACGCCATATTCCAATAGCCGTCAGCGTAGCTGACTACCCCTTGCGAGGTTTAATTTCGTTACGACCAAGGCTTTTTTTGGTCTCGACGTATAGCGCGTGAGTACGAGCAATTGGATCATATTTCTTGAGAGAAATCTTTTCGGTGGTGTTCTGAGTATTTTTGGTCGTGTAATAACTACGGTGACCGCTAATTTCGCTCACTAAACCTACTAATTTGCGCTTTGTATTCTTTTTTGCCATAAATTTCCTTAAATATTGGTATAACTATCAGGGGTAAATTATAACAAAAATACACCCTTCTATCAAGTGGTCTAGCGGAAGTTGGTAAATCCAACCGGAAAGTCAAAGTCATGAGACCGAACTAATTGCATTGCTTTTTGCAAATCGTCTTTGCTGCTACTAGTAACTCTAACCTCTTCACCCTGGATCTGAGTTTTAACTTTTGGAGCGTTGTCTCGCAAAAGTTTAGTGATTTGCTTTGCTTTGTCTTGGTCGAGACCGGCGATGAACTTGATCTCTTTGGTAGCTCGTAAATTGCTTTCAACCACAGGGTCGGTTAAATCTAGCACCTTACTGCTTTGCTCACGTCCTGCTAGGCGCTTACGGATAATATCGATAATACTGTCAATTTGCCACTCATTAGCGCCAATAACCTTAAAGCCGACCTTATCAGTCATCCAATCAACTTCTGCGGGAGTGCCCTTGAAATCATAGCGATTTGCTAATTCTTTTTGGACGCCTGCAAAAACGTTGTTCATCTCAGCCTTGTCGTAATCTGACACTATGTCAAAACTAAATGTTGCCATGTCTCTAGTATACCATTTAAGTAGAAATAACACCTGTAATGTGATAAAATCTATCGAGTGTGGTCATTTTTATGTCGCGTAAAATTAATATGCGCATACGCTCGTTAAAAATTAAGAGTTGAATATATATTAAGGTATATGTACGAGATTATATGCCGCGATAGCTCAGTTGGTAGAGCGCATCCATGGTAAGGATGAGGTCCTGGGTTCAAATCCCAGTCGTGGCTCCAGTTTTACCTTGATAAGCATACAGTTATCAGATAAAATAACATAGTGCATTTGATAGAGCGCACGTAACCATGCCGCCTTAGCTCAGTTGGTTAGAGCACCGCTTTTGTAAAGCGGGGGTCCTCGGTTCGAATCCGAGAGGCGGCTCCAAGTGTTGTTGTAGCCCAAAACAAAATTTTAAACCAAGAACTTGTTCTGTTTGATATTTTGAGAGGAGAAACAACGTAGAGACGATGCTTTTACTGCTTGCAGTGAAACGAGTACTCTGAAGTGAGTTTCGACGAGCTGGAATCGTGTAGTGGCAATCACAGGAGACTGTAAATCTCCCGCCGTAAGGCTTCGTAGGTTCGAGTCCTACTTCCAGCACCAAAGTAATAACACCTGTCGAAAGATGGGTGTTATTACTTTGATGCTGTTTGCTTGATTCGAACCTACGAAGTGTTTTGCAAGGCAAAACTTCGTAGGTTCGGCGAAGAGCAGTGAAATAAAAACGTGTTTACATGTTTTTATGAACAAACGAAGGAGGCTTTAGCAGATGTCCTACTTCCACATATTTTTACAAGCAATGGAAGAGTAATCTCTGATTGCGATGTCCTACTTCTTTGAACCTAACGAAGCGCGATATTGAATCAACACGCTTGCAATACCGCCAATAAAAAGTTTGGCTTTGTCTTCTTGTTTGCAGGCCTCAGATATTAATTCATCCCAATCATCTGCAAAAGTTACATGAAAGGGTACCATCCACTCTTCCATATTTTGATAGCTTCTCTTCCCCTCGGGAATATCTAATATAACGCTATCAACTGACGCTAGACCAACCTGATTGCCAAGATTAATCGTTGGTGCGTGTATTTCAGCGCGTGCAGGGGTGTCTCCGTCAGCCTTCACAAAGACAAAAGTGTCTGGAGTTAAATCTTCCCATGCGCGTACCCACATTTGATCGATACCCTGTCTCGGGTTTCGTGTGTCATACTCTAAATCCTTGGTGGTGAATCTTGGTATCATAGCTAGTTTTGGTTGCGTTTGCAACGACTTAACGATTTTTAGCCACTGCTTGAGCCTTAGATTCCCTTCCGGAGAATTAATGTCGAGCATCTCTGGGTATATATCAGTCAATCCATCTGCGTCAAAGCCCTCAAGACCATATAGCTTGTTAATTTTACGTTCAAATTCTTGATGAGCTAGTTCGAAGCTTATTAAAGCCGCCTCATATGCATACTCTCGTTCCATGTTGTTTCCCCTGAATTATGTACGAATTATGCCAGTACTAGACAGTAAAGTCAAACTACATCACTACCCGTCGTGGCTGTCGAACTCGCTTGCCTTTACCCTGAGGGATAATCAACTTAGCAGCCTTTTCGCGCAAATTCAAAGCAAGTTCGGTTTGACCGGTTCGTTCATAGGCATCGGCCAGGATGTTCAAGGTTTGTGGTATTGGATCAAGCTCAACAGCTTTTTCGAGTGATTCAATCATTTTGCGGTCATTTCCTAGCTTTTCTTGTACTTTGGCATAGGCGATGTGCCTAGTAGCTAGGTCATTATCAAGCGCCAGGGCTTGTTCGAACGCCAGGGCAGCCTTCTCGTAGTTTTTGGTCTCGTAATAGATTAAACCAACGTTATGGAGGCTACTGGCACTAGATTCTAGCGATTGAGCTATCTCGAAACATTCAATTGCGTCTTTGTAGGCTTGTTGTTTTGCATACAGAATTCCCAAACGGTTATAGGCGCTGGCGTTGCGTTCATCGACTCGAAGAATGGTAAGTAGTGCCTTTTCGGCGCGAAGGTATTTACGGTCTTGCAAAGATTCCTGCGCAATACTCCATAACTGGTCGAGCTTTTCAGATAATTTAAGTGGCAAGTCGGCGGCAACTTCAGTGATAGTTTGACGTTGATATAGTGCCCAGGCACCGATTAACGCAATTAGTAAAAGTCCTAACATTTCCTAGATATTATAACATTGATGAGCCGAAAGAAGCGAAAATTTATTTTCAGTTCTGAGGTGATTCAGTGTTTCAGCGATACGCTATAACACAAGCCTAGTTAAACAGAGGCGAATATTACCGTTAGCTTCGATCCTTTGATAAGTATTAATCACCGAATCGATGTGCGATATTGTACTCGCCTGAGGTTTATCAACAATACTGCGCTTAATAATCTTAGCGATATCTTGCACCAGTAGTAGCGCATCTGTTCGACTATCTTTGTATTTATGTGCAATTAACAGCTTTTGATACAGCTTACCCCTTAACATTTCGCGCGCATCACGGACAACTGTGCCTCGTTTTTCAAAGTATTCATCGTCTGTTGCCAGTCGAATTAGCTCAGCTGGTAGGCCTTGGGCCATAAATAATAACTGGTTACGTCTTTTATCATCAATATTACCTAGTGAATCAATCAACTTGTTTGATTGTTGTAAAGATATTGGCAAAAAGTTCACGGCACTTACTCTAGACGTGATTGTTGGTAAAAGTTTTTGCGGTGTGTGGGTCGTTAGAATAAAAAATGTGTTTTCACCTGGCTCTTCTAGCAACTTCAAAAATGCATTTTGAGCACGCGTTGCCATACGTTCGGCGTAATCAATTATAAAAATTTGTTTAGTGAGAGTCTTGGTGCGGGTTTGTTCGTATAGCCTCCGAATAATCTCGACTCCGATTGTACCTTTATCGAGGTCAACTTTTTCTTTATACTCTGGCAAAACAATAGTTACATCAGGTGAGTTTTGCTCGGCAATGTATTTCGCAATTGTACCTAGTCCAACGCCGACCTCACCAGTAAGTAGTAGCGATTGAGGTAGCTTTGATATCACGCTGTCAAGTGATAGTTTACTTTTTGCATTTAACATCAGTTTAGTCATTATTGATTTTAACCCCTGGGAATATATCTAAAAACTCTTTTGGCATATCAGCGGTAAAGGTTCTACGCGAACTTGTTGGAATTGTAACCTCTAAACTGTAAGCATGCAAGAACAGCCTGTCGGCCGGTTTGCCATACACCCTATCGCCAAGTATCGGAGTATTTAGGTACTTCATGTGTACTCTAAGTTGATGTGTACGGCCGGTATGCGGCTGCAGTTTAACTAGGGTGTTACTATCATCATTTACTGCAACAACTTCATAATAAGTTTTGGCTGACTTGCCTTTGATGTCGACTTTAAATGTGCTTGGTGCTGATGGGTTTCGTCCAATTGGCAGATCTAAATTGGCTTTACGTGATTTCGGAATACCTTTTAGAACCGCGTAGTAGGTCTTTTTGGTTTTACGATCTGCGAATTGTTTTTGTAGTAACGTCGCTGTTTCGTCGTTGCGAGCGCCAATCATAACTCCGCTAGTATCACGATCTAACCTGTGAACTATGCCTGGTCGATTAGTGTCAGAGTTATAGTCACAGTATCGTTTAAAAAAGTCTGCAACAGTGAATTCTTCGTTAATAGCGCCCTTGCTGTGCGAAAGAACACCTACGGGTTTGTTAATAACAATTACATTATCATCAATATAAACAATTGGCAGAGTGTGTTCAGAATAGTCAGACGCTTCGGGTAGATTAACACTTATTTTGTCTGCATCTGTAATCGCACTTTTAGGCGACGTAACAACGCGGTTATTTACACTAACAAAGCCTGATTGAATATGCTTTTGCCAAACACTGCGCGAAATATCGGGAAATCGCTTAGCAAGCTCCACGTCCAGACGCTTTTTGTCGGATGTTACTGCGAACAAATAGGCTTCTTTGCCCTTAAATGGCAATCCGTAAGTTCGCGACTCGTCATTTGGATTAATGATTAACTGACCTTTAGCGGCTTTGCCGTCAGAGTGAACCTGAGACGTAATATATTCTTCGTCGTCATTCGCTTCGTCGTCCAGTAGGATATAGAAAATGTTTTTGGCAAACAAAAATGTGGCCATGGTGTTTAGAGGGCTGGGGTTTGACACTTTGATGCGTTCAATATTTCTGGGAACGTTTTCGTCACTAGCGATATCGAAGCGTCGCAATATCGCCAAGATATCATTGCTCGATATTTTAGCCATTAGTCTGCCTTGGGCCGTAATCCCACAGCTTGCTGGGCTCGAAGCAAGGTTGAGTTAGCAACTTTATTGAGGTCGCGTTCTGACTGCTCCAGCTTGGCCAGTAGCGTTTCATCCGATATCGAGTCGTACTTGGCCTGAAAGTCCGTCAAAAAGGCTGCTACGGCCTCAGAGACAACCTTTTTGAAGTCTCCGTAGCGATCCTTGCCCTCCCACTCGGCAACTACCTCGGATTGGTCGCGACCGGTTGTCATAGCTAGGATTTGCAACAAACTAGTAATACCTGGCTGAGCATCCCAGTCAAAATGGATACTAGCTAGGCTGTCGGTTGTGGCGTTCATAATCTTGGCCGCAGCGTCAGTCGGATTGTCGCGTAGGAGGACTTTGGATTTATCGTCGCTTGAACTTTTGCTCATTTTCTTGGTTGGATCAGTTAAGCTACGAATCCTAAGTCCCGCATCGCGTTTAATAAACTGTGTTTGATCTTGGGTTGCTTCTGGAATTACAAATATATCTCCGAACTTGTTATTAAACCTGATGGCAATATCACGTGTAATCTCAAGGTGTTGAAACTGGTCTTCGCCAACGGGTACGTACTTCGCTCCGTACAGCAAAATATCGGCTGCCATTAGTACTGGGTAGTTAAATAGTCCCATCGTTATACTTTCGTTTGCTTCGCCAGATTTTTCTTTGAACTGTGTCATTCGGCTCATCTCGCCAACATAGGTAAAACAATCTAATATCCAAGTTAGTTCACTGTGAGCAGGAATGTAACTTTGACGGTATAAATAAGTGTCCTTGTCATCTAGATTCAAGCCCGCCGCCACAAAATATTTTAAATTGCTAAGTGTTTGATGATACAAGACAGAGTGGTCAATTGGCGTGGTAAAACTATGCAGGTCTGGTACGAACATGTTTATTTGATACTGACCTGCGAATTCATGTTGCATTTTAACCATTGGAACAAAAGCACCTAGGTAATTAGCAAGGGTTGGTTCTTCGTTCGACCTGATGCCAGTCAAGATTACGGGTTTTGTCATATTATTGTTATTATACAGCACTGACAGAGCAGCGACTAGGCGTCACTTACGGCGTGTAGTTATTATCCAAACCATGAATAAGTTTACGGTTAAAACATAAATAGGAAACGCACCAGCTGCAAATGACCAGCTTTGGACTGCAAAAATCGTCACTACCATAGCAAGCGCGGACATCAGATATGTCGGGGCATATTCTGACCTTGGTCGTTTAATGGTTTTACGGATCGTCGGTAACCCGCTGAAAAAGTCAGCAATTATACTGATGACGATGGCTAACACCGGTTCGTCTGTCAAAAGCCATAAAATTATGCCCCCAACAGCGATTAATCCGCAAACCATATTTAAAGCATCAAGCTTTAGCCATTTAGGGTTTTTTAGCATTGCGCTAATAAATACCATCAATGGAGTAACGCCTAAAGTAAATGTGACAAGTGAAGACGGACCTACACCTGCATTTATTTCGGCTGCAAAGGCTATCATTGGTGTAATCCCCCACAGTAGCCAACTGAGGGGGTAAGGTTGAGCCTTGCCACGAATAACTGCCGATAAATATGCAAAACCGCCGATAAGCCGCAGAGCAACTGCTACAAATATAAATCCAACTGGTAACATTTTTATTTCCTTTTTGGTCTATAACTAGTCTAGCTGTTTAATAGATTAAATCAAGGCGAAATAACAAAATAACACGCTAGAACTAGCGTGTTATTAACGATCGGTACGCTAGAACTAGCGTTTCGAGAACTGTTCGCGCTTGCGAGCTGAACGTAGACCGTATTTCTTGCGTTCTTTCTCGCGTGAATCTCGTTTAAGAAATTCAGCCTTCTTTAGGGTTGTACGAAGATCAGAGAATCCAACGGTCAAAGCTTTGGCGATGGCTAGTTTAATAGCATCAACCTGACCAGCTGCACCGCCACCTTTTACAAGGATTGAGATGTCGAAATCTTTTTGTTTGTTAACAAGTGCTAGTGGGTCTGTTATTTCAGCCATAAATGTCTTGTTTTCGTTAAGATATTCGTTTGCAGGCTTGTCATTAATCGTAACTTTACCCTTACCTGGGTACAAGCGAGCCCGTGCAGTTGCGCTTTTACGTCGGCCTAGACCGTATAAATATTTAGGTTCAGCCATATTATTTAACCTCTACTTTCTCAGGAGTTTGTGCCGTGTGGGTGTGATCTTCGCCAGCGAACACACGGAGGCGTCCTAGGCGGTCAGCCGCAAGCTTGTTACGTGGAATCATACCTTTTACAGCTGCTTCAATGATGCGCTCAGGGAATTTCTCGCGAACCTCGGCCAAGCTAGCATCTGATATACCACCAGGGAAACCACTGTGACGATAATACTTTTTGGCAATTTCTTTATTGCCAGTTACGACAACCTTGGCGGCGTTAGTCACTACAACATAGTCACCACCGTCGATATGAGGCGTGTAAGTAGGCTTGTATTTGCCAATTAAATGTTTAGCAATGACGGTTGCAACACGTCCTAGTGGTGCAGTTGAGGCATCAATCAGAATCCAACGACGAGTTACCTCGGTTGGCTTTTGGGTGTAAGTTTTTTTTATAAAGACCATTATACTTTAACCTCTTCTTTCGCAGGTGTCGCAGCAACTTTATCGGTTAGCTTATCGACAAATGCAATTGTTGCCATTTGAGCACCATCACCAACACGAAGTCGAGTTCGCTCAACACGTACGTGTCCGCTAGTTCGGCCTTTAAGTTGTGGCGCGATCTCGTCAACCAGTTTGAAGGCAGCTTCCTGAGTAGATAGTGCTGCAATTACGCGTCGACGATTAGCTAAATCACCTTTTTTGGCTTTGGTGATAACCTTTTCAATATAGCGCACTAGTTCTTTGGCTTTAGGCAAAGTCGTTTCGATTTTGCCATGCATCACCAGACTAGTTGCTAGCCCCTTTACTAACGCTAAACGTTGATCGCGCTCGCGACTCAGTTTGCGTCCTACATATCCGTGTCGATGCATATTATAGTTCCAATTCTGCCAATTTATCTTTAACTTCATCAAGCGCTTTTGATCCAAAGCCCTTAAGTTCACGAAGGTCTTGTTCGCTTAGCGTTACAAGATCATGAACTGTTCGGATTTCGTTATTAATCAAAGCGTTTGCTGTGCGTGCAGTCAGATTTAGCTCTTCAATTGAGGTATTTAATTCGTTAGTCTCATCTTCATCGTCTTGACCTAGTGCTGGTGCAGCCTCGATAACAGTCGATCCAGCTAGGGCTGTGTATTGGTTAACCAAGATAGCAGCTGCTTCTTCGAATGCTTCGCGAGGTGTTAGTGAACCATCAGTCTCAACAGTCAGTAATAACTTATCAAGGTTAGTTTCTTGGCCAACACGAGTGTTGTCAACTTTGTAGCGAACGCGAATTACTGGGCTAAAGATTGCATCGACTGCAATCATGTCGCTGTGTAGGCGCTTAACGCTAGACTCATCGATGGTTCGGTAACCGCGACCTGATTCGACAACAAAGTCCATAACAACTGATTTTTTTGGATCATCAATCGTAGCAATAACTTGCTCTGGGTTGATAACCTCAACATCAGCAGTAGTTTTGATGTCGCCGGCAGTAACTGTACCCGCGCCTTTTTTCTCTAGGCGTAGCTCAATTGGCTCGTCGCTGTGAACTTTCAGACGAATGTTTTTGACATTTAACATAATGTCGACGACGTCTTCTTTGATGCCTGCAACGGTTGCAAATTCGTGACTTGCACCTTCGATTTTGAATGCAACAACAGCACCACCTTCAATACTAGATAGAAGTACACGACGAAGGCTGTTGCCTAGCGTGTTACCGTAACCGGCGTGAAGTGGCTCGACTGCGAATGTAGCAATGGTACTGCTAATCTCTTCGATGTTTGATAGTGCTGGATTGTGAATAACTTTTGTCATTTAAGTAGGCTCCTTACCCTTAACGTGAGTAGTACTCAACGATTAGCTGTTCATTAATATCTGGCTCAGATTCCGCTCGTTGTGGTAATCCAGTGATTGAAATCGTCATTTTCTTGTGGTCGCTTTTTAACCAACTGAGTGGTTCTTGGAAAGTATTCGTAGTTACTTCATCAAGTTCAGAAAAATATCCAGATTTTTTACTTTTGGTGCGAACGACTAATTCGTCGCCTGGTTTAAGTCGGATTGATGGAATATCAACGCGAACTCCGTTTAGCATAAAGTGTCCGTGACCAACAAGTTGCCTTGCTGCGCGTCGGCTTGTAGCAAAACCAGCTCGGTAAACAGCGTTATCAAGGCGTCGTTCGAGTAGTTGCAAAAGCAACTCACCCGGAAGAACTCCGTGGGCGCTTGAACGATCTGCTTCGTCCATTAGACGTGCGAATTGTTTTTCAAGCAAGCCGTAAGTTCGGCGAACTTTTTGCTTTTCGCGAAGTTGAGTTAGGTACAAGCTAGGCTTGCCTTGACGTCCACCGGCGTGTTGACCAGGAATGCCGGTCTTTTTTGCCATAACTTTGTGAGCTTTTGGATGTAGGGCGTAACCCTCGCGTCGACTTTGTTTAACAATAGGAGAAGTATCTCGTGCCATTTATGCTCTCCTTGCTTTCTTAGGACGAACACCACCGTGTGGAATGCCTGTCACGTCTTTGATGCTGTCGACATTAATATCGAAACTACTTAAAGTACGGATTGCTGCGTCTCGGCCAAGGCCAACGCCCTTAACAAATACGTCGACTGAATTCATACCATGAAGTGCTTTAACAGTTTCGGTTGCTTTCTCGGCTGCAACTTGGGCTGCATATGCCGTACCCTTTTTGCTGCCACGAAACCCGGTAGCGCCAGCGCTTGATGCAGCTAGGACATTACCCTTTTTATCAGTAAAAGTGACTATTGTGTTATTAAAAGTAGCTTGAACGTGCAATTGACCAGAAGGAACCGATCGTGTGCTGCGTTTCTTGCGGCTTGCAGTAGGAGTTTTGGTTGTAATTTTTTCTTCTGCCATAATCTATTCCTTTCTACGTCTTGGACGCTGCCTTCTTTTGAGTTCCACCGACGGCAATGGCGCGACCCTTACGAGTTCGTGCGTTAGTACGAGTGCGTTGTCCGTGAACTGGAAGCCCTGCTTTGTGACGTAAACCGCGGTATGCGTTAACGTCTTTGAGGCGTTTAATATTATTAGTTACCTGACGCTGTAAATCACCTTCGACGTTGTAATCGGCATCGATTACTTCGCGAATTCGTTGTTCTTCAGCCTCGGTGAGATCTTTCACCCGAGTGGTCGGCTCGACTTTAGCCGCCGCAAGGATGCTCTTGGCAAATTTTGGACCAACACCGTAGATATACGTTAGTGCGGTTTCTACTTGCTTCTCTGATGGGATTGTTCCCCCAGCGATTCGAGCCATACTTAACCCTGCCTTTGCTTATTTTTAGGTTTTTTCTTGTTGATAACCCTTAGAACACCCTTACGGCGAACTAATTTATCATCAGGACTGATTTTTTTGACACTTGCACGAACTTTCATAAGCGTACAAAAACTCCTTGTTCCTTTAATTTAATCCTTGAGGCGGAAAGTGATTCTTCCCTTACTAAGATCGTAAGGAGTCAACTCGACTTCCACCTTATCGCCTGGTACAAGACGAATGTAATGCTTGCGCATCTTACCCGAAATGTGAGCGATTATATTATGGCCATTCTCAAGTTCGACTTTAAACTGAGTATTAGGTAGTGATTCCACTACCTTACCTGTTAATTTAATGACTTCCTTTTGACTTACCATAAGTTACAATCGTTAATTATACACCACTTACAGTGTGGCGTAAAGAGGCAATATAAAGAATATACACGCTCGTTGGTCTAACCCGCGTTATTTGATTAATTCTATTATATCGTACGTAAATTATGTGTCAATATCTGGTAGGACGAAAGCAAGTATCAATTCACAGTTTTCAATTTTCAAAAAATTCACAATTCTCAGTTCACAAGATAGTGTAAAATTGAAAATTGAAAACTTACGTAGCTATTTATAGTCGTCGTAAGTAACCATTAAAGCGCGGCTATTGATCTGCCTGAGGGCTTCTAGGGCGACTGACACTACAATCAAGAGTCCGGTTCCACCAATCGACAGGTTACTGTTAGATACACCGGCGATGTTGTATAGCAAGTATTCGCCAGCGAACGGCAGTACTGCTACAAGTCCCAGAACGATTGATCCAAATAAAATCAAGCGGTTCACGGTTCGCTTCAGGTAGTTCTCGGTTTGGATGCCTGGGCGAATTCCTTCGATGAAGCCACCTTGTTTTTGTAGGTTCTCAGAGATTTCGTTCGAGTTAAAGATAATGCCTGTGTAAAAGTATGTGAACAGAATTACTAGTGCAAAATATGCAGTCGGGTATATAAAAGCCTGCAGCGTAGAGCCAGTGAAGGCGCCAGGATTAGGTGTTTGGAACCAAACGATTAGGTTATTGGCAATATCAAGTAAATTAGCATCGCCAGTTGCTTTTAGTACCTGACCAATAAACGCCGGCAGTGACAGAAAGGCTACAGCAAAGATAACTGGGATAACACCAGCCGCAATCATTTTGACAGGTAAAATACTTTTAACGCCACCGTAGCTGCTGTTACCTTGGACACGCTTGGCGTAATTGATTGTTATGACGCGTTGAGCTTCGTTGATTTTGACCAATATATATAACACCGCTAGCGCCACTAATCCTAACGATACGGCCACCCAGAACGATAATGGGTTAACTGGTATAGTAAACCAACCAAAGACGCTCAGAGCGCCAGCAGACGTGTCAAACAGCGATCCACCTATAGTTGCCATTGTCTGAGGTAGCTGGCTAATAATACCCGCAAAAATAAGTAGACTTATACCATTACCAAGCCCCTGCTCGGTCACTAGTTCACCTAGCCACATAAGCAAAATTGCGCCAGCGCTCATGGCAGTGACTGCTACGATCCATTCGATGGGTGAAGAGTTTCCTAGTAGTGTTGTGTTACCAGCTAGAACTGTTTGTCTGAGGATGTAAATAAAGGCAATCGACTGCACAACCGCTAGTGGCACAGAAATCATACGCGTCCACTGGTTAATCTTGCGACGACCAGACTCACCGTCTTTATGCAACTGTTCCATTTTTGGAATAGCCTTGGTCAAAAGCTGAGTGATAATCGAAGCCGTAATGAAAGGACTAAGTCCAACTAGAACAATCGAAAAGCTGGCTAAGGCACCACCTGATAACAGATTCAAGAACCCGCCAAAGTCAGATCCGCCGATAACACTGTTAATGACTTCCTTTAGTTGGGTCGGTTCGGCAAGTGGTACTGGAATATGAGCCAAAAATCGGTATGCGACTATTACGCCTAACAGAATGATGATACGTTTTTGCATATCACGGTTTTTAAGCGATTTTAGAATGGTTTTCCAGTTCACCGATTTACCCTCTCGTCATTTATTTGGCAACCAATCTGCGCCGTAATTCGACACAGACTAGCTAACGTGCACTATTTTTTAACAGTTTCTTCTGTATTTTTCGTACTCTTGTTCAATGGTACAGCAGTTTTTATAAAAGTTCCACCAGCTTTTAGAATAGCAGCCTGAGCACTTTTGCTAGCACCAGCCACGCGTAGATCAATGGCTTTGGTTAATTCACCGCGAGTGATGACCTTGACGGCATGAAATGGCGTATTGATATAGCCTGCTTCAAATAAAGTAGCGTTATCAACCAATTTACCCTTTAAGGCGTTTAGATTGTCTAAATATACTACCTGAGCTGGGGTGCGTAGGCTCTTAAAACCACGACCTTTCGGAACAGCTTGAACGAGGGCACGTTGTCCACCCTGAAACATTGCATGTAGCTTCTTGCCCGTACGAGCGCCCTGACCTTTAGTTCCACGACCGGCAGTCTTACCCTGTCCGGCAGCAATGCCACGTCCAACACGCTTACGTGTTTTACTGGCGCTGACGTTAAGTTCATGATACTTAGTCATATTATTTAGCCTCCTTTTTTGCAGCTGGCTTGGCGGCCTTTTTAGTTGCTGGCTTAGCTACAGGTTTTGCAGCTTCTTTCGTTTCTACTGTTTTAGCAGCCGACTTTTTAGGCGCGTTTAGCCACTCGTCTTTCGGAATAACTGACTTTAAAGCCTCGATTGTTGCATAGGCGATGTTAACTTTGTTAGTAGAACCAAGTGATTTGGTTAGCAAGTTGCGAATACCAGTCACGCCGATGATTGACCTAACAACACCGCCAGCAATAATACCGGTTCCAGGGGCTGCTGGTTTGATCATAACTTGGGCGCCCGAGAATCTAACTTCAGCGTCATGTGGGATAGTATCGCCAGACATCGCAATCGTCACCATGTGTTTTTTAGCAACATCAGTTGCTTTAGCGATGGCAGCTTGCACATCAGCACCCTTAGACACACCGATTCCAACCTTGGTTTTACGATCACCAACCACGACAAGTGCCTTAAAACGGAAACGGCGTCCACCTTTAACAACACGAGACACGCGGTCAATATTAATAACTAGTTCTTCGAACTGTTTTGGCTCTTGTGGGCCTTGCTCACGACGATTGTCGCGACGTCCGCCTGACCTAGCCGGTCGGCTGGCTGTAGGTGCTGGCGTTGGTGTAGTTGTATCTTCGGCCATATTAAAACTCCAAACCTTCCTTGCGTGCCGCATCTGCTAGCGCGCTTAAACGAGCAGCGTATTTACGACCATTACGATCAAACACAACTGCAGATATTTTTGCTTTCTTTGCTTTTTTGGCGATTTCAGCACCAACAACAGCCGCCTGTTCGACTAATGTTCCAGGCTGTTTAGTGCCTGCAGTAGTAGCTGATGCGATAGTGCGTTGTTTAACGTCATCGATTAGCTGGGCGCTAACATATCTGTTACTAACGGTAACACTTAGGCGTGGACGTTCGGCAGTTCCAGTAATCTTGGCGCGTACGCGGTTCTTGCGTAGGCTTTTATTTAAAAGTTTTTTTGCTAAGTTAGACATGTTACTTACCAGCCTTTCCAGCCTTGCGACGAATATTCTCGTCAGCATACTTAATACCTTTACCTTTATATGGTTCTGGTTTCTTTAGTGAACGAATTTCAGCAGCAGCTTGGCCAACAGCTTGTTTGCTGATACCGCTAACTGTAATTGTCATTTTATCGACAGTTAGTAGGATGCCAGCGTTTGCTTTGTATTTAACAGGATGTGAAAAACCTAACTGCATTTCAATTTGGTCCCCACCGCCACTGACACGGAAACCGACACCGTTTACTTCTAGTTTCTTTTCAAAACCTTTAGTAACACCTTCGACGGCGTTCTGAAGTAGCGACCTCTGAAGACCGTGTTGGGCTTTGGCAATTCGCTCGTTGCTTTTTCGAGTTACGATAGCCTGTGTACCCTCAAGCGCTACAGTCACGTCGCTCAGATGCGGTACGGTTAGTTCGCCTTTGGCGCCTTTGACCGAAATAACATCTGAGTCAACCGTGATTGTCACACCGGTAGGTACGTCAATTGGTAGTTTTCCGATTCGACTCATATCTTTATTCCTTTTCCTTAATAAACCTTTAGTAATAATTCACCGCCGAGGCGTTCTTTGATGGCAGTATGACCAGGAATAACTCCCTGACTAGTACTGACAAGAACCATTCCACGACCGTTTTTGATGCGTGGGATCTCGTTTGCTTTGGCGTAGACGCGACGTCCAGGCTTTGACATACGAGTAATCTCGGTAATGTTAGCGTTTTCACCAGGCAAGTTGATTGTAATAACAATCTCGTCACGCGGTTTAGCGCTCTCGACTTTGACATCAGCTAAGTAATTAGCTTTTTTAAGCTCACGCGCGACCGTTAGCTTTAGTTTGCTAGCAGGAACGCGAACTTCGTTTTTACCAACCATAACTGCATTTCGAATACGAGTTAGTAGGTCAGCGATCGGGTCAGTTGTTTGTAATGACATAATTTGTATTCCTTTCCTACCAACTACTCTTTGCTATTCCTGGTATTTCGCCTTTTGAGGCCTTTTCGCGGAAGTTAATTCTATTTAGGCCAAAACGGCGCATGTAACCACGTGGTCGGCCGTGAAGTGCATCACGATTCTTCCATCTGGTCGGTGAACTGTTTAGAGGCAACTTGGCTAGACCTTCTTGGTCACCTAAACCCTTTAGTTCCGCACGTTTTTCGGCGTATTTTAGAATCATTTTCTTGCGCTTTTCATCGCGAGCGATTGCAGATTTCTTAGCCATTAGCTTTTGCCTCCTTGTTTCTCAAACGGAATTCCAAATTTCTCTAGTAATGCACGGCTGTGTTCTTTATTGCCACCTGTAATTACAAAAGTTACTTGTAGGCCGTGTAGTAATTGAGTTTCCTCAAATGTTAGCTCTGGGAAAATTGACTGTTCAACGATTCCAAGGTTAAAGTTGCCTGATTTGTCAAAAGCTTTGACGCTTACACCGTGAAAATCACGAACACGAGGCAAGGCAACGTTTACTAGACGGTCTAGGAATTCGTACATGCGAGCCTCGCGCAAAGTTACACTGATACCAACACGGTTCATACCGGCACGAATTTTGAATCCTGCAATGGATTTCTTGGCCATGCGATCGACTGGGTGTTGTCCAGTAATCTTTGTTAAAGTGTTACGAACGACTTCGTAGTGATGTTTGTCGTCTTTGTTCTTACCAATTCCTACGCTGACTACAATCTTTTCAAGTTTTGGAACCTGATTGATATTACCAAGTTTTAGTTCGGCTTGTAGTTCCTTGACATATGCACTCTTGTACAAGGCTTTCAGGCGAGGAGTTGAGCTTGCTATAGCTTGAGCCATTACTTAATCTCCTTATCATTATTTTGTTTAGCAATTCTGACGGTGCGGTCATCAGCTGTTTTAAGGCGGCCGACTCGGCTAGTTTTACCTGATTTCTCATCTACAATAAGCGCAACCTTGTGTAGTGAAACCGGAACATGAATGTCTTTGTGACCACCGCGTGGATTTAGTTGGCTTGGTTTAATGTGGCGATGCAACTCACCAACACCTTCGATAAGAACTGCTTGCTTCTTGGTTAGAACCTGAAGAACAGTTCCAGTTGTGCCTTTGTTGGCACCACTGATAATCTTAACCTTGTCGCCCTTGAGGATTCGTTTTACAGTCGGCATATTATAGTACCTCCGGTGCTAGGCTGATAATCTTGGTGTAACCCATGTCGCGAAGCTCTCTGGGGACTGGTCCAAAAACACGTGTTCCTCGAGGCGCTTTGTCATCACCAATAATTACGGCTGCGTTGTCATCAAATGCAATTGTGCTACCGTCTTTACGTTGAATCTGATCACGAGTCCTCACAATTACAGCCTTTACGACAGATTTACGCTTGACAGCGCCGGTTGGGTTGGCTGTCTTAACACTAGCAACAATAACGTCACCTATTCGAGCATAACGTCGCCTAGTACCACCAAGCACGCGAATACAAAGAATCTCTTTAGCTCCAGAGTTATCGGTTACCTTTAAACGAGTTTCTTGTTGGATCATTATACGGTCTCCTCTTCGACTAGTTCGATAGAACCGTGAGACTTCTCAACAATACTGTCAAGTTTATAGGATTTGCTTTTAGAAACTGGTCGAGTCTCTGAAATTATCACCCTATCTCCTACCTTTGCTTCGTTATTCTCGTCATGAGCAGCATATTTACGACTAACAGTATACTGTTTACCGTAAACAGGATGTGTTTCACGACTTACGACAGTGACGGTGATAGTTTTGTTCGCAGCGTCTGAACTTACGATACCGGTTAGTGTCTTGGCCATATTATTTGCTTCCTTTCTGCTCTGCGATCTCGGCTGCCCTAATGGCAGTGTGAAGGCGTGCAATTTCTTTACGTGTATTTGTCAAAACTCGAGGGTTTACTAGTTCGCCTAATTTGTGACCGCGTTTTGCGGTTATCATGTCAGCTTGTTTTGCGGTAAGTTCAGTTCGCATTTGGTCTATTGTCTTCACTTCAGTAGTTTTAGTAGACTTTTTAGCTACTTTGGTTGCTTTGGAAGCCACCTTGGTTGTTTTCTTATCAGCCATTAAACTTGCTCCCTCATGATGAACTTGGTTTTGACTGGTAATTTATGAGCAGCTAGACGCATTGCTTCGCGAGCTACCTCTTCTTCAACACCCTTCATCTCGAATAGTACAGTTCCAGCCTTGACCTTGGCGACAAAGAATTCTGGATTACCTTTTCCGCTACCCATCTTGACGTCCTGGGGCTTACGAGTGACCGGAGTGTGAGGAAAGATTCGAATCCAAATCTTACCACCACGTTTGATATGACGAGTCATAGCTTGGCGTGAAGCCTCAATTTGACGGCTAGTTATACGTTCATTTGACTGAGACTGCAAACCATAATCACCAAAAGCTAGGTATTGGCCACGAGTTGCAACGCCATCGTTTTTGCCCTTACGAACTTTTCGGTATTTAGTTTTCTTTGGTAATAACATAGCCTAAACCCTTTCGCCCTTGTAAATCCAAACTTTAACACCAATGATTCCAACACCTGGTGCATTGGCACGGGCAGTGTGAAAATCAATATCAGCGCGGATAGTGTGTAGTGGTACAGAACCTTCGATTACTTTTTCGCGGCGTGCCATTTCAGCGTTATTAAGTCGTCCAGCAACCTGGATGCGTACACCCTTGGCGCCAGCGGCAATCGTATTTTGGGCTGTCATTTTAATAGCACGTCGGAAGTTTACGCGTCGCTCTAGTTGGCGAGCGATATTTTCGGCAACTAATTTAGCAGATAATTCTGGGCGTTTAACCTCTTCAATGTTCAAACGGATTGGTAGACTGACAAGTTTTTCAAGCATTGTTTTAAGTTCAGTTACACCTGCGCCACCACGTCCAATCACAACACCAGCTTTGGCAGTGTGAATCGTGATCGTAATCAGGTTAGCTGAGCGCTCAATTTCGACCTTGTCAATCGTAGGTCGGCTTTCAAAACGTTTTTCGATTAGTTCACGGATACGAACGTCTTCGACAAGCCATTTTGAAAAATCGCGTTTCGGTGCATACCAGCGCGAATTCCAGTTCTTGTGGACCTGAAGTCGGAAACTAATTGGATTTACTTTTTGTCCCATTATATTTTGCCCTTTCCTGCAGGTTTAACTGGCTTTGCCACAGTCTTAGTGTCAGTAGCCTTTGTGATCGTCGCTGGTTTCTTAGGTTTTGGCTGCCCAGTTACTTCTACCAAGATATTTGCAGTCTTTTTCTCAAACGGTAATGCACGACCACGAGATGCTGGCTTAAACCTCTTGAGTCGTGTTCCAGCAGTTACTGAAAGTGTTGAAATAGTCAAAGTCTTGGTGTCCAGTCCGTGGGTATTAACAGCATTAGCGCGGGCGCTTTCAATTGCCTTGCTAACAGGCAATGCTGAACGTTTAGGTGTGTGTGACAAGATAACAAGTGCGTCGGCCACGCTGCGACCACGAACTAGGCTAGCAACTAATGCTACCTTGCGTGGAGCGATGGCAAGCTCTTTAACATATGCACGGATGGTCATAGATTCAGCCATTATTTCTTGTCCTTTCCACCATGACGTCGGAATTTGCGGGTAGGGCTAAACTCACCGAGCTTATGTCCAACCATATTTTCTGAAACCAGCACTGGTACATGAACTTTACCGTTATGAACAGCAATAGTGCGCCCTACCATCTCTGGGCTAATCGTGCTGGCACGTGCCCAAGTTTTGATAATAGTACGATCGTCTGACCCCAAGGCCGCCACTTTCTTAGCGAGCTTGAAATCAACAAATGGTCCTTTTTTAAGTGAACGACTCATAGTTACTTCTTCCTCTTCGCATCATGGCGAGTCTTAATAATCAAATTAGCGGTGTCTTTACGACGACGGGTTCGATATCCAAGTGTCAGCTGACCCCACGGTGTACGAGGTGCTTTACCTGTACCATGACGACCACCGTCACCACCACCGTGTGGGTGATCTGCGGCGTTCATAACAACACCACGAACACCTGGACGAATAGATTTACGACGATTGCGACCAGCTGAACCAATCTTGACGTTCTGGTGTTGAACATTACCTACGACACCGATTGCAGCAGTTGCTTCCATTCGGAAACGACGAACTTCGCCTGACGGCAGCCGAACCTGAGCGTAATCACCTTCTTTGGCCATTAATTGGGCTTTAGTTCCAGCCGAACGCACCATTTGAGCGCCCTTGCCAGGGTGAATCTCAATTGCGTAAATCTGTGTACCAACTGGGATATTAGCCAGTGGCATACGGTTACTAGCTTCGATTGGAGCATTGGTACCACTAGTGAAAACCTTGCCAACTTGCATTGAAGTATCAGCTAGGACGTAGTGGTATAGACCGTGTTGGTCTTTGACGCGTGCAATCCGCGCGCTACGGTTAGGATCGTATTCGATTTGTTCAACAGTTACAGTAAGACCATCGGCTAACTTGTGGTTAACTAATCGATAGTGGCGTTTAACACCACCACCTCGGTGACGAACTGTAATTCTACCGGTATTATTACGACCAGCATTCTGCTTTTTGCTTTTAACAAGACTCTTCAGTGGTTTACGAGTTGTAATATCACTAAGATCTTGACTGGTCATACCACGACGAGCAGGAGTAGTTGGGTTGTATTGCTTAACTGCCATTACTTCTTCTCCTTTGCAGGCTCTTCGGCTGGTGTATCAAAAACCTTGATACTGTCGCCCTCGGCAAGAGTTACGTATGCTTTCTTAGCATCTTTACGAGTGGTGTTGCCCGGTACTCTGTTTTTGCCTCGTGAGAAGCGAACAGCTTTACCTGATTGAACCAGAGTTTTAATATTAGTTACTTTAACCTCGAACTGTTCCTCTACTGCAGCCACAATCTCTTGTTTGTTGGCTGTAAGCGGAGCATCAAATACATATACGTTACCTTTTGAAAGTCCGTAAGCTTTTTCGGTAGCACGTGGGAATACGCTAATTTTAGAAGTCATTATTTTGTCTCCTTCGTTAGCCATGTCGTGACTGTTTTAAGTGCATCTTGCGTGATAACGATCTTGTCGGCATTTAGAATGTGGTAAACACTTAGGTAATTAGCGCGAATCAGTAGTAGATTCTGAATATTATTAGTTGCGCGCAAAATCTGAGGTGTTTTTTCATCGACGACTAGTAGAACGCGTCGCCCTAGTTTGTTGTCAGTCATGAATTTAATAGCTTCTTTGGTCTTGCCGGTAGTTTTGAAATCTTTTACTAAGATTTTCTTGGCATTATTCGCAAGCGTCAACGCTTGACGAAGTGCAACACGCTTACTAGCGGTTGAAATACGTTTCGTGTAGTTCTCGTTACCGCGAGGTCCAAAAACAACACCACCGCCACGCCAAATTGGGTTACGAGACGAACCAAATCGAGCTTTACCAGTTCCCTTTTGGGCCCAAGGTTTTTTACCACCGCCACTGACTTCACCGCGCTGTTTAGTAGTAGCGCTTGCCTTACGAGCAGATGCTAGGTATGAATCATACGCTAGACGTAGTAACTCGTGGTTTTTAACCTCTACTCCAAAAATAGCTTTTGGAAGAGCCGGTGCTTTAACTGCAGTTGTTGGTTTAGCTATGTCAGCCATTATGCTTTTCCTCCGATCACAATCAGACCCTTTTTAGGGCCTGGAACAGCGCCACGGAGGCCAATTAGATTATTAGTGGGGTCAATATAAGCTACCACAAGGTTTTTGACAGTAACGCGGTCGTGGCCCATTCGGCCAGCCATACGTTTACCCTTAAAGACTTTTTGTGGATACATCGATCCGATCGAGCCAGGTTTTCGAACGTTGCCGTTACCACCATGAGTTGCTTTGCTGGTTGCAAAGTTATGACGTTTAACGGTTCCTGCGAAACCCTTGCCTTTGCTTGTTCCTGTTGCGTCAACAATGTCACCCAGCGTAAACGCTTCAACATTAATGACACTTCCTACCGAGAGGCCCTCTGGTAAGTCAGCAACACGAATTTCCCGAATATATTTCGGGCTACTTCCAGCTGGTTTTGTGTGTCCAGCTACGGCCTTGCTCAAGTTCTTACCCTCACCATATGCCACCTGAACTGCGTTGTAGCCGTCGGATTCGACAGACTTAACTTGAGTCACAGTTACGGGGCCAGCTTGAATTAACGTCACAGGAATTGCGCGTCCGTCCTCACTGATGATTTGGGTCATACCAATTTTGGTACCGAGAAGTGCTTTCATGGCTCTTCTAATCTCCCACTTAAAATTCTTGGTGGAGGGCAGTATCCATATCTGTTGGACTTACCAATTCACCAAGAATAGTTATTATTTTCGTAATAAGTTACCAATCTATCCTATCACACCATCTGTTAGGAGTCAATTATCTTGTGTTAGAATATTGACATGCAAGTTGGGCGAAAAACAAACAACCAAACTTTTGGTGTAATCCTAGTATTTTTCGTGTTCATAGCTATGTTCTCGACTGTCGTCACCTATCAAATCAATCAAATTATCCCAAAACTGGGTGCGTTTCCAATCCATCCAAGAATCATTATTACTCCTAAACCGTTTGTTCCTAAATTTAATAGCTCAAAACATTTTTTGACAGAGGCTGATAGCCTGTGGGTGATTGTAAACAAAAGCCACCGCCTAAATCCAATCAATTATGTACCAGCTAGCCTGTCTAATGTACATGGCGGAACGGTTAACACTCGAATGGTCGCTGATTTAGACTACATGTTTGCTGCAGCTGTACGTGACGGAATATACCTTACTATCGCAAGTAGTTACAGGTCATATGGTTATCAAGTGGGACTTTATAATAATTATTCAGCCACTTATGGACAGGCTATGACTGATACATTCAGCGCTCGTCCTGGATACAGTGAACATCAAACAGGTCTGGCAATTGATTTTGGCAGCGTCAATGCCCCACAGTGTAATATTGATGAGTGTTATGCCGAAACAACGGCTGGCGAATGGTTAGCGAATCATGGCCTTGATTACGGATTTCTACTTAGGTATCCGTCCGACAAACAACAAATAACAGGTTACAAGTTCGAGCCATGGCATTATCGATATATTGGTCACTATTTGGCAGACGAAATGAAGAAACAAAAGATAACTACTCTCGAAGAGTTCTTTAACCTACCCGGTGGCCAGGTCTACAAGTAATATCGCTTGTGTTTAATAGTTATTTTATGCATAATGTTGCTATAAGCATTCAATTTGCGTTACCCTAGGGTGGGATACGCTTAAAAGGAGAATTTACAAATGGCAACCAAAAAGAAACCAGTTAAAAAGACTGCAGCTAAACGAAAGACTACAAAAAAAGCAGCGGTTAAATCATTCCGTGTCAGTGCTGACACTCGGCCATTTATGTCATTCCAGGTTACTAAACAAACAGTTTACTGGGCAATTTTATTAGGATTTATACTGATTCTGTTCCTTTGGATTCTAAATATTCAATTAGACATTCTGCGCATTACAGAGAGTATTAATAATCTGTAGTCGTTTTTATCAAATAAATAACCCCCGGTTTACGGGGGTTATTTTGTTGCTAACTTTATTACATTCGGATTTCTGCATCGACACCAGCCGGAAGGCTTAGGTTTTGCAGGCTATCGATCGTCTTGGGAGTAGCGTTTGTGATATCGATCAGGCGTTTATGTACGCGCATTTCGAATGCTTCTCCACCCTTTTTGTAGACATGTGGACTTTTCACCACTGTAAAAGTACTACGACGAGTTGGTAGTGGTACTGGGCCAGCAATGCTTGCGCCTGTCCTGATTGCCGTGTCGATAATTTGTTTTGCTGACTGGTCAATGACTTTATGGTCATAGGCCTTCAAGCGAATTCGGATACGTAGACCCGTTTCCTTTGTTTCTGCCATTATTTAGGCTCCTTTTGTCATCCACATGACGCGATACCGTAACCTACACCGTATCAAGTGATGCGGTCACCCCTTAGAGTAATCATGGACCAGTTTTGTTCTGCCACAATGTAGTTGTCGATATGATTAATAATACCTTGATATTGTACATCTGATTTAACAGATATGCAAGACTGGCGCCAATTGACGTATACTCATTTTTGTTTTAATATCTATTAATAGTCCCTACTGAACGGAGAACAGCATGGCCGAAACAATCACAGGAGGGGCTGTATTTCCCTCTAGTAACTTTCGCAACGGGTGTATTGAGCTGGCAAAGGCGCTGCACATAGAGGCATTAACTAGCAAGCGGCTCACCGCCTCAAGGCACATTCAATTTTTGCTTGTTGGTCAACCGCACAGATCAATTAAGCGAAGAAAGAGAGTTATCCGGCGCAGACTAAGTCGTGCCATACAGCGAATAGCTATACTTCCGGCGCACGAGTTCACCTTGATCATTCAAGATAAATCGTTCGACGGAGAATCAAGAGGGGTCTTGATGCCAGTAGCGACACTAGTGCTACACGCTCAGGGCTAAATCCCCGTATCATCCACGTCGAGGCCCCGTTTAGCCTCCGGGTTGAGCGGGGTTTTCGTATTCACAACAAAATACCTCCGATTGCTCGGAGGTATTCTTTTGCTATATTCCAATAGCTAATAGCTATCTTCTAACTACTTAACGATCTTGGTAACCACACCGGCACCAACGGTTTTACCACCTTCACGGATAGCAAAGGTTAGACCTTGCTCCATAGCGATAGGTGCTAGCAACTTAACTTTAAAGGTTAGTGTGTCGCCAGGGATAACTAATTCTTTGTCGGCTGGAAGTTCAACTTCACCAGTAACATCCGTAGTACGGAAGTAGAATTGAGGTTTGTAACCCTTAGAAAATGGTGTGTGGCGGCCGCCTTCTTCCTTTTTAAGGATGTAGACTTCGGCGTCAAACTCAGTGTGTGGCTCTAGGCTACCTGGCTTAACAACAACTTGTCCGCGCTCGATTTGTTCACGTTCGATACCACGAAGTAGTAGTCCTGCGTTATCACCTGCTTGACCTTGGTCAAGGTTCTTTTTGAAGGCTTCGATACCAGTAACGACTGAGCTTTGAGTTGGTTTGATACCAACAATCTCAACAGCATCGTTTAGTTTGATGACACCTTGTTCGATACGACCAGTTGCGACCGTTCCACGACCTTTGATTGAGAAAACATCCTCAATAGGCATTAGGAATGGCTTGTCTAGGTCGCGTTTTGGCTCTGGAACGAAATCGTCCAAAGCCTGAACCAGTTCCATAATTGCGTCTTCTGATTCTTTGTCGCCTTCAAGTGCCTTAGTAGCAGAGCCCTTGATAATAGGAGCGTCTTCGTCGAAACCGTTCTTTGCAAGAAGTTCACGAATGTCCATTTCGACTAGTTCAACTAGTTCTGGGTCAGCAAGATCCATCTTGTTTAGGAAAACAAGAATCTTTGGCACACCAACCTGGTGAGCAAGTAGAACGTGCTCCCGAGTTTGTGGCAAAGGACCATCGTTTGCAGCAACCACTAGAATTGCGCCGTCGATTTGTGCAGCACCGGTAATCATGTTTTTAACATAGTCGGCGTGACCTGGCATATCAACGTGAGCGTAGTGACGCTTTTCTGATTCGTACTCCATGTGTGATGAAGCAATCGTAATACCACGCGCTTTTTCCTCTGGGGCGTTGTCTATTTCATCGTAATTACGAGGTTTGTTGACATCACTAGGAAGTCGCTTTGCAAGAACGTGAGTAATTGCAGCAGTTAATGTTGTTTTACCGTGGTCAACGTGACCCATGGTACCAACGTTGACGTGAGGCTTGGTTCGATCGAAATCTGCCATTTAGTTGTTTCTCCTTAAATTATTTTCGCATGAGGATAATACCACCTCACGACGTATGCGCTCTATTATACAGGTTTATAGCCCGGTCGTAAAGTATAATAACTGTTTAAAGTAATGAATTTTTTGTTCCAACTGCCTCGTAAAAATTATCATAGTATTTCCTTTTGTAATCTGCAACCGAATCTGGATCTTCAAACTTATATTCTACATATAGATTAACCTTTGTCTCGGCTAATGCCTTTTTCATATCTGGGTTAATTTGATAAGCAATATCGCTAAAGTCTGGCATCGTAATATCGCGCCTTAGCGAAAGGGCGACGAAATGTAGCGGACAGATCATATCTCGGCTCTCGCATGGCACAATTTCATCTGTTGACCGAATAGAGTCTAGGCACGTTTCGTTATGATCGGGACTAGTGACGCGTTTGAATTGCTTAATCGCAGCGCTGTACCATTCGCGTACCCCGACTAAGTCCGGCGTTTCCTGTTGTAACTGATATGTTTCTAGCGAAGGTCCCACAGACGCAAAAGGCAAGAGCGCATACCTCTCCATTCTCTCCTTTTCGCTCATCGAATCAAACACATCGAGCTTAAGTGGCAAAAGCCAGTCATTCGTATCGATATACTGTTGCACTACTGAGGAATCGACGAACGGCATGCTTGAAATTAACTTCTCTGCGGCAATAATCAAGTCCGTATAGCTGTCAGGTTTCCTTTCTATATCAAAAAAGAATCTATTTAAAGCTACTACTAACTCTGACCTTTCAGTCTTGTCGCGGCTATATTCGTTTTCCATATTAAATCTCGTTGCGACCTGCTGTCTATGCGGGTCGCTCACAGTAAACTCTATTTGCTTGAACGTTTTTCGATGATCTCTTGGGCTACGTTTGGTGGTACTTCTTCGTACTGCGCCAGCTCCATTGTGCTAGCTGATCTTCCTTGGCTCATTGAACGTAGGTCTGATGTGTAACCAAACATATTTGACAGCGGAACAAACGCCTTGATTAGCTTGGCATTACCCATTAGATCTTCCATAGCATCAATGCGACCACGTCGTGAGTTCAAATCCCCGATTACATCGCCTAGGAACTCTTCTGGAGTAGTGACTTCAACGTGCATAATCGGCTCAAGCAGGATTGGTTTAGCCTGTTTAATACCTTCACGCGTGGCTAGTGATCCAGCCAACTTAAAGGCTAGTTCAGACGAGTCAACATCGTGATAACTACCATCATAAAGTGTCGCTTTAACATCGACGACCGGGTAACCTGCGATAACACCGCCATCCAAAGTTTCGCGAATACCCTGTTCAACTGGTTTACGGTATTCTTGCGGAACTACACCACCTTTGATGACATCGATGAATTCGAAGCCTTTGCCAGGCTCGTTTGGTTCGAAGCGTACCCAAACGTCACCGTATTGACCACGTCCACCAGATTGTTTAGCGTGCTTACCCTGGACTTCACTAGTGCCCCTAATCGATTCACGAAAGGCAACCTGTGGCTCACCAACATTTGCTTCCACGCTAAATTCGCGTTTCATGCGGTCAATTAGAATATCTAGGTGCAACTCACCCATTCCTGACATAATCGTTTGTCCGGTTTCCTCATCAGTGTGAACGCGGAAAGTTGGGTCTTCCTCGGCCAGACGCTGCAAAGCTATACCCATTTTTTCCTGATCAGCCTTGGTTTTAGGCTCAACTGCAATTGATACTGGAGGTTCTGGGAAAGAGATTGATTCTAGTGTGATTGGGTGTGACACGTCCGAGAGTGTTGATCCGGTCGTGGTGTCTTTTAAGCCAACAACTGCGGCAATATCGCCTGCGCTGATTGAATCTATTTCCTCACGCTTGTCGGCGTGCATTCGTACGATACGCCCAACTCGTTCCTTGTTGCCGGTTGTAGTGTTTAGAACATACGAACCAGCTGTCAATTTACCACTATATACACGAACAAAAATTAACTTACCAACGAATGGATCGGTTGCAATCTTGAACGCTAGTGCAGCCATCGGTTGTGATTCATCAGGGTGTCGTTCAATCTTTTCGCCGTTTTTAGGATTAATTCCCCAGATCGACTCAACATCGAGTGGACTTGGCAAGTAATCAGTTACTAAATCTAGTAATTTTTCGACGATAACGCCACGGCCATCGCCACCTGTAACCAAGAAGAAGTCTCCGGCTAGAACTCGCTTGCGTAGAGCAACCTTTAGTTCTTCAATCGAAATAGATTCCTCACCCTTATCAAGAAAACGTTCGAATAGTTCATCATCAGCTTCAACCGCTGCTTCAACTAGTAGCGAACGTGCGTTTTTGGCTTTTTCAACCATATTTTCTGGAATATCACCAGCAACTAACTCGTGATCAGCATAATCCTTGTAGGTGTATGCCTTCATATCAATTAGGTCTACGACACCATTAATATCTTTTTCAAAACCAATTGGTAGATGAATAGGCAAAGCATTTTTCGACAAGCGAGTATGAATTGTCTCAAGTGATTTATAAAAATCACCACCAGTTTGGTTAATTTTGTTCACAAAACAAATACGAGGCACGCCGTATTTGTTTGCCTGACGCCAGACGGTTTCGGTCTGAGCTTCAACGCCCATTTTACCGTCGAAAACAGTTACAGCACCGTCAAGAACACGCAGTGATCGCTCAACTTCGGCAGTGAAGTCAATGTGTCCTGGGGTGTCAATAACGTTAATTTTGTGACCTTTCCAAAACGTCGTAACGGCAGCAGAAGTAATCGTGATTCCACGTTCTTTTTCTTGCGCCATCCAGTCGGTAGTTGCGCCGTCACCGTCGCCTTTAACGACACCGATTTTGTGTGTTAATCCTGTTCGATACAAAATTCCTTCGGTTGTGGTCGTCTTGCCCGCATCAATGTGAGCAATGATTCCAATGTTACGAAGGTCCTTTAGGGGGACTGTTTTTTCTGCCATGTAGTTATGCTTTTCCTTGTAAATTAATTATTAAGAACGAGCGAAGTGTGCAAATGCACGGTTAGCTTCGGCCATCTTGTGAGTATCTTCTTTCTTTTTGAACGCTGCGCCAGCTTCGTTGTAGGCATCAACAATTTCCATTGCTAGACACTGGGCGTATGACATACCTTTTCGGGCACGTGCGGCTTGAACCAACCATGTGAACGCATAGTGCAATTGACGGTGGCCTGAAACTGGGAATGGAATCTGGTAGTTAGCGCCACCAACCCGGCGTGATTTAACTTCAAAGTTCGGTGCAACATTTTTAAGAGCACGTTCGAAAACCTCTAGTGGATTCTCGCTATCAAGCTTCTTGGCGGCCGCTTCTAGTGCCGAGTAAACTGCTCGTTCTGCTAGCAGTTTCTTGCCATCTAGCATAGATTTATTGATCAAACGTTGTACTAGTACGCTTTGGTACCTGCGATCAGGATTTAGGCGTCGTTGTAGGCTGACAGTAACTTTACGTGGCATGATTATTTATCCTCTTTCTTGGTACCGTATTTAGAACGGCCTTGTTTGCGCTTTGCAACGCCCTGAAGATCGAGCGCACCGCGCACGATGTGATAACGAACACCAGGTAAATCTGGCACACGACCACCACGAACCAGCACTACGGCGTGTTCCTGTAGGTTGTGGCCTTCACCACCAATGTATGCCCAAACCTCTTGACCGTTCGTCAAGCGAACACGCGCGACCTTGCGCAGTGCTGAGTTTGGCTTTTTTGGTGTTTTAGTGGTTACTTTGATACATACACCACGTTTAAGTGGGCCAGGTTGGTCACTATAACGGGTCTTAAGCGCATTATGAATACGACCAAGTGCTGGAGATTTGCTTTTTTTTCCAGCAATCTTACGAGGTTTTCGTACTAATTGGTTAATTGTTGGCATCTATACTCCGATTCTATTACAATTCAATAATTTGAATGTCGCAATCCATGAATGAAAACTTAATTTCAAGCATCTTCAACATTCGTTTTCTAATCTTACAGTTCAAGCTCAGCATGCTCTTGCTGTGTCTTACTTACCGCTTGGTAAGAGTAAACTCATCTGCAAGTATAGCAAAAACTAACAAACAAATCAACCTACTAGTCGAGACCGGTAGGTTGGTTGTAGGATCGCGTCCTTAGCTAAGCAGCTAGTTCGAGGTCTTCGGCGATTTCGCTTTCGATATCGTCGCCCGGGTCTTCGGGTTCGTAACCTTCAGCGCCAGTTCCAACAGGAATCTTGCGTCCGATAATTACATTCTCTTTTAGACCATGTAGACGATCGATGCGCCCACTAACTGCAGCGTTAATCAGAACACGGGTTGTGTCTTGGAACGATGCGGCCGATAGGAAGCTATCTGACCAGATTGATACCTTGGTAATACCAAGTAGCAACTGGGTATAGCTTATCAAGTCCTTCTTGGCCTCAGCTAGAATGGCGTTAGCCTCGACAACTGATGCTTTGCTGACGATATCGCCAGTTACGAAGGTACTATCACCTGGATCCTCAATCTGAACTCGACTAAACATTTGTCGCACGATTATCTCGAGGTGCTTATCGGCAACGTCCTGACCCTGTGCAGCGTAGATGCGTAGTACTTCGTTGATGATGTAGCGTTGAGTAGCTTCACTACCCTTATACTGCATCAAATCGTGAAGATTTAGTGAACCAACAGTTAATCTATCGCCTGCTTCTACCTTATCGCCAGCCTTAACTACAATTTGAGTGTTGCCTGGGACTTCGTATTTAACAGGTGAACTAGCGTTAGCTGCGATAACTAACGTGTCTTCGGCAACCTCAACAACTCCGTCAAATGGTGCTACGAGTGGCTTAGACTCGCTTTCACCAGTCGCAAGCACATCGCCAACTTTGACACTGCTGCCTGGTTTTACAGTTACTGTACGGCCACCGAGCTTGATTCGCTCAACGTGTCCAGCATCTGGCGTAACTTGGATAACATATTTTTTGCCATCCTCCCAAACGTCGACTATGCCAGACAGTTCAGTCATATAGGCTTGGCCCTTTGGCGAACGCGCCTCAAACAACTCCTCAACCCTTGGTAGACCCTGCGTAATGTCACCACCAGCTACACCACCAGCGTGGAAAGTTTTAAGTGTCAACTGAGTACCTGGCTCACCGACCGATTGAGCAGCGATAACACCGACTGGTTGAGCAGTGTTTACTAATTTACCTGAGGCCATATCGATACCATAGCTCTTGCGCGGAATTCCACGAAGATTCTTGGTTGATAGAACTGATTGAATCAGTACGCTATCAATTTTTGGATCAGCTTCGATCGCATCAGCCACAGCACGGGTAATTAGCTCATCCTTGCCAATGTGACCTGGGACTTCTTCGGCAGTAAAGCGACCGTTTAGGCGGTTGCTAAAGTCGATCATTGTTAGTTCTGATTCACTTCTAAGAATTGCAAAGCCTTCATCGTCACCTTCGGTGTCTTCTACGGTAAATACATCTTGTGATACATCTACTAGACGACGCGTTAGGTAACCCGAATCGGCAGTTTTAAGCGCTGTATCAATCAGACCCTTACGTGCACCACGAGTGGCCACGAACTGTTCTAGCGAACTTAGACCGTCTTTATAGTTAGAACGTATAGGAAGTTCGATTTCACGGTTAGTTGCATCAACCATGATACCAACCATGGCGCTAGCCAGCTTTACGTTACTAATGTCACCACGTGCGCCAGAGTTAACCATGACGCTAATACTGGTATCCATGTGTGCTAACTGACTTTGCAAGAATTCCGTTACGTTGCGGTCGACTGATCGCCATGCGGAAACCGTCAAATTATAACGCTCTTCCTCGGTAATTAAACCTTGGTCAAACTGTTCTGCAATCAAAGTTGTTCGTTCGTCACCTTCGTCAACGAATTCAGCAATTTCTTTAAAGTGAAGATAATCGTCTTTACCGGTCGAAACAGCCGCCACAGTTGCAAATCTAAAGGCTAAACCTTTCATTCTATCAGCGGTCTGAGCTGTGGTTTCAGCGTCGTAACGATCGAAAATCTTGGCCAGTACTTTTTTGAGCTGTTTCTTACCTTGAACTGAATTATCGTAAGGGAAATCTTCTGGTAGAATCTCGTTAAAGAATACTCGGCCCAAAGTTGTTTCACGAATTTCACCCTTGGTGAAGACTCGAATTGGGCTTTGTAGTTGCAATTTTCCGTCATCGTACGCCATCTCAGCTTCATAAACGGAGCTATACGATTTGATTTCCTTGGTCTGAGCACTTGGCTTTTCGTATGTCAAGTAATAGTTACCAAGCACCACGTCCTGTCCAATACTTAGTACTGGCGAACCGTCAGCTGGTTTCAGCAAGTTATTTGTAGCTGTCATTAACTCACGAGCTTCACGCTGTGCATCGTCTGAAAGTGGCAAATGAACTGCCATCTGGTCACCATCATAGTCAGCGTTAAAGCCGGTAGCTACAAGTGGGTGCAAGTGAATTGCCTTACCCTCAACAAGTACTGGTTGGAAAGCCTGAATCGACAAACGGTGAAGTGAAGGCGCACGGTTAAGCAGCACATATTTACCTTCGATTACTGCATCTAGCGCGTCCCAAACAATCGCCTCACCCGCTTCAATTAAGCGAGTTGCCGATCGGATGTTGTGAGCGTGCTCATTTCGAATCAACCAACTAATAACAAAGGGTTTGAACAGTTCAATTGCCATTTGTTTTGGCAGTCCACACTCGTTAATTTTCAGTTTTGGACCAACCACAATTACTGAACGTCCTGAGTAATCAACACGTTTACCAAGTAGGTTTTGGCGGAAACGGCCCTGTTTACCCTTTAACATGTCAGAAATTGACTTAAGTCGACGTCTTCCACCGGTTGCGTTAACCGCACGGCCACCACGAGCAGCTGAGTTATCAATCAACGCATCAACAGCTTCTTGAAGCATACGCATTTCATTGCGACGAATCACTTCGGGTGCATTTAGATCAATTAGTTTCTTAAGACGGTTATTACGGTTAATAACACGGCGATACAAATCATTTAGATCCGAAGTTGCAAAACGGCCGCCTGTTAACTGCACCATTGGGCGAAGATCTGGTGGGATAACCGGTAAAACTGTTAATGCCAAGCTACTAGGTTTGATACCTGCAGCGTGCATTCCTTCTAGAACTTTCAAACGCTTCAGAAGCTTCTTCTCGCGTTGACCCTTAGCTATTTCAACCTCTTCGGTTAATTTAGCGATTAGTTCAGACAGATTAATCTCATCAAGCAGCGCCTTAAGGGCAGTTCCACCCATGCCAACTTCAACTAATTCTTCATATTCTTCTGGTAAATTACGGAAATCAACTTCGTTAATTAACGCACCCTTAACTAGGCCCTCTAGTTGTGCTTTTTTAACGTTATAATTCTCGGTTAATTCTTCGATTTCAGTCGATTGAGCTTGGGCAAGCGCCTTAACATCTACACCTTCTGCCTCTGCTTCGCGCTCGTAGCGGATTTTAATGGCAACTTGACCAGCTTCTGTTTCAGCTTCTAGGTCAGCTAGCATCTGATCGCGCTTCTCTTCGTCAGCTTTTAATATTACGTATGTTGCAAAGTAAGCAATGCGCTCGAGATTACGAACTGTAATACCAAGTAATAGCGACATGGCGCTAGGAGTACCACGCATAAACCAAATGTGCGCAACAGGAGCAGCCAACGTAATGTGTGCCATGCGTTCGCGACGAACGATTGACTTTGTTACTAAATCGCCATTTTTGTCGACGGCTGCTTCGCGTGAACGAACGCCCTTTAGTTTGTTGTCGTGCGGATTAATATCTTTGACTGGGCCAAAGATACGCTCACAAAACAAACCGTCTCGCTCAGGTTTTTGAGTTCGATAGTTAATTGTTTCTGGTTTAGTAACCTCACCGTGACTCCACTTAAGGATGTCTTCGGGGCTAGCTACGGATAGACGTACTGCATCAAAATCAGCAATTCCGCTTCCTGCAATTACACGCGACATATTACGCCTCCTCCTTTTCACTAGTTAGCGAATTCTCTATTTCATCAATATCTTGAATAGTCACACCATCGCCCAAATCACCCAAGTCGTCAGCTTCGTCCAGAATCTCGATGTCATCATCGTCTAGGTCAATTGATTTGGATGAAACAGGTTCACCGTTTATTACACTGCTAATAACATGTTCAGCATCGATAATGGCGTCTTCAGACTCATCCAGTAAGTCGATTCTTAGACCAAGTCCCTGAAGCTCCTTAACTAGGACGTTAAACGATTCTGGTAATTTCGGACCAACAATTGGTTCATTCTTGATGATTGACTCATAAGCCTTAGCGCGTCCGTAGACATCGTCGGATTTGATCGTAATCATTTCCTGTAGAGTTGACGCAGCACCGTAAGCCTCTAGTGCCCAGACTTCCATTTCTCCGAACCTTTGACCACCGTTTTGGGCTTTACCACCAAGTGGCTGTTGAGTCACCATTGTGTATGGACCGGTAGATCGAGCATGAATCTTGTCGCTAACCATGTGGTGCAGTTTAATCATGTGCATCACACCGACTGTAGTTCGTTCTTCAAAGGCGCTGCCGTCACGACCGTCAAATAATTGAAATTTGCCATCCCGTGCAAAGCCAGCTTTTTCTAGCTCATCACTGATAGTTTCGTTTTTAACACCATTAAATGGAGGGGTCGCAACTTTATAGCCAAGAGCTCGCGCGGCCATACCAAGATGAGTTTCAAACAACTGTCCTATATTCATACGGCTTGGCACACCCAGTGGGTTAAGCACTACATCGATTGGAGTACCATCTTCCATGAATGGCATATCCTCGATTGGCAGAATACGGGCAACAACACCCTTATTACCGTGACGTCCAGCTAGCTTATCTCCAACTGAAATCTTACGGAACTGTGCTACGAAAATCTGGATTTGCATAATCACACCAGCCTTTAGTTCGTGGCCGTTCTCACGGCTAAAGATCTTAACGCCAACGACTTTACCGCCACCGGCATTGTTCATACGTAGTGAAGTATCGCGTACGTCTTTGGCTTTTTCGCCAAAGATTGCGCGTAGTAATCGTTCTTCGCTTGAAAGTTCTTGTTCGCCTTTTGGCGTAATCTTGCCTACCAAGACATCACCAGATTTAACTTCTGAGCCTAGTTGGACAATACCATCTTCATCTAGGTGACGTAGAGATTCTTCGCTAACGTTTGGAATATCACGTGTCACAATTTCGTTGCCTAGTTTAGTTTCACGGACTTCAACCGTGAAATCCTTGATATTAATGCTAGTCAATGTGTCGTCTTGAACAACGCGGCTCGAAAGCACGATTGCATCATCCATGTTGTAGCCACCCCATGGCATGAAGGCTACAGTTAGATCGCTACCGAGTGCTAATTCACCTTCGGCAATCGAAGCTCCCTCGATTAAGATGTCGCCCTTTTTAACCTTCTGACCTCTTATAACACGTACTTTTTGATTAATTGAACGATCGTCGTTACTTTTTGCAAAGTGAATTACTTCGTAAACTTTAACGCCATCTTTGTACTTAACATGCACTTCGTCGCCATCTGCTCGAACAACTTCCCCATCACCACTTGCAACGACCAATTGACTAGTGTTTTTGGCTAGTTCTGCTTCAATACCAGTTCCAACAGTCGGAGACTGTGGGCGAAGTAATGGTACAGCTTGCTTCTGCATGGCTGAACCTGTAAGCGAACGGTCAACACGGTTTTTCTCAATAAATGGAATTAAGGCAGCCGATGTTCCTAAAATCTGTTTGTGTGCGGCGTCAACATAGGTAACGTCCGTTGCATCAACCTGCTCTGGAAGCAAACCATTCCTAGCGCTAACACGCTCATCGGCGAACGTTCCATCTGGATTGATCTTGACGCTTGCATCAGCAATCACTTCGTTTATTTCGTGCGAAGCATCAAGGTAAACGATTTCATCAGTTACTTTACCTTTAACAACCTTTAGGTAAGGTGTCTCAATAAAGCCGTATTCATTAACACGTGCGTATGTCGCAAGGTTAAGTACCAACCCGATGTTGGCGCCCTCTGGTGTCTCTACCACGCAAAGGCGACCGTAATGAGTAGGATGAGCATCACGAACGTCAAAACCAGCACGTTCGCGTGACAGTCCACCCGGCCCCATTGAGCTTAGGCGACGTTTGTGTGAAAGCTCAGCTAGTGGGTTTACCTCATCCATCAACTGTGAAAGCTGTGAACTGGCAAAGAATTCTCGCACTGCAGCGACAACTGGACGAGCGTTAATCAACTGTCCTGGCGTAACAGTCTCAATCTCGGACATTGACATACGATCCATAGCATTACGTTGCATACGAAGCATACCGACACGGAACTGACGAGCAACTAATTCGCCAACTAATTTAACTCGGCGGTTTGAAAGCGCATCGATATCATCTGGCAAATCTTGAGTATTGTTCAAGCGAATAATCTCGCGGACAATCGCAATTAAATCAGAAATTTGGAAGACGCGATTTTCTGTAGTGTTTGGCAAATCCAGTCCAAGTCGTTGGTTTAATTTGTAACGACCTACGCGACTATAGTCAAATCGTTTAAAGTCAAAGAACATTCGTTCAATCATGGTGCGAGCATTATCGACTGTCGCTAGATCTCCTGGGCGAAGACGGCGATAAACCTCAATCAAAGCTTCGTTTGAGCCGCGAGACGGGTCTTTTTCAAGTGTTGCATCAATATATTTAACTTCGCCGGTGTCAACATCAGCAAATAGTGATTTGATTTCAGACGTTTTACTGTGCCCAAGTGCGCGGAATAAAGTCGTAATTGGCAGTTTACGACGTCGGTCGATTTTGACATAAATCGCACCGTTGCTGGCAGTTTCGAATTCTAACCATGCACCACGGCCTGGAATCAATTTAGCACCATAGGTATTGCGAGTTGCTAGTTTATCAGCAGTAAAGAACACGCCGGCACTACGAATCAACTGCGAGACAACCACACGCTCGGTACCATTTACGATAAACGTACCGCGGTCAGTCATCCATGGGTAATCACCTAGATAAATTTCACTTTCTTTGACTTCGCCAGTTACTTTATTAGTGAGTTCTACGTTAGCGTGTAGGGGTGCGTCGAAAGTAAGGTTGTTTTCTTTTGCAAAAGTCTCGGTAGTTTTTGGGTCATCGAATTTGTATTCTTTGAACCTTAAAGCTAATTTTTGACCGGTATAGTCATCAATTGGATTCAGCTCAGCGAATATTTCGCCTAATCCCGTTTCAACAAAATCACGCCAGCTGTCCTTTTGATGTGCTATTAAGTTTGGTAGTGATAGCGCTGTGTCGTCCTCAGTAAAGAACACTCGCTTAGCGCTGCTAGGTTTAGTTTTTGCCATAGGTGATGCAACTCCTTGGTATAATAAATTGTATTTGGTTTGTTTAGATCGGCCAACCTAAACAAAAGGGCTCTTGGCGTCGAAGATTCCCTTAACAGTGGTCGTCATCCGTTCGCTGCCAACAAACAAAAAGACACAAGTAACCATGCTACACTACTTCTTGTTACCTATTGTGCGGGATTCTAAATGAATAGTCAAGCACTATTTAGATGATAATATCGTACAATTAGGCTTTTTTGATAACTTCGTCAATTAGGCCATATTTAACGGCTTCGTCGCCACTCATCCAAAAGTCGCGATCAGCGTCCTTCTCGATTTTAGATAACGGCTGACCGGTATTTTTGGCTAAAATTTCGTTCAAGCGTCGTTTTAGGAAGATTCCTTCCTTCAATGTAATCTCTTGATCCGTAATCTTACCCTGAGTACCACTAGATGGCTGGTGGATCATAATACGGCTACTTGGCAAAACATATCGCTTGCCTTTGGCGCCACTAGATAGCAAGAATGCCCCCATACTTGCCTGTAATCCGATGCCGATTGTTTGAACGTCAGGCGAAATATATTGAATCGTGTCATAAATCGCCAAACCATCATACACGCTACCACCAGGGCTGTTTATGTATAGTTTGATGTCTTTTTTAGGATCTTCGTAAGCTAGATGTATTAATTGAGCAATTACGATATTGGCTGTGTGTTCATTAACATCTTCGCCCAAGAACACAATTCGTTCTTTAAGTAACCGTGAATAGATATCAAATGCACGCTCACCATCAGGTGATCGTTCAATTACCGTTGGAACTAGATAATTTGATGGCTTAGTCATAATTCTAGTATATATAAACCTAGCACTCGTTGCAAGTGAGTGCTAGGCGGCGATTCTAGAATCCAGCCGCTTCGATCGCTGCTATTGCTTCCGAGTACAATCGCCCTTCGTACACGATGTTTGTTGACTTATCTGAATCACAAACCGATGCAGTAATCATGCTCGTTGATTCATCGAAAGATATTGAATAGTTTAGAGCACCGTCAATCACATATTCTAGTAGCTGCTTGTTATATACTTGTCGCTTTTTGTCGCCCTCGCCATTCACCTCGCTATTCGAAATGAACAAAAAACCTTTGCCGTCTATGATAGCTTCAAGCGTTTCATTATCAAACTCGGCCGCCCTATAGGGGGCGTTAATGTGCATGGTCTCGTACTTCTGCGCAACAGATTCGCGTTCAATGAGTTGAGTCGGTTTTTCAGGCATCTATCTAACTCCCTAAATTAAGCTTAACTAGCAGATCAACTGTCTTTTCAGTTAACAAACGATTAGCAATGTCACGCTGAACTTCAGGCAGCTCAAACTGCTTCAAAGCCTCTGGATTAGTTGCATACTGTGTGCGATATAGGTCTATGTGAGATGCAAGTTCGTCGGCGGTAGCCGATATTTTCTCAACCTTGCTTAGTTCTGCAAGAACAAGTCCTGCCTTTACTCGATTAACCGCTGCGTCTCGTACTTCGGTATCTAGCCAAGATTCTTTATCAGCAAAACCTTTTGTCTCAAGGTACTGTTCGATATTCATACCTTGATATGCTAGATTTTGCATAAAATCCCGCTCTATCGACTGCATCTGATCTTTAACTAATATCTCGGGTACAGGTATGTCGCTAGCCACAACTAATTGCTGGACAAGGTTGTCTTTTAGTTTTTCGGTGGCTTCACGCTCTTTTTGAGCTAGTAATTCACGCTTAATATCAGCTTTTAATTCAGTCATCGTTTTAAATGGTCCGGACTTAGCGGCAAATTTATCGTCAAGAGCTGGCAGTTTAGCTTCTTTGATAGATTTAAGTGTAGTCGTAAAGGTTACCTTGGCGCCCTTAAGGTCTGCTGCGTGGTAGTCCTTAGGAAAAGTCAGTTCAATATCGAAAGTCTCGCCTGGTTTGTGGCCCACGATCGCTTCTTCAAATCCAGGAATGAACTGGTTAGACCCGAGTGTAAGTCCGTAGTCGGTTGCGGTACCACCGTCAAAGGCCACACCATCGCGCTTACCGACAAAGTCGATAACAGTTTCATCACCGTCTTTGGCGGCTCGCTTTACGTCTTTGTGCTCAGCAAAGCCATGGCGCATTCGCTCAATCGTTTCGTCAATGTCTTTGGCGTCGATCGCAACTTTTATCTTCTCGGCTTTTAGTTTCTTGTAGTTTCCCAGCTTGATTTTAGGCAATACCTCGGCTTCAGCGGTAAATTCCAGTGTTTCACCAGGAACGTATTTCTTTACTTCAACTGCTGGGCGGTCTAGTACTTGAATAGCTTGCTCGGTAAAAGCTTCAGCAACGGCCTTACTAATTGCATCGTCCATCGTCTGCTCTTCCAGGGCCTTAGGGTCAATATTTTTTGACGCGACAGATGCAGGTACCTTGCCTTTGCGAAACCCAGGGACCTTAACGTCCTTAGCTAGTTTAGTTGTTGCTACTTTTGCGGCGATTGCTAATTGCTCGGCGTCAAGCGTAATAGTCAATTCGACCAATGTGTCGGATATATTTTTTACAGATGTCTTCATTGGAACAATTATACCAGACGGAGTTGGCTATTGGCTATTGGCTATTGGCTATTGGCTATTGGCTATTGGCTATTGAGATTGTGCCATATTCTAATAGCTATATTCCACCTACTATCTCCCCTTTACAGTATCAACAACTTGGTCAAACGTTAGTTTTTGCTCATCTTCGCTAGTTACGTCTTTAAGTGTGTATATTTCAGTCTCAATCTCTGACTCACCAGCAAACAGTATATATGGAATATTCTTTTTGACGGCAGCTTTAATTTGTTTATCTAGTTTACGATCTGTGATGTCTAGTTCGACGTTTATACCGGCTTCACGTAAATCTTGCGCCAACTTACTCGCACCGCGCATTGCTTCACCCAATACTATAACGTAAACCTCTGTTGTTGAGCGAGACTCTGGAATCAAATTGTGAACAGTTAAAAAGTTTTCAATCATAGTGCCGCCAGGTGCCATGCCAACTGCCGAAATCGGTTCTGCACCAAATAATCCTACTAATCCATCGTAGCGTCCACCACCAAATAACGACCGGCTATTATCTGGGTGAGTATCAAACACTTCAAAAACCATGCCTGTATAGTAATCAAGACCGCGCATTAGGGTGATGTCAAACACTAAACTGTCGACGCCAGCTCGCTCAAGTAGCGTAAACAACTCTTGAACCTCTTTGACTGCAGAACTTCCACGAATTTCATCCGGAAGGTCAGCCATGCTAGTGGCATCTAATAATTTCTTTACCTTGGTTAATCCACTTTCGGCGCCTTCTCCAAATATCTCGGTGGCTTGGTCAGTAAAATCTTGGTCCGAAATCTTGCTTTTTTTGTCAAATAATTTAACCATCAATTGCGCCTGAACACCATCTAGACCAAAATACTGCGCCATCATGTAGTTTATAAGTTTGCGATTGTTAACTTTAATCACATAGTCACTGGACTGCGCACCGTAAGCCTTCATAATTCCATCAGCCATTGCAATAATCTCGGCCTCTGCACCAACACCGTCAGCCCCAAATATATCTACGTTCAGTTGCCAGAACTCACGTTCACGACCGCGCTGAGGACGTTCGTAACGCATAAAATTTGCAATCGAATATAGACGAGCTGGGTAAGCTAGCTCTTGGCGTCTCGCAGCTACCATACGCGATATTGACGGAGTCATTTCGGGGCGAATCGACACAAGTCGCCCACCTCGATCAGTAAAGGTGTATGTTTGTTCGTTAGTTAACTCTTGACCACTTTTGGCTGCATAAATTTCAATCGGTTCTAACAGTGGTGCTCCATATTCTTCGTATCCAAAACTCTCTGATACTTTGCGCCACACTGAAAAAATATGATTTTGTATCCGTTTATCGTCTGGATAGTAGTCACGTGTGCCTTTGTAGGGTTGTGATGATAGTGAACTCATTTACAGAGATTATCTCATTTTTGTTATAGCGACACAAGTTAGATAATCTAAGCAATAGATGGTTCGTTATGTCGATTGTCTATCGCCAAACTAGGTACTGGTGAAATCGAAAGTCTTGGTCTGAGCGAAAGAAAGACGTCATCATCGTGTACAGACATATAGCGTTGACGATAATCTGAAGTGTCTTTTACTTTATCGGAAGGTATTATCAGTTTATTTAGTTCACCCTGCGCAGACATTATTGCACCCCTAGCTAAATTGACACGTGTTCGAGGTATCCTTATAACCACAAACTCACCAGGGTCTGTTGTGTCAATAGGTCCTTCTAGAAACTTTGCGAACTCGGAAAATACATTTTTTTGGTTATCTAATGGAAGCAACCTCATCATAATTCGTGTTGAGCCTCTAGGGTTGTATTCTGTTTTTGAATACGCAGCTAGTGGAATAGGTACTCCACTTATTTTTTTAAGATAATTATTCTCAAAATTTCGAATCTTTGACTCAATCGTAGGTTCGCCATGAGGTTCAATATGATACGGAAGTGGACGGATTAAAGCGCTTTCACCGAATAAATTAACGCCAAAGCCACCTAACGATCTGATGGTTAATGTATTATTAACGTCTGATTCAGTGCTGTCATTTAGAAATAGCGATAAGGCATCAGATAATCTTGGACTTGGTTCTAAATCAAGCCTAACTCTCGCCTCTGAAAAAGTCTGACTCTCTCCGTGTGGCATATTTACAGTGTGACACGCTATATATGGTGTGTCAAGACGTTTTGTTGCACCCATATATACATGGCTATACCGGCAGCAACGCCGACATTGACTGACCTTGTCGATCCGAATTGTTCTATCATGACAATCTGACTGGCCGACTGTTGCATTTCTTTGCTTAGTCCAGGTCCCTCGCCACCGAAAACTAAGACAGTTTTCTCTGCTAGTTTGCATTCAGAAATTGGTTTAGCGCCAGGTAAAATATCAACTGCTGTGATTGTCCTAGAATCTAATCGCATTTCATCCACAAACTTTTGAACCGAATTATGATGTTTAATATTTAAATACCTATCAGTGACCATCGCGCCACGTTTGTTCCAATGACGCTTACCGATAATATGTACGTTTTCAACATTAAATGCGTTAGCTGCGCGCACAATTGTACCGATGTTAAAATCGTGTTGCCAATTCTCTATTGCAACGTGAAGAGAAACCCGTGAGTTGTTTAAGTCTGACTTAATAGCTTCGTTCGACCAATAACGGTATTTGTCGATTACATTGCGCCTATCTCCGTTTTCTAGTAATTCAGGGTCAAGACGCTCATCATCGGGCCAAGGTTTGGGGTGTGGACCAACACCTACTTCAAGATTAGTCATACGATGATTATACTTTATTTATTCGAAAGGACTTGGTCACCTCCGGCGATCCCGCGAGTTGCGCGTATGACGATTAATCGTCATCGGAACATCGCTCTCAAACTGCCACTGGCAGTTTTCGCCTTCGCGCCTAGGGTAAGGTTTAGGCTCTTCAAAACCAAAGTAAAATGAGACCAATTGGTCTCATTTTACTTTGGTACGCGAGAGAGGACTTGAACCTCCACGCCTTGCGGCACTAGCTCCTAAGGCTAGCGTGTCTACCAATTCCACCACTCGCGCATATACATATACTAGGCAGGTAGCCGAGATATTATACCAAAAACAGCTCTTTACCGCTACTTTTCTAATAGCCGAAAGTTATATTCCATATTCCAAACACGCTTGTGCTATCATTAATACAGAATATATGGGAGAAGGAAAATCGCTAAAATGAGCAAAATCTCTAAATACTTGAATGAACATCTTTTAGGCGAAGTAACGGTTGACGAAGCTATTCGCGAGCAGTTTGCTAACGACAGCAGTATCCTAAAGATTAAGCCAGAACTCATAGTCTCACCTCGCGTCACCAACGACATCCGTAAAGTTGCCAGGTTTACATGGCAGCTGGCCGAAAAAGGACATGTCTTGCCTATTACGGTCAGGGGTGGCGGCTCGGATCAGACAGGTGCAAGTATTGGTAAAGGTGTAATTATTAATACTCTTGCTCATCTAAACGAAATTTTATTTATTTCCCTAAAGGACAAGCAACGAATCGCACATGTTCAACCCGGCGTTACATATAAATCTTTAAACGATACTCTACGGGCATCTGGATTAAACCTGCCAGCTTACCCAGAATCATACTTATACAGCACTGTAGGTAGTGGCGTTGCCAATAATTACAGTGGTCAATTATCGGGATCCAAAGGCTCAACCGGCGACTGGGTTACTAAATTAGAAGTAGTACTGGCTAATGGAGATGTAATCGAAACCGGTCGCATTAACAAACGCGAACTTAACAGGAAGAAAGGTCTTCAAACCCTTGAGGGCGAATTGTACCGTAAACTAGATGGCCTAATCGAAGATAACGAGCAATTAATAACAGATAAAATCGATGACAAAATTCGTGATAACGCAGGCTATTCTGGAATTGCCAAAGTTAAACAACGTGATGGTTCATTTGACCTTACGCCATTATTTATTGGCAGCCAAGGTACACTGGGTATAATATCTGAAATTGTATTTAAAACTGAATTTTATAACAGTGACACATCAGTTATTGTTGCGACTTTCGACTCAGCGGAATCTGCCCGAGACGCGGCCGACAAAATCATCAAAAACGAACCAACTTCCCTTGAGCTTATTGACGGGTCACTATTTGACATGGCAAACGAAAAGGGTAAAATATTTCCGTTTTACTCAGAGGATAAAGCCGACAACTCGGTTGCAGCAGTTCTATATATCTCTTTCAACGACTTTAGCGAGGGCGCTAGACACCGCAAGATGAAACATACTCTAAAACACCTAGCTAAACTAAACGCTAATGTAGTTACGTCTGATAAACTTTCAAACGAAGAACTAGCTACAATACGTGAGGTTGCATCAACAGTGCTAAATACCGAAGTAAAGAATGAATCAATGCCACCATTAATTGACGGTGCATCGGTTCCTAGTGATAGAATCGAAGAATTCTCTGTTTCGGTCGCCGACCTAGCCAAAAAGCACCACATTGAATTACCTTTATACATTAGGTACATGGACGGAGTTATTAAAACCAGACCAATTCTCGAATTGAATAAAGTTGGCGATAAACAAAAGGTATTCAAATTAATAAGTGAATATGCAGAACTTGTCACTAAACATGGCGGTGTATTTATATCTGAATCAGGTGAAGGTCGCCTGAAAGCGAATGCCGCAATCGAAAATATTGATCCAGAAGTTAACCAATTATATGAACAAATACGGTCTGCTTTCGATCCATTCGGAACAATGAATTCGGGCGTTAAACAAAAAAACGAAATGAAAATATTGGTTTCAGCCCTTGATTCAAACTACAGCCGCGCCCGATTTTCTCAGTATTCACCACACAGCTAGCTATTGGCTATTAAAATTACGCCATATTCCAACAGCCATATTCCATATTCCAACCCCATTATTGATATAATGGGGTTTATGCGCGAGTGGCCTGCGTGAAACGTAAGTTATGTGTAGACGCGCGCGTCATGTCGTAAATGTCCGAGATGACCAAAAACTAAACGTACTTTTCTAATATATGCGCGAGTGGCGGAACGGTAGACGCGCTAGCTTCAGGTGCTAGTGCCCTTCGGGGCGTGGAGGTTCAAGTCCTCTCTCGCGTACCAAGTAAATAGTCAGTCTTCTCGACTGACTATTTACTTGGTATATATATGACTTTAACATCCACCCGGGCGTTGAGGTGAGACCCGCAAGTCTGCGGGTCGCAAGACGATGTCACAAATGAACTATGTTCATTTGACTGACTCGTGGGGTCGCGGAACGTGACCGAGTCCTCTCTCGCGTACCAAAATCATTATGCTTGATAATCCCTACGTCAAAGTCTATACTTCCCTGCAATATGGACGAGCAGTGTGTAAACGACATCGCAACTGGAATAGAAATAAATCTAATGACCCAAGAGCAGGTTGTTAGTGAGTTCAGAAATTTAGCCTCAAAAGACTTAGCGTTTGCCGCTCTACACTATGGTGAATTTGCCGATAAACTTGATACGGCAGCAACTGGTGGCAACACCCAACTTAGATCAATGATTGGCGGTCCCGATTCACTCTCGAGAGCCGAACTAATAGATGTTTTGGCACAAAATTACTCGGAAACTGACAATGAAACTAAAAAACGCATAATTGTATTGGCTGTTGAGCCACTGTTAAGAGATAACTCATTTTATGTACAGATGACAATTGCAAAAATGAGTAACCCACATATCATTGCAGATATTATTAGAATGTACCCTATATACAATCCAGGTGCCGATTTTTATGAACGAGATTTACTTAAAGGTGATAATTTAGTTGGTCCAGGCAGTATGCAGATGTGGTTAGATAAATTTGGTAATGATTACTTTGCGGCAATGGCACTTGCGCTACAGACTCAACACTCTACGGATGTCGAGTCAGTAATCGATGCGAACAAAGAACTCTTCGAGGGCGCTGCACACATTGTTGCATCACACCATGACGCGGTAGCTAACGAAAAGCTCTTGAAAGGCACTACGCTTAGTAAGTCGGAGCTTCTTCAAAAATACCAGTCTTCTTTTGTTAGCAGCTTCGTTGAACTCATACAGGACAAAATACAAAAAGCTAATTGGCTAAAAGTTAATTAATTTACGTCGCTAGCGTACAAACTGCTATATGGGTTAGTCTATGTTCACGCCTACATAGGGTATAGTTAATAACATGAGTAAAGAACCAAAACCCGTTGATATAAGCGACATACCCTCGGACAAACCAACCGAAAAATTTATGAAACTCGCCAGTCTAATCGTTAATAAATACCCGTTTGAAACAACCGAGGTTACTAGTGTTGGTAAATATACCAATAGTGAAACTATGAAGGCTTTAGTCGCAGAAATAACTAGTTTTGATTCTACCCTTGGCCCCGAACATAGAGATATGCTGGGTGATATTTATACAATAGGTGTACTTGACGGAGCTGGTAACGAAACAGCCTCACTAACTATTGGAAATATTGGTATCGCAATCGAATTAAGAGATGGGAAGCGCATTGACTATACAGATCTAACGCCAGACGCGATTGAAGCGTTAGTTGCTGGCTTTATCACTAAAAATAACTTAAGTGTTTTTGAAAACTAACCAAACATCAAAAGGATGCCTAAGAGGCATCCTTTTTTCGGTAATACGCGAGGGACGCTGTACCATAACTACGACTGTCCACCACAACACTCTCCAGTTCGGTCGGTCTCTCACCTCTACCTGGATATGATAATACCATAAGCCCGTTTGGTTTCAATAATTTAAATAATTTTACTACTGTTGATAATTGAACATGATTGTATGGCGGATCAGCAAAAATAATATCGTATTTCTCGTTAGTTCTATTTATCCAAGCTCTGACACCACCGTGAAATGTGATTGACTGCGACCTTACACTAACTTCATCGATATTTTCTTCCATAATTCGACCAGCCAGTGGGTCTTTTTCTAAGAAAGTAGCCGATTCGGCGCCACGACTAATTGCCTCAAGCCCAATTGAGCCAGATCCAGCAAAGGCATCCAGCACCACAGCACCTTTGATTTCTTCGCCGATACTATTAAACATGGCGTTACGTACCCGTTCGCCCATAGGGTGAGTTGTGGCACCGTCAGGCGCAAAGATTGTGCGTCCACCAAGTTTACCTGCAATAATTCGTAATCTCATATTAATTAAGTGTCGTTAAACGTTGATATTGTTCGACCTGATGAAATAGTTGTTTATATTCTAACAAATCCTGGCCTGATTCGATAAACACCTTGGCTTGACGTTGTGCTCGCGCAATAAGTTTCGTATCAGCTAGTGTTGCGATTTGTAGGCTCAAAGCTCCATGCTGTGCGCGTCCATAAATTTCTCCTGGACCACGTAGCCTTAGGTCAACTTCGGCTAGATAAAAGCCATCATTCGACTTTTCGATTTCGCGTAGACGTTCAGTAGGTTTTGAGCTGGTACTAGTAATTAAATAACAGTAACTTTGATGGCCACTACGACCGACACGCCCCCTCAACTGATGGAGCTGTGACAACCCAAACCTATCTGCGTCTTCGATAATCATCGCAGTAGCGTTCGGTACGTCAACACCAACCTCTACGACGGTGGTACTGACCAAAATATCAATCTCATTATCTGCAAAACTTTTCATGACAGCCTCTTTTTCACTAGATTTCAATTTTCCATGAAGTAACCCAATTCGACGATGTTTGAAGATCGAATTTTGAAGCTTTTTATATTCAGCTTGGACACTTTTTATCTCGTTATCTGGATTGTCGTCAATCAGACTACATATCACGTAAGCTTGCCTACCCTGACCGATTTGCTCATCGACTAGACTGTACAACTGTGCGCGACTGTTCGGCGACCAAATCTTGGTTTTTATTGGTAAACGACCTTTTGGTAATTCGTTCAAAATACTGACATCCAGTTCACCGTACACTGTAAGCGCTAACGACCGAGGTATCGGTGTAGCTGTCATAGCCAGCAAATGCGGCATAAACTTAGACTTGCCTAGTAGTGCCTGTCGTTGATTAACGCCGAAACGATGCTGTTCGTCGATTACCACGAAGCCAAGTTTATGAAATTTAACAGTATCTTGGATCAACGCGTGAGTCCCGACTACAACATCAACAACTCCTAATTCAAGCTGTTGATATAAAGTCTTTCGCGATGCGCCCTTTACGCCACCAGTAAGTAAACCAACCTTCACACCTAAGGGCTCTAGAAGTCCACTAAGTGTTTCGGCATGCTGCGACGCCAATATCTCAGTAGGAGCCATGAAGGCTGTTTGAAAGCCCTCTTTGGCAGCCTGGACAGCAGCAAGTCCAGCTACGACAGTTTTACCCGACCCAACATCACCTTGCAATAATCGGTTCATTGGAGTTTTCTTTTCAAAGTCTTGTAATATTTCCCATGCAGCAATCCTTTGCGCACCCGTCAAAGCAAATGGTAATTTAGACACAAAATTTTTGACCGTTACTTGATCGAATGGAATGTGCCAACCGTTTAATTTTGCGTTTTCTTGACGATTTAGCTGACTGGCTAGTAGCAACTGAAATAACTCCTCAAAAGCCAGTCGTTCACGAGCTTTCTCTATATCCTCCATACTTTCAGGGAAGTGCATGCCCAAGATCGCTTGACTGCGCGACATCAATTTCTCAGACTGAACCACACTGGCTGGTAGTGTTTCGGGTAGCATCGATATAAGTGGTCTTAGTTCTGCCAAGATTTTACGCACTAACGGGGTTTTTAGGCCCTTAATTGAGCGATAAACAGGTAAAATTCGGTCAGTCTGGACAGGCATATCACTGACCAGTTCAGCGCTGGGATTCGTCAACTGATAGCGGTTAAAATTAAACTCGAACTCACCAGAGAAAAAGAATTCCTTACTGGTTTTTAATTGTGTTTCCCGATATGGCTGATTAAACCAAACTGCTTGTAGTTTACCAGTTTCATCAACAAGAGTTGCCGTTGTAATCCTCAGACCTCTGCGAACTGGACGCGTGGCAATCTTTTCACAGCGTGCCTTAATCGTAACTTTACCCGGTGCAATATTAATAATCTTAGTAACCTGCGAGAAGTCTTCATGCGCGCGGGGCAAGAAGTCTATTAAGTCTCCAGCAGTTTCAATCCCCGCCAAAGCAAACTGTTCGGCAGTTTTCTCGCCAACTCCTTTTATTTTGCCTATTGATGACAACAAGTTCATGTACTTATGATAACAGTGTTAGTGATAGTATTTATATTATGAAATACTTGTAATACCATCGAGGACAAATGCGGTGTCTTCCCACTTTTCAACCTCAATAGAGTCAATTCCCATTGTTTTAACAGGGTAATCATTTCCGCCTTCTTGAAGTTTGTCACCAATAAACAGTATTTCGTCTTTACTAATATCAAGAGCTTCAATTAGCTTTTGCATACCGTAGGCCTTATCCACTCCAATCCTAGTAACGTCAACGCTTGTTGTTCCGCCAAGTCGGACCTCTAAATCTAGTAGTTCTTTAGCCACTATTTCGCGTAATCTAAGTTTTGTTTCCTGATTTTTAGCGGCCCACTCGTATTTTTTTTCAGCTGGTGCCAGTTGACCAAGTACGGAATATGTCACCTGGCTGTTACGGTCTTCGATTCTTTCGCCATAAACTTTTATGTCCCAGATTCCGAGCGATTTCGCCGCCTTTTCCAGAGCGTGACTTATTTTGTCCTTTTCCTTTTTGGTTAAATCCTCAGCATACTGTAAAGCCCATTCTTCACTTATCTTTTCATATCTATAGTATCTGGTTCCGCAGGTGGGCATTAAGTGCAGCCTCGAAAGCTGTAGCGGCGTTGCCTCCAGCCTATCGATAACTTGCATTTGAAAAAGCTCCAGCGACCCACCAGATATTATGCAAACATCATAATTATTTAATAATTCAACCAATAGTTTACCCATACGGTCTGAAATTGGTGATTTCGTTACCGCTAGTGTGTCATCAAGGTCAAATGCGATTAATTTTTTAGTCATTGTCTATAAACCTCATTAATATTACTAATTTTGAAACTTGATCACATCTTAACGGGCCAAGACGAAAGTATTCTTGCCTTTTTTCAAAAGCGTCACCTCGTTGATTGGCTGGTCTGAGTCGACCTTGTTCCCGTTTAGCGAAATTGCCCCGCCTTCGATTAACCGTTTTGCATCGCCATTACTAGACGATACGCCTGATTTAACTAGGACGTCTATGATTGATTGACCAGTCGTAAAAGTTGGAATTTCGGCGGCTAAAGCGTCAAGATCACCCTCGTTTAATGAGATGAAGTCAGCACTGCCAAATAGGACATCTGTCACGCGCTCAACCGATTCGAATCGCTCTTTGCCGTGTACCAACGTCGTAACTTCACGCGCCAAAACTTTTTGCGCTGCGCGTTTTTCGGGGTTTGTCTGTGACTGACGCCCTAAATCTTCAATTTCTTCTTTTGATAGCAATGTGAAGACCTTTAGCCAATCAATGACGTCTTGGTCACCAGCATTTAGCCAAAATTGATAGAACTTATATACACTAGTTTTCGACGGATCTAGCCATATCGCACCGCCCACGGACTTGCCGAACTTGACGCCAGTAGTTTTATTGACCACCAGTGGCGAGGCGTAAACATGTGCTTCCTTGGACTCTATTCGACGTATTAAATCAACTCCTGCTACTGAATTACCCCATTGATCAGCGCCACAAAGCTGCAGCGTAACACCAAACTCTCGGAATAAATGTAAAAAGTCGTAACCTTGAATTAATGAATAGCTAAACTCCGCATAACTAATACCCGCTCCATCTGCACCTAATCTAGACTGTACGAACTCACGCCCCAGCATCTGATTCATCGGAACGTTTTTACCGATTTCACGAAGAAATGTCAGATAATTCATATCTTTGAACCAATCGTAGTTATCGACAATCGTAAAATCTTTTCCAGCAAAAATAGTTTTGTATTGTTCAGCAATGGCTGATTTGTTGTGGTCAATGTCTTCGAGTGTAAGTAGGTTGCGCTCAGCCTTTTTGCCGTCTGGGTCACCAATCATTCCCGTTGCGCCACCAACCAATAAATAAGCTTTGTGGCCAGCATCGATAAAGTGTCGAACCATCATAGCGGCAGCTAAGTTACCGATTTGCATACTATCGGCACTAGGGTCAACGCCAAAATAAAATGAAACAGAGCCACTATCTAGGATTGATAAGTCTTTATATGTAGTTTGGTTTACGAATCCGCGCCAGGCTAATTCTTCGGAAAATTTCATTCTGTCTCCATATTTTTAGTGCTTGTCTATCTGAAAGTATACCAAACTTTAGCCCTAAACACATAGCCAGAATTTACCTATTAGAATATTGGGCCATCAAGAATTTAGTGCTATAATAAACGATGATATTGCTTATGGGAAATATACTACGTGGCTAAAAAACCATCACCTTCGCGTAAACTTAACGTTTATTCAAACCTAGCTCGAACCAGAAAAGCTAAAAAGGACGCCGATGCACGTAAACGTGCCCGTTATTTAGCAACGCTACCTAAAAACCCAGTCAAACGATTCTTTTACCGCATGCACCCTAAACGACTAGCAGCTTTCTGGTTTAGTAAACGTGGTGCAATAATGGCGCTCAAGATAGCTGGCGTCACAATCCTATTGATGGCACTTCTGATTGGTGGATTGTTCGCATACTTTCGTAAGGACCTTGATTCAATTCGACCTGGCGAAATTGCCAAACGCGTGCAAACCACAGTTACGACATACTTGGACCGTAACGGCAATGTCCTCTGGGAAGATAAGGGTGACGGCAACTACAAACTAGTTGTCGACAGTAAAGACCTCAGTAACTATCTCAAAGAAGCAACCGTTGCAATCGAAGATAAAGACTTTTATGTTCACGGAGGCATTAGCCCGTCTGGGTTAATTAGAGCTGTGTTCAATAACTTAACAGGTGGTGATACACAAGGTGGATCTACCCTAACCCAACAACTCGTTAAACAAGTCTTTTTTTCTGATCAATCCAGCAACCGAAGCCTTGGTGGTATACCACGCAAAATCAAAGAGCTGATTCTGTCGATTGAAGTTGAGCGTATGTACGACAAGGATCAGATTCTAACTCTATACCTCAACGAATCACCCTATGGTGGTCGGCGTAACGGAGCTGAATCTGGGGCTCAAACGTACTTTGGTAAGTCCGCCAAAGATCTAAATATCGCCGAAGCCGCCTTACTGGCTGCAATACCACAAAACCCATCTGTTTATGACCCATATAACGTTGCCGGTCACGAAGCTCTAATAGCTCGTCAGCACACTGTAATAGATAATATGCGTGATCAGGGTTACATAACTAAGAAGCAAGCTGACGAGGCCAAAGCGTACCCAATTATTGACCATCTACTACCTGAACAAAGCCAATACAAAAACATCAAGGCGCCTCATTTCGTACAAATGGTACGCACCGAGTTAGAAAAAGAACTAGGTAAAGCGACGGTTGGTAAAGGTGGTTTAACAGTCAAGACAACACTTGATATTCGAATTCAAGATAAGTTACAAGAAGCGATGGACACAATGTTTAGTTCTTATGTGCCTGCCTGGGCAGGCTTTAGTAATGGTGCAGCCACTGTCGAGGATAGTCAAACTGGCCAAATTGTAGCCATGGTAGGTAGTCGCGACTTCGAGTATCCTGGTTTTGGTCAAGATAATGCCGCAACTGCCTATATTCAACCTGGATCAACTATCAAGGCCCTAGTTTATACAGAATTATTCCAAAAGAAGCCTGACGGTCAAGCCAACTACGGTAGTGGCTCAATCCTAAAAGATGAACCGATTGATGCAATTTACGGAGCAAAATTACAAAATGCCGATCACAAGTTTAAGGGCGATATTCCGATTAGGATAAGCCTAGCGACTTCACGTAATATCCCAGCCGTAAAAGCAATGTACATTTCTGGCATTCAACCGACCCTAAAAGAAATTCGTGCGATGGGTGGAACCAGTTATTGTACTCAGGGTAACGAGGTTAATGCAGGATTAGCATCTGCCATCGGTGGCTGTGGAATCAAACAAGTCGACTTAGTTAACGGATACGCCTCAATTGCTCGAATGGGCGTTTATAAACCTCAATCTTCAATCTTGGAAGTCAAAAATAGTTCTGGTGAGGGCTTACAAAAATGGACTGATCCAGCCGGTGTACGAGTTATTGATCCTCAATCTGCCTACATTGTATCGGATATTTTAACTGATCCTGTTGCTCGTGCTGGCCTAGCTAATACTCCTGCAATGAATATCCCTGGCGTCAAAACTGCCACCAAGACCGGTACGTCAGATAAAGATGGAAATGCCAAAGACATTTGGATGATGAGCTATAGCCCAGCTTTAACCATGGGCGTTTGGCTCGGTAACTCGGATGCCACGATACTCAAAAACGGTAACTCAACCCTACCTGGTCCAATCATCAAGACAGTCATGGAGTACGCTCACAAAGAGGTTTATGCCAAAGAAGGTAAATGGAAATCGGGCGATTGGTTCACTCAACCAGCCGGAATCCAACGAATAGGCGGAGAACTTTATCCTTCTTGGTGGAACAAGAACCAAGGTAAGACAACAGATAAATTAACATTTGATAAAGTTTCAAAAAAGAAAGCAACCGACTGTACGCCGGACGGAGCCAAGATTGAAATGGATGTCACTAAAATGGTTGACCCTGTTACCAAAAAGGACATCTATACTGCACCTGCAGGCTATGACGCCACCAAGGAAGACGACGCACACAGCTGTAGTGACACAGGTCCAAATGCAGGGTCAGTAACTGTTACACCAGTGATAGGTAGTCCTAACGACTATACAATTAGCGGCTCTGTCACTAACGGATCTCCATTTAAGATAAGTAGTGTTGAAATTAAAGTTGGTGGCAGTTTGGTTAAAACACTCACCAAAGACGGTAACTATTCTTATGTATACTCGGTACCTGCTAGTGCAACTTCAACTCAACCTATAACAGTTACCGCTACTGATACAGGCTATTACGTAGACGTCGCAACCGGCACTATGCCAGCCTATACGCCACTTCCCTAAGATTACTTTTGTTCGTTAACTAATTTAATTAGATCTGATTCGTTCTGAGCTGACGTACGAGGCTTACGTGACTGCAATGAAGACTTACTAACACTACCACGATTCGCATTACTAGCAGCCTTAGAGCGGCCTCTAGCTTTATCTTTGTTGATATTGGTGCTCCTTGGCTTTGACACTGGGCTTTGCTCACGATTATCGCTACCATGCGACGCCTGTTTGTCAGTTGGACGAGCGAACATCATTTTTCCAGCCGCTGTTTGCAGGCTACGAATAAACTCAATTTCAATCGTTTTACCGATACGGTCACTAGCATGTTCAACTACAACCATAGTTCCGTCTGTTAAATGGCCAACCGCTTGGTGATTGTCTTGGCCTTTTTGAGTTAACTCAAGCATAATCTTCTCACCAGGTAAATATGCCATCCTGAGGCTCATTGCCAGGTCATTGACGTTAAGAACAACTAAACCTTCAACCTGAGCAACTTTGTTCAAATTATAGTCAATCGTACAAATCACGCCGTGGTTTTCTCGCGCTAATTTTAACAATCGTTCGTCAACACCCTCTTCGGCCTTGCTGCCATCCTGAAAAATTTCAACATTTACGTCGGGCATTTTTTGGAGCTCGTTTACAACATCAAGTCCATGCCTAGCTCGACTCCGCTTCTCGGCGTCGGCATTATCAGCTAGGTATTGCAGCTCTCCAATTACACTACGCGGAATAAATAGCGTGTCACCGATAAAGCCCGACTCAGCCACTGCTAAAATACGCCCATCGATCAATACCGACGTATCAACAAAGATTGGGCGATTATGCTTTTTGTGAGCTAGTTTTTTTGTGTTAACTGCGACCAGATATGTCGCTTCTGCTGCAATAATAAGCAGCAAAATTATAATGAATATTTCCATTTGTTTCCTTACTTTTTTTGTAGATAGTCGATTAACGCAGAACGTAAATCACTAACGCTTTTAATAAATGAGTCCTTTGATGAGCTTTTTGGAGCTATCGCCTGAGTAAAGCCTAGTTTTTTTGCCTCGGCTATGCGCCTGTCGGCGCCAATGGCTGATCTAATCTCGCCACCTAGGCCAACTTCACCAAAAACAACCACTCCGTCATCAATTCTTCGTTCTGCTGCTGCACTAGCAATCGCCATACAGACAGCCAAATCTGCTGCTTGATCGTTTAGTTTTAGTCCGCCGACGACATTTATATAAATATCTTTATCCGATAAATTCAGTTTCGTGCGACGTTCAATAACCGCAATTAATAAATTCAGACGGTTTAAATCAAACCCACTAGCAGTACGCTTAGGATAACCGAAATTTGTTGTATTAACAAGGGCCTGAATCTCCACTAGTAGCGGTCTTGTGCCTTCAAGCGTAGCTAACACGACCGAACCATCAGCATTTTGACGCTCCGCAAGCAGCGCAGCTGAAGGATTTTCGACTAACCGTAGGCCCTCTTCGTACATTTCAAAAATAGCTGCTTCTGTAGTAGAACCGAATCGATTCTTGATAGCTCTGACAACCTTGAACCCACCATATCTATCGCCCTCAAATTGCAAAACAACATCAACCAAATGCTCCAAAACCTTCGGACCTGCAATACTGCCTTCTTTGGTGACATGCCCAACCAAAACAACTGCAGCGCCAGATTGTTTAGCGGCCCGAATAATTACGCTACTACTGTTGGTTATCTGGCTGACCGTACCAGGAGCTGACGTAATCTCATCAAGTGCAAGTGTTTGAATTGAATCAATAATAACTAGTTGATACTTGCCAGATAAAATTGTTGCTGCGATATCATCAGCGCTGGTACTGGCAGCAAAGCTCAGTTGCTCACTTTTTTCTGCCCCCAACCTTTCAGCTCGGAGTTTAACCTGACTAGCTGATTCTTCGCCACTGACGTATAACACCGGGCTTTTATGAGCAACGTTAGCTGTAACCTGAAGTAGCAGCGTGCTCTTACCAATGCCAGGCTGCCCAGCCATTAGCACCACGCCACCAGGCACGATACCACCACCAAGCACGCCGTCTAGGTCCGAGAACCCCGTCGTAAGTCGCTTCATAGATTCTTGTTTCGATATAGATTGTATAGTTTGAATTGGTAAGACTTTTCCTGTCGACATACCCCTTGCAACCGCCGATTTACCACTACTTAATGGCGCCTGTTCGAGCAGTGTATTCCATTCACCGCAATTATCACATTTACCTGTCCATTTAGGATAACTTGCGCCACAATTTTGACAGATAAATTGAGTTCTTGATTTTGCCATTACTTGTATTATACCTTAGACCGACGGCGTAGGAGCTAATGTTGAATCTATGCTGTTATATAGCTTCTTAGACTCTATAGCAATTTCATTATACTGCTTGACCAAACTATCATGACTAGCAACTTCAGCTTCAACACTACTTCTTAATACATCTAGGGCGGCTATTCGATTGGTGAGCTGTGACCTTTCGTAATCAAACTGCGCTCTTGATGAAAATGTTTTGTTATTAAACGTATTAATATCAGCATTTAGTTTAACCACATCGCTGTTATATTGCGCTGTATCTGATTCTATCTTGGCAGCTAGCTCATTAATTTGTGACAGCAAACTAGTGCGCTTTTGATCGAGTGCCTTAAACACTCCGCTATATGCGGCATTCAAAGCGACTACCTTCTGGCGGTCGTCGAAATACCGTTTATAATACGTCTCGAGCTCAGGACTAATATCGGCGACTTCTGTTCCAATAATCGAATGTAGCTCATTATCTCGCTCGGTCGGCTCAGTACGCGCATAAAACGCCATCCGATCCTTAAACTCAGGTTGTGATTCTAGTTTGATGTACTCTGCCTCGAGAAGTTTATTAACTTTGGTCTTTTCGGCGTTATCAAGTCGTTGATAGGCGGCGTGTAACGCTTCGTGGGCAGCAGTTACCTCTTTGATACCATCAAGTTTGGGATCAGTTACATCATAAATATAAATCTTTTTGTTGGTGTAACAACCCAAAATCGACGTGCTGTTTTCGACAGTTTCACATTCTTTGTTAAAATTTTGCGTGCCATCTAGTTTAGGTTGACTAGCTAGATAATAAAATTTGCCATGCTCACTCATACCAGCTCTATCAACTAACTGGACAACGCCAGGGCCAGGTTTGAATTGCCAAACCGTAATTTGATCGTAGACGTATTGACGATTAATTAGCAGCCAAATCGCAACAAATACTAATAGTGCGCTTAAGGCGAAATTAACTACACGTACTAGATTATGTCTCTTTGGTGACATCAACGCGTATCTCTCCCTTATTAGTACTGACGGTTAATACGCTTCCTTTTTCATACTCACCTGATAAAATCCCATCGGCAATCCGAAGTTCAATTTCGTCTTGGATAGCACGCCGTAGCGGTCTGGCGCCAAATTTTTCGTCGTAACCTTCTTCAATCACCAGGCGTTTAGCAGAAGGTTTAATAGTTAGATGAATACCCTTGTGAACCAATCTATCCTGCAACTCATTGATTAGGTTGTCAAAAATCTTGCCCACTTCCTTCCTGGTTAGAGCTCTAAATGTAACGATACTATCGAACCGGTTGATAAGCTCTGGTCGCATCATTTTTTCAAGCGCTGAGCGAGCCGCTTCAGCGTTCTCAGCATGTACTTCATCTAGCTTCTTCTCGTCAGACCTGGATACGGCATGAAAGCCCAGGCTTGACTCTTTCATCATTCGATCAGCCCCCAGGTTGCTGGTAAGTATAATAATCGCATTACTAAAGTCTACCTTTCGGCCCTTAGCGTCAGACAACGTACCGTCTTCTAAAATTTGAAGCAGTAAGTGAAAGACTTCCGAATGTGCCTTCTCGATTTCATCAAACAACACGACACTATATGGCTGTCTACGAATCTTGTCCGTAAGCTGCCCGCCATCGTCATAACCCACGTATCCAGCCGGAGCACCCAGTAAACGACTAGTGTTATGTCGCTCACTAAACTCACTCATATCGATTTTTATTAACGAATCTTCACTGCCGAATACCTCTCGGGCTAGAACCTTGGCAAGTTCGGTCTTGCCGACACCTGTTGGGCCCATGAATACGAACGACCCAATCGGACGCTTGCTACTAGCAACGCCACTTCGGCTACGTCTAATTGCTTTTGAAACCTTTTCAACTGCTTCTGATTGACCGATGATATATTTACCCAAGTGTTTCTCTAGATTACGTAGTAGTTTTGCTTCTGATTTTTGGACACGTTTAACTGGGATATTGGTCATAACAGCAATCGCATGCGCAATATCGTCATCATTTAGTGTTATCGGTGTCTTCTTTTCAAAGTCCAGCTTTGTCTCTTCTAGCTTAACGGTTAATTGACTAATTCTAGTTTTATAAAGTGCAGCCCGTTCATAATCCTCAGCCGTAACCGCTTCTTCCATCTTTTCATTTAGATTTTTGAGCTGCTTGGTAAAATCACGTAATTTACTAGGTTTGCGGCCGCTCTTAACACGCACCAAGGCAGCTGCCTCGTCAATCACATCAATAGCTTTGTCGGGCATAAAACGTTCGCTAACGTATCGATCCGCCATATAAACCGAATCTTCTAGCACCTCGTCACTCATACTGACGCCGTGATGCTTCTCGTAATGCGGGCGCAGGCCCTTTAGTATCGCAATGGTATCTTTCAGACTTGGCTCTGGTACAACAATCGATTGCAAGCGACGCTCTAGGGCGCTGTCTTTCTCGATGTGTTTACGATATTCATCAAGTGTAGTGGCTCCAATTAGGTGGATTTCGCCTTTGGCAAGTGATGGTTTCAAAATATTAGCTGCGTCAAGCGCGCCTTCAGCAGCACCCGCCCCAACCATCAAATGTAGCTCATCAATGAATACGATAATGTTCTTTTGAGTTCTTAGCTCGTCCATTACTTTCTTGAGTCGTTCTTCGAACTCACCGCGATATTTTGTGCCAGCAATCATACCAGCTAGATCTAGCTGTATAACTCTTTTGTCGAGTAGATGGTCGGGCACATCCTCACGCACAATCCGTTGTGCTAAGCCCTCAACAATCGCGGTTTTACCAACTCCAGGCTCACCAATTAAAACTGGGTTGTTTTTGGTACGTCGACTTAGGATCGTAACTAACCTTTCTTCTTGGTCGTCTCGGCCTATTACTGGATCTAGTTTGCCGTTCTTGGCGGCAGCGGTTAAATCAGTACCGAATATTTCAAGCGCACCTTTTCGTTTAGGTGATCGCTTGGTCTCGGTAGCAATTGATTCGTCGTTTTCACTAAATAAATCGTGTTGACGATTTAGAAAGTCCTCTAGTTCTGACATTAACTCTTCTGTGTCAATGTTCATATCGCGCAGCAAGACGCTAGCTCTAGCGTTTTTCTGGTTCAAAATGCTATACAAGATATGCTCAGTGCCTAAATAATCCTGGTGAAACTCCTGGGCGACATCCCAGCTCATTTTTAGTGTCAATTTAGCAGTTTCGCTTAAATCTTTCATGCCGGTACTAACAATAACCGTCAAAGGGGCAAGTTTAAGCGCAACCTGAGCGCGATCAAGTGTGACACCGGCATCAGCCAGCAGTTTGGCCCCAACCGAAGACCCCTGAGCCAAAACCCCAAGCAATAAATGTTCGGTACCAATATAAGGGCTGTTGTAGCCTTGGGCAATTATGTTAGCGTGATGCAAGCTAGTCCGAGCATTGTCGGACAAGTGTGAAACGAATTCTGCAAAGTCGTCTGCCATAATATTATTATATATGTAAATTGTCGTAATTTTGCTTAAAAACCATAGGCTCTATCGATTTTTACAAAATACTTGTTTTACATCCCTCCTTTTAATACGGATATTGATAGTTAATTCAAAAATCCATTTATACAGTTAATTATAACAAAATTAGCACTCGCGTCAAGCGAGTGCTAATTAATTGTATCCCAAATTAGGCTTCTTTAGCTTTTGCTAACCTTCCCAGTCGGTCAACCAACAGATATACTGCTGCCAATCCAACAAGGACATAAACAACACGGGCTAAGGCACTGTCCATGCCAAAGATGTTGTCCACCAGGTTATAGTCGAATGCACCGACCAATCCCCAGTTTAGTCCCCCTATAATTACTAGTACTAATGACGTGACGTTGAGTGCTTTCATACTCTCTTCTCCCGTTTAGTTTGTAATTACATTATACACCCATGGTTGGCTATTGGCTATTGGCTATTCGTCGTCACTAGTAGATTCTTGAACGGCGTCAAGCAAGCTGTCTTCAATATTCTTTTTTGGAGCGGGTGCAGGCTTTGTGGCAGCCTGCTCAATATCAAGTTCATATCCCGTCAGACGACTCGCTAAACGTACGTTTTGACCTGCCCGACCAATTGCAATTGATTGCTGATCTTCGTTAACAAAAACCTTAGCGCGTTTTTCAGCTTCGTCAATCTCAACTTTACTAACTTCGGCCGGACTAAGCGCATTTTTTATAAACTGTTCGTTGTTATCATCAAATGTAACGATATCTATTTTTTCCTGATCGCCAATTTCGTTCATGACTGCCTGAACGCGCGTGCCGTGCCCACCAACAAACGTACCAACTGGGTCAACCCCAGGAACAGTGCTCGCAACGGCAAGTTTAGTACGTCGACCAGCTTCACGAGCAATCGCCTTTATTTCAACTGCGCCAGTCTCTAGTTCTGGAACCTCTTGGCGGAATAGATATTCGACAAACTGTTCGTTGCCGCGACTAAGAATTAGTTGCGGACCACGGTTGTCACGCTCGATATCCTTGATGTAAACCTTGATACGACTACCGACGTTATAGAACTCACCCTGGATTTGTTCGCTCTGAGGAATAATACCTGTTGCTTTGCCAAGTTCAACTCGAATAACGCGCGGCTCTACTCGCTGAACCATACCGTTAACAACGGTACCAATTTTGTCCTCGTATTCCTCCAAGACTACTTCTCGCTCAGCTTCACGTAGGCGCTGCAAGACAACCTGTTTGGCTGTTTGAGCTGCCACACGTCCAAAGCTAGTTACTTCGTGTTTTTCTTCGATCACATCGCCAATAACAGCATCTTTTTTGACTTTTTTTGCATCTGTCAAACTAATCTCAAGCGCTTCACTGCCAACAGTTTCGACAACTTCTCGCGACACAAAAACATTGGCTGTACCGTCGTTAACGTTTAATTCACTGCGTACTTCTTGATCACGTTCGCCATTATCACGTCGCCAAGCGGCGGCAATAGCCTGTTCGATGACAGAAAGTACTGTTTCTTCAGGTAAGTTTTTTTCCTCAGCGATTGTTCGGACCGCCAAAGTCAGTTGTTTAATATTAATTTCTTCCATAAATTGTTTCCTTTCGTTTAGGATTTAAAAAAGTCGACCTGCCGGCCGACGAATTGCAATGTACTAAGTTAAACTATACTCTCCTCGTGTTAGTTAATCAAGTTTTGGCACGGTCTGATCAGGGCAATCTGTTAATATTTTGTGAATAGCATCGTACTCTGCCCTACTAACCCACAGATCATATTTAGACTTAACCGCAACCTGCCTGGCTACATATTCACACCTAAACGCTTTATTTGAGGGTAACCACGTAGCGGCGTCGCCATCGCTTTTCTGCTGGTTGGCTTGACCATCAACCGCCAGCAACTCTAATGGGTCATTAGCGAGCTGAACACGTAGATCAGCGGATAAATTCTGTGCGCCTTTTTGCCACGCATCAGACAAAGCGACAACGTGGTCAATCTGAACCTCAGAGCTAGTGGAGCTACCTCTTTTAAACTGGATTATTTTTCCAGTATATGGGTCGTGTAACACTCCCGATGTAACGTTACAGCTATCATCAACGACGGAACCGGGCATGTCACGATGCAAAATAATATTTCGAATGTCACAGCCGTTAATTTCTTTCCACCCGTCACCAAATTGCTGACGCGAGTAATCTGTTTTGGGCGCACGACCTTTAATTTTTAAACTATCGAGCACTTCAGATGCTAATCTGGAACCTTTGGTTTCTAATGTTTCGTTTTTGGGTGCTGACGCGGGCTGATTATCACTAGGGGCAGGTTCGTTAATGACGACTATTATTAAAATAATCGTCAAAAATATAACACCAAAGATTGAGCGACGTAGTCGAAAATTATTTGCCACACATTCATTATGCACGACCGCTAAACTTTTGGATAAATGCTTCTTATTAACACCTCTGCTACAATAGTACGTATGCAAACAATTACTAGACTTTTAGAATATTTCGTTCCTGAGCACTACGACCTTTCACTCAGACTTAACCGAACGAAGCGGACATTTGATGGACTTGTTACTATAAAGGGCACCTTGAACCAAGGTAAATCACAAATTAGCCTACATTCCAAAGAACTCGATATCAAATCCGTCACGCTTGATGGCAAAAATGCAGACTTTAAGTTCGATAAATTCGACGAGTTAATTATTACTCACCCAGATTTAAGCGCAGGTAAACATATAGTTGTGGTTAAATTTTCGGGCAAAATAACTGATGGAATGCACGGCGTCTATCCGTGTTATTTTGAACACGGTGGTGTCAAAAAAGAATTAATTGCGACTCAATTCGAAAGCAATCACGCCCACGAGGTCTTTCCATGTGTCGATGAGCCGTCTGCAAAGGCAACGTTCAACGTCACGCTAACAACCGAACCCGACGTGGTCGTACTTGGTAACATGCCAATCAAACAGCAAAATGTTGAAGATGGCAATTTAGTAACTACTTTTGATACCACTCCTAAAATGAGCACCTACTTACTCGCCTGGGTGGTTGGTGAACTCCATAAAGTAACTGCAAAAACCAAAAACAACATAGAAGTAAACGTCTGGGCAACACCAGCGCAAAAATCTAACAACCTGGATTTCGCGCTTGATACAGCAGTTAGGTTAATTGAATTTTACGAAGATTATTTCGACACACCATATCCATTGCCAAAAAGTGATCATGTGGCACTACCTGACTTTTCATCGGGTGCTATGGAAAATTGGGGGCTAGTAACTTATCGAGAAGTAGCGCTTCTGGTTGACCCAAAATCTACTAGTATTTCAAGCAAACAAATGGTCGCCACTGTCATCGCACACGAGCTAGCGCATCAATGGTTTGGTAACTTAGTCACAATGAAATGGTGGGACAATTTATGGCTAAATGAGAGCTTCGCCAACATGATGGAATATTTAGCGATCGATAAGCTGTACCCCGACTGGGATATGTGGTTAGAGTTTTCGACCAACGAAGGAATCGCCGCTCTAAGACGCGATAGTCTTGACGGCGTGCAACCGGTCCAGGTTGAAGTTAATCACCCCGACGAGATTAGTAGTATTTTTGATCCTTACATTGTTTACGCCAAAGGTGGACGATTACTTAGAATGTTACAGGTCTATGTCGGTGAAAAAGCATTCCAAGATGGGCTTAAAAGTTACTTCGCCAAATTTGCTTACCAAAATACTGACGGAGACGACCTATGGTCTGCCCTGTCAGGCTCTAGCGGCAAAGACATCAATAAATTAATGCAAACTTGGATATCTCAACCTGGTTTTCCGGTACTAGACGCTGAAATTAGTAGTGATAATAAACTACAGTTGTCGCAAAACCAGTTCTTCGTTGGAGCACACGCAAAATCTAATCAAATTTGGCCAATACCGCTCGGTGCCACTGATTCCGACCTACCTAAACTACTATCCGAACAGTCGTCCACTTTGGATTATAACGGTAGATATCTGAAGTTTAATATAGGTGATAGCGCCCACTTCATTACTCACTATGGCCCAAAACTATTTCAACAGGTTATATCAAGCCTAAATGACGGTAAACTTGCGCCAATCGATCGTCTGCAAATCTTACACGAAGCAACATTACTAGCTCAGGGAAACAAAATAGCCACAGCTGATTTAATTCCGCTAATCAAGTTATACAAAGACGAAACTAGTGAGCCTGTTTGGACCGTCCTTTCACTCGCCCTACGCGAATTACGAAAGTTCGTTGAGATGGACCTACGGGCTGAAACTAAACTACGCGAATTTACAGGTAATATTTCCTTAAAGCAGTACAAACGACTGGGTTGGACGAAGCAGCCAAACGAAACCGAGGCAGACAGTAAGCTACGAGGCATCGTCGTTGGTGGGATTATTTATAGCGAAAACGATAATGCAATTAAGACAGCTCGTAAAATATATGAAACAACTGATCTAACAAATATTGATCCTGACCTAAGACCATTGATTCTTAGTAGTATTACTCGGCATGGAGACAAAAATGACGTCGACAGACTACTGTCACTTTATAAAAAGACTCAGTCAGTCGACATTTTAGAAGATATAGCTATTGGTATAACTAGCACTAGACTACCCGATCAAATCGACAGGCTGCTAGAGTCCATGATGGATCCTGAGATTGTTCGGCCACAAGACGTCGCGCGCTGGTTCGTATACCTAATTAGAGGTCGTGAAAGCCGCAATCAAACCTGGCGGTGGCTCCAACAAAACTGGGACTGGATAAGTAAGACATTTGAAGGCGACAAAAGTTACGATTCATTCCCGCGTTATGCAGGAAACGCCCTGTCGTCTCGTCAACACCTTGAAGAATTTAAACAATTCTTTAATCCAATAAAGGACATGCCGTCATTAAAACGCGTAATAGCGCTCGGTATCAAAGAAATCGAAGGGCGGGTATCACTAATTGAGCGTGACCAGCCTGCTGTAGTTAAAGCTCTACTTGATCTCTAAAAAAACTTCGACCGTAGGCTGAACGCCGGTTAGGCTGATAGCCGCAAGACGCAAATTTGTATCAATTGATTGATTAATCGCAGTATAATACTCAGCCGCAAACTTCATTTGACGAAGCTTTTTAGGGGTTATCGCCGCCAAGCCCCCGCCTTGATTTGGTTTCTGGCGGTATTTTACCTCAGTAAAATATGTTACGTCGCCTAGTGTTGATACAATGTCAATTTCGCAAAATTTAGTTTTCCAATTACGATTAATAATTTTATGTCCATGACTTTTCAAATATTTAACAGCTGAGTCCTCGGCGCTGTCGCCAATTTGTTTTGTAGATTGAACCATGGGGTTCGATTTATTATCAGTCCGAACTGACGACTTTGAAGCTGAATACTTAATTAATGGCGCGAACGACAATCTGTGAAGTGGTGTTACGCCCAGACGCTTGATTGCCTCTCGGTGAGCCGCCGTCCCATAGCCAACATGAGTCTTAAACCCATAGCCCGGATAGGCTGTGTCCTGATCTACCATATAGTTGTCCCGTGCAACTTTAGCGATAATCGAAGCGGCCGATACGCTTGGGATCAATAGGTCAGCTTTTTTTAAAGTCTTGACGTATCCACCTTTATTGGTACCTGATAGAAAATTGATTGTTCCATCAATTATAATCTCGTGATATGGTGCGTTAATTTGTTCAATTGCACGCTTACTGGCAAGAACTAATGCGGCAGATAGTCCAATTTCATCTATTTCATTCGCACTCACCCAACCAAGTCCATAGCCGCTCGCTTTGTCTCGAATTATTACGTCCAGCTCTTCGCGGCGCCTTTTAGTGAGTTTCTTACTATCTGTCAGCCCATCAATGGCAATACCGCCTAAAACAACAGCCCCGACCACTAACGGCCCAGCCCATGGCCCTCTCCCCACTTCATCTATGCCGAGTATCATATAGCTATAGTAGATGGTAGGTGGTAGATAGTAAATGGTGGTTGATATTTTTGCAATATATGATAAGATATTATTACACTACTTATTAAGTAGTTTTCATCGACAGATTGGATAGTTAACATGGATATCTTTATAGGTATTCTGGCATATCTCGGTAGCTGTGTTATTGCTGCAGTACTGCTTTTCACCGGGAAATTTCCAGGTAAACTCTACGGAATGGACTGGAACGATGCACCGGAGCTAACAGGTTTGAGCGTAATTGGCTGGCCCATTACATTGATAATTTCGTTACTCTCTTTACTCGGTGGCCGAGATAGCAGCGAATGACACACAGGAGCAGGGGGCAAGAAACATAGATGACTTGTTGCGACATTAGTCGCTTAACCCCCTCCATTTATCCAATCTGTCATTTTTATATGTAATTAAATAAGACCTCACAACTGAGGTCTTATTTCCAAAAAATTACTTTTCTTCAGCGCCAGTGTGTCTTGCTTCAACTTCAGCTTGTTTAGCTTCAAGTTCGGCTTCTTCAGCGGCTTTCTCAGCCGCTTTAGCTTCTGCGTCTAATCTAGCCTGTTCTTTAATTCGAGCTTGTTCAGCCTCAAACTCAGGGTCACTAATGTCGTTGACACCCTCACGGTCAAAGTTAACACCAGTAAGTCGTGCACCTTTACCGCTACGGTTACGAAGGAACGACAAATAGTTACGACGAACTTTACTGCGACGGACTACCTCGATCTTTTCGACTAACGGGCTGTGTAGCAAAAAGCTTTTCTCAACACCTACACCACTAGCTATTTTGCGAACTGTAATACGTGATGTGTGCGAGTTTGATCGATCAGTTCGAATAACGACACCCTCAAAAACCTGAATGCGTTCTTTGGAACCTTCTTTAATTTTTTGGTGAACACGAACTGTGTCACCACTGCGAACATCGACGACATTCGCTTTTTTCTGGGCCTCATTAACTTGGTTGATCAGTGCAAAACTCATTTTTTACTCACTTTAACGTTTATAAATACAATCAGTTACCTAATATACCATAGCCGGGCGGTTTTTAAAAGGGTAAAATGCCTAGATAGCACTATTTACTTCGTTTAATGTCGTCTCGCCCCGCAGCGCAGCCAAAACTCCACGCTCCATAAGCGTCACCATGCCAGCTTCACGCGCTGCTTTTTCGATAACCTCAGTGTGAATGTCCGCTATATCACCGCGAAGAAACTTTTGAACGCTCTCACCAACTACCATTTGCTCCATTATTACAATTCGACCTTTATATCCAAACGGAGACTCTTCGCTAACAACAGGTTTCCATAACTTGAAGTTATCTAAATCGGGTTTTTCGATATGGTTCGGCAGATCTTTGAGCGCGTTTTGCACCCATTTTTTAGTTGCTTCGTCAGGTTCATACTCTTCTTTGGTGGCATCATCTAGTTTTCGAACTAGGCGCTGTGCAATAACCAGTCGAATTGCCGAACTAAATATAGGGTTAACCCCAATCATATCAATCATGCGACTAAAGGCAGCCGAGGTTGAGTTGGCGTGGAAGCTAGATAATACTAGGTGACCGGTAATTGACGCCTGTATAGCGGTTTTGGCGGTGTCAGCATCACGAATCTCGCCAACCATCACAACATCAGGGTCTAGACGCAAGACCGAACGAAGACTATCAGCAAAGCTCTTGCCGTCTGACGTATCAACTGGGATTTGCGATATACCTGATACGCCGTATTCAATCGGATCCTCCAGCGTTATGATTTTGCGATCAGTTGTGTTTAAGGCATTAATAATGCTGTATAGAGTCGTCGATTTACCACTACCCGTTGGACCCACCATCAGCACCATGCCACGCGGATGGCTAATTACTTCGTCAATTTCAGCCCGTTCAGCCTGACCAATGCCCAGCAAATCTAGGTTTAACATTGACTCATCAAAATTAAACAAACGTAGTACCGCATCCTGACCATACATTGTCGGTATTGTCTCGACACGTAGGTTCAACATATGCGTTACGCCACCACGAGTGATCTCTTTTTGCATATGGCCAGACTGAGGTTCAGTTGCTGCGGTTGATATATTTGCCCGCGAAGCCAAGGTCCCCAAAATAATACGGTAACGATCGTTTTCTAAATCTGCTACTGGATGCAGTGCGCCGTCAATTCGCATTCTAATACGAATGTGGGTGCGTTGGTTTTCGATATGAATATCACTAGCGCCTAGTTTGTCGGCTTGGTCGACCAGATAGTCAAACACTTCGTCGCTACCGACTGAACTTAGTGTTTTACTGACTTCGGCAATCGTGTCGCTATCACCTTCTTTGGCAATCTCAATGTCATCATGAACTACCACCTCAGGGGGGTCAAAGCGGTTCATTAATTCTTTGTAGCCACTGTTACTAATCAAGAAAAAGGCAATATTCCGACCAATATCGTTATATTCCTGAGTTAATTGACGAATGTATGACTGCGGTGTTTGGGTGGTGGCGCCAAACTGCCAAGTTGCTGACTCCGTACCAGCTACTAGTGGCACTAGACGATTTTGATGCATGGTCTGAATATCAATAACACCCTCGGCCAGCGGAATCGTTTGTTCAATCGGACGAACATCCAAATATTGAATACCTAAAATCGCAGCACGCTGTTTGGTAGATTGTTCGTCCTGTTCGCGACGATTCTGCTGAATTTTGTCTTCGTTCATTACGCTAATCATAACAGAAAACATAAGCATTTTATAGATGTTACAATGATATCTATGCCAGAAATAATTGTAATCGCGCACAACATTCGCTCAACCCATAATATTGGGTCGATTTTTCGAACATGTGAAGGTTTTGGGGTTAGTAAAATCATTTTAAGTGGTTACAGCCCATACCCAACAACCGCAAACGAGACGCGCCTGCCTCATATATCAAACAAATTAACCTCTCAGATTCATAAAACTGCCCTTGGGGCAGAAACAATGGTGCCGTTTGAACATCAAGAATCACCTGACCTCGAAACGCTACATCTAGCAGGTTTTAGGATTGTAGGACTTGAGCAAGACGCTAGATCTAGCATACTTTCATCATACAAAGCGCCTGACAAAATAGCCTTAATTTTGGGCGAAGAGGTGCATGGATTAACCAAAGACTTAATTGATAAATGCGACGACCTGATTGAGATACCTATGACAGGCCAGAAAGAATCGTTTAATGTCAGCGTGGCTGCAGGTGTTGCATTATACGAATTGTCTAAAACTCATTTGTAGGTATGGAATTCAAATATTTAATCAAGACATCGCGTAGGTCTTTGGCTTCTCTACCTGGAATCTTTGACAAAAATATTCCTACCTCCTCTATAAGATCAATGGCAGGCGATAGTCTATCGTTATCTACTTGATCCTTGTGTGTCTTTAGGTCTGCAAGGACCCCAACCACAAGATCCTTCGGGATAAATTCAAAATTGCTATTTAGAAAAAATTCTAATTCAACGTCGCGATTTTTTCTTGATAATTCTTCGTCAGCTGCAACCTGTTTCTCAATACTAACTGGATGTTCTTCTATACTCATTGTTATTTATATAAGACTATACCTACGTTAATAGCAAGCACAACCGTCTCTCTATTTAAGCACCACGGCATCTTCGCCTAAAATTTTCACTAGTGCACCAACCAGGGCATCACTTGCATCAACTTTGAATGGTAATTTAATAGCTGATTTTTTCTCGGCGCCAAGTACCAAAACTATATCAGTTTTACCGATAAAATTACTACAAGCTTGCTTGAGTGCGAACAAAGCATCGTGATCGTCTGGGTTCTTAATATGTACAAAAACTTTCTGGATTGTTGGCACATCTGCAATAATTCGTGATTTTACCTCAGATTTGGCCTTGGCAGGAGCAGAGTTAATCGCTACGCCCTGGGGCTTAGTAGCCGCGACACGCATAGCTTTTACTTTGTTTGAAACTTTAGGTTTTTGCATTTTGCGACCTGTCGATTCATAATCATTCAATTCTTGGTCAGTAACGAATTGCACTTCATCAGCAATCATTTTAGTTTCGGTGCCCAGATTACCGTCGCGATCACGGGCGCTGATTTTACCCGTTGCTCTTATGACCGCATCTTGGATTAATTTTGCGCCTATTTGCTCATATAAATTAGGAAATATAATAATCTCTGATTCACCAGTTTTATCTTCTAGCCCAACAAATGCCATTTTAGAGCCTGATTTAGTAACGATCGTTCGAACAGTCGAAATAATACCGCCAATTGTCGCTTTCTTGCCATCGACCTCAGGTGTCATTTGCATTAGGGGAATTGTTTGCTCTTCGAAATATTTATCATAATTATCTAGTGGATGAGCGCTGATGTACAGCCCCATTAATTCGCGCTCCCAAGTCAGTCTTTCTTTATCGGTGTGCTTTACGGGCGCAGCCTGAAGCTGCAGGGTTGGTTGCAAATTCGCACCTCCATCAGTTGAATCGCCGAACAAATCTATTTGTCCACTGAGCGCTTCTTTCTGTAGTTTATTAGCAAATGCTTGGATTGAATCCAGATTGAACAGTAGGTCCGAGCGATCACCCAGTTCATCAAAACCACCTGATTTAATTAGAGATTCCCAGGCCTTTTTAGTAAATTTAGACGCACTAACTCGTTTGGCAAAATCTTCGACACTCGTAAATTTTCCGTCTTCGCGAGCTCGTAAAACCTCTTCGACCGCACCAACCCCCACACCCTTTACAGCTGCCATCCCAAATCGTATTTCATTCTTGCCGGGTACAACTGCAAACTCGACGAACCCCTCATTTACATCTGGTGGTAGCACGTTAATGCCCATATGTTTACATTCGCTAATCTCAATTGCTAAACGATCAATATCGCCCTGGTCACTGGTCATTAAAGCCGCCATAAACGCTTCCGGGTAGTGTGCTTTTAGATAAGCTGTCCAATAAGATATCATTCCATAACACGCAGCATGAGATTTGTTAAAACAGTAATTAGCGAACTCTTCTAATTGATCCCAGAATTTCTCTGCTAGCTTTGGGTCAGCCTTGCTGTGGCTAACAGCACCATCGATAAAGTCGACTCGGACTTTGCGCATTAAATCAATTTTCTTTTTACCAACTGCTTTACGAAGTGTATCTGCTTGGCCACCGGTAAACCCTGCAAAATCTTTTGAAATCTGCATAAATTGCTCTTGGTAGACCAAAATACCGTATGTTTCCTCAAGTGCCGCTTCAAACTTGGGGTGTAAATACGAAATCTTTTCTTTGCCATGCTTACGTTTAATAAAGCTATCAATAAACTGCATCGGGCCTGGCCTATACAGCGCACCCATGGCGATTATATCGTCAAAGGCCGTTGGCACTAATTCGCGTAGATACCGCTTCATGCCTGCCGATTCTAACTGGAAAACACCTGTCGTATCACCACGCTGCAACAGTTCGTATGTTTTGGTGTCATCAAGCGGTAAACTGTCTAGGTCAATTGTTATTCCGTTTACTTTCTTGATAATCCTAAGTGCATTATTAATTGTGGTTAAATTAGACAGTCCCAAAAAGTCCATCTTGAGTAGCCCCAGCTCTTCAACTGGTCCCATCGGATACTGAGTCGCAATAACTCCCTTTTGAGCCATTTCCAGCGGAACATAATTTACGATATTGTCTGGCGCAATCACTACCCCCGCCGCATGAACACCATGAGAGCGAATAGTTCCCTCCAGGCGAATTGCGTAATCGAACACAGTTTTAGCCGTTGGATTGGTTTCGTATTCGTGTTTTAAGTCAGCGTCCTTTTTCACACTAACACTTAAGGGAATATGACGACCCTGAATTGGAGGTGGGATCATCTTGGATAGCCTGTCTGATTCGGCATATGGGACCTGCAAAACTCGCGCAACGTCCCGTACGGCTGCTCTAGCGGCCATCCTACCAAAAGTAACAATGTTGGCCACACGATCAACACCATACTTATCTGTGCAGTATTTAATCACTTCGTCGCGCCTAGTGTCCTGGATGTCAATATCAACATCAGGCATGCTGATGCGGTCTGGATTAAGGAATCGTTCGAACATCAAATCATAGACCAGCGGGTCAAGTTCGGTTATGCGTAGTGAATATGCAATTATTGAACCAGCTGCACTTCCGCGACCAGGCCCAAAAATAATACCTCGGTCTTTGCCCCAGTTAATAAAGTCTTGAACAATCAAGAAATAGCCATCAAAGCCCATGTTATCAATCACGCCTAATTCATATTCTGCACGCGTCAATACATCCTCTGGAATATGTTTTTTTGCTTCATCAATTGTTAGTTCGGCTGTTTCGCTACGCGCCACCCCACCATACCGCCAGGCTAAGCCTCGATATACCAACTTGTCTAAGTATGATTTCTCAGTTTCGCTCTCGGGTGTGGGGAAAGTAGGTATCAAGATGCCACCAAGCTCTAGCTCTACGCTACATCGATCAGCAATTAACTTGGTATTTTTGATAGCCTCAGGATGAGATTTACCCCATCTATTTATAATTTCATTTGGGTCAGTCACATGCAGATCAAAATCCTTTAATGTCATACGCTTTTCATCGCTTAAAAACGCCCCTGTACCAACACACAGCAATATCTCGTGTGCATCCTGATCGTCGTGCGTCAAATAGTGCCCATCGCTACTGATTATCAGAGGAATTTCTAGTTCTTTTGACAGCTTTTCCAGATAATCGTTAATTTTTACCTGCACATCCCAGTTGCCAGGATGGTCGCTATTACCATGATCCTGAAGCTCTAGATAGTACCTATCGCCAAAAACCGTTTTATACCACTTCGCAATTTTTTTAGCTTCATCATAATTATCTACCCGTAAGCTTTCACCCAATTCGCTACTAGCGCAACCAGACAAAATTATCAAACCTTCGCCATATTCTTCGAGTAGCTCATGATCGATCCGAGGCTTATAGTACATCCCCTCTAGGTTTGCCTTGGTTGCAAGCAGCATCAAGTTCTGATAGCCTTGATTATTCATCGCCAGAATAGTTAAGTGAAAGCGTCCTTTATCTTTTTGTGGATCACGATCATGGCGCGTCCTTGTGGCTACATACGCTTCCATACCAATGATTGGTTTAATTCCTGTTTCAAGCGCAGCTTTGTAAAATTCAATCGCACCAGACATAGTACCGTGATCGGTAATGGCAACTGCGTCCATGCCCAGCTCTTTAACCTTCTCTACAAGGTCAGGAATTTTGGTTAGACCATCAAGCAAGCTGTGGTGCGTATGGTTATGTAAATGAACATAATCCGACGACTGCAGCTTAGTATTAGTTACACCACTAGATGATACCTTAACCCCCATGTCTAGATACTAGTATAACCAACTTACACCCATTTTGTCTGTAGTAAAACAAACAGCCTAAACTGGAGGGGTCTGAACCGCATTTATAATCTGCTGAACAAATCCACTAATAAATGGAAACCAATCAACGAACCGACTAAGTAGCCAAAGTGCAATCGCCACCAAAATTGTTCCACCTAACACCGAACCAAAGCCAAAGAATATGCCTCGCACAAAATTCATCCAAAAGACCTGAGCCTTGCTTTTGTTGAAATCGTAGAAAAGTTCTTCAATCAACCTGCGTCTAGCGCCGTCTTCGTTGTCTTTGTTGATTCTAGACGCCACCCTTTTACTGATTTTTTTCATATAAAAACGTTATTTTTTACTATTAAAGCCTTTTTTGGCACCCTCAACAGCACGTTCTGTCCGACCCTTTAGGTCAGTTGCTTTAGTTTTAACGTCCGTTGCAACACCTTCGGCTTTAGTTTTTACGTCCGTAGCAACAGACTCAGCCTTACGAGCAGCCTTTTTAGCTTTTTCGGTCACGTCTTTTTTAACGCCCTCGGCTTTGACCTTCAATTCATCCCTAGTTTCTTTGCCACTTTTTGGAGCTGTTAATATACCAGTTACAAAACCTGCAGCTGCTCCTAATATTGCACCGATTGCGAATTTACCTTTTGACATATTTACTCTCCTTTTTTTGACTTACTTGCTGATTTTTTAAATTTCTTAATATAACGGCCAATGATTTCAGCTACGAATAGTGGCGAAGTGACCTTGCTAATACCTGACACAGTCGATTCAATATGACCAACCGTACGTTCAGCTGACTTAGTAACGCGTCTAATTTGCTTAGTTAACACAATCAAATATATTGTCAGAGTAATGGCTAGTGCCAAAAAGATTGCCAAAAAGACCGATAGAATGATTACCAAGATTTCTGCTGCTGAGCTCATGAACCTGCTCCTTTTTTAATTATTTTCTGTGTTTAATTTTGATTTCTTAATATATTATAACACCGATTCGCAAAGTGTTGCAAATTTTATCGCAGGCGTTGTCTCAGATAATCGGCAAAATCATTGCCATAAGCCGAACTTTCAAGCGCCACGTCGACAACTGCCTTTAAATACTTAAGTTGATCACCTGTATCGTGCCAAACGCCATCAATAAAACAGCCATACACTTCATCAAGTCTAGCTAGTTCATTAATACTATCAGCCAAAGTGATTTCGCCACCAACACCAACAATTTCTTTGGCAATAATCGGAATAATGTCTGGCGTTAGTAGGTAGCTACCGACAGACGCAAAGCTGGATGGAGTTTTGTCTTCACCTGGTTTTTCAACCAACCCGTTTAGTTTGAAGACTCGTTCGTTAATCTCATTTCCAATTTCAGCCATCCCGTATTTGTCTGCGTCTTTTTTGTCTACCTCAATTAGTGAAATGACTGACTTACCAGTCTTGTTGTAAGCCTCCTTTAGCTGCAGGGGCCAAGCGGTTTTAGACCTAAAAAAATCGTCTGCGAAGAACACGAAAAACGGTTCATTATCGTTAATCAAATGTTTGGCGTTAAGAATTGGTCTAGCGTTGCCTTTTGGTGATCCCTTTTGGCGAATGTAAATAAAGTTAGCTAGTTCAGCAATTGCCTTGATTTGATCTGCTTTATCATTTTTTCCCTTTTCGCGTAGTTCTGCTTCAAGTTCGTCACTCCGATCAAAATGATCTTCGATTGAACGTTTAGTGCTACCGGTAACGATAATGATGTCAGTTACACCGGCGGCAACGGCCTGTTCAACAATCAACTGAATCACTGGTTTATCTATAATCGGCAACATCTCTTTGGGCATCGCTTTAGTCTGAGGCAAGAACCTCGTGCCAAGTCCAGCCGCACAAATAATCGCTTTGGTGGGTTGACGTAAATTATCCATTTTTTATCCTCTCACGTATTAGTTTTTGAGCCGTTGTTGGGTTTGCTTTTCCTTGCGACTTCTTCATAACTTGGCCAACCAAAAATCCAATGACTTTTTCATTACCTGCTCTTAAATCATCTATCGCCTGTTTAGACGCTGGATCCGCCAAAACCTCATCAACAACTGCAACAATCGCGTCTTCACTACTTTCCTGAATTAAGTTCATTTCTTCTGCTATCTCAATTGCTGATTTACCGACATTACTATCGTTAAACAGCGCTAGAAATATCTGTTTGGCGCTCGTAGAGCTTAGTTTGCCACCCACAACTAGTTGGGCTAATTCAAGCAGCCGTCGTGGCCCAACAGTTCCGTCTAGAACTGTATCGATGTTTATATATTCATCTGGAGTTGAGATAAACCAATTAAATATCTTTTTTGTTAAATCAATATAGCCTGGTTCGTCTACGTTAAGTTCGTTTAGAATAGCCTCTTTATTAGCAGCCAGCGGATATATGTCCCCAAGTAATACCGCAATCTCTCGGCTTGCAAGCACTGTATTTATCGCGCTACTGTCAAATCCAAGATCACCCCAACTTTCGCGGTAATGTGAGGGTAGAGGCGGCATATTTGATTGAATTTTCTTAATATCTTCGTCGGATAGTACAATTGGCGGGATGTCGGCGTCTGGCATATAGCGATAATCTTGGGCGTCTTCTTTACTTCGTTGGCTGCTGGTTTTTTGTTTTGCCTCGTCCCAACCTCTAGTTTCTTGTACAACCGACTCACCTCGCTCAACTAACTCAACTTGACGCCTAAACTCGTATTCAGCTGCACGCTCAACGCTTCTGAATGAATTTAGATTCTTAACCTCGGCACGTTTGCCAAGTTCGGTTGCACCTTTAGGTGCAATTGAAACGTTAACATCAAAACGCATATTACCGTGATACAAATCACCCAACGTCACCCCAGCGTAAGTCATTAATTTATACAGTTCACTAGCGTAGGCTTTAGCTTCAGCCGGCGAATGCATATCGGGTTCTGAAACGATTTCAATTAACGGCGTGCCAGCTCGATTTAAGTCTACTAAACTATGGGCACCATGGTGAGTTAATTTGCCCGCATCCTCTTCCATGTGGGCGTGATGAATGCGAACTTCTATCGACGAACCATCCTCCATAGGAACATTCACCAACCCCGGGCCAATAATTGGATTATACATCTGGGTGGTCTGGTAGCCCTTTGGCAGGTCAGGGTAAAAATAATGCTTACGATCAAATCGACTGATGTTGGCGATCTTACTATTTAACGCTTTACCTGCTCTGACGGCTAGATTAACCGCCTCACGGTTTAAAACAGGCAACATGCCTGGCAGTGCATAGTCAATTGGACTAACTACACTATTAGGTGTTTTGTCACGCGCATCATTATCGGCGCCGCTAAATAGTTTAGTGACCGTCGACAGCTGTACGTGACATTCGATGCCAATCGTCAGATCATATTTACTCAGCGTTTTATCGTCAAACATTAAATCGCCCCCACGTCCTTTAACGCCTTTTTGAACCCGGCTAGCGCCTGGCGAGCCTGGTCATAACTAACAGTAAAATCAGTTTCATGCGCAAGTTTATTTCGTAGTTTATGAGCTGCCCATACACCGTTTCTGTCACTAAACACCTTACTGGCATACTTCATTCGTTCACCCATTGTGTCCCCGACAAAACCACGGTCTTTTAACGCCTGGTCTACTAATTTATCAGCCTCAAGAATTGCCAAGCTACAACTTGATGGTTCGCTACGCTTTAAGCATTGTTCTATCTTGAGCCACTTTACGCGGTATTTCTCTACATCTAACTGACGCGATCCTTTACGATTAAAGCCAATAAACGCAAATAGCAGTCCACCGACTATAATTAGTGCAGCAAACAAGAAAATTATTGATTGGTCTAACATTATTTCGTCTCCATTTGTCTAGCTAGCGCCAGTAACGCAGCGTCACTTCGCCTTGGGCCCATTAACTGAACTCCGATTGGTAAACCTGCATCAGTCGTGCCAGCTGGCACACTAAGAGCTGGCAGCCCAGCAAGTGAAGTTGGCACGGTCATAATGTCTGTTAAGTACATGCGAATTGGGTCAGCAGTGTTTTCGCCCAACTTAAAAGCGGGCGTTGGAACAACTGGCCCTATCAAAGCATCGTATTTTTCGAATAATTTATCAAACTCGTTGATTAAAAGCGTGCGAGCCTTCTGCGCCTTTAGATAAAATGCATCAAAGAATCCGCTAGATAGCACGTAGCTACCAATCATAATTCGACGCTTGTTTTCGGTAACGAACCCCAGGTCGCGGGTTTTACCATATAATTCCGCCAAAGTTTTAACACCCTCGGCTCGGTAGCCATAACGTATGCCGTCGTAGCGTGCCAAGTTGCTGCTGAGTTCAGCCGGAACAACAATATAATAAATCGCTAGAGCGTATTTGGCCATTGGTAGTTCAACTTCTTCGACGGTATGGCCAGCCGCACGTAGTTTTTCGACATATTCGTTGGTCCGAGCTAGCACTTCTGGATCAACATCGCTCGTCATAAAATCTTTGATTAAGCCAATTTTTTGATTTGTCTTTACATCAGCTTTCTTGAAGAAGTCAGGTAATGTCGTACCGTCACGTTCGTCGTGACCCGTAATTATCTCCATAATTAGTTCAGCATCTGCAACATTAGTCGTAAACGCACCGATCACATCTGTACTGCTAGCCATAGCAACAACACCAAAACGACTAACAGCTCCGTAGGTTGGTTTGACGCCAACTACACCATTAAAACTAGCTGGCTGACGGATTGATCCGCCAGTATCGCTACCAAGTGCAAACGGTACGATATCAAGCGCCGTAACCACCGCTGACCCACCGCTACTTCCACCGGCAACTCGCTCCATATCGAACGCATTTTTAGTTGGGCCAAAAGCAGAATTCTCGGTACTACCGCCATGGGCAAATGCGTCTAGGTTAGCTTTGCCGATACAGATCGCACCCTCAGATTCAAGTTTTTCAACTGCAGTTGCCTGAAGTGGAGACTCAAAATTTTCTAAAATCTTACTAGCCGCGGTAGTCGGAGCACCAAATGCCAAGAAATTGTCTTTAACTACGAATGGCACTCCAGCTAGCTGGCCTGTAATTTCACCCCTATCTACCGAATCAGCTCGCTCTAACGCTCGCTTTTCGGTCAAATTCAGTAGTGCGTGATATTGCTCGTTAGACTTTGCCTTTTCTAGCGCATCCAAAACATTTTGACGTGCGCTTTTACCTAAAAAGTCAAAAATAACGCTCATTTATAATACCTTCGGCACTTTCACTGAATCTGACGTGGCATCAGGCGCCAAATCAAGCAGCTGTTCGCGACTAATTCCATAATCAATAATCACGTCATCGCGCCAAACATTCTCAAGATCTGTCACTTGATATGTTGGTTCAACTCCGTCAGTATTTAGTTCGCTCAACTGCTCGACATATCCTAGTATATTACTGATATCAGTGGGTAAAGAGTCAATTTCGTCATCGCTAAGTTGCAAGCTACTCAGTTGTGCCAGGTGTTGCACGTCATCGCTAGAGATTTTCGTCATGAACTACATTATAGCCCAAAACACCTTTGTTTTACAGGATTAATGACAAATATAATAACTCAACCAAAAGTGCGTTAAAAATTGCTCAGAGTGCGACCCTGAGCAATTTGGGGTGGTTTTTAACGACGTGAGTCAATAAAAGTGTAGGCTTTGCCGCTTGCGCCGGCGCGACCGGTACGTCCAATTCGGTGAATATAATCCTCGTAGTTTTGCGGTGTGTCAAAGTTAATGACATGTGAAACATTCGGAATATCAAGTCCTCGGGCAGCAACATCGGTTGCCACCATGACACGAACTCGGCTATCTTTGAACTGCTTCAAAGCACGTTGACGCTGCGACTGGTTCTTGTTACCGTGAATTGCAACCGACGGAATTCCACTATTGTCTAAGTGATCACTTAGACGCTGGACGCCAAATTTAGTTTCACCAAATACCAGCACCTTATCGTATTCAGAACCTTTTAACATCTCAGTTAAGATTTCAATTTTTTCAGCTTTATCACGAGCTTCAATTACAGTTTGTTCAACGTGTTCACTAGTTTCACTAGTACGAACAGAAATTGTAACTGGGTCTTTTAGGAATGCGTGCACTAATGCCTGAATATCAGGCGTAATTGTCGCACTGAAAAACAGCGTTTGACGGTCAGACGGCATTCCACCTACAATCGCACGGATATCAGGCAGGAATCCCATATCAAGCATGCGGTCTGCCTCATCTAGTACTAGTGTGGTCATAGAATCAAGTTTGATGTAGCGACGATTAATCAAATCTTTAAGCCGTCCCGGTGTACCAATGATAAAATGTGGACGACGCTTAAGTTCACGAACCTGCCTATCGACACTCATTCCGCCAACAACTAAGGCTGAGTATAGATTTAGGCCAGTCGCGAATTCTCGGAATTGTTCGTCAATTTGCTGCGCAAGTTCACGCGTTGGGGCGATGATAAGGACGCTTGGTCGCAGCGAAATACCTGTTTGGCGTTCGATAATTGGCAGTAGGAACGCTGCAGTTTTACCTGTGCCAGTATTAGCTAGACCAATAACGTCCTTTCCGTCAATAATATGAGGAATCGCCTGATCCTGAATCGGACTTGGGATTTCATAGCCTTTTTTCGCAATGTTGTGGTGCAAGCTTGCACTAAAAGGGAAGTCGGCGAACTTATTAGTCGCAACGTACTCCACCTCGTCAGCTTTGGCGACGGCTTGGTTAATAAATTTACTTGGGTGAATGAACTTTTTGGCTGGTCCGCGGTTTCCACCACGTCCACCACTTCGGTTTCCACCGAAACTTCGCCCACGACTTTGCGGACGTGCGTTATTTGAGCCGCCTGAACGGCGCTGTTGATATGCCATATTAAATAATGACCTTTCTAGTTATATATTTGATTTGCTTATGCAATCAAAGGATTAAAATATCCTCGGTGAGAACAGCGAGAGGATATTTCGGTGGCACATCTAGGTGTGTCTTTGAAAGAGGCTCGACATTCATCGAATGCAATACTTTTATATTAGCACACTTATGATTACTTTGCAAGAGGTTATAGTGCTTGGCTTCAATTAGTCGCTAACCGCTTTTCATGCCTATGTACTTTTACGTATCCCCTGGAGCCCGAGTTCAATAAGGCGCCGGGGCCCTTATTGGACCCGGCGTGAAGAAGGATATGAAAAAAGACTTACAACTTTGCCTTAATATCCGCGATCATATCGCGCAGCTCAGCCGCCTTTTCAAATTCTAAATTGGCGCTTGCAAGCTCCATCTGGCCCGTTAATTCACGGATTAAACTCGGATATTCATCTTTCGGAATCTTCTTGAGATTAAGTTTGCGACTGTCGTCTTCTTTTTTCGGAATCAAGGCTCGTAACCCTTCGTCAATCTCTTTGGCAATTCCTTCAGGCGTAATACCGTGTTTTAGGTTATACTCCGTTTGAATTGAACGACGACGATTGGTCTCGTCAATCGCTTTTTGCATCGAGTCAGTAACTCGATCGGCATACATCATTACTTTTCCTTCAATATGGCGCGCAGCACGTCCAATAGTCTGAATTAAGGCATTTGCACTTCTTAGGAACCCTTCTTTGTCGGCATCCAAAATCGCAACCAAACTTACTTCGGGTAAATCTAACCCCTCGCGCAGCAAGTTAATTCCAACCAAAACGTCGTAAACACCAGACCTTAGATCACGCAAAATATCGCCCCGCTCTAACGTGTCAACTTCACTGTGGATGTAGGCTGTTTTTATATTTAACTCCTGCAGGTATGTCGATAAATCCTCGGCCATGCGCTTGGTCAAAGTTGTAACTAGTACTCGCTGGCCCTTCGATGTCCTATCGCGGATTTCGGCCACTAAATCATCGATCTGATCTTTGGTTGGTCTAATAATAATTTCTGGATCAATTAGTCCGGTCGGACGAATTACTTGTTGAACCGGCTCAGGGCTGTGAGCTAATTCATAATCACCGGGCGTAGCCGACACATAAATTGCTTGGTGGATGTGTTTATCAAATTCAGCGAACGTTAGCGGTCGGTTATCAAGAGCGGAAGGCAAACGAAATCCATAATCAACCAAAACTTCCTTGCGCGCTCTGTCGCCGTTATACATTCCACGAACCTGTGGCAACGTCATATGGCTCTCATCAACCAGTAGCAAAAAATCATCGTCAAAATAATCCATTAACGTCGCAGGTTGTTCACCTGGTTCACGGTTTGTTAGATACCTGCTGTAGTTCTCGATACCTTTTACAAATCCAGTCTCTTCTAGCATTTCGATATCGAATTTGGTCCGCTGCGACAGACGCTGCGCTTCAAGTAGTTTATTATTCTTTTCAAACCACTCAACACGCTCTTTAAATTCAACTTTGATGTTTTCGATAGCTTTAGCTAGCTTTTCTTTGGGAGTTACATAGTGGCTACTTGGAAATATCGAAATTTCAGTTGGCTCACCCAAAATCTCACCAGTTAACGGATCAATCTTGGTCAAACGATCGATTTTGTCACCAAAAAATTCAATTCTATAGGCGATATCACTACCTGCCGGAAACACATCAACTACGTCGCCCTTAACCCTAAACGTCCCACGATGAAAATCAATGTCATTACGCTGATACTGAATGTCAGTTAAAAGCCGTACAAATTTATCTTGCAAACGCCGCTCACCCAATTTAACTGTGATGGCCATTTCGGCATAATCCTCAGGTGACCCAATTCCATAAATACAACTGACGCTTGCGACAATAATCGTGTCTCGGCGCGTTAACAGTGCGCTAGTTGCAGCATGACGCAGGCGATCAATTTCGTCATTAATCTTACTATCTTTTTCGATGTACGTGTCACTACTGGCCATATAGGCTTCGGGTTGATAGTAATCAAAATAACTTACAAAATAATGAACTTCGTTGTCTGGAAAAAACGATTTGAATTCACTATAAAGTTGCGCGGCCAAGGTTTTATTATGAGCAATAACTAACGTCGGAACCTGTCGATCTTGTATGATATTTGCCATCGTAAAAGTTTTACCACTACCGGTCACACCTAGCAAAGTCTGCTCACGGACACCAGAATCTAGACCATCAATTAGTTGCTTGATGGCCGTTGGCTGGTCGCCGGTTGGTTTAAATTCAGAAGATAGCTTAAATTTTGTCACCTAGCCATTATAACAGTTTGTATAGAGAGCAGCCTAAACCTAGAATTCTCACTGCGGGTGGTGTACGGTGGGACAACGCCCACTTATTATAATTCCGAAGGAATTTAAAAAAGGGGTGAACCGGACGACAGGACTAGGGAGGAGGACTTTAGGTTTAGGTTTTAGTTTATACTAGTAGTCGTTCCGATACTAACCATTGCCAGATCGACGATGTGCGATCGCATCGTCAGTACCATCGTGCTCAAAGTCATCGTATTTCTCGTCCAAAGCTGCAATAACCTTGTCAACTAGGCGGAACGGGTCGGTGTCGTAAATGACGTCTTTGGCGCCGGGTGCTTCAATGTTTTCTAGTAGTGTAGGTGTGTAGTCAGCCAGACCACCACTTCCAAGTAACACTCCACAAACCTTACGGCTTTCAAGCGCCGTTGATAGTTCGTGCAAACTGCCCATACGACCACCGACGGTAATAATTGCATCACTACTACGCACTAGGTGAACATCACGCCCAACATACGCCATACCAGTAAAGTTGATGTAATCAAACTCTACGGTTGGAAGTTTGTATGACGCCACGTGATCACGGAATGAACTAGCAGGTGAGAAACCAACTGATACACCCTTGCGATCTTTGACACTAAACATACCCTGAGCAGCGTACCACGGCAAGCCAACAGTTGCTCCTGTCGTCAGAGTTTTACCAGCTTTAGCGATAGCAACGCCTAAATCATAAGCTAATTTATGCGAAGTTTTGACAGTTTCGCCTGAAGCGGCACCAGATACACAAATTTGATACCTCATCCTTCATACACCTTTGGCTTATAATCTTCGGGCGCATTTTCTAGATATTTCAATATTTCATCCTTAGATAATAGCCCTTTTTGAGCACCGATGTACTGCGACACGTTCATACTGTTAATTGGCGCCCACATCAAAGCTGTCTCAAGTGTTTCACCTAGCGCTAAGGCTGCAGTTAGGGTCGAAGCGAATGCGTCGCCAGCGCCGGTTCGGTCATAAGGCTCTTTAATATCAGGATAAATTGGCATAAATAGGATTTTGTCACCTTCTGACGCATAAGCGCCTTCTGGGCCATCAGTTATAACAACCACATTTACGCCTAGCTCGTGCATATCCTGAACTAACGATGTCATGTCATCACGATTTCCTCCAGTTACTTGAGCTGCCTCTTCGCGATTCAAAATAACAATGTACGCACGGTCATAAAACGCTTTCAGCTTTTCCGTACCCCATCTCAAGTGATACATACCTGGCTGAAAGATAAGTTTTATTTCTTGATTTTCTTCAAGATATTTCATAATGGCTTCGTGTAGTGGCCATGTTTTTTCGCCTAGGACTCCTAAGTACAACCAGTCAGGCTTTTTAGATGGTTCGCGCCAATCGTATGAATAATCCTCGAACCGCTGCAACTTAGTACGATCCGCTCCATAACGCAAAACGTAGTGATAGTTTGATTTGACGCCGTTTTCGACAGTCGCTTCTTCTATGCCAACATTCTCACCCTTTAAATACTCTAGCATTGCTTTACCCGGTGCATCGTCGCCCATCCAGGTCATTAGACTAGAGCTAAGGCCCAGCCTCGACAAAGACACGGCTGCGTTTGGCGCACACTCGGCTGCCTCAACAATATCAACGTAATCATATGATAATTTCGCCCCCAGCTCGATACTAAGTCGTTTGTAGCCCTCGTCGTCAGTACTTACCTGAGCTTGATCGTCAGGCACCTTAATGAATGCATTAGTAATAATATCGCCTACGCTAAGAACATGTGGTACCATTTTTGTCTCCTTGTTTCGTGTTTGTATTTGTCGTGCGTTTGTTTCATTGTACCATAAATCGGATTCGGGTAACAGTCCGATACTAGAAGCAATCTCACGAGTAACAGTCTCATCCGTTCTAAGATGCTCGTTATAACGTTTAACGATCTCGCCACGCAAACTACGCTGACCATGTGATAAGCTTTGGTTCTCAAACGATAAACCAAAGTGGCTGTTTTCAATGACGTCAATTAAATTAAATGAGACAATCTGACCGTCAATCGGTAACATTACAAAATCACAGTCAACCAGAAGTGATTCAGCCGCATCACGTCTAACCGCCGCAATTAGCGCCAAGAACACTTCGTGCCCAGTACTATCTCTTGGGTCTAGGCCAAGTCGTCTCATTACATCATGAGCCTTACTGGTAATGTCAGCAATCAGCCTAGTGTCAACACCGCTGTGCCCCGTGGTTTGCTCTAGCTTTGCCATACCAACGCTAAACATTGGTTCGCTAGCTGATAATAGTGTCTGTAAGAATCTAGCCATAATTTTAAAACGGCTTTTCGCTTAGGGGCATAGCATGAAGCTCTGCACCACGATATAAAATTTTAGTTTTGGCACCAATTGCTGACACAACGGACGTTGAATTAGCACTAGCAAATACAACTGAATCTTTAAGCGACCTGCCTTGGGCTATTTGACTTAAAAAACCAGACCCAAAAGCATCACCAGCGCCAGTGCGGTCAATCACAGGAACATCTTCGTACATACCAGCCGTAACAATAGTTTTACCATCAGTCGCAACAACGCCGTTCGGTCCGTCACTCACGACCATGATAGAAACATAATTTAACCCATGTCTAGCCAGTTCTTCTGTGGTTGTACCCTCGACTATTTGCTGAGCCTCTTGCTTATTGACAATCAAAATATCAACGTCCTCAAGAAGCGGTTTCAATTTATCCATTTGATCTAATTCACCCTCGCCTGGATTAAAAGCGATTTTAACATCGTGCTTTTTAGCATTAGTAAATACCGTATCTAGTGCATCCATTGCCCCAGCAAACGAAGAAACGTACAGCCAGTCGTAATTAGAGAAATCTATATTCTCGTAATCACTCGGCGTGTGAGTATTGGCGACACCTCGATAAATCAGAATAGTTCTTTCGCCACTATCGGACAAAATAACTGTCGAATATTGAGTACCGCGCGTTTTATCATAAATAACCTGCCTGGTATCAATATTTTCATTATCAAGTTCTTCAATCACAGCATGGCCAGCCATGTCATTACCAATTTTGCCAATGAAACTACTGCGCAGGCCTTGACGAGCGAATGTTACGGCTGCGTTAGTCGCTCCGCCACCAGTATTAAAAACTGCTTCTTCGACATCAACTTTCGCACCCAAAGGAAATGACTCGGTAACCTCACCCGTTTTGGGGTCACGACCCGATACGGCGTCGCTTCCTGATAAAAATACGTCTTGAGAGGCAGCCCCAAGTGCACAAATCCTAACCATATGCACTATGATACGACATTTGCTATACTAAAGACAAATGAATAACTTACAAAAACTCTATCAAACCTACAAACAAAGTCCGTGGTTAGACAACCTAAGTCGAGATATGATCGAAGACGGACGGCTACAGCAATTTATTAACGACGGGGTCAGGGGTGTAACATCTAATCCAACAATCTTAGAGAAAGCAATTTCTGCTAGCAGTTTATACGATAATCAAATTCATGAACTAGCCGGTCAAGGAATGTCAGCAGAAGATATCTACTGGCGACTAGTTATTGATGATATTAAGGCAGCATCCGAACTATTTAAACCTATCTGGGAAGAATCGAACGGTTTAGACGGCTACATATCACTTGAGGTATCGCCGAAACTCGCTAGGGACACGGGTTTGACCATCGAACAAGGAAGGCAACTTTGGAAAGAAGTGAATACGCCAAACCTAATGATAAAGGTGCCAGCCACAGAACCTGGTATTCCAGTCGTTGGTACATTGCTATCCGAGGGAGTTAACGTCAACGTTACATTAATTTTTAGCCTCGACCACTACGAACAAGTTGTTGCCGCTCATATTTCAAGTCACCAATCAGACGCTAATAATAAATCCCGAAGCGTTGCGTCATTTTTCGTCAGCCGGGTTGACACAGAGGTGGATCAGAGACTGGAGGCAATCGGCACAGACGAGGCACTTGCCCTTCGCGGCAAAACCGCTATCGCCCAGGCCAGATTAGCTTATGGCATATTCTTGAACAACTTCGCCAAAGCCGCCGCCGAAGATTCATCTGGACCGGCCGTTCAACGACTACTTTGGGCCTCTACATCCACCAAGAACCCTAGTTATGACGATTTACTATACGTTACCAACTTGATCGCTCCGCACTCAATTAACACGCTACCAGAGGCTACCATCGCAGGAATTATCGATCACCTACCCGAAGGCGCACCTTCAATTACAGTTGATGATATCCGAGATGCGCAGGAAACCTTCAAAGCGATCGCCGCAGTAGGTATTGATATCGATGACGTTAGTCGAGTTCTAGAAGAGCAAGGAGTCGAGAAATTCCAGTCATCATTCGACTCGGTTATAGCTGCAATTCAGACAAAGATTTAATTGCTTAAACTTGTTTTACGTCGTTTTCATGTCTACATACTTTTACATATCCTTCTTCACGCCGGGTCCAATAAGGGCCCCGGCGCCTTATTGAACTCGGGCTCCAGGGGATACATAAAAGTACATAGCCACAAAAACTAACAATTTACGTAGCGCAGTAAAATAATAGATAGCTTTGCTGCACAGTTTAGCTAAGCGGGTGGTGTCCGGTGGGGCAACGCCCGCTTTTTAGAATTTCGAAGAAATTTAAAAAGAAGGGGTGAACCGGACGACAGGACCCGCCTAGAAAAAACATCACTAAAGCACAGCTTTGCCAGCTGAACCAAACGAATCAACCTTTTCTTCTACAACTGCCTGAACAGCGTCACGTACTGGTTCCATGATTTTAGCAACAGCAAACTCTGATGGATTATCGGCAAGAACCTTTTCGAGTCCCGTTCGAAACGCATAGCGCAAATCGCTATTGATATTTACCTTACTAACACCAATTTTTGCTGCTGACTCAAAGTAGTGTGCTGGCGTACCACTTCCGCCGTGTAGACTTAATTGAACAGACACGTTGTCACGAATTCGTTGCAATAAATCTAGGTCTAATTCTTTTGGAACTGGATATGTACCGTGCAGATTGCCGACAGCAACTGCAAATGTATCGATTCCGGTTGCATCAATGAAAGCTTTGGCGCCTTCTGGCGTTGAAAAAGTTTTCTTGATTTCTTCGTAATCAAACGCCTCTTCATGTACGTTACTGCTACCAGCAAAGTAATGCGGCTCACTTTCGACCATGGCACCTGTAAACTTAGCATATTCAACAACTTCTTTGGTTGATCTAATAATCTCTTCGTCACTCGCTTCTTTGTTAGCCTGGGATATATCAATATGGATAAATTCATAGCCAGCGTCAATTGCACGCTTACAAGATTCAATGGACGGGCTGTGGTCTAGGTTTAAATAAACCTCTACGCCATATTCAACCTTATAATTATCAACCATGTCTCTAACGTTATCGATGCCTAAATCATCTACCTCACCCTGGGTAATCTCGACCAATACCGGCGAGTTTTTCGCCTGAGCAGCCCGCATAATCGAAATTAAAATATCTTGGTTATCAATATTAAAGGCTCCCACCGAAAAGTGTTGTGCACGCGTTCGTTGCATTAAGTGTCTGGCCCTGGTGGTATTTTCTCTAATTTGACTAATTGTTAATCCCATGTGTCCTCCTTGTTAGTATTCCCTGTGGTATTGGGGTGTTGATTCAATAAATTTCTTAACATCTTCTGCGACACGACTACCCGACAGACCAAAATGTTCGATTAATTCATTAGCGGTACCTGATTCACCAAATCTATCTTTCATCCCAATTCGCAGTAGTGGTGTTGGTAATTTCTCGCCAAGAAGTTCGGCAACCGCACCACCAAACCCACCTGCAACTTGAGCCTCTTCAGCAGTAACTACACGCCCGGTATGTCGTGCACTAGAGAGAATTGCGTCGTTATCTAGTGGCTTAACAGTTGGCACATGAACCACCTGCGCTTCGATTCCTTGCTCAGCTAATATTTTAGCGGCCACTAGTAGCTGATAGGTCATCGTTCCAGTTCCCATTAAACTAACGTCGCTACCATCACGAAGGACGTAAGCTTTGCCAATTTCAAACGGCGAATCACCTACGCTAAAAACAGGTGTCTTTTCGCGCGCTAACCTAATATATGTTGGTTTACCGTTTTCAGCTATCAATCGAGTAGCCTTTTCAGCCTCAATGCTGTCGCCTGGACAAATAACAATCATATTAGGCAAAACTCTCATTAATGCTATGTCTTCTAGCATCTGATGAGTTGCACCATCAGGCCCAACACTAACACCGGCATGACTACCGACAACCTTAACTGCTTGATCGTTTAGCGCTATGGTTGTACGTATCTGTTCCCAGTTACGCCCTGGGCTAAATGCCGCATAACTACTAGTAAACGGTATCTTACCCGCGCGCGCTAATCCCGATGCGACAGTAACAAGATTTTGCTCGGCAACGCCAATTTCTATGAACCTATCCGGAAAAGCATCACGGAATAAATGCATTTGTGTGCTCTCGGTCAAGTCAGCACATAGCGCTACAACTGACTCATTACTTTCGCCAGCTGACTTTAATCCACGTCCAAATCCAAGCCTAATTGGCTCTTGCAAAACATCTTCATTAAATAAATCTGGATTTAAAGGGTATGACATCACTCAAAATCCCCCGAAGTAATCTTACCGTCCAGTGTCCGTAGTTTCTTTAGGGCCGCCTTGGCCTGTTCGCTATTCGGCGCAACTCCGTGCCACTTATAATCATATTCCATGAAATCAACACCCTTCCCAGGAATAGTATGACAAATAATCACACTTGGACGGTTAGTAATGGCTCGAGCCATGCTGGCAGCGTCTATAATGCTTTCAATGTTATGACCGTCAATTTCAAGTACATGCCAGCCAAAAGACTCCCATTTACCTCGTAAATCCTCGAGTGGCATAACATCCTCGGTGCTACCGTCAATTTGAATATTATTCCGATCAACAAAGGCTATTAACTGTGACAATTTATTTTTGCCCGCAAACATAGCCGCTTCCCAAATATTGCCTTCATTTAGCTCGCCGTCCCCCATCATTACATAAACAAATCTATGCTTATTATCATCTAAATACTGTAACGAATATGCGTACCCAGCACCCTGTGACAGACCACTACCCAAAGGTCCGCTAGTATTTTCAAGACCCGGTAACATATCGCGTTCTGGATGACCCTGCAGGCGACTACCGAGTTTGCGTAGCGTTAATAACTCTTCTTTTTCAAAAAAACCAGCCTCAGCCATCGCAGCATACTGAACCGGCACAGTGTGTCCATTACTCAGCAAAAAAATATCGCGATCTGGCCATTCGGGGTTTTTGGGATCGATGTTTAATATATTAAAATATAGTGCCGAGAAAACGTCAGCCAAGCCCAAAGGCCCAGCACTATGGCCACTGCCAGCCGCCTCTAACATTCGGATGATATCCTCGCGAATATCATTAGCCTTTTGATCCAACTGCGACAGCGTTAATTGCCCACCCATTATATTACTCCGCGTTTACTTATCTCTTGTTCTAGTTTAGCATAAACACCGGCTGGATTATCACTGTTTGCAATTGCCCCACCGACATTAAGTACATCGATACCACCCTGAGTTAAGGTGTAGGCATTATCAACACTTACACCGCCATCCCAACCAATTTCTACATTAGGTTTAATGGCACGAACAAGCCGCGCTTTCTCAAGCTGCATCATGCTAGCAGTCCCGCCATAATGTCCTAAATCTCCAGAAAAAATCATGACATGATCAGCTGCTCCAATTGCCCCCGCCACAGTCATTGGAACGGTTTGTTTCAGTAGCGCAATACCAGCTTTAATCCCAGCCTGTCTAATCTTTTCCATAATCGGCGGTAAGTTAACACCAGTCTCAACATGAAAGGTAATTAGGTTTGGTTTTAGTGCTATCAGCGCATCAACATGCTCGGTTGGGCGAGCTACCATGGCGTGAATATCAACTACCCATTCTTTGGGCCACCAAAGTTTATCTGTTGCCAGTAAAAATACAGGTGCAAATTCACCATCGCTAATATCGATATGTACACGCTTTGCAAAAGGTTGAATACGCTCAACTGCAGCCTTAAACTGCTCTTCGCTTTCAACGGTTATACATGGTGCAATTACGCTCATGTCTATAACTCGTCAATCTGCGCATTCCGCCGAGTATAACGTGCCGCTGTTGCAAATGGCGTCGACAACCATGTTTCAATAATACCTTCCCAGGCTTTATCATCATTTTCTAGGACCCTGGCCGGCAAACACAACACGTTACTGTCGTTATCATTACGCGTCATTTTAGCCTCGAAAGCATCCCAAATAACGCTTGCCCTGATGCCCTTAAACCTATTAGCTGCCATAGCCATTCCTTGACCACCGCCACAAAGCAAAATCGCTCGTGGATCTTTGTTGTCACTACCGATGATTTTTAGTGCCGCAGCTTGTGCAAATTCTGGGAAATCATCATCTGGGTCAAGTACCTGACCGCCAACATCCTCAACCTCATAGCCACGTTTAACCAGGTATGCAAAAACTTTTTCTTTTAAATGAAAGCCACGATGATCACTACCAAGATATATCTTCATAATTAAAGTATAAGCGTTATGGTGTTAGTTATGCAAGCTTCGGCCAACATCTGCCACTAATTCGACCAGTCTGTTGCTATAACCCCACTCGTTGTCGTACCATACCATAACCTTGGCGAGGTTGCCGCCAACGACTTTCGTAAGCAACAAATCAACAACTCCTGAATAACTACTTCCAAGATAGTCTCTGCTCACCAGTGGCTCACTGCTGACACCTAATATCCCTTGGTAGAATGGCTCTTTGGCAGCGTCCGTAAATACTTGGTTGATTTCTTCGACGGTTGTGTCACGCTCCAGTAGCACTGTTACATCACTAATTGAGACGACAGGTGTCGGCACACGTACACTCAGTCCATCAAATTTACCAGCTAACTGAGGTAGGGTCTTAGTAACAGCAATCGCTGCGCCAGTCGTCGATGGCACGATATTTTCTGCCGCATTACGGCCATCGCGTAAATCTTTTTTGGAAGGTGCGTCTTGCAAAGCCTGACTGGCGGTGTAGCTATGAATCGTAGTTAAAAGTGACTTTTGTACCCCAAACTCTGCGTCCAAAATCGCCATTATCATACCGAGTGAATTAGTGGTACAGCTTGCGTTACTAATAACTTCCGTTGAATTTCCGATTTTATCCTCATTCGCACCTAAAACAATCGTGTCAACATCCTCGCTTTTGGTTGGTGCGCTTAGAACAACTCGCTTTGCGCCAGCACTAATGTGTTTTGAGGCACCTTCTTTGTCTGTAAAAAACCCAGTTGATTCGATCACCAGTTCAACGCCCAAATCACCCCATGGTAACAACGCAGGGTCACGTTCAGATAACACGCGAATCGAACGACCATTTACGATAATATTCTCGTCGTCATGACTTACTTGATGATGATAGGTTCCATAATTACTATCGTGTTTTAATAAGTAAGCTAAAGTTTTCGTGTCGGTCAAATCATTGATAGCAACAATCTCGATGTCGCTGCGTTCAAAAGCTATCTTGAATGCATTGCGACCGATCCGCCCAAACCCATTTATTGCAATTTTTACTTGACCCATTTAATTTACCACTCCTTTTTAAGCATTAGCATATCTAGACATAAGTATATACCGCTAACGTAAATGTGCAAAGCACTCGAATTTTGAAGCTTGGAGTAATGACTATACTATTCGGGGAGACTGTGAAATCCATAGTTGTCCCTATGGATTTCAGCCGAACGCTTTAATAAAAGCTCCAGTGGAGCTTTTATTAAAAAAGAGTGCTCCCAGAGTAGTATAGTCATTACTCCAAGCTTCAATCATATACTGCTATACTAAATCTAGTATGACTAAGAGTGAGTTGATTGAATTAGCAACACCCTTTTACGACAAGAACCAGGTTCTTGAACTTGACCATGCAATCGACTTTGCCACAAAGGCCCACACTGGCCAAAAGCGTAAAAGTGGCGAAGATTACATAACTCATCCTATTGCCGTAGCCGCCACCCTAGTTGAGTGGGGTATGGACATCGACAGTGTTCTAGCTGGAATCTTGCACGATACGGTCGAGGATACTGATGCGAAATTAGAACAAATCGAAAGTTTATTCGGTCAAAAAGTAGCATTTTTGGTTGACGGCGTTACAAAAGTTTCGCAGGCGCGATCAGGCATGCAAGATCTCGCTAACTATTTGCCCCAAACCAAGGACAACCTGTCAAAGCTTTTGATTGCGATTGGTCAGGACGTCAGGGTGATAATCATCAAACTAGCCGATCGTTTGCACAACCTGTCGACTTTGCAGCACATGCCCAAAGATAAGCAAATTAAAATTGCGCGTGAATCACTAGAAGTTTTTGGGCCAATGGCCGATCGACTTGGTATGGGCCGTGTACGGATGCAGATTGAGGAGTTGGCGTTTAGCTATCTTGATCCAAATGAATTCAAAAAACTACAAATCCTAATGAAAAAACGACTAGGTAAAAGCACCCGAAAACTCGGCGCTGTCAGGGCTGAAGTCGAAGTTGCTCTCAAAGCTCATAACATAGACGCCGAAATTAATGGTCGAGTTAAAAGCTTGTACAGTCTGCACAAAAAGCTCAAAAAAGTTAATAACAACATCGAAGATATATACGATTTAATGGCACTCAGGATACTGGTCGACAAAAAAGACGATTGTTATTTAGTGCTTGGTATCTTGCACGGCCTATACCAACCAATGATTAGTCGTATCAAAGATTACATCGCAACGCCTAAACCAAATGGTTACCAAAGTCTACACACAACCGTAATTACTCCCAACAAACAAATCGTTGAGTTCCAGATACGAACCAAAGACATGCATGAATACGCTGAGCGCGGACTGGCGGCTAGTTTTCACTATCATGACCAAAAATCATCCAAAGATTATGTAAAAAAGAAGAAAAGCTCAACTTTGCCGTCTCATATGCAATGGATAAATCAGTTGCAAGAAATCGCCGACAAACTGAAAGATAACGAGGACATTTCTCAGGACCAATTAAATGTAGACCTGTTTGGAGATAGAATTTTCGTCTACTCACCCAAAGGCGACATTTATAACCTGCACGACGGCGCTCTACCGCTTGACTTTGCATATTTAGTACATAGCGACGTCGCAAAACACACCTATAGTTTTAGAGTAAATGGCAAGATTCACCCATTCGACAAACCATTGCAAAACGGCGACGTTGTTGAGGTTGTAACTCGTAAATTAGCACTACCTAAACAGGCCTGGCAAGACTTAGTTACCACCACCCATGCCCGCACCAAACTCCGCGCTCAATTACGGCAACTGGGCGTAATTGAAAGTATAACCGGCGCCGCCGCAATTATCAGACAAAAAGCTATTAAGAAAAAGAAATGAAGCTAGTTACTGCACTTTCAACTGTCGCTGACGGGGATATGGGTTTCAAAAGTGGCACAGACACTAAAACTAGAAACGATAACATTAAATCGTTTCTTGATACTTATAGAATATCTATAGATGACACGACTCGTGTCGCCGTAACTTACAACACAAATGACTTCTGTCGATATCGTGAAGTTGGAACGCAAGACAAAAATTTAGGTATGCTCGACGGCGATATCAATCCGGCCGATGCGCTCGTCACCAGGCAGCCTAATCACGCCCTATTTCTACCCCTGGCGGATTGTGTAGGAATGATAGTTTTTGACCCCCATAAACATATCTTAATGTTGTCACACATTGGACGTCACAGCTTAGAACAAAATGGTGCGTATCAATCAATCAAGTTTCTAGTCGATAACTACCGCTCTGACCCGAGCGCACTCCAGGTCCAACTTACGCCGGCCCCGGGTAAAGACAATTATCCATTATTTGCTTTTGATAATCGTGATTTCAAAGACGTCGTTTTAGAACAGCTAAAAATGGCTGGTATAATTTCGCCTAACATAATAAACGATCCGACCGACACGACAACTGATGGTCGATTCTATTCGCACAGTGAATTTCTAAAAGGCAACCAAAAAACCGATGGTCGCTACGCTATCGTTGCGATGATGAGATAAATTTATTGATTATTCCAGCGATCGATTGCGGCGTGGATGATTGATTTGGCCTCGTCTATATCACCCCAGCCCTTAACGGTCGTAGAGCCTGGTTTCTTGAGGTCTTTATAGTGCGTAAAGTGATGAGTGATTTGATCAATTTTCTGTTTAGGAATGTCTGCGAGTGTTTGAATAGCATCGCCGGTACTACGATCGTCGGCTGGTACAACAATAATTTTGTCATCTACCTCACCGTCATCCTCGAATTTCATAACGCCAACGACTTTAGCTTCTAAGTAAATTCCAGTTGACAATGGTTCGTCTGTCAAAATTAATACATCAAGCTCGTCGCCATCCTCGTCTAAAGTCTGCGGTATAAAACCATAGTTTGTCGGCTTAGCAAATATTGCTGGTTCAACGCGGTCCAGCTGAAAAACGGCCTTTTTACGATTCCACTCAATCTTGTTATTACTACCTTCTGGAATCTCAACAACAACGTTAACTACACCCGCGTCTACATCACCTGGTGTTAAAATCTGATTAAAATCCGCCATAATTCTCCTATGTTTCTGTTATTAAACTATGCCAATATTGTACCATGCTAGGTTACTTGCCGTGATCCTTGCCAAGTTCATCTAGGTATTCACGGATGCTTAGAGCAGCTGTCGCGCCCTCGCCCACTGCGCTCGCAATTTGCATAGTTGCACCGCTACGAACATCACCGCTAGCAAAAACACCTTTGATATTAGTTTGCATTCTAGTGTCAGTTTTGACTAGACCGATTTCGTCCAGCTCTACACCACTCCCAGCCAGGAATGCAGTATTAGGCTTAAGTCCGACAAACACAAACACGCCGTCGGTTTCAATCGATATGCTTTCGCCGTCTTTGGTCGCACGAACCGATGTAACTTTACCGTCAGTGGCTACGATTTCGTCAGTAGTAGTACCTATATGTATAGTTACCCTTCCTTCATCAACAAATTTTTGTAAATCATGAATTAAAACTTCACTTGCTTTGATAGTACTTCGCACTAATAGATCTATGTGTGTAGTATAGCGCGTCAAAAATATAGCTTCCTGCAAGGCAGAATTTCCACCACCGACTACAACCAGACGCTTGTCACGATAAAACGCGCCGTCGCATGTCGCACAATAATGAACACCTCGTCCATAAAACTCTGCTTCGCCAGGAACACCAATTTTATTGTAATCACTGCCTGTTGCGATTAGAACTGTCTTGGCCTTAACCTCATTGCCGTCAACAACAACGATTTTCGTGTCGCCTTCGTCGCGAATTTCACTTACGTCACCAAACTCAACCTGCGCACCAAAACGTTCGGCTTGTTTCTCTAATTGGCTAGACAAAGTCATACCTTCGACGCCATCCGGAAAGCCAGGGTAATTATCAATCATGTCAGTAACAGCTGCCAAGCCACCGATTGCTGCCTTTTCATAAATTACAGTGTCTATATCTTCACGGGTAGTATATATCCCGGCCGCAAGTGAACTTGGTCCAGCCCCAATCATGACAACATCTCGTATTTTTTCGTCCATCTAGTCTCTTTTCTGTTAGTGCTTAATTGCTATAGTATATATAGTGTTCGTCCGATTTTCAACACGCTAGTTCTAGCGTACCTACGCTACTGGTAGTACTTACTGAGGTCGGGCGTTGGAATGGCCTCTACTGGAGGAATCAACATAATTATGAACTTTATAGGAGTATTTGGACCGATTTTGTCTCCACTTCCTGCAGCTCCGTATGCCATATCTGACGGTATCGTTACCTCTCTAACACCGCCGATTTTCATGCCAATTACGCCTTTGTTCCAACCCTCAATATATTTACCACTACTAAGTGGCGCCTTAAGACTATCTCCATCAATCGACTGATCAAAGATTACACCGTCGGGATTCCAGCCGATATAGTATGCGCTGTACGACGTACCATCTTTGACAGTTTCACCATCACCTACTTTCAAATCTTTTGTTGTAAGTTCTTTGACTGACGATGCGTCGAATTTCGCAGGCATGCTCTCGTATTTGCTAAATTCGTCGTAATACTTGGGTGACAACTCTTTAGCCTGAGCGTCTACTTTTGCCTGATAATCAGCAATTTCTTTGTTATAGTCTGATTGCAACTTTTGTTGCTGGGCTTGATCAATTTTTTGATTTTCGTTTGATAAGACAATCACCAAGAAAGAACCTAGTGTTCCTATTGTTAGTGCAATTGCAATAATCCAAATTCCAATTCTCTGCGCCTTTGGTGTCGCCATATAAAATATATTCCTCTCATGAACTTATTAGTCTTTAGTATAGCAAACTGAAGTATATTTTTCGACAGATACACGAGTGATTATCTGTTACTAGTAGCTGGCTGTTTAACTAATTTCGCATACCTTATGTTAGCAAAAATAATCGCGGCACCCGTAACCGCAAGGTATACAACCCCCGCCGTGCAGGCCTGTAGCATGTGTGCCGGTGCAATCATCACTAAATACACACCGCTTACCAGCGTCAGACCAACAGATCCAACGCTTAACTTCAGGATAAATTTACTGGGTTTAATTAATGCAAAAGTAGCTAAAATAATACTAGTGAATGCGATGAGTAGATGTAAAATTATAATCATATTTTGATTATACCACTTACGGTAATAACGGACCAACCGACACTATCACACAAAAAGCCAGTAGAATTATCAACGAGAAGCGAAACATCTGACGTGCCCATGCATCTTTACTACCCTCTTTTAACCCCAAATAACCAAGGTGCAACCAATATAACCCCAAACCTGACATAACAATCAGATATATATAACCTGTGTAGCCAAAAAATGTTAATGAAGTAGTCGCAATCACAAAGGCGAACGTATACAAGAATATTTGAATTTTAGTCGAGTCAACGCCCTTTACCACGCTCATAACAGGGACTCCGGCAGCTTTATATTCTTTGCGGCGATAAATCGCTATCGAATAAAACTCTGGCATCTGCCACAAGAACAAAATCAAAAAAACTATCACCGCCGCCGGATCTATAACACCTGAAACCGCTACGTATCCAGCCAAGATGGGTGCAGCTCCAGACACGCTACCGACTAATGTACCGTGAATAGATAGACGCTTGGACAACATACCATATAGCACTACGTAGACTATAAATCCCATGATTCCAACAGCGACAACTAATAAATTCGTAAATAAAATTAAGATTACTAGACCCAATGAGCCCAGTACCGCTGATAAAATTACAGCCTTAAATCCATCAACCTTACCTGCCACTAACACTCGGGTTTTAGTTCTGGCCATTTTACTATCAATGTCTTGGTCTAAGAAATTGTTCAAAGCACATGCAGATGCAATTACAAAAGTTGTTCCAACCATGGTCGCAATAAATAACCAAATATCAAATACCTTGAAGTATGCACTAGCAAACAAAAAACCAGCGGCGGCAGTTAATGCATTACCGTACAGTACACCGGGCTTCACTATCGAATAATAATCTTTGAACGTTGCCAAACTAGAACCCTGCGCCACTTTGATCCTGCATGTATAGATCCATTTGTTCTGGTGTCATTTGCATCATATTGTAATTAAGACTGTTCATTATCCAAATCGACCCTGCAACGATAATAATCAAAAATATCAACATAAACCAAAAGGCAGTTAGGTTCCAACGCGGTCGACTTTCCTTACCGAAGTGTAAGAAAAACACCAGTTGAACGATTAGCTGAGTAATTGCCAGCGCAAATATCACAACCATCGCCCAAAAATCACTATACCAATGATTAACTACCACAAAATACGCTGTAAGTGTCAGGCTAAGGGCTAATACGTAGCCCGTAATTGCCGGTACAATACTGTAAACGTGAGTCGATTTAGACTTAGTCATCTATATTACCCCCATCAGATAAACTATCGTAAAGATGAATATCCACACTAAATCTAGGAAATGCCAGAATAAACTAAATGAAGTCAATCGACGCACTACGCCTTTCGTAAATCCGCGCCTAAAGACCTGCCAAGCTATTACCAGTATCCAAAGCAGTCCAACTGCTATATGGGCGCCATGTGTACCTACAAGCGTGAAAAAGGCCGACAGATAGGCACTTGCTTGCCAGCTATGTCCATCAATTACAAGGTTAGTAAACTCGTATAGCTCTAGCGCCAAAAAGGCAGCACCCAGCGCAAAGGTTACGCCCAGTCCGACCAGGACCAGTTGTTTGTTAGCCTTTCGTAGAGCTATCATGGTCAGACCACACACGAAACTACTGGTCAACAGTATGATAGTCTCAGCCAAAACAAACGGCATGTCAAATATGTCTTTGCCAGATGGACCTCCGTATGTGCCGTGCAGTAGTACGATGTAGGTCGCGAACAAACTCGCAAACAGAATCAAATCGGTCATTAGATAAATCCAAAAACCAAGTGCAGTTGGACCCTGGCGAAGTTTTTCAGCCTGAACGCCAGTTTCAGCGACTGTTAGTTGACGTAGGCTCATAGCGCTGCCTTCTTCCGACGATTGGAAATATCTAGTAGCTCAATTTCGGCCGCAGTAATCTTATACTCATTATCGTCATCGCCGGTCTTGATAATTATGCAAACTATCGCTCCAATCAAACCAACAACGGCTAACCACCACATATGCCAAATTAATCCAAAGCAAACCAGAAAGCCAAAGCCAGCAATAATAATCCCCATGCCACTATCCTTTGGCAGATAGATATCTTTGTACTCCGGTTTTGCTGATTTTTCGCCACTTATTTTTAGGCGTTGCTTTTCTTCCCAGAAAGGATCACGACTCGTGACAACTGGCGTTACTGCAAAGTTATAAAACGGAGCTGGTGATGGTACTGACCACTCTAGTGTCCGTCCATTCCATGGGTCACCAGTTAGATCTAGGTTCTTTTTACGCTGCCAAATACTAACAACTAGTTGCAATATTTGGAAGAAAATACCAAGCGCGATAATCAATACCCCAATACCAGCTACGACAAACAGTACTTGCCAACCAGTAGATGCATCATAATGATCAAGCCGTCTAGTCGCACCCATAAATCCAAGCGCATATAGCGGCAAGAACGCGACCATGAACCCAATCGTCCAGCAATACGCCGCATAACGACCAAATCGTTCATTCAACTTAAAGCCAAATATCTTTGGGAACCAATAAGTAATCGCAGCCAGGTATCCGAACACCACCCCGCCAATAATAACGTTATGGAAATGGGCAACTAGGAATAGGCTGTTATGAACCTGAAAGTCAATTCCTGGAACAGCCAGTAGTACACCGGTTACTCCGCCAATCGTAAAGGTTATAACAAACGCCAAGAACCACAGCATCGGAGATTTAAAACTAATTCTACCCCTATACATCGTAAACAACCAGTTAAATATTTTGACACCTGTCGGAATAGCAATAATCATTGTCGTAATTCCAAAGAAAGCGTTGACGTTGGCTCCGGACCCCATCGTAAAGAAGTGATGTAACCAAACCGTAAACGACAAGAAAGTAATCGCAAACAGCGCCACCACCATGGTTTTATAACCAAACAATTTCTTGCGCGAATATGTCGCAACAATTTCAGAAAATATTCCAAAGGCCGGCAGCACTAATATATACACCTCTGGATGACCCCATGCCCAAATTAAGTTGATATACATCATTGGGTTACCACCAAAGTCTGACGTAAAGAAATGCATCCCCATCAACCTATCTAGTCCAAGCATACCTAAAGTCGCTGTTAATATCGGAAAGGCAAATATGACTAGTAGTACCATAACCAGAACGCTCCAGGCAAAGATTGGCATCTTCATCATCGTCATACCCGGTGCTCGATGTTTCAAAATCGTAACTAAAAAGTTAATACCGGACAGCAAACTACCGATACCAGCAATCTGCAAAGCCCATATCCAATAATCAACACCTGGCCCAGGACTATACGCCAGTTCTGTTAGTGGTGGGTAGCCTAACCATCCACCAATCGAAAAGCCACCAACAATTAATGACATGTTGACTAGTATCATACCCATTGTAAACAGCCAAAAACTAACCGAGTTCAAGAACGGAAATGCGACGTCGCGTGCGCCTAACATTAGTGGTAGAACTAAGTTAATCAAACCAAACATTAACCCCATTGCAACGAAAAAAATCATAATCGTGCCGTGTGCCGAAAAGACCTGTTGGAAGGTATCCGAACTAATAAACTCACCGCCGCTACCACCAGACCCTAATACCTGCTGGGCGCGTATCATCAATGCATCTGCTACACCACGAATCAGCATTATGCCAGCCACTATCAGATACATTACGCCAATTTTTTTAGCATCTAAACTCGTAATCCAGTTTTTCCAGACCCATTTCCATAACTTGAACTTGAACATGGCGACAACTGCAGCAATGCCTAAAACGGTAATCACAACAACTGTGACCTGGGTAATGATATCTTTGGGTAGATAATCTAGACTCAGCCTGCCGAATACGAAATTAATTAGCTCATTCATTACATTCCATCCATTTTCATCATATCCATATTGTGCGCACCCATGTTTTGTATATCTTTATTTTTCATCTCATGTTCGCCATGTTTAGCGGGTAACGCATGTGATCCGCTTTGGCGCGGAGGCATCATGTACTTTAGGACTATCCTATCATATAAATGCGGATCACCCAGACGGTACCCAATCGGCTCACTAACAGCACCAGGTTCAGCAAGTTTGTCATAACTAACTAAATCAAGAGTCTGGTTCGATGAGCGTAATTTCGCTACCCAGGCGTCAAAATCTGACTGAGTGCTAGACCTAGCAATAAACCGCATAGACGCAAAGCCTTCTCCGCTAATATTTGCAGATGAGCCCTTATAGTCACCGACTGTATCAGCCATTAAATGTAGCTTAGTCGACATGCCGCTCATAGCATAAATCTGACTGCCGAGACTTGGAATCCATAGTGAATTCATTGGAGCGTCAGATGTAATCGTAAAGTTGATTGGAGTTTTTTCTGGAATCTGCAACAGATTAACACTAGCTACGCCTTGTTCTGGATAAATAAACAGCCACTTCCACTGCAGTGCCACAACCTGAACTGATACTGGCTTAACGTCCGAATCAAGTGGTTTATATGGATCAAGGTCGTGAGTAGATATCCACGTCACTACACTCAAGATTCCTATGATAACGATTGGAATCCCCCACCAGATTGTTTCAAGCACCCAGTTAAAGTCCCAATCTGGCTTATAAACTGCTTTTTTCTTATTACCTTCTCTGTACCTCAAAGAAAATACAATTAACATGACAAAAACGGGTATGACTACGATTAAACTAAGTCCCAATGTAAAAAACAATAAATCACGCTCTTTGTTGGCTACTTCGCCCTGAGAATTAATAACATCAAAGTTAAGCCCCTGTAGCAAAAACACCGAGCCTACAACCACCGCAGCCAGCACTAATAAAAAGGCTACAACCTTAGCTGTCTTTTTCACGATCAACCTTCAAAAGCATAAGCATATCTACACCCATCATACACTCAGCCAGGTGTTTTTCAAACAAGCGCTTTCTAGGCTAAACGACTATGGCATTAATCGCAGCACAAACCTCGCTAGCGGTGTCGTCAATAACATTCGTAACTTCATCACCAGTTAGTGTTCGTTCTGCCGAAGTTAGCTTAATTCTAACGGTAACGTTTTTCTTGTCAGAATCTGGTAGTTCATATATATCAATCGGTTCAACCAAATATTCAAGTCCAGACTTATCTAGCGAACCAACTGTAGCACTGTGGATATCACTATACGGAACATCTACATCAAGCTGGAAACATATGTCGCGCTCGGTTGACGGATAGCGACTTGAAGGCTTGTAGTTGTTTTTTACTTGTTGGCTAGCTCTTAGGATAGCGTCAACATCAAACTCAAACCCAGCTGAATACTCAGGTAATTTAAATCCTCGACTGACAGAGTGGCGGTATTCGCCGACCACCCCTAATCTTTCGCCTGAATTTATATCAGTCACCGATGCACTGCGTCTATGTTCAAACGGTGCCAATGCCCAAGGTTCGTGATTTTGATCGATCGTCGCAAATGACAGCTCTAATCCTAATAATTTACCTAAAAACGATGCATAGTTTTTCGCCTGATAAAAAGCCGATCCAGTATTTGATTTTTTCGAAACAATCACTAGCGCTAATGAGTTAGCTTCAGTCGGAACGTCTTCGTCTGTCATTCCTAGCTGTTTTGGATGAACCTTATTTAACTCGAACAGAGCAAAATCATCATAGCCGCTTTTAATATTCGGATGCACCAGCTGCAATAAACTAGGAGTTAGCGACTGGCGATAAAACTGCAGTTCTGGACTGATGCTGTTGATTATTTTGTACGAATCGTCTGGATTTTGGCCAACCTTACGCAAGATATCGCCATGCACAAAACTATACGTCAGCACCTCGTTGACGCCACCTCGCAACAATATTTGCCTTATGTCCGTACGTAGTTTATCTAAATCACTAATGTCTACGCCCTTAAAGTCGCGGTTAGGCAAAGTAGCGCTAATATTGTCATAACCAATTAATCGTCCAATCTCTTCGATAATATCTTCTGGAATATGTATGTCAGCTCGCCAATACGGCACCGTAACTTCTAGTTCATCTGAGTTTTCGTTAACACCAAATTCGACGCTCTCTAACACCTTAACAACCTGCTTCGACGTGTAATCAGTTCCTAAAACGTCATTTATTTGAGTTAGACCAACCGTAATCGATGCGGTCTCTAGTTTGCCAGGATAATCTTCACTAACTTGGCTAATAACCTCCATATCAGCCGAACTTTGCAATAATTTTACCGCTTCGCCTAGCACCGGCGCCGTCAGCGCCGCTGGTTGCCCCTTGGTAAATCTAGTAATTGCCTCACTAAAAATACCGTGACGCATCTGGGTTGATCGCAGATTATACAGATTAAATGTAGCACCCTCCAGGAAAACCCGCTTGGTGCTATCGTCAATTACTGTATCCGCCCCACCCATAGCGCCAGCTAGCGAAAGTGGCTGATTAGCATCGGCAATGACAATGTCATCACTATCAAGATTAATTACGTTTCCGTCTAGTAGCTTTAGTGTTTCGCCAGATTTTGCCAGGCGTACATGAATTTCAGCATTTTCTCCTGCTACCGCTAACAACTTATCGTAATCAAAGGCATGTAGTGGTTGCCCAGTTAGCAACATTAGATAGTTAGTCACATCAACAATCGGATTTATAGGCCTAATGCCACAACGAGCAATATATGACCCAATTAGTGTCAGCTCGTTAGACGAATGACCTACCCCAGATTGATCCAATACAACGCCTTGATATCTACCAGATAGCTTTGGATCCTCAATGACAATTTTTGGTGCATTAACTGTCGCGCCCATTGGGCTAATTTCGGTATCTAGATCCAACATCCAATCAGGACTATGGAAGTCTTTGCCACAAATACCAGCCACCTCGCGCGCAAAACCAATAATTCCAAAGGCATCTGGACGGTGTGTTAGGGACTTATTTTCGATGTCTAGTAGATAGTCGTTTAATTCATATACATCCGCAAAGCTGTCGCCTGGATTTACGCCATCAATTGTTATGTCGATAATCCCATCGTGCCCGTCACCCAAGTTTAATTCACGCGCACTAGCTAACATTCCATTGCTAATAACGCCTCTTAAATCTTTGGCTGTTAAAGTAACTGGCGATTTCGTACTGAATGTTTCTGGAACAATTGACCCAGGTGGCAGCCACGCAACCAACATGCCCGTTCGTACGTTGTCGGCACCACAAACTACCTGAATCAGTCCGTTCGAATCGCGCTCTACCGTTTTATTAACACCGCCATCATCAATCTTGGTCACGTTCAAATGATCTGAACCCTCTAGTTTATTCGCTTCAACGACTCTAGCGACCACAACGTCTTTATATTTGTTGCCAAGTTCAATCACCTGTTCAATCTCTACCAGGCGTGCACCAATTAACTTCGCCAGCTCATCGATCGATAAGTCGATATCAACATATTTTTTTAACCAGTTAACTGAAACTATCATGCGAATTTCCTCAAAAACTGTAATCTACCAGATTCAAAATGACGTAAATCTTCGATACCGTACTTTAACATCACTAGCCGTTCAATCCCACCACCCCAGGCAAAACCTCGATATTTGGTTGGATCAATACCGGCAGCTTCAAGCACGTTTGGATGAATCATTCCGCAGCCTAACATCTCTAACCATTCGCCTGGCTTACCGCCAATAGCAGCTGGTTTTTCAATTGCAAACTCTAGACTTGGCTCGGTAAATGGAAAGTAACTAGGCTGAGTTCTGGTTTTGAGGTTTTGTCCATAATAAGTTTCAAAAAAACTACGTAAAGTTCCAATTAGTTCGCCTAAATTAGCGGTTCGACTAACAAAAACACCCTCACACTGATAGAAAGTGTGTTCGTGAGTCGCATCAACATCTTCGTTCCTAAACACACGGCCGTAGCTGACCGCAGCAATCTGGCCACCGGACTCTAATTTGTCTTTTCCTGACTTTAGTATGCGGTTTTGCATCGTACTGGTGTGTGCTGGAGGAATAAATCCTTCCTCGGTTCGGAATGTGTCGTAGCCATCTCGTGCTGGATGACCTTCTGGGAAATTAAGAGCTTCAAACATATGATGGTCGTCATCAATTTGGCGCGATTCAATCGCCTCAAACCCCATACGAGTATAAATATCGATAACAACTTCAAGCTCACGCATTAATGGATGCATAGTACCCTGTACGGTAGGTAGCAGCGCCAATTTACCGCTATTTTTGTCCCATGGAGCAGTCACATCAATCGGCTCAACCGTAGCATCTTCGAGCAACGATTCGCGGTCCAAAACAGCTGATTCAAGATCTTTTTTAAGATGATTTATACTACGACCATACTCGCCGCGTTCCTCAGGTGGCATAGTTCCAATTGCAGAATATAAATTCTTTAACTCGGCAGACTTCAGTAGCTCCCTAGGCGTGTCGCTTTTGGCGATTTGCGCCAAATAATCCGTACGTATATCATCAATACTTTGCATAACTGTTTAACATTATAGCGTAAATCAACCTGTTATCGGCTAATTCAAGCTACTTTATTTATTAGTTAGCCTTTGATACCAGCTATAAACGCTTTCAAGGCGTCAGTTGCTGAAGTAATTTGACCCGGAATTGATTCGTTAACGGTCTTGATCTGATCTAATGCATCCGCTTCTTTGGCTGCGGCAGTAGCTAGATCTGTCTTGGCCTGTTTATATTCAGTGTCCTTGTCGGCCGTAAATGCCGTAATCTGAGCTTTGGTTGCGGTTATTTCGTCATCTAGGGCAGTCTTTAGGTTAGCCTGTGCGTCCTTTAGGGTGTCAGGTAGCGAAGCTCCTGCAACCAACGTCTGCATTTTTTCTAAGACTGCTTGGTAATCTGCTAGCATTTTCAAGGTCTCGTCTTTGGTGCTATCACTGGTAACCGTACCTGATACTGTTGTTGCTTCCTTTGACAGCGTGTCGTATTCGGATACAAATGTGTACGTGTCGCTTAGGTCAAGCAAAGTTGTAGTAAGTGCGCTTACCTGCGCCACGACTTGGCTGTTCAGCTTTACAGCTTCGGCATGTTTTGAGCTAATGAAGTCAACGTCACTAAGTGGCGGATTCTCTAGAATTGGTTTCGAAATTCCATCGATCTTAGACTTTATGTCAGCTGGATCGCCAGTAGTACTTTCCGAGGCCGTAGTATAAACTTCATTTAGATAGGTTTTGGCTTTGGTTGTATAGCTATCGGCCGCTGCATCAGCGCTAGTCTTGAGATAAAAATACCCACCGCCCAATCCACCAATTATCACCACGAGTGCAATTATTGACGCTAGTAGGCCTTTGCGGCTTTTCTTTTGTTTTGGCAGTTTGATAAATGTCTTTTTACCCTCTTTGGCAGCCTTCTTTTCATCTACAACTTGGTTTGAACTAGCAGCAGGTACTGGCGCTACAGCTGGTGTAGGATCGGTGTCAGCTGGAGTGTCAGGTTCAATTACATTAGGAGTTGTCGCCACAGGAGTTGGCGGTGCAATATCACTGATTGGTTTTGTAGGAGTCGCGCTAGCCGATGAACTGTTAACAACCGGTGTTTCAAGTGATGTTGAATCAAATCCAGGTTGTGTTCCTAGGTTCTCAATCGGAGGTCCGAACGGTGAAGAGGTGGGTACTGGATTTTCGGCAGGTACATCAACAATCGGATTGGTTTCGGCAGGTTTCGGTGTCTCAGTCGAGTCTTTACTGGTGGCAGGTTCTTCATCAAAATTTGGCATCGAATTAACATCGGGCATTTGATTATCTACTGGTGGTTGAGATTTATCTACCTCATCGTTTGGTTGTTTGTCGGGATTATTATCCATTTTGTTTACGTTTCTCCATTAAGCTTATGCTTATTCTAACCTTGAACACTTAAAATCGTCAACCATATGATAATGCCAACAGCGATTACGCCAATAATTATCCATATCCAGGCGAAATTAGTTGTTGATTGAGTGTTTTTGATATACGCAGAATCCTTAACTCCATCAGGTCGTTCGGTCTCTAGTGCCTTTTGCCTAGCTTTTTCCTGCAATTCTGCAGTTATTCTATCTTGGATTTTTGATCGTTGTTCGTCTTGTCTAATAAATAATGCCATGTCATTAATTATACCATTTATTAACCCATATCACTTGTGTTTGTTTTATTGACATTGTGTTATACTATGGCCATGTTTCACTTAAGGAGGAAAATACATGGCTACTAAAAAAGCTAGCTCACCTGCCAGAAAAGCGACTGCAAAAAAGTCGACGGCAGCAAAGTCTAAATCAAAAACAGTAAGCGCGGCCGCCAGCAAGAACAAGCAGGTTGTTCTGTTCGGTGTCAAATTCAACAAATCGCCATTTCTTGGCGCAATTCTTGCTGAATTTGTAGGTACGTTCCTATTAATCGCTTCAATTTTGACTGTGCAAGGGCAGCCACTATTCGTAGCGTTCGCAATCATCGGTATCGCGATGATTATCGGAGGATTCTCAGGTGCACACTTCAACCCAGCTTTGACGGTTGCCGCATGGGTAACTCGTCGAATCAACTGGGTACGAGCAGTTGGCTACATCGTAGCTCAAGCCGTAGGTGCTGCAGTTGCTTTCTTGACACTAAACGCATTTTTGCAAAACTCTGCAACAGATGCTACCAGCCTATACGCATCGTCACCAACACTATTCCACGCAGCAACACTGCCTGGTGGTCACGAATGGTACGTTCTGTTTGCTGAACTTCTAGGTACAACCATCCTAGGTTTCGGTTTTGCAGCAGCGTTGCGAAGTGTTCGCGACAAGGTTGTCATGGGATTCACCTATGGCCTAAGCCTTCTAGTGGCACTGTTAGTAGCTGGATCAGTTACAGCACTACTTCTAACTACAGCAAACACCGGATTAACATTTGTTAACCCTGCCGCAGCTCTTGCAGCTAACGGACTTGCCTGGGAACTATGGCCAATCCTTGTATACGCCATCGCTCCAGTTGTTGGTGCAATCATCGGTTTTGTCATCCACGACCTTATCCAGGTCGAAACAGACGGCGCAAGCGACCGTCGCTAATCGACACCGCCTCGCCAAAGAACCTCGCTATTCAAAGCGAGGTTCTTTTATTCGCGAAGAAGGATATGTAAAAGTATCTAACTGTGGTGGCGGGGAGCGTCGAGTTATATAAAGCTTATTCATCGTCGCGGGGGCGATCGATTAGTAGCGGCTCAACTGACGAGTCATTGCCGGCAATCTTGATAATGTCTTTATCTACCTTACCTAGCTCTTTATGTGCCGAGTTATAGTGATTAACAGTTACGCCTAACGCATTGCCCAGGCGTTTCATATACTCTTCAAACTTGCCGATATGTTGGCCTAGTTTGCCGACCCTAATTTGGATATCCTTGGCTTGCTCTTCAATCTGCAAACTTCGCAGGCCCTGTAAGACTGTTTGTAAGTACGCCATAAAGCTAGTCGGGCTAACGATGATCACCTTTTTGTCACGAAAGGCATACTCAATCAAATCTCTAGCGCTCGAACCCGTTCCAACATCACCAATTAATAAGTCGTAATACAGTGATTCGCTAGGTATGAACATAAATGCAAAGTCCATGGTGCCTTCGCTTGGACGAATATATTTGCTGGTTTCATCGATACGACTCTTTAAATCCATTCGAACCTTGTCGAGTAGTTTTTGTCGGTCTGGTTTGTCTTTGACTGACACCATACGATTATAGTTTTCTAGGCTGAACTTGCTATCGATTGGTAATATCTGACCCTTGTCGAGGAACACAACAGCATCAACTGTTTCATTGTCTTTGAACTTGTACTGCATTTGATAATTTTTGGTTGGCAGTATGTTTTCAAGCACTGATTCCAGATAATATTCACCAAAAACACCGCGCTGTTTAGGGTTCTGCAAGACATTTTGCAAAGTCTTTAGTTCATCGGCCACGTCAACCACCCGGCGATTAGTTTCGTCTAACTTGGCTAAACGACTAGACACATCCGCAACCAACTTTGCGCTTTCGCTAAGTTGTTTTTGCATTGAAACCTGCATCGACGAACTACTGCGTTCTAATTTATCGCCAACTGATTTTTGCAAATCATTAATACCACGTGACAGTTCTGTGACGTCACTTTTTAACAACTCGACAGCACTTGAACTTTTCAGCTCTTTCATGCGTTGATTTAATACAAACAAAATAATGGCAAAGCCAACAATTACTACACCCAAAATCACGATTAAAGCAGTTTGATCCATGTGTTTAGTATACCACCTAAACGTACCGACAACTGGCAACGCTAAACTATAAAACCAACATAATTCGAATAATCAAAATTATAGCGACTATGTACACCAGAACAGGAACAATTCGGTTATAGCGCGCAATCCACGAAAACAGCAGGTACGCCAATCCGTACAGCAATGCACTCCAAGCAACTATTTCACCCCACGCCAGACCATTAGTCCAACCGCCCAGCCCCCAAAGCACCGCCGCCGAGGCAACTGCAATAATTAACGGCTGCATAATACGCAGGCGAATCATAATAGCAATACCGATGACGGCGACCAAAATCGTAGCGATATCACCAGATACCGACACCGAATTCAAACAAACGGTTGTATTACCGGCCGATCTGCAAAATACGGGTGTAATAATAAAGTAATCAATTAACGCTGTTAAACCCCAGTAAACAGCACCTAGTGCCGCACCAACGGCTGTGATTCGCCACGCTGAATAGATCGGGCTAATTACCTGAGCCTGGATTGTTTCCTCTTTGATAACCTTGGCCATATTACACCTCCATGCAATTTAGGTGTATTATATGTTATTTTTGCCTGATGCGCAAAAACAAGTTCAAGCTTATGCTTATTAGAAGCTAGACTCGTCGTAGCCTGGGAACCAATCTTGTTTCAAATCTACTCCACTAGCCTTTAAGTCTTCGCCAATTGAATCAACCATTGGTTCTGGGCCTGAAATATACACAGTTTGGTTTTTGTATTCCGGCGCATTTTGCATAATACTATCTGCCGTAACAGATTGGCCAATTATGTAACTGACGGTTAACTCTGGGTGTTGTTCGACCAATTCATCTAGTTCGTTCCTAAACGCAATGTCGTTATCGCGACTATAATATAGCAGTGTTGCCGACAGTGGCTTGCCAGTCGCGTGACGCTCAAGCAACATGCTGCGATATGGCGTCGAACCAATACCGGCTGCTACCAAAACCACGCGTTTATCGGATTCGTCTTCCCATGTAAAGTCACCTTCGATATCTTTGCGCTCGATAGTGTCACCGGGTTGCAGATTATTTAGTGCTTGTTTGAATTTACTGTCGGTCACGCGAGTCGAGATATGGATTTCGTGTTCGCTCGGTGCGCTAGAGATCGTAAAGAATCGACCTTTTTCACCGTCTTCACCCACAATTTTTGGTAATAGATAGTATTGATACTGCCCCGCTTGCCACTCTAGACCACCGGTCTCGAAAATAAACGTGCGGATATTACCGACCTCGTCATAACTACGAGTCAGTTTTAATAGATTGGACATTTAGCCTCCTTTGTTTCTGATCTAATTATAGCACTTAGTGTCAAACGCGGTTTATTCGTTCAGTAACGTCGCGTCAGCTGCCATGAATAATGTGACAATTTTACCGTCTGAGTTAAAGATTAGTGAAACGACCTTGTTATCTGCTGATTTGCCTACTACAGCGCCAGTTGCTGGGAAGTATTTGCCGTAATAAGGCGAAGCAGCATAAGATTCTAGCTCGCTAGTTGGCAAATTAAAGTCCCATGGCGACGATGCTGAATCTAGATACTTTAAATCTTCAACTGCCTGAGCCGCCGTATGCTCGCCCGCCGCTTCGCTGGCCGCAATCAAATAATCTACCTTATCCGCGAAAACATTTAACAGTGCTGCATAATTACCAGATTCAATTGCAGCTTCGGTGTTGTCGCGAGTTTGGCTGTTCGGTACAGACACAGCTGTTTTAGGTTCACTAGTTGAGGCTGGTTTTTCTTGTTTGGCTAATTGCGCTTTCAGATTTTCAACTTGATCGCGCAAACTACTCATTTCTTTGTTATTAGAATCAATAATAGCCTGTTGCCAAAAATAAGCTCCAGCTGCAGCCGCAGCAACCAGTAGCAACACCGCTGGTGGCAACATTAGTAGCCATTTTGAGTTTCGTTTAGGTTTTACGGGCTTTTTTGCTGATGTTTCGTCTAATTTAGGCTCTTGATCCATAATTACCCCCTTGATTATTGGCTACATATTACCATAACCACGACCATAACAATAGACCGCGCATGGTAAAGAGTATAATAGAGTAATGACAGTCCAAATTAAACGTATTTATGATGAGCCAGCCGAGACTGATGGCTACCGCGTATTAGTCGATCGACTGTGGCCCCGTGGCGTTAGTAAAGAAAAAGCCGCACTAGACGAATGGATCAAAGAAGTCGGACCGACTGATGAGTTACGTAAGTGGTTCGGCCACCAACCCGAACGTTACAGCGAGTTTAAAACCAAATACCAAGCCGAACTCGACGCCAATCCAGCCGTCAAACAACTAAAAGACCTGATAAAAACCCACGACAAAGTTACTCTGCTATACGGCGCACACGACCCAGACCAAAATCAAGCCAAAGTTCTGCTTGATTACATAGTTAACCCATTGTAGCTTGAGCACACACCCCACCCCGTGCTATAATCACCTCCGTAGTTGTTGACTGCACCACCTACCAACTACTACCTACCAACTACCAATACTGGGGCGTCGCCAAGTGGTAAGGCGTCGGCCCGTTGTCCTCGGACAACAAGATAGAATGAGTGCCAATTTAGCACCGAAAGCCACCGTCGACATACGTATACCTGTCTGTACATTTCACCTCAACCTAATGGGGCGTCGCCAAGTGGTAAGGCATCGGCTTTTGGTGCCGACATTCGGGGGTTCGAATCCCTCCGCCCCAGCCATATAAAAAGACTAAGTATTTGCTTGGTCTTTTTATATAACTGAGACCGTAGGGTTCGAAGCCCCGAGTGGCATGAGGGGGTGAAGATTGCCGAGTGGCAATCTGCAAGGAAACCTTCCGATGCAATCTATGATTGCAATCGTGAAGTTTCGGGGTCGCTGAAAGTGACCGAATCCCTCCGCCCCAGCCAAGACGCTTATGCTTTAGAACCTCGAATCAGAGGTTCTTTTGTTTGATATAATCGAAACTATGACTGATACAATTTTTGATAAAATTATACGCAACGATATTACTAGCTACAAAGTATGGGAGAACGAGAGTTTCATAGCTTTTCTTACGCCGTTTCCAAATACGCCCGGATTAACTGTTGTTATTCCTAAATATAACCCCGGAGATTATATATTTGACCTGAATTCTGAGCTATATACGGAATTTATGAATGCTGTCAAAAAGGTGGCTAAGCTTCTTGAGAAAGCATTAGACGTAAAACGCGTAGCAATGGTATTTGAAGGAACTGGTGTTGCACATGTTCATGCAAAACTATACCCGCTATACGGTGAACTTGCCTCTCAGACCGGTGTATGGAGTGAAGAAAAAGAGTTTGTCGAGGAATACCGTGGCTGGATCACGACACTTGAGGGTCCAGAGATGGATCTATCTCGGTTGGAAGAAATTCAAAAGAAAATTCAAAAAGCGCAAATTTAAACTTCTGGAACGCGATCACTAACCCAAGCCAAGAAAAAGTATTTAACACCTCCGCCCCAGCCAAAACAGACTGAACAACAACTAAACAACTGTTCGTACTAACGAATACTTATTTGTTATGATAACCCTATGAACAAAAAACAACCTTCACCCGAAGTCACAAAACGTCTAAATCAGTGGGTTCGCCGAGCAAGACATGAACGATCAACAGGCGCCTCAGACTACGTTTTAACTTGGCCTATTCTTCGCTTAATAAGATATTCGGCTAACACCATCAATCCAACAACTAGACCACTAACCACAAAACTACCAATAACATCAATTGGGTGGTGAACACCAGCCATCACCCTAGAGATTCCAATTATTGCAGCCACAACAAGCACCCCAATGCCAATCTTCTTAGAGTACCTCAGTATCGTCCAACCAAGGAATGATGCCAGCAAAACATGATCTGAGGGAAAGCCGTTATCAGCAGCGTGCGGAATGAGTGGAGTAAAGTTCCCGACCACGAATGGTCTTGGGTTATACCACAGCATCGAAGCAACCTTAGCTAAGATTAACGACAAAATTCCACCAACTAATACGACCAAAATAAATTTCAAAATATCTTTTCGATTCTTGAATCGCCAAGCAACAAATATTGCAGCGATGATCGGAATCACAATAAAATACTTGGCAATAAAGATTATAAAAATGTCCATTATTTCTCCTCAACAACTAATTCATTACTTATACTAACCGCCGATACAACGCCACCTAGCATAAGTAATATAGCACATATTATCATTCCGATATGAAACCCAGCCAAATCAACACTTGTACCGATAAAAATTCCGATAGCGGCAATTGCTAGTAATCCGGCAATCCTAGAAACAGCGTTATTAACAGCCGACCCAATCCCCGCCTGCGACTGTTTGATTGATCCAAGTATGGCAGATGTCAGCGGTGCGACCGTCATAGCTAGACCCAAACCAAATACAACTATTCCAGGTAGCAGCTGCGTAACATAATCTGCCGGCACTTGTACCATCAATAGCATTAGCGCAACGATACCACTTATAGTCGGTCCAGCCGCCATAAAGAACCTGGGACCGTAAGTACCCGACAGCGCTCCGAATCGGGACGACAATGCAATTAATATCAATGTAATTGGAATGGACGCCATGCCGGCTGCCAGTGCCGAATACCCCGCCGCTTGCTGCAAGAATATAACTAACAAAAATCCCTGTAATGACAGCGCAGCATAAATCATAAACGTCGCTATATTGCCAAAACTAAAGTTCCGAACGTAAAATAGCGTCAGCGGCAACATCGGACTAGGCGTCCGACGCTCATGTATCAAAAACGCGACCATAGCAACTAGTCCAATGCTAAACGTGCCATAAATTATCGGATTCGACCATCCATAATGACCCTGTTCAATCAGTGCATAGACAATTCCGCCTAGCGCCACGATTCCTAACCATATGCCCGTGAAGTCAATCCGACTCCTTTGACTAGTTACATTAGCAATTTCGGTCGATCGCAATAACCAAAGTGCCGCTACAATCGGAATAACATTGATAGCAAACACCAGTCGCCACGACACGAAATCAACCATCAATCCGCCAATTAATGGCCCAGCCACAAAAGCAACACTGGTCCAGGCAGTCCAAGTGCCAATTGCTTTCCCCTGGGCTTTACCCGAAAATGCGCTAATTATTAACGCTAGTGAGCACGGTACCAGTAATGCTCCAGCAACGCCCTGTAAACCGCGAGCTAAAATCAAAAATACTCCTGTCGGCGCTATTGCGCACAGAATTGACGCTATTAAAAAGCCGTACAACCCAATCGTAATAATCTTTTTACGACCGAATATATCCGACAGCGATCCTGCCGCTAAAATCAACGTTCCTAGTGTAATCAAATAGGCGTCATTTACCCACTGTTGGGTCAGTAGTCCACCACCTAGCTGTTCACTAATCGCAGGCAAAGCAACGCCAACGACCGAACCGTCTAAAAACGCCACAAACGAAGCCAAAATTGCAATAATCAAGATCAAGCGTTGGTGCCTATTCATATCATCAGTATACGCCCTGCTATCCTAGGCCAGAAACTAAATGTCGAGCCTGGAATAGGACTCGACATTTATATAGTCAGCTGATTTTTATTTAGTTGCTGCGGTAGCCGCTTTGGCCTTCTTGGTTGAACCCTGGAACTGTCCGCGAATTTCAAAAATGAAGTAAGCGCTAATCGCCAAGACGATTCCACCAAAGATGATACCCATGATTAGTGTCAATACGCTAAATGACAAAACAATGTTGACGACAATCGCGACAGCATTAACTAACCAAGAAAGGAACAGTAGTGACCAGCCTTTCTTTTGTAGATTCTTGAGCGGATTAATTGCTAATGCCAAGATCAAGACTGACACTGCACTAAATATTAAAGAAACTATTGCTGATACAAACCACATACCTGTGTACGACTCTGCTACCAAAGCACCGTAATAGGTTGTGGTTGCGCCAATGAATGTCATCGCAGTGAAAATTCCACCTAGTGACATCAACAGACCAATACCGCTCAGGATAACCCCGATTAGCACGATCCACCAAACATTAACACCTAGCCATTTTTGTCCCGCAGCCGGCAGATGAGGTACTGACTTTAACCACCCCCCAACCATATTTTCGATTTTATTAACAAACTCCATAACCCTTACTCCTTACTCCTTCTTTAATACCTCAATCATACCTTGTTCGGTGTAAATCAACAACTATTTCTTATTATTTTTTGGCCACATACCCCAACTTGCCCAGGCGGCCAAAATTCCGATAGCAATAGCAATAAACGTTACCCACCATCCAGGCACTAGTTGGACCAATGTTCCTAACATACCAACATTTGAAATGGCGTTCACGGACATGTTAATCCAAAGTGAGATAAATACCCAAATAACAGGTACAATCCAGGTCATTACCATACTCATTATTCTGGCCAACGGACTTAGTCTTAACCTAAGTAGAAACGGTAATGCGAATATCTCGGCAAAAATTAGTACCGCAATTAGCCAATTAGAAAACAGCACTCCGCCAGGCATACCCCAGCTTTCAGCCAAATTTAGCAAACCTTTGAATGTAAAAATCTGAGTCACTAGTAGTAATAGCAATATTCCAACATATAAATATGCGATTTTTACGGTGTCTTTGGTTTTGGGTGGAGTTGGTTTGGTAGCTTTGACAAATAATCTCATAGCCCTAGTATACATCGTTCGCCCCTGTTTTCCACCAAATGTTGTTGATTTTGCAATTACGCTTGCGCTTTTTTAATTCTTACAGTAAAGTACCAATAAGCGAACGTTACAAAAAACAAACATAACTCCAAAAAAACATATGTTGTGTCGCTCGCTCTACGACATTCACCACAACAAGTGATGCGCTCTCTTTATGAGAGCGTTTTGCTTATTTAGACTTAAACGAGTTTGCCTCGCGCCACTTGGCGATCTCGGCGTGATTACCGCTAAGTAGTACGTCAGGAACTTTTAGGCCGTTAAATTCAGCTGGTTTGGTGTATTGAGGAAACTCTAGTGTCTCACCGTCGCTAAAGCTTTCAATCTCGGCGCTATTCTCGCCACCTAGCACTCCCGGAATTAATCTGACGATACTGTCGATAATCGTCATTGCCGGCAGCTCGCCGCCAGTTAGCACATAATCGCCAACGCTAATCTGCTCATCAACTAAGCTAAGTATTCGCTCATCGTAGCCCTCGTAACGGCCACAAACAAAGATATAACCGTCATTCGCATCAGCCCACTGTTTAGCGGTTGCCTGCACCCAGCGCTGCCCACGTGGCGTCATTAGCACCACCTTTGCACCTGAGTCGTATGCCTTGGATTCCTTTATCGCTGCAAACAGAGGTTCGGGTTTTAATAACATGCCATCTCCACCCCCATATGGCGTATCGTCAACCTGCTGCCTAGGGCCAATCCCAAACTGACGTAGATTAACCATGCGAAACTCGACCAATTTTTGGTCCTGAGCTTTCCACATCATCGAGTTATTCAACACACCGTCGAACATCTCTGGAAACAAAGTAATTACTTGAATTTTTATCATCAGTTACCATCATAACAAAAAACCACCCTAGATGGGCGGTTTTTTACACATATAAGGCTCTCAACAATATACTTTGTTGCTCTCGCATTAGAGCTTCTCGCAGTTCAAAGTCATGTGCTTTGTACTAATGTTTATTATAGCATAGCGAAATGAGTAACAACAAGACTTTTCGTGAAAAGAATTGTAGACCGAATGAGGCAGTGCTTCAAGCCCTGGAACAGGGGTTATATATCGAGGTCGTCTAATTCTGCAAGCTCTTCACGAGTCTTTTTTGAATAATCAGAGCTGTTATCCACAGCCTCATCCGTTGAGTTCTCCTCAGGGACCTCGGCTTCTGGTGCAACTTGTTCGGGCGAACCTTCACTGGAGTCTGATTTAGCGGGTCTACTTGACTCATAACGTTCGCGATCTTCGTCATTATTGGCAATTTTTAGATTGTACCTTGCGTCATTTTTGGTTCCAAGTGCACGTAGCAGTGTACGTAAGCTCTGGGCTGTAACGCCACGCTTACCAATGACACGTCCTAAATCCTCTGGATTAACAGTTAGTGTTAGTAACACACCTTTTTCGTCGATTAAACGCTCGACAACCACATCATCTGGATGTCCGACTAGCGATTTTACGATATATTCTATGAATTGTTGGTCTATTGTTGACATATTAGCCCTCCATAACCCCGTCTTACTTACTGGTACCGTGTAAATCTATTGTAGCACAAGCAAAATTTATCAATTTAAAAACGCCCGGTTGGGCGTTTTAATTATTCAGCTTTTTCTGGTTCAGCCGGAGTATCTTCGGCTGGAGTTTCGGTAGCCTCAGTTGGTTCTTCAACTGCAGGTTCCTCGCCTGGTGTGTCTTCGACAGGGGTTTCCTCAACCGGAGTTTCAACCGCTGGACGATTTCGGCGAAGTTTTTCGGCGTGACGAATTGATTTAGTCTTGACGTCAGCCTTTTTGACCCACTTAGGCAGCTTAACACCCGCATCTGCTAGTAATTTAACGACACGTGGAGTAGGCTGAGCGCCATTATCAAGGTACTTTTGCGCTAGTTCCGCTTGGATATTAGCGACCTTGGTGTGTGGATTATAGCTACCAACGTAAGCAACAACACGACCGCTAGATGGGTGACGACTTGCCTCTTGAACAGCTAAACGATAAGTTGCGTAGCCCTGACGACCGACGCGTTGCAAACGAATTGCGAGCATAAATGATACTTTTCCTTTTACTTCACTTTAAAAATTATTTACGACTTGTTCAAGTTTACACTGTTTGGCCCCTGATGTCAATCAAGCCGTTAACGAATCTTTAAAACCAGTCAACTCACTCGAAGAGCACACTTTTTAAAATAAACTCCGTATGGAGTTTATTTTAAGCGTTCGGCAGAAACCCTCGGGTACGCCTCGGATTTCACAGTCTCTTCTTGTGAGCTGACTAGTCTCAAAGATTCAGACTACTTTCCATACTTCTTTAAGGCAGCGGCGGCAGCAGCTTGTTGAGCAATTTGTTTACTGGTTCCACTACCCTTGCCCATGAGTTTTGAACCGACGTAAACACCTAATGTAAAAATCTTGTCGTGATCTGGACCAACCTCATCCATTAAACGGTATTGAGGAGTTTGGTTATCCTCGTGTTGAGCAACTTCCTGCAGATGAGACTTGGCGTCGCGCCAACTGCCAGACTCCAAAATCCCATCTAGTTTACTGATTATATGTTTATGGATAAACTTAGCCGCGTCGTCATAACCACGCTCCAAATAAATAGCACCAGTTACCGCCTCGAACGCGTTTGCTAAAATCTGCTGGCGGGCACGATCACTACCATTCTTTTCGCCGCGGCTCATTCGAACCAACGGCTCGTAACCTAATTTGGCGCCGGCTTCACCGATACTTTCAGTGCGTACCAAGGCTGCGCGCCAACTAGTCAAGATCCCTTCTGGTTCAGAGAAGTTATGGAATAAATAATCAGTCACAATTAACTCTAGTACCGCATCGCCCAAAAATTCTAATCGTTCATTGTGTTCGCTTACGCTTTTTTTGTGCTCGTTGACATAACTTCGATGTGTCAAAGCAGTAACAAGAAGTTGAATATCGTTGAATTCAAATCCTAGTTTCGCCTTTGCAAAGTCCTGATACGGAGCAATTTGCATTCCTGTCATATTATAGTTTCTCCTGTCTAATTCGTTTCATTGCCATTAGCATTAGCTTACCAATATCTTCATATTCTATTTTGTCTAATGCATCATTAAATTTAAACCATTTTATATCATTCATCCACTCTTCTTTTTGAATCGCATCTGTGTCACCCAGTGCTTTGACTAGATAAATCTGAGTGGTCATAAGTACTAACTTATCGACACGACGATACCTAAAGTGTATTTTACCTAACCAGCCTAATATTTCGGTCTGGTGTAGGCCTGCCTCTTCGCCTATTTCGCGTTTTGCAGTCTCTTGAGCAGTTTCGCCTTCTTCGATATGACCCTTTGGAATAGTCCAGCGATCCTTGGAATCTTGAATTAACAAAATCTCAACGCCATTATTAGCGTCGCGACGAAATACCACACCGCCAGCGGTTGGTTCGCGGACTATCTCTTGAATTGAAGGTTTCTTGCGATTAAAGTATTTTTTGAATTTATCAAACTGAGGTGGTTGCATCTGATTGTTCCTCTACAAGAGTTCGAAATGCGGTGCCTAGCACCCCATTAATGAACTTGCTTGAGTTATCAGAACCAAACGCTTTTGCCAGTTCAACCGCCTCATTTATTACCACTTTTGGTGGTACTTTTTTGGCTTGGTGTAATAGTTCATAAACACCAATCCTCAAAATGTTACGATCGATTCTAGCTATCTGACTAATTGGCCAATCTGGTGCAATAGGCTGTATTTTGGCATCCAGGTCATCCTGTTGCTTTAAAACCCCTTTGACCAGTTGTTCTACAAATCCCCGATCGTCAATAGCTGACTCGTATCTGTGCAGATTCCGAGCCAAGATATCATCAATATCAGCCGACGAGTCATCGGATTGAACCCGAAACTCATATTCGTATAGCGTTTGCAGTGCAACGATGCGACCGAGGTGGCGATTGGATGCCATAGCGTTTGATTCTTTCTTTGATTATTGTTTTAAGGTAATAGCAAAAATTACTTTGCTATTGCTTTGCCAGTTTCTTTGCGAGTTGTTCGCGCTTTGACTGGAGATTTGGCGTTAACGCGACGAGCAAGCTCGAGACGAAGATGGCTTCGGCGTAGACCGGTTTTGCGCGGGCTACTCTGTTTTTTCGGTTGTCCCATGTAAAGTACTCCTTTGTAGGTTTATATGTTAAAACTTAGGTTCATTATACTAGAAAACCACCCCGACCTCAAGGTTTATGTTATAACATTGACTTTTATTAGCATTAGTGGTATGATGCATACATGAATGATTCCACCACAAGAGAACACCATGAGGCCGCTCAGAGGGCCAAAAAAATAATGAGCGAACAGCCAAGAGCAGAAGAATCAAAAGCTAAAGAGTCGTCTCATAGTAAATCGACGCGATTCCTCATGAAGCTAGGTGGTGGTGCAATGGTTGCCGCTACTGTCCTTACTGGCATGGCTTTGGGTAGCAAGATTGGTAACGCAATTGAACACTCTGATGACGTTCAACAGCAAAAAATTCAAGACCTCATTAATCAAAGTGACCAAATTGACCACCAAATCGCCGTGGAAAATGGTGAATTTGATAACGTCCAGCTACCAATGGAAAGCGCCTACGACGATCCTGCGAATACTGAATTGCCGGCGGTCAAGCAAGGTAGTCCCGAGAATACTATACCTTCGCCAATTCAAGGCAACCCCGAACCTACGCTTCCCTCTATTAAAACCCGTTAATCTAGACGACAATATTCACTAATCGACCAGGTATGTAAATTACCTTGGTCGGTTTTTTGTCGCCCACAAATATCGCAACGTTCTCGTTCTCTAACGCTAACTTCTCGACATCGTCTTTGCTGATGTCTTTATCGACGGTCAATTTAGCCCTTAGTTTGCCGTTAACCTGCACGATTACAGTAATGGTATCGCTGACGATAAACCTATTATCCCAAACAGGCCAATCAGTGTTCTGGACTAGTTTTTCACCACCAAGCTCTTGGTTTAACTCTTCCCCTAAATGTGGTGCAAATGGTGAAATTAGCTGACTAAGTGTCCGTAGAGCGTCAAGCCAAATTTCGTTCGAAAAACCTTTGATTTTAAGTTTATATAGCTCGTTGGTGTATTCCATTAACGCCGAAATCGCTGTATTAAAACTTAATCGGTTGATGTCATCAGTGACTTTACGTGTAGTAGCATGCCTTAGCTTACGGACCGCATCATCATTGCCAGTGAAATTCTTGTCTGATTCGATAAACTCTTGGGTTAACACCCAAACGCGGTTCAAAAACCGATAAACTCCGGCGATACCGCGTGAATCCCAGGCTGCATCCAGCTCAATCGGGCCCATAAATAGTACGTATGTACGCAAAGCATCGGCTCCGTAACCCTTATCGATTATATCCAGCGGATCAATCACATTGCCCAGACTTTTACTCATCTTGCGACCGTCTTCGGCGTTAATGTAACCGTGATATACCAGCTTTTTAACTGGTTCTTTAAAGCCGGTTAATCCCATATCGTTAAATACATGTGTCCAAAAACGGACGTATAGCAAGTGCGCAACCGCATGATCGCCACCAACGTAATAGTCAACTGGCGCCCAGTAATTAGCTATCGCTGGATCCCAAGCTTGTTCATCATTTTTCGGATCCGTATAACGCAACAAATACCAACTACTGCACGCATATCCGTCCATCGTGTCGGTTTCGCGTTTGGCTGGGCCGCCGCAAGTTGGACAAGTTGTATTAACCCAGTCTGTTGCCCTAGCAAGTGCTGACAATCCATCGCCTTTCGGTGCATAGTCCTCGATTTCAGGTAACACAACTGGCAGTTGATCTGCTGGCACCGCCACTGCGCCGTGATCTGGACAATGAATAATTGGAATCGGTGCCCCCCAATAACGTTGACGACTAATTAGCCAATCATGCATTTTATAGGTAGTCTTACTGCGACCCAAACCTTGCTGTTCCAACCAGCTAACGATTTGTTCGCGTGCATCTTCGCTACGCGTACCGTTATATTGTCCAGAATTCACCAACACACCCTCGCCCGTATATAATCCAGCATCAGAATCCTTGGATGGTTTCTCGACAACCTGTACGATTGGCAGCTCAAATTTTTCGGCGAACTCATTATCGCGTTCGTCGTGCGCTGGTACTGCCATGATTGCACCCGTTCCGTATCCACCCAGTACGTAATCGGCAATCCAAATTGGAATTTCTGAACCGGTTGCGGGGTTAATTGCGAAACTTCCCGTAAAAACGCCTGATTTTTCGCGAGTTTCATTCATTCGGTCAATTTCAGAACTTTTAACGGCATCTCTGATGTAACTTTCGCCAAATTCTTTGTATTCAGAGGTTAAAAGCTTACTTGCTAGTGGGTGTTCGGGCGCTAGAACGATGAACGTGGCACCAAATATCGTGTCTGGTCTAGTAGAAAAGACCATAATGGTATCATCTGTACCAGCGACACTAAAATCAATTTCGGCACCGACAGATTTGCCAATCCAGTTAGTCTGAGCAGTTTTAATTTTATCTGGCCAATCTAGATTAGGAATTTCATCTAATAATGCATCTGCATAATCGGTAATTTTGAAAAACCACTGATTCATCGATTTCTTCTCGACGACACTGCCACAGCGCCAACAACGTCCGTTAATCACCTGCTCGTTAGCAAGCACTGTCTTATCAACTGGGCACCACCACTGCAAAGCCTCTTTTTGATAAGCCAGATCGCGTTCAAATAATTGCGTGAATATCCACTGCGTCCAGCGATAATATTCAGGGTCAGATGTATTAATCTCACGGCTCCAGTCAATGCTGGAACCTAATCTTTTAATCTGGCGTTTAAAGTTCTCGATAAAATTGTTGGTTGCATCAACCGGCGATGTACCGGTTTTGATAGCGAAATTTTCGGTTGGCAAGCCAAATGCATCCCAACCCATCGGGTTCATGACGTTTTTGCCAAGTTGACGATGGAATCTAGCGATTGCATCAACAATAGAGTGTTCGTACGCATGGCCTGTATGCATGCCAGTACCACTAGGGTATGGGAACATCGGCGAAATATAGATTTTCTGGCGCGTGTCATCAACGGTCACCTGATTGACCTTGTCATCTTCCCAAACTTTTTGCCATTTAGGTTCAATCTCGGACGGATTATAGCGCTTCATACTCCGCCAGTATAACAAAAAAACAAACTATCGAACAGAGGTAAGCCCAATAACCGCCTATATTAACCTGGGAGCACACTTTTTTAATAATGCTCCGCAAGGAGCATTATTAAAGCGTTCGGCTGAAATCGGTTATTGCAACCGATTTCACAATCTCCCAAATTAACATAGGTGGTTATTGGAGTTCCTATTTAGGAAAGGTTTGAGAAGAATTCAGTTTTTGTCTTGATCCAAGCGGGTGTTTGGCGAACAAGTTTGATATCATCGGCTGCACTTTGCAGCACAACCTTCAGCGCTTCTTCGACGTATATTCCACCCTGTGAGCCTTTGAAAAGCACAATAGAACCAGTCTCGATTACTCCACGCACAAACCCGCCAGCCGCAACTGCAGTTTTAAAACTTTTAACCTGACAACCGTTTGCTTTGGCGGCTGGTGCTAGATACTTTTCGGCTTCATCGCCGACCGTAATAACCCAGGCTAGTTCGTTCGGGTAACATAACTCACCGACCTTTTTGTGCTCTTCGGCCGAACTAGCTCCTAATTCGTTCATACTGCCAAGAACTGCAATCCGTTGTGGCGCAGACAGTTGATATAGTGTTTGAAGCGACGACTTAACGGCAAGCGGACTTGAGTTATATGTATCGTCAATTAAAATACTGTTTTTGATTCCACGCAGTATATTCATTCTGCCTGGAACCGCTGTGATTGCGGCTAGCCCCTTGGCGATAGATTTAGCGTCCATTCCCATTTTTAACCCTACTGCAAATGCTGCTACAACTGACCTAAGGCTATGTTCACCGACAATCTGAACTGAGACCTCGACAGGTTTATCTAGGTCAGAGGCAATAAATTGCCCCTTGTAACCGTCTTTCAAAGAGAAATCCTGACTAATAAAATGATATTCGGCCGTAGCACTAGTGCCATAGGTTGATACGTCTGCGTTAGTCAGGTGCCTGGCGTATTCGCCATCAATATCGTCACGATTAATAAGTGCTTGTTTCGAAAAGTTAGCAACACCCATCTCTTCTTTGGCCACGTTTTCCATCGTTTCAAAAAATTCCATGTGTTCTGGCGAAATTGCAGTTACAACCCCAATATCCGGACGTAAATACTTGCGATAATGTGCAATCTGACCGATACGATCACTCCCCAACTCTTGAACAATAATGTCAACATCCGTAGGGCTCTTGATGCGCTCTTTTGCTGCCCTGAAAACATTAATCCAAGCGCCAACACTACGAATTTTATCAGGATAATCAATACCTAATATCGCTAGCGGTGCGCTAAGTTCGCTATTGTGGTTACCCTCATGCAAACGTACTCGAAACGACTGCGATAAAATCGTCGCAATCGCAACCTTAGTGGTCGTCTTGCCAACACTACCCGCAACAACAACTAGTTTAATATCAGAATGTTTGGCCAGATAGCGCTTAACTAATGATTCGAGTTTAATTTGGATGATTTTGCTAAACATATGCCTCTATCTTATATGATTCACGATTCAATAAACAGTACTAGTGATTAACCCTATGCTTGCGAAACGCGAAACAAAGTAAGATACTAACACTTATGGAATCTAAACTCGATACAATAAAAGATCAGGTTATTATTACACTAACGCATGATGAATGCCTTGCAGTTGCAAGTGGAGAAACTATTAGCGACAGAGACAATCCATTTGACCCGATGGCAAAAGTTGAAATCATGCCACTACAACAATTAGACCCAACTTATGAACCATTTGATCCATTAAACAAACATGGAGACCGGTTATTTGATGCGTTTGCACGGGTAGCATGTAGTGCAACAGTACTTGGGAACAACGATATCCGTATCTTTGTACCACAGGAATTAGTGCGATATAATTTTTTCACCAGCGAAACAATTTCGCCAACATACATTGATGGGGATGAAGAGGTTATACCAACAGGTGGCATACGAGTTGAGTTTCTAAGTAATATTAGGTAATTTTTGGTGGAGCATATCGGATTCGAACCGATGACCTCTTCCATGCCATGGAAGCGCGCTAGCCAACTGCGCCAATGCCCCAAACCTGATACATTGTATCAAAATCTCGCCCCTGTTGCCATGGACGAGATTTTATTCGGCTGCTACGCGCCCACCCGGGGCACGATTTTGTTTTAAAAACTGTGTTTGTTTTAGCGCAAAGGTACCCCTTTGGCGCACCAGCTCTAGTGATATTATTAATCATTTCAATTAAAAACACAAGCATGATAGACAGTTCACAATTTACAGTTGTCGATTTTCAGGGAATTTTCAAATTACAGTTTTCAAGATGGCTCGAGGCTGCGCCGTGCTTGCGAATCGAAGATTGGAAACTAATTGTGAACTGTGAATTGGAAACCGTGAACTTTAAATGCTTATACTAGCATTTATGCAGATACTATGCTTAAATAATGATGTTCAGAAGCACACGCGTATTAAGGCAAAAGGCGGGCGCTTACCTCTTATCAGGTAGACTCTCTTCTTCGCAAACATCGCAAAGAGCGGTCGATCTGACGATATATTATGAATCAGAATAGAAGAAAAGAGCATACACAATATGGCACAGCAAAATCTATTCATCGGTAGCCTTGCATACAGCACTACTGATGACACATTGAAGGCTTTCTTTGAGACAATCGGAGAAGTCGAAAGCGCACGAGTTATCACTGACCGCGACAGCGGTCGTTCAAAAGGTTTCGGATTTGTTGAATACAAAGACGAAGCTAGCAACCAAAAAGCAATTGACGAACTAGATGGCAAAGAGCTTGACGGTCGCGCAATTAGCGTTGGTCTAGCACGACCAAAAGAAGATCGTCCAAAACGCGACTTCGGCGGTGGTGACCGTGGTGGCAACGGTGGTGGTTCATTCCGCCAACGTAGCTGGTAATTTATTACCAACACTTAAAATACCTCGCTTCTCGCGAGGTATTTTATTTGAGCTACCTAATAAACGGTGAGTGTAGCCAGTCTATGTTGGTGCTTAGGACATTGTCTAATATACCGAACCCGTTCATTAACCATACTGTCGTTATTGTAATCAAACCTACGAGCAACAAAACCAATATTTGAATTGATTTGTGTTGCGCTAATAACCATTTGGTCCACTGGTCGTATTTATGACGACCATACTCTAGCCACTTACGAGCAAATTCGAATTCGGTCGCCAAAATCGCGAGACCTGCAAACACAACCAACCAACCTGGGCCTGGATATGGCACCATGATTAATCCGACTAAAACGACCAACCCGCCAGTAACTCCAATTAGTATTTTTTTGGAGTGAATGCTAATCTTTTTCATCACTAGCGCCGTCTACGTAAAGTTAACGCGCCCAGTAATATTGCCAAAATAACACAACCAATTACAACCACTAAATCGCGCCAGGCTTCCATCGTCAAATCAACATTTGTCACAACAATGTTTAGCGCGTCAATCGCATACGTCAGTGGCAGACAGTAAGCAATAAACTCTAGGACTTCGGGCATCTGTGACAGAGGCATTAACAGCCCACCGATTAGAATCTGAGGAATGATAAAGGCTGGCATAAACTGCACTGCCTGAAATTCAGTCTTGGCGAACGCACTGACAAGTAGGCCAAGCGCCGTACCTAATAATGCGTCAGCCAGTGCCATAATAATCAAGAACCACTGCGGACCACTTACCTCTAGGCCGAGTCCATACAAAACTAATGTACTAGCTAGTAATGCTTGGATAACCGCCAGCAGTCCGAACGCAATCATGTACCCCAGAATCAAATCCAACTTGCCAATTGGCGAAGCCATCAAACGCTCCATTGTCCCACCGGTTCGCTCACGCAAAGTTGTAATTGAAGCGATGATAAACATGATGACAAATGGGAAAATACCCAGTAATGCTGGTGCGATATTATTAAAGACCGCCAGATTACCATCATAAAGCCATCGAAATAGCGCCATTAATACACACGGCACAACAAATATCAGCGCGATAGTTCTTGGATCATGCGATAGCTGACGCAGTATTCGTCCGGCCGTTGCGAATGTCATTCTGATATGAAACATTACGCTTTACCTTTCATCGAAATGATTCTGATAAACGCATCGCCAACCGAATCCGTCTTGGTGGTCTGTAGCAGGCGTTCACGCGAATGATTCCACAGTATTTTGCCATCACGTAGCAACAACAGTTCATCGCACCTATCGGCCTCGTCCATGACGTGGCTGGATATCAGTAGCGTTTTACCTTGACTGGCAAGCGTACTAAATAATTGCCATAATTCTTGACGTAAAACTGGATCTAATCCAACTGTTGGTTCGTCGAGCACCAATAACTCTGGATAGCCGAGTAATGCCACAGCCAGTGAAACGCGTGCGCGTTGACCACCCGATAAACTACTGACGATTTGATCACGTTGTTTTTGCAATTGTACTTTTGTGATTATTTCATCAACTTGTTCACGACTTGATTGTGCCAACACCGCAAAATAACGCAAATTCTGAACGACTGTTAAATCGTCATAGACCACCGCGTTTTGAGTTACATAGCCGATTTTGTAACTTAATCTTTTGTCACCAGCTGGTAAATCCAAAACCGTCAGCATACCGTCACTAATTTTTTGAACACCAACAATACTTCGCATAAGTGTCGTCTTGCCCGATCCGCTGGGGCCAATTAGCCCCGTTATCGAACCCGATCGCACACCAAAACTCAAATCATTAAGAATCGGTGTTTTATTAATTGATACCGATACACCACTACCCTTAATGCCAAATGCTTGTGTCATAAATCTATAGTAAACCTCTTATTTAGAATCAGCAATTTTTTTAAATCTTGGAACTATCTTTCCGCCAACTTCGACTGTACCCACAAACATATCGTATGGCCGTACCCAGAACGAAACGTCACTACTATATATTGGTTGATAGATAACAACGGGCTGTTCAGTTTCGGTGTCGATACCTACACCAACGACCTTATATCGATTACCTTTATAATGTTCGTAAATCCCTAGTTCTAGTTTAGGAACTCTTAACCTATCATCCATTCACAATATCCATGAGTTCAACTAATTCGGCTTCGGTTATAATTTTTGTGCCATATTCGGTCGCCTTTTTAAGTTTACTACCACCAACTTTTCCGCCAGTTACTAAGTAAGTCGTGTCTTTCGCTATGGAGGTTTGGAAAGTTCCTCCAAGAGCACGGATACGGTCAGCTGCTTGGTCGCGCGACATTGATTCTAACGTACCAGTTACGACGAAGCTTTTTCCGTTCAACTTGCCAGATTTTTTCTGGAAGTGCGGTTTAACACCAACTTCGTCAAACTTTTCCAGTAACGCTTCATTATCCGAATCGGCAAACCAAGCTAAAACACTCTCGGCGACAACTTTACCTACACCTTCAACCTGTTGCAACATTTCCAAGGTGGCACTTTGGATAGCAGGTAGCGAATGAAAATGATTAACTAAATCAATCGCAGTTTGCGCACCGACATGACGGATACCAAGTCCTAAAACAAACTTTTCGAGTGGCGGGTTTTTCTTTGCCTGGATTGCATCAACTAGTTTTTTTGCTGAAATATCAGCAAAACGATCAATCTCTAGCAAATCATCGACGGATATTTTATAAATGTCGGCGATGTCATGCACTAACCCGGCGTCAACCAGTGCTACGACATTTTTTTCACCCAATGTATCAATATCAAGTGCGCCTTTTGACGCATAATACTCAACAGAGCGTTTCAAAATTAAATCACCCGAACTACCTTTGACGCGGTAGACGACATCATCCCCATGGCGCTCAAATTCTAGCTCAGGGTACTGCTGTTTTAGTGCTTTTTGGTAATCGAAGGTAATCGATTCTTTCGGCCGTAGTTCAGTAACCACGCTTTCAACTTGGGGAATAATATCACCGGCCTTAAAAATAATAACCGTATCCCCAACTCGAATATCTTTACGGGCAATTTCATCAGCGTTGTGCAGACTAGCGTGCTGGACAGTGCTACCCGCCACGACAACCGGATCAAACACCGCTACTGGCGTAGCTGCGCCAGTCCGTCCGATGCTAATGACGATATCACGAACAACGGTAGTTGCCTGTTCAGCTGCGTACTTATAAGCAACTGCCGCACGCGGTTGCTTGCCAACAATTCCGAGCGCATCGAACTGTTCACGGTCATTAACTTTGATAACTAACCCATCTGTGTTAAATGGCAAGTCATTTCGTTTTTTGTCCCACAGATCGACGAAGTTCATCACGTCATTTAATTTATCGAACACTTTCGCCTCTTTGTTTCGAGTTAATCCAATCGCTGACAAAACATCATATGCGTACATATTGGTTGGGATATCTAACGTATTATCGCGCAACAAGTCATATGCCCTGAACGATAATGGTCGTTCGGCTACTAGTTTAGGGTCAAGTTGTCTAATCGTACCAGCTGCTAGGTTACGCGGATTAGCAAATTCGGGCTCACCAGCTGCTTTACGCTCTTTATTTAGTTTAATGAAGTCTTTTTTTAGCATTACTATTTCGCCACGAACCTCGGTTCGACCAATTAGAAACTTTTCGAACCCAGCGGCTTTTCGTAGACGTAATGGAACATTAGCGATGGTGCGCACATTTGCAGTCACATCTTCGCCGACAAAACTATCGCCGCGCGTAATAGCCTGTTTCAAAACCCCATCATCGTAAACTAAGGCGCAGGCCAGTCCGTCCATCTTAATATCCGCAAAAAATTCGTGTTTTCGTCCAGGTAGCAGTTTATCCATTCGTGTTACCCAAGCTTCGACGTCAGCTCTATCAAACACATCGTTCAGACTTAGCATGCGCGAACTATGGGTTACTTTCTTGAACCCACCGATTAATTCGCCACCAACACGTTGAGTTGGGCTGTCGGGTGTTACGAGTTCTGGATTTTCAGATTCGAGTTTTTTTAACTCACTAAACAAACTGTCATACACCGCGTCTTCAACTGACGGGTCATCTAGCACATGGTACTGATAACTAAGATTAGCTAGCAGCTCTCTTAATTCATTGATTCTTGTTTCAGGCTGGGTCTGAGTCATCAGCGACAATCCTTCGATATAGTAAATATATATAACTAGACGACCACACTAACGTCATCGAACCCATAATCAACAGCGCCAGCGGAATGGTTGGAATCCAGTCAATCACAGGCCAAATACCCTTCACCCACGTATCAAGCAAAATAATAGGTATCATAATCACTATCCAAACTAACGAAATCATCAAACCCATCCATAACATTCTAAGTAAAATGCGAAGTCGTCGGCCAACTACTAAATCGCCAGCGGTCTTGATTGCACGAAATGGATACATGCCTGGTAGCGTTACAACAACTAGCGCCACTGCCGTACTAGTTATCCAATACAGCGAAAGTGCTGTTAATAATCCAGCCGACAGCCAAAATATCATCGCCTCAACTCCACCAGCCAGTAGCCCGCTAGCCATCGCAGCACTATATCCAATTAATGCCAGCGCAAACGGTAACAACTGAACCAACATAACTATCACTACTACGAATGTCGACAAAATTGGTGCGCTGGCGTTATAAAGTCCGTCGCGAAGCTTAACTTTGTGCCCAGCCAAAATATTGCGCAGTAACCAAACGGTTGTTAGCCACACCATCAGTCCTAATATTGCCGCATAGACTTGTTGAACTTCCGTCAAAGTCTGCGACAATCCACCAGTCATAGCTGCAATGAACAACAGACTGGCTTTGCCTAACTCGCCAAAATTACCGTCAAATATACTGCCGCCAGTCTCACGAAGTGTATCAGACAAAGTCGTATAGGTGTCTTGGGAAGCTACACCAACCATCAATGCTGTTAGTAGTGCATAAACCACCACCATTGCGGCAATTAACTTACGGTTCTTCCATAAAGTTTTATGTACATAGGTCGTGAATGCAAAGTAACCCGGTAGTTCAAGCGATCTAACATAATCACGGCGCCTAGTTCGCCTAAATGATCGGTGAGGTCGACGTTTTAAAAATGCACTTGATTTCGAACGCATGGTGCTAAAAGGTTGTCTAGCCGATAACATTAATGCCTGTTTTTTGGTTAATTTAACAGGTTTTTTATTGACTAGTTTTTTGGCTGTCTGTTTAGGTGATTTTTTATTCGTTGCCATATTACTACATTCTAGAACTTGTTGGCGTTCTTGCGAAGCCTAGCGATGCGCTCTTCAAGCGGAGGGTGTGTGCTAAAGAGTTTGCTAAAAAAACTAGGTTTCATTGGATTTGCGATAAACAAGTGTGCCGTTGCCGTAGACTGGTGTCTCATCGGGCGTCCATAAGTTCCAAGTTTTCCTAATGCAGAGGCCAAGGCTTCAGGATTTCTGGTGGTCATGGCGCCCGATGCATCGGCCAGATATTCGCGTTGTCGACTAATAGCCATCTGGACAATAACAGCGATTATCGGTGCCAAAATTATAACAATTATCCCAACGACCAGCATAATTGGGTTGCTGTTGTTGTTTCGACTGTCTCCAAAGAACATCATTCGAATGACGATGTCCGACAGAATACCAATTGCACTAACTAATCCAAACGCAATCATGCTAACCCTAATGTCGTAGTTTTGAACATGTCCCATCTCGTGGGCCATAACGGCTTCAAGTTCATTGTCGTCCATAATCTCGATTAACCCAGTAGTAGCCGCAACAATCGCATGTTTTGGGTCACGACCGGTCGCAAACGCATTTGGTGCTGGATCGTCGATAATATATACCTTTGGCGTGTTCATCCCGGTCGTAATCGCTAAGTTCTCAACTATGCGATAGAATCTGGGATTATCGCGTTTTTTTATCTCTTTGGCACCGGTCATTGCAACAGCCAGCTTGGATGCTAGGAAGTATTGAATAATCGCATAAACGGCAGCTCCGCCTATGACGAAATATGTAATGCTGGTGTTGCCGTAGTAATAACTAACGGCCCAGCCAATCGCGCTAATAATACCAACAAACACAGCCATAATTAAAATGGTGTTGCGTTTATTAGCAGCGATGGCCTTATACATGAATCAACGCCTCGCTAAATTAGAAGTTTACGTCGACTGGTTTTTCGGCTGTTTTTTGCTCGGCGTCATCTAGTTCGAAGAAGTCGCGTGATAGGAACTTGAACATAGCTGCCACAATGTTGTGTGGGAATGTTTGAATCTTGGTGTTTAGATCGCGTACACCACCGTTATAAAATCGGCGTGATGCTTGAATTTTATCTTCGGTGTCAACAAGTTCTTGTTGTAACTCAACAAAGTTCTGGCTGGCTTTTAGGTCTGGGTAAGCTTCAGCAACTGCAAATAGGCTTTTTAGTGCGCCTTCGAATTGATTCTCGGCAGCTGCAGTCTCTTTGACACCCTTGGCGTTAAGCGCATTAGCGCGAGCTTCGGTGACTGCTTCAAAAACACCTTTTTCGTGCTTGGCATATCCCTTAACAGTGGTAACTAGATTTGGAATCAAATCCAAACGTCGTTTCAGCTGAACAGTGATGTCGCTCCAGGCCTCATCAACCCGAACGCGCAGTTTAACTAATGCGTTATATGTAGCCCACAAAAACAGGCCAATTAATACGATAATTCCCAATATGATCCAAAGAACTGTCATTTTATCCCCCTTACTCGTTACAAATATATGCCTTTATTATAACACAAGGAGACGAGAGAAAAGTGTGTATATACACTTTTCCGAGTGACGTTGTGTTTCGACAATTTTATGAAATTGTTATAGCAGATATATGCTACTAAAATAAGTCCTAAATAGGACTTATTTTATTGGTGCGCGGAGCGGGACTTGGTCACGTTCCGCGACCCCGCGAGTCAGTCTGATGAGTAAAACTCATCCGTGACATCGCCTTGCGAACTGCCACTAGGCAGTTCTCACTCGCACGACTCGGCGGGTTTAAGTCGAACCCCACAAACCAACTAAAAGAGCCCCACAAGTGGAGCTCTTTTAGTTGGTGCGCGGAGCGGGACTTGAACCCGCACGGCCTTTCGACCACAGCATTTTAAGTGCTGCTCGGCTACCAATTACGACATCCGCGCAAATGCTACCCTCTTATTTTTACCACGATGAGTAGGTTGAAGGCTATGGCAATTTGGACAAAGTACACGTAAATTCTCTAAACGGTTGTCGCTATGATTACCGTTAATATGATCTAGCTCTAATGGCACCCTACCATCTACACTTTTCTGAGCCCAACCACAAAGTTCACACATTGGTAACTTTAAGCCAACTTCGTATAGTCGTTTCTTTAGTTTATAACTTTGTATGGTACTACCTAAAACCAAAATAGACTCTAAATCTGGACGTGTATTTGTATGGTACGTTGTTCCTTTATTCCAACCCCGACCCTTGAAGTGTGTGCTGTTTAATCCTAGATACTTTATGCGAGCTGATACTTGTACGTAGTTGCCACCAGCTGGCACAAGACCAAGTGACTTTATTACTCCTCATATACTCGAAGAACTAGATACAGCTTTTCTTAAATCCTCATCTGTCCAAGACCTACCCCTGCTCATAGCTTAATTATAGCTGAGAATATATGTACTGCCAAGTTGTTAATATTTGGAGGCACGGACCGGAATCGAACCGGCATGAAAAGTTTTGCAGACTTCCGCGTAACCACTCCGCCACCGCGCCATCACCTGGTTATTATAACAGAACAACCCTCTTTCACTACTTGCAAATCACACCCCCTTTCCATATAATCCTTAAGAGCGTACGGATGGGATGCCGAGGTTGTGGATTCACGGATCGTGACCCTTACTGTTCAGCCAAAGGGGCGCTGTTTAACCCAAATCATTAAACCAAGACTTATCTGTTTAATGATTTGAGAGGAGCAGCGATGATAATCTCAAAGAACTATGCATTTGAATGAATAGTTCGGGAGATTTATAATCGACTGTGACGAGCGGGTGTAGCTCAGTTGTTAGAGTGAGAACTGCCAGTGGCAGTTCGCAAGGCAACCTACTCTTGAAAACTTGTTTTCATAGACGTAGTTGCGGGGTCACGGAACGTGACCTGACTTGCCAGGCCAAGGAATCAACCAAACACAGCCCAATCGCACATTACAGTTCACTTACACACTATGCGGGTGTAGCTCAGTTGTTAGAGCGCTTCCTTGCCAAGGAAGAGGTCGAGAGTTAGAGTCTCTTCACCCGCACCAAATATTTGAATTATGACCCGAAAGGGTCTTTTTCTTTGTCTCAACGACTGTTCTAAAGGGGTCGTTTAGTATATAAGACAACTTCTTGTCCTTTAGTTCAATGTTTGAAAGTACGTATTCTAGCAACTTCTGTCTAAGCCCCTCATCGCTCTCATTGAACAGCTGTTCAGCTCGTTGAGCCAAGTCTAACAGATAGGATGCAGTAACTTGAAAGTCTTTATTGTCGCTTGTTAGCAACTTTAGGCGGTCATTTAGCTCCTGCTGTTTCTTTTCTAGCTCAGTTGCAATTTCATCGTGGAATGTCTGTGTAATACGACCCTCAAGCAAGTCATAGTAAACCTTTCGCATCTTTTCCTTGAGTTTGTCGTACTCAGCACGGGTCTGCTCAATGTTTTGCGTGAAGTATAGCTGCTGGTCGTTATGACGGTTACGCAGCTCGGTAATGACTTTATCTAACCACTTCTCAGGCACGTCTATAAATCCTATATCTGCCGTAACTTCATCAATAACGAGGCTAACGGCTGTATTTGGATTATCGCACTTTGAGTTGGCACATCGCAAATAGACGTTGTTGCGAGCCTTGAATGGCGATACTGCACGTCCGCATTTACCGCACTTTACTATCTTTTTCAGGGTAAAGTCTTTGCTATCGTACTTGGTCATCTCGTGTTTACGCTCATCTCGGACACGTTGCACCTGATTGTACAAGCCACGACTGATGAGAGGTGGGTACTTGTGCGGGTAGCGTCTGCCAGCGTGAACCATAAAGCCACAATAAAACTCATTGCTCAGTATTCGCTCAAGAAACTGTTTGCTCGGTGCTTTACTGCCAGCGATGTTACTGCGAAAGCCCATCTCACGCAGTTCCTTTGCGATAACTGCGTATGAAATACCTCTTGCTCGCATCTCGTAGGCTTTTACGATGTAGTGAGCCTTAGTGTCATCAACCTCAATGTCTTTGATGGGTTTCTGTGGCGTACCGCCTTTTAGTACGTTCTTGTAGCCAACGGGTGCTCTGTGTACCCATATACCCTCACTGAGCATTTGTTCAAAGCGGCGTTTGACGTTATCACGAATACTGTCTGAGTAGTATTTTGCGAGTGCCATACCAATACCGAGCCTAAACCAATCGGCAGCGGATGAGTTTTGGTCTATGTATAAACTGTCGTGAGGGAAGTGCAGCTCAATTTTGCCGAGCTTTACAAGCTGTTGCAATGCCTTTACTTCTTCTTGGCTACTATCACGGGTAAAGCGGTCTATCTTGTCAAAGACCACGTAGCATAAGCCAGTTTGTTTGTGGATGTGTTCAACGAGCTTAGCGAACTTTTGACGTGCCTCTTTATGAGCACTCTCGTCAAACTCGTGATACTCGTATGGTAGTTTCTTTTGTTCGGCGTATCTTTCAAGCCGTAACTTCTGAGCAGGTAATGCTTTACGCTGCTCAATATCTGAAACTCGTGCGATTAGGATTATCTTTGCGTCCATAATGTTTACTCCTTACTAACTTACTATAACTTACCAGTATTTTCAATGTTTGATAGAAACTCTGACATTTTTGTTGGGGTATATCGTTGCAGTGCCTCGTCTATATGTACGAAAGCCGTATAACGATGTGCTTGCGGTGCATTTAGCAGCGGTTTTATGCGATACCACGCCTGTTTGCCATAGCGAGCCTCAAGCGTGTTTCGCAAGCCGACAACACCTGCTTGGCTTGCGATGAGCATACCTGCTACTGCCGCAAGTGCGGCTTGTGGGGTAACATCATCGTTTGCCTCAAGGTAGTTTTGTAAAAGCTCATACGGCTGCTTTACATCCAGTGCCAACATATCTACGTTGGCGGTCAGCTTTTTCCAGTGCTTGAGTAGTGTGTTTTGACACAACTTCATATTGAATAGGCTTTCAAATGTCCATTGTTCCAAGTCTGGGTAGGCTCGCTTGATAGAGGCTCTACCGACAAAACGTACTTCATATCTGAATACTTCCATTGGTCGGTATTCGGATAGACCCTCAAGCAAATTGAGCTGTACCGAGCTGTCTTTTTCAAAAGCCCGTTTGTTGCTTTTCTTTGCTTTTAGCAGGTCAGCCATTTTGTCGTAAAAGGCTATATCAAGCGAGTTGGCGTGGATGTGAACAACGTGTCCATCACGAAAATCAGTTTTCTGAAAATCGTAGGTTTTGCTCACATCCAGCTTGCCCATTGTATTGAGGATTGTTTGGCACGATGTGTAGTCAAGAAACACAATGTTCTTAGACGGATGCCAAGCTGCAATATCAGCGTGAGCAAGCTGTGGTTTGAAGAACCGATGACCGAGCAATTCGTGTAAGGCACTTTGCAGTGCTGTGAGCAGAGCGTCAAAATCGTTTTCTGTCAGTTCATCAAAGTTGTTGCCAAACAACATCTTTGGTGCTGAAAACTCAACTGCTAGTTCATACGTTACCGCACCGAACTTTCGCACTCGCTTGTACATTGTCAGTCGTGGCATATACTTGCCCATCTTGGCGTATGTAGGCGAGGGGTTGAGAAACGTCTTACCGTAGCCTCTGCTATTCACAAGTTGCTCAAGCGTGATAGGCGTAAACCTGCTGCCATCAAAGACCAGCGGATTATGTACGGGTATGAGTAGTTTTACTGTGTCTACCATATCGTTCATCACTTCTTTCAAATAACTCAACGCACTTAGCAATAACTGCTTGCTCAATCACTCTGCCAGCCTCTTTAGTTACTGGATAAAAGTAGTTGAGCTGGTGTGAGCCAACTTTCTTAGTTGGGTAGGTTATGCGATAGCCTGTACCGTCTAGTCGCTGGTGTACGCCAAGCGAGCCAATGAACAACTGCCCATCAATTAGGCAGCTGGCAAAAGCTACAAGCCCGTCAGTCGGTTTGACTGGCGTGATGCTTACTTCGCTAACGGTCATTTTTCTTTCGCTCCATCGCTATTTCCTTATTGCTTGCCCAAGACCAAGCCGAAAGAAGTAGGCTAATCAGTTTGTTGAGTGTTATTCGTAGTATCTTGTAGAAAATCATCACTTTCATTCCTTTGTTCATTACGTTGCCTTGAGGCAAAGTCCATTTGTATAAGCACGTCAAAGAAACCAGTGAGGTTGTGTATAGCCTCATCGCTCAACTCAGCAGCCACGCCTTTGTTTGCGGCATTGTCTTGTGGTTCTGCTGGTAGTGGTTTATTCTTCGTTGCCATATAAAAAGTAGCCTCACTAACGAGACTACCTACACGGCATACGAGCCAACCTAGACGCTCACTGGCTCACAGTTCGCTCACATTTCACTACTGATATTTTGCAGTTATTCGCACTTTTGCTGCTTTATAGCTTAGTAACTTTGGAGTGCCTAGTTGCTTATTAGCCTTTTTGTTTATCCTTAGCATTGCATCATAAACGGCTCGTTGGCTGTCTTGGCTTTTTGCAGTGTATTCAAGTATGTCATCTTCTTTTGCGGCTGACCTACGGTTCTTGAAGACCAGCTTGCAGATATAGTATTCCAGCGTTTCATCAGGTATTTCGCACGACTTGCTGTTATAGGTTAGCTTGCTCGCTTTTGTGTCAAAGCGAACCTTATCTTGAGCCGTTTCGGTGTTATTTGGCTCGCTCGGCTGTTCTTCTTCGTCATCGTCAAAGTGTGCAGGAGCGTCATCAGGGTAGTTAGGTTGTGGTTTCGGCTCTTTGTTTATAACGAGCTTGCCCTTACGAAAGTCTTTTGCGAAAGCATCAGCCCGTTTGTACCAGTTATCAGCTGCCTCACGAGCAGCCTTTTTATGAGCCGCTATCAGTTCGTCAATTTCTGCAAATGCAGCTGTCAGTTTGTCATCAAGCTCAAACTCAACGTGGCTGTTGAGCATCCAAGACTTTTGTAACTTGGCGTAGTGTTTCAACACTTCGGTACGACTATATTGCCAACCCTCGCCAATGTCTTCGGCGTGTCCAAGCAGTGTTTCATATAGTTCGGGTGCATCTTTCTGCCAGTCTTTCATTGTCGGCTTACTAAGCACGTCTTCTATAAGGGCAGTTAGCCGCACGTACGCAAAGTCCAGCTTGTCATCTTCAATCACAACCCCTGCCGATACTACTGCATCAAGGATAGCGATAGCTCGGTTATAGAACAGCCTGAGTAGGTAAACGTCTTTTTGATGCTCTAACTCAGCATCGCCGAGCAGTTCATCTGCTAGTTTGGCAAAGGTCGGTAATACTTCAACTTGATATTGCTGTTGCTCAAGCAGCTTGTCAAACATATCGTTTGCCTCTGCCTCGTCCATTGATACCTCTAAAATATCAACTTGGTCTCTTGGGTGTATATCGGCTCGGCTTTCGTACTCGCTCTTAGCAATGTACTTTATGACTTTTTTGTCCTTTGCCAGAATGTCCAATACTTGCTGTTGCTCGTGTAGCTGTAAGCCTCGTTCTTCTAGGTTGCCTGAATGTAGCAATACGGTGTTGCCAGTAACTAAACCCTGATACTTGTTATTTATATCTTCAACAACAGCCTGTATCTTCTCTTTACCTGTCATCACGCCATTTTTGCGAGCGTGGTTTACGGATATTGGCTCGGACTTTAGTTTATCGGTTTCAGGCTTTTCGCCTATCCAATCAAGGTATTTCGGGTCTTTGCGAAGTTCGGCTACATAGTTATCAAAATCAGGCAGCAGCTCAACAAGATATTTGTTATAGGTTTGGTCAGTGGGCATAGCAATCAGCCGAGCGGCGTTGTGCTCTTTTTCTATCTTTTCAACCATCTGCACAAAGTCCATCGGTGCATAGTTGTTGTTCAAGTCGTTTGCAGGGTGCAAACCAATAGGCTTACCGTCTTCGGTAACTTCACGTTCGTCAATCAGTCTGTTGATAAAAAAATAGATTTTTTCTTTGCCGTGTAAGCTCATACGTCATCACTTCTCTCAAAACACGTTTCTGGTAAGTCGTGTATAGTTATAGTATGACACAATCAGAGCAAAAACAGCCGAAGCTACTCACGCTCAAACAAGCGTGTGAGCTGCTGAATTGCCATCCGAATACTCTTAGGGCGTGGGATGAAAAAGGCTACTTGGTAGCCGTACGTTTTGGTACACGCCGTGATAGACGCTATCGGCGTGAAGACATAATGAAACTGCTTGAGAAGAATAAAAAAGCCGACTAAATATACGGCTCAGAAAAACGCTTGGTCAAACGACCCCCGAAAATTCGGCATTTATACCGCGGAGTATACTTTTGTATAAGTAAAGAGTACTACCCCCCTATGGTTGAGCTAGAATACTCAGTCAAAGGCGAGTAAGATTGCTTAGCCGATAAAAGGGTATCGGCTAATGTTGTACAATATGAGTAACGGTAATCTAAAACAGAAAGTGCTATATTGAACGAACGACTACTTTTTCTTATTAACGGATGGGCAGGAAAAAATCACTTGCTTGATGAGGCGATGGTATTCTGTGCCAGCTACTTAATTTTTGCGGTTTTTGCAACGGCTGCTTGTTGTGCGGCTTATTTATTTTATAAGCGACAATGGCGACAGTTAACATATTTTTCAGCAACTTTAGCCGTTTCGTATCTTTTATTGCAAATCGCCGCTCATCTCTATGTTGACCACAGACCCTTCGTTGACCATCATTTATATCAGCTTGTAGCTCACGCTGCTGGCAAGTCATTTCCGAGCGACCACACAACAGCTACAGCCGCTATTGCATTTGGTCTGCTGTTATTCACACAGTTTAAAAAAGTGGGAGTAATTATATTGGGATGTGCATTGCTTATCGGATTTGCTCGTGTCTTCGTGGGCATACACTATCCCGTTGATATTTTAGGTGGATTGCTAACAGGATTGATTGGGGGCAGTATTGTTTACCTTACGAAGACTATAATTGACGGTCGCTTTAAAACTGATACTATTGCCGTTCAGAACCAAAAGAAGTAAGCTATTTTAAGAACCAATCGGCGATGATGCTCGCCATTAACCGCCCATTCAATTGAGCTGATAGCGTCTACGTAATACTTTTTTACGTGGGCGTTTTTTATTACCAAAGTAGCTTGAGAAAGATGTGATGACGAAACAAAGAATAGATATAGAAAATCAGAAACGAACCGAGCAGGTCAAAAAAGGTAAACGGACAATACTAGCGGTTGGCTTTGCTAGTTTCTTTGGCGGCGTAAGCCAAGATATATTTATTCCTATTTTGCCGCTATACCTTACGCAAATACTTGGGTTAGATAAAACAGTAGTGGGTGTTGCCGAGGGTTTGGTAACAGCAGCATCAAGCGGCTTTAAGGTGATAGCAGGGCGTTTGTCGGACAGGTTTCAACGTCAAAAGCCGATTGTAGCAGCTGGTTATATGCTTTCAATGATTGGCCGAGGTGCATTAGCGTTTGTCTCTGCTCCATTGGCGGTGTTTGGTCTACGGTTTATGGACGGTATTGGCAAAGGTATAAAAGACCCGCCAAAAGATGTGCTGGTAGCTAATGCTGCCGAAAAAGCTACTCGTGGGCGTAGTTTTGGTATTGCCCGTATGCTTGATACGTTTGGTTCGGCACTCGGACCACTTATTCTGAGTGGTTTGATTATCTTATTTACAAGACATAACATTGAACCAAGTCACTACTACCGCTGGTTACTTATATTGTCTGCTCTGATATTGCTTATAACAATTGCCATAGTGCAATTCGGTATAAAGGAAACAAAGACAGTACGTCCTGAAAAAATCAATACCAAAGTGCCGCTTGCCAAGTCATTCTATTGGTTTACGGCAATTGCGGGTGTCTTTGCAATTGCAAACTCGTCGGATGCTTTTCTGATACTTCGTTCGCAAAATCTCGGATTAAGCATTGTAGCTATCCCGCTTGCATATGCGGTACTCAATGTCATTTACGGGTCGCTTGCATTACCTGCGGGTATCATTTCAGACAAGCTAGGACGTATACCCGTCATAACTATTGGCTGGGCGGTGTATGGCTTTTGCTATCTAGGATTTGCCGTTGCAAACAGTGCGTGGCAGGTTTGGCCGTTGTTTGCTTTATACGGGGTATTTTATGCAGCCAGTGAGGGTGTTGGGCGGGCATTGATAGCCGATGTGGTCGGGCAGGAAGCGAGGGGTAGAGCCTACGGCGTTTACAATATGGTTATTGGACTTGCGGCACTTCCTGCGGGGCTTATTGCTGGCTTGCTCTGGGATAAGATAAATCCGAGTATGCCATTCTACTTTAGTGCCATATTGTCGTTTGTAGCCGTCGCCCTTATGCTTTCTTTTAGAAAGCAACTTGTACCAAGCAAGGTGGCACGATGATGAAGTTATTCAAACAAAAAGATATTTTTGCACGAGACACGCATCCTGAACTGCCTATTGACCCTGATGTTGTACAGCCAGGAGTATATAGATGGCCGCCTCATTTTACACCCGTCTTGCTTGCCATAGTTTTTATCGGCGGGTGTGTAGGGGCTTTGGCAAGGTACGGGGTGATAGCCATATTGCCAACCGCTAACGATGGCTTTCCCGTATCAACGCTCTTCGTAAACCTGCTGGGGGCTTTTCTGCTTGGTATGCTGCTTGAGGGTTTATCAAGACGTGGACGTGACGAGGGAGCTTTACGAGCACTTCGTCTATTGCTGGGTACGGGGTATATTGGGGCTTTTACTACATATAGTACATTCGCAGTAGAAACCAATGAGCTTATTCGTCACAGTGCGGTCTTTACAGCCTCGCTATTTGTAGCGAGCAGCATTTTGGGCGGTCTCTTACTCTGTGCAATTGGCATTAAAATAGCTGCTTTTTACCACGCAGAGAAAGTTACCAAGAAATGATAGCTTTGTGGGTTGCTGTATTTGGTGGGCTAGGTGCTGTTCTACGATTTGTAACAGACGGTACGATACGTACGGTACTTGGTCGTAAGTTCCCTTGGGGGTCGCTAATTATAAATGTAATAGGGTCATTTATTCTTGGATTATTGGCAGGTTTCGTTTTAAATAATGAGGCAAGTAACAATCTGCTGCTGATAATTGGCACTGGTTTTTGCGGCGGCTTCACGACCTTTAGTACGTCTATATTTGAGGCTGTGCGTTTAATTGAAGAACGTCGCTATATGGCTGTAATGTCACAGATTTTCGGTACTGCCATTCTATCTCTTTCGGCTGCGGCAGTCGGGTTGTGGCTTACGCACGTATAGAATTACACTGTATTACAGTAAGCTACCCGACAACTGGAATTGTTCGGCGAGATGTTTTAGCTTGTAATCTTCTTGAGCAAGCATAGCTGCCGTTTGAAATGCGTCAACTATGTTGCACCAAATGTAATACCCCAACCTCGCCGTTGGGGTTTTGCATTTGGTATGTGTTGAACTCTAACTCTCGACCTCTTTAAAATCAAATAATAGTCGAGATTGCTCCCGCGCCTACAGGCGCCGGGAGCTTAGAGTCTCTTCACCCGCACCAAATATCTGAATTTGAGCCCGAAAGGGCTTTTTTCTTTGTCTCAACAATGGTCTTAAAGGGGTCGTTAAGCACATAAGACAACTTTTTGTCTTTCAATTCAATGTTTGAAAGCACATATTCCAATAACTTGTTTTGTAACGCCTCATCGCTTGCTTTAAACAATTCTTCTGCTCTCTGAGCTAAATCTAACAGATAAGAAGCGTTAAGTTGGAATGACTTGTTATCGCTCGTTAGCATCTTTAGGCGGTCATTCAATTCTTGCTGTCTGCTTTCAAGGTCAGTTACATATTCGTCATATTGGTCGGTAGTAATCCCCCTACTAGAGTAATGAAATTTTGAGCTTGTATAATACCCTATGGGGGTATTATACTTGTCGTATGATTGCAGACATAAAAAAACGAGCGTTGCATAGAGCAAAGATACTTGAGGGTCAGATGCGTGGCGTTCAAAAGATGATAGACAACGAAGAATATTGTATGGACATTCTTACCCAGAACCTCGCTATACAAAAGTCGATTGGCTCATTGAATAAGCTGATTTTAGAAAATCATTTGAAAACCTGTTCTAAGGACCAACTTGCTTCAAGCTCAGAGACTGAACAGAAAAAGGCTATCGACGAATTGCTTAAATTATACGAACTATCATCAATACGAGGTAAAAATGGGGGTTAAAATAAACAGAAAATCAATCATTGTAGTCGGCAGCCTAATGGCTATTATTGTCTTAGGCGTTGTGGGTGTTTTCGGCTACTCTTACGCTTCAACACCTGCAAATATCAGAACACCAGAGTTTGAACATTATCACCTAAGAACCCAGGTCGTAATAGATGGCGAAAGTGTTGATTTTTCAAAAAATGAATTTCAGCGAGAATATGACGGTAATACTTGTAGTGCAGAGATAAGTGAAGAGCCGTTTGATTTTCACGACGGCGTAGACCAATTCGTCCACGTTCATTGGGATAGTATGACTGGTGGTCAACTGCTAAAATACTACGGCTTAAATGTCCTGGGTGGCGTTGATAACAGTCTTGGCAACAACTACACTAACGGCATTCTGTCTCCTTCCAGCGTAGGTATTTATGGCGACTTTATTCCTGACCCATCAGAAGCATCGAGCTACTATGTCTATGTAGGTGACGAAAATAGTTATCAACAAAAATCTTGGGATGATTTTATCAATCAAGACTTGGAAGAATTTTTTGGACAAAAAAGTAATTTAAGCCGTGACGAGCAAGCATCGCTTATTGAAAAGGTCTTTTTTCCTAAAGCCTATGCTCACGGTGAAGTAGAAGACGAGCATTCCGAGAGTAGTGAGAAAAGTGAAGAGGAGCTAAAACGCATCAATAACCTAATTGGGAATGTTGTAATTTTTGCCCAAGAAATAGAGCCTACTAGTGAACAGGTAACTGAAAGATTTAGTAATCTAGTGCCATTGCACGATAGCACCTGTGGTGGTTAATCAAAATGGATAGCGAGAAACAACTGCACCAATGCCCCGAATGCAAACTGCATTACTCAGATAAGGAACTAGCAAGTAAATGCGAGAAGTGGTGTAGAGAAAACAAGAGTTGCAATCTTGAAATTACGAAATTTTCAGCCGAAGCTTTGGAATTTGCCAATAAAGTTAACGACAAGAATACTAGTCAAAAGGAGACAAAGTGAAAAAAATCGTAATAGGATTAGTGGCAATAGCAGCGTTAGCAATGTTTTTGGTAGTAGCAAAACCCAGCCAGCATAACAATAATCAGACTGATAAAGCCGAGGTAATAACCAGGCTGCAAGATGCACACGGTTTAGCGGTAGACCGCAGTGACCCATCGAAAGTCTACATCGCCACACATACAGGCTTGCTTGCTCTGGTTGATGACAATGAGTTTGTTCGAGTAAGTGAAGCTCGTGATGACTATATGGGCTTTTCTGCTCATCCCTCAGACGCAAGTATCTTCTACACAAGTGGTCATCCTAGTCGTGGCGGAAATATTGGGTTTCAAAAGTCCACAGATGGTGGCAAGACTTGGACCAAAGTATCAGATGGAGTGGATGGTCCTGTCGACTTTCACTCAATGACCGTCAGCCAAACAAATCCAAATATTATCTATGGAACATATAAAGGGCAACTGCAACGCAGCATAAATGAGGGCAAGGACTGGGAGCTGGTTCAGTCTGCACCTGCGGGCATCTATACTCTTTCTACAAGCCCAGATGATGAGAATGTCGTGTATGCTGGCACTGCTAACGGACTACAGGTAAGCGACGACAAAGGCAACACCTGGAGAAATTTAGGCTTAGACGGCACGATTGCTTCAGTAGCAGTTAGCCCAGATGATAGTAAAAAGATTGTTGCCTATGTCGTAGATACTGGTCTAATTAAGACTAGTGACGGCGGTAAATCGTGGCAAGCTGTAGGTGGTTACAGTGGCGACCTGATTATGCATATTGCCTATGACACTCAAAACTCGGATGCTGTATATGCAATAAACCAATCATTAGAGATATTCAAAACAACTGACGGAGCAACAACCTGGAATAAGGTCAGATGAGTAAGTATGTATGCCCTATGCACCCAGATGTTAGCCAAGAAAAGTCTGGGATTTGTCCGAAGTGCAAAATGGGCTTAATTGCCCAAAAAGATAGTCACGAAAACCACGATAAACACGCTGGGCATTCGGTGTCTATATTTAAGAATAAATTTTGGCTATCACTACTGATGACCATACCCGTCTTGGCATACTCTCAGTCCATACAAGAATGGCTTAATTTTTCGTCGCCTGATTTTACAGGTTCTTTCTACATTCCTTTCATCTTTAGCACAATTATTTTCTTCTATGGCGGAATGGTCTTCCTTAAAAGTGCCGTTAGCGAGCTGAAAGCCAGAATGCCAGGAATGATGACCCTAATTAGTATGGCGATAGTTACAGCCTACTCTTACAGTGTTGCGACACAATTTTTTATCGACGGCGATACGTTCTTTTGGGAGCTAGCAACACTTGTAACGATTATGCTACTTGGGCACTGGCTAGAAATGTCAGCTATTGCTAAAGCGGAAAATGCTCTAGATGCTATTGCGGAACTATTACCTGATGAGGCAGAAAAAATAGTAAATGGTAAGCCGAAGAAAGTTAGGGTAAGTGAACTTAGTGTCGGAGATGTAGTTTTAGTGCGACCTGGCTCAAACATACCTGTTGATGGCACAATTGTTGAAGGAAGTTCAAGCGTGAATGAGGCAGCAATCTCTGGTGAGAGTAAACCGACTACTAAATCTGTAGATGATGAAGTAATTGCAGGGACAATCAATCAAGATGGCTCAATCAAGGTTGAGGTAACTAAGCTAGGCGACGACACTGCTCTAGCTGGAATTATGCGTCTTGTATCAGAGGCACAAAGCACCAAGTCTAAAACTCAAGTCTTGGCGGATAAGGCAGCTTTTACACTAACTATCATTGCCCTAGTTTCTGCGTTTCTTACGTTCGTCGTATGGTTTGTGATAGATGGAACTGGCTATGCGTTAGAGCGTGCTGTAACCGTGCTAATTATCGCTTGTCCGCACGCACTCGGTTTGGCGATACCGTTAGTAGTATCTATATCGACAACGCTATCTGCACGAAACGGATTGCTAGTGCGTAAACGCCTAGCTTTAGAGGCGGCACGCAAGCTAGATATGGTGTTATTTGATAAAACAGGCACATTAACCAAAGGCGAACACGGTGTAACTGATGTGTGGGCAGCTAAAGGCTACAAAGAAGAAGATATTGTTTCACTAGCGGCTTCATTGGAGCAAAACAGTGAACATATTGTCGGCAAAGGCATAGTTAAGTTTGCTGATGAGCAATCTGCAAAAACGAAAGAAACATCAGATTTTTCTGCTATTCCTGGGTATGGCGTAAAAGCAAAAATCGGTAAGGAAAAATACTTAGCCGTTAGTTACAGCTATATTAACGAAAATGATTTAGCTATTCCAAACGACATAAAAGATAAAGTAAGAGGCTCAGCGAAAGAGGGTAAGACAGAAGTATATTTAGTTAAAAGCGATAAGGTCATTGGAGCAATTGCACTAGCTGACATTATTCGAGATGAGGCTAAAATGGCTATTAAGTCGCTCAAAGCAATGAACATTCAAACGGCAATGATTACAGGCGATAGCAAAGAAGTAGCTGCGTATGTCGCCAAACAGCTTGGACTAGATACCTACTTTGCGGATGTAAAACCAGAAGACAAAGCCAATGAAGTAAAGAAACAACAAAAAAATGGTAGAAAAGTCGCTATGGTTGGTGATGGTGTTAATGATGCCCCTGCTCTTAGCCAAGCTGATATTGGAGTTGCGATTGGAGCTGGAACAGATGTTGCTATAAAGTCAGCGGATATTATCTTAGTAAAAAGTAACCCTATTGATGTAGTTAAAATAGTCAAACTATCAAAGGCTACTTATAGAAAGATGGTTCAAAATCTTGTCTGGGCAGCTGGTTACAATGTGCTTGTAATACCTTTAGCAGCTGGCGTGCTGTTTAGTGTAGGGATTGTGGTAGCTCCTGCTCTGGGTGCAGCGATTATGTCCATTTCTACTATTGTGGTCGCGTTGAATGCACAGCTATTAAGGCGAGTGGACCTGAGTAGTCAGTGAGCTTTATTAAGGACCATCCAATGGTGCTCGTAAAAAATCACTAATCAGTAAGCAGTTCGCCTGATAAGTTAAATACTTCTACTAAGTGTTTTAGTTTATAATCGTTATGTGCGTTGATTGCTGATGTTTGAAATGCGTCAACTATCTTGCACCAAATGTAATACCCCAACCTCGCCGTTGGGGTTTTGCATTTGGTATGTGTTGAACTCTAACTCTCGACCTCTTTAAAATCAAATAATAGTCGAGATTGCTCCCGCGCCTACAGGCGCCGGGAGCTTAGAGTCTCTTCACCTGCACACAATTAAAAAAATCGACCATATAGGTCAATTTTTTAATTGGTGGCTCCTCCCAGGCTCGAACTGGGGACACAGGGCTCTTCAAGCCCCTGCTCTACCACTGAGCTAAAGAGCCATAATGGTATCTATAATTATACTACACACCTTATTGTTATTTCCGATTCGGCTAGCCCCTGCTCTACGATTAATTATTTAAGCTAAAGAGCCATAATGGTATTAATTACACACAAGGTGCTCCGCCTATTGTAGGCGAAACACCTCTAATTTTCAAGATGATTGCTACTTGTTGCCACCGAGAACCGATTTGACGTTCTCGATTAAATCAGCGGGCAGGACGAATAGTGTTTTCTGGCTTGGCTCGACTGAAATCTTTTCTAACGTCTGCAAAGTACGAATATTTATTCCACCAGGAATTTTGGTTAGGATCGCAGCAGCTTCTGACACTGCAACAGCAGCTGACTTTTCACCCTCAGCCGTAATGATAACGGCACGTCTCTCACGCTCAGCTTCGGCTTGTTTGGCCATTGCTCGTTTCATATCCTGTGGCAGTTCAATATTTTGAATTTTGACACTTTCGACGTCAATTCCCCACTTTTCAGTTTGTTTGTCGACAATATCTTTGATTTGCGCGCTAACTTCATCGCGTTTACCTAACAGTGAATCAAGTTCAACATTGCCAGTCACGTCACGCAACGCTGCCTGCGCAAACTGGCTACTGGCGTAAATAAAATTAGTAACCTCTAATATTGCTTTGGTTGCATCGGTAACTCTGAAATAGACGACCGCATCAACATTAACCGTCACGTTATCTTTGGTAATAACCTCTTGTTTCGGAATATCGATAGTGTTGGTGCGGATATCAACTCGAATCATGCGCTGAAAAATCGGAATAATAACTCGCAAGCCCGGGTCGCGCAAACCAGTAAGCCGGCCTAGTGTCAAAACAACCCCTCGCTCGTATTGATTAACGACCTTTAGCCCACTGAGAACAAATATGACCAGAATTATTACAAGAATTGTTATTGTGTACACGATGACCCCCTGTCTTATGACTCCATTGTAACAGGTTCAATAGCTAAAGTGATTAGCTTTTCGACTAGCTCTGGATAGGTCATACCTGATGCCAACCATAGTTTTGGATACATACTAATATTCGTAAATCCAGGCATAGTGTTGATTTCATTCAACATCAACACGTCGCCTTCCAAAAAGAAATCTATTCGCGCTAGACCTTCGCAACCCAGTTCAGTAAATAACGTCTTAGCATAATCGCGAGCTTTGGCCTTGATCTCATCGCTAATATCAGCAGGAATTATAACTTCACTTGAACTGGTAGAGTCATACTTAGCCTCATAACTATAGAATTCGCCGTCTGGTATAACCTCACCTACATCGCTAACTGAGATATTAGGAAGATTACCAAGCACTGCAACTTCAAGTTCTCTGCCCACGACCGCTTTTTCAATTAAAATTAACTCATCGTACTTATGAGCTTCAGTTATCGCGTCGTTAAATTCACTGGCATTTGCGACCTTGCTTACTCCAACCGAACTACCTTCTTTGACTGGCTTGATGAACATAGTAGGGCTAAGTTTGTCTACCAATGATTCGTAACTAGGTAGTTGGCTGCCGTCCAGGTGTGTCACATACTCTGCAACTGGAATACGGCATGCTTCAGCGATCCGCTTGGTGCTAACCTTGTCAAAACACAGTGCACTAGCAGCCTGTCCGCAACCCACAATCGGAATATGCATCAAATCCGCTAGCCCCTGGACCGTACCGTCTTCGCCGTTATGTCCATGCAATATCGGCAAAATTAAATCAGGCGACAAGGCGTCACTAGTACCCTGAATCATGAATTTTCTATCACCAAGTATTGGAATGATTCTAGTCCCAACCTCGGACTCTTTATGGTCCGCAACTGCATCGACAAGCGTCCATATACCCCTGCGGCTAATATACCCCAGCGATACGATAAATTTGTCCTTATCAACGGCTTCGTAGACATTTCGTGCTGACTCAATCGAAACTTCATGCTCTGACGATTCACCGCCAAATAGTAGTAGTATGTGTATTTGCTTCATCTACTACTAGTATACGGTTATAATAGATTCATGCAACGAATACCGCTAGCCGAACGCATGCGTCCAAATACACTTAGTCAAGTGATTGGACAGACACACCTGCTGGGTGATGGCGAGATCTTGCGCCAAATAGTCAAAAACAAAGAACCAGTTAGTTTGATATTTTGGGGCCCTCCAGGCAGCGGTAAAACAACGCTTGCTAGAATTATTGCTAAGGAAACCAAGGCTGAGTTTATCGAACTGTCGGCCGTAACCAGCGGTAAAAAAGATATCGAAAAGGTAATCGAACACGCCAAACAGAACTGGAACTTACAGCTACGCACGATTTTGTTCGTTGACGAAATTCATCGATTCAACAAAGCCCAACAGGATGCATTCTTGCCACACGTCGAATCCGGTCTGATTACCCTAATTGGCGCAACGACCGAAAACCCAAGTTTTGAAGTAATTAATCCATTACTATCACGAACAAGAGTTCTGGTTCTGGAACCACTTGGTAAAAATGAAATAATTAACATTCTAAAGTCCGCTATTAAATCCGAAAGAGCGACCAAACGCATTACACCCAAAGCGATAGATTACTTGGCAGAACTTTCCGGCGGCGATGCACGTGTTGCACTTGGAAACCTAGAATTGTCGCTCAGTATGGGTGAAAAGATTACACCAGAAATTGTGAAAGTTGCTGCCCAAAAACGCGTTCCTGGATACGACAAAAAAGGCGACATGCACTACAACGTAATCAGCGCGTTTATTAAAAGTATGCGCGGTAGCGACGTTGACGCCTCGCTATATTATTTAGCCCGCATGATAGATGCCGGCGAAGACCCAAAATTCATCGCTAGGCGTATGATAATTTTCGCTAGCGAAGACATTGGGCTTGCTGGTAACGGTGCGTTAGGTCTAGCGCTAAACGCTTTTCAGGCGGTCGAACGAGTCGGTATGCCAGAATCGAGTTACATTTTGTTTCATGTGGCCGCAGCGCTTGCAAAAAGTGAAAAATCACGACAAACTACTGACGCCATGGACCGAGCGATGACACTTGCTAAACAATATCCCGACTCACCCGTTCCACTACATATTCGAAATGCTCCGACAAAATTAATGAAAGATATTGGCTACGGTAAAGATTACGAGTGGCAATCCGGGTTCAAACCTGAACAAGGTTTTTTGCCGGACGATATAAAAAATAATAAAATATTCTAGAAATCTTCGTTCAAGAAACCCGCTAACACTCCATTAGTCCATCCAAATCCATCTTGCAGTGGGTACTCGCCCCCACCGCCAGCTTTATTTATGTCAACCACGTTATATTTCTCGACTAATTTACCCTTGCTCGATAGCAGCTTGTCATTAATCGCCATCCACTGCTCTTTTATTTCATCAGCCAGCTGATAATAACCATAGTTCCGAAGACCTTCGACTGCGACCCACTGCAAAGGTGCCCATCCGTTTGGAGAGTCCCACTGTTGGCCTGTCTCGATTAACGTTGTTACTAAGCCTCCGTCTTTTAAGAAATCACGCTTCAACCTGTCAGCTACTGCACTTGCTTGCGAGCTAGATGCTAACTTAGAATATAACGGAAAAACCGCAGCCAATGTAATCCGACCGGTCGACTTTCTTTTATGAAAATTATAGTCAACAAAAAACTGTTGCTTTTCGCTCCAACAATATTTATTAATTGCGCGTACACGCCTATCGGCCATTGCTTGAAATGTACGTGCCAAAACTGGATTCTTGCTTATGTGATACGCTTTGACAATTGTAGTCTCAAGTTCGTATAGCAAACAATTTAAATCAACTGGAATAATATCGGCCGTATGAATCGTACGTAAATCTTCTGGATCAATTAACCACCGAGAACTAAAATCCCAACCAGACTCCGCTCCAGCACGCAGATGCAGGTATAATCTGTCGGATTGGCGTCGTTTGGCATTAAGTGCTGTTTCGGTGTCTTGTTGCAACGACTCAGGACGTGGCGTGGTCTTGTTATCATAATATCGATTCATTAGTGACCCGTCGGGCATCTCGGCTACTCGTGCAAACGCCTTATGTTCGGCTTTTGTCAATTTAGATCGGCCCGTCATCCAGAATCTATGCTCTAACACCAAATGCGGAAGGTACTCTACCAGAACAGATTGACCCTTATGGCCAGCCAGCAGCCTGACCATCCTTGAGAAAAAAGGTGGTTGAGAACGACTGGTAAAATACGTCCGGTTAGCCGTTGGCACGAAGCCAAACTTGCGTATCATGTATGCGCAGTTTTTGACCATATTCTCAACCATGTCCCATTTACCATCAGCAGCAAGACCTACCATTATAAAATAACTATCCCAATAAAACTGCTCCGAAAACCTACCGCCCGGAACAATGTACGGATAAGGTAATGCGATTAAAGATCCTCTGTCACGACGATTTTTGTGCTCCAACTCGTCCCATAATTCTATTATGTGTTCGCGTGGTGACATAGACATGTCAGTCTTATATGTTGATGTCTTGTTCGAATGTAGTGCGTAAAAATGACGACTAATAAAATCTCGTAGGTCAAAATCAGGATCTTCTTTTTGCAACAGATACTCCTGTTGAATTTGCTTTATACGTCTACGCGGAATCAAATCCGCAAAGGTTTTGCCGTCGTTATAGATACGATTATTTTGAACGTCAGCAAACAACTCACCCAGCATCTCATCTGGACTTTTAGTTGTACGCATTAACTGACCAGCTGTTGACACAAGCGATGATTTGATTTTGTCTGTATTTATTTTTTCAATCATACCTAATATTAAGTATAAGCAATTAATTATTAGACGCAAACTACACGATGTTTGTCGTTAACTATAAGCGTGATACAATTAACCCTAACGGATACAAAACAAACAATGCCTAAACAACAGAGACATCCTATATTTAATCGTGGGTTCACAATCGTTGAACTACTAATAGTTATTGTTATCATTGGAATCTTGGCCACGATTACGTTTATAGCCTATTCCGGGATTCAACGAAGCGCAACAGACTCATCTGCCAAAGACACTCTTAGTAAGGCAGTTAATGTCATGAAACTTGCCGGTGTTCAATCTGGTTCATATGGAACTAGCTTTCCCAGTACAATAAAAGTTAGTGAGGGTATTGGCATCGCCCTAGCTGAGGTTAGCGACAGTAGTACTTTTTGTGTTAACGTTACCACTCAAAAATACGACGATATCTTATGGCACGCTGATGAAAGCGGTACAATTGCCGAAGGATTATGTAGTGGTGATCTTATTAATAGCAGTATTATTGGCGACTACAATGAAACTGCCAAAATACCACCGTCATACAGTTCCGGTACGGCATATGGGGATGGCGGTGGATTAATCGCAAAAACAAACGACGACTGGACTAGTGTAACAATTTCTTGGAATCAAGTGCCGAATGCGGACCACTACGAACTTCAGTACAGAACAGGGTCTGGCTCTTGGTATATACGTAGAATCGCTGACTGTCCAACTTGTGGAAACGCTAACCCGTCTTATCCATACTTAACAGATCCACTATACTCTGCTTTGATTCCTGGTTCATCTACATCTCAGATATGGTCAGGAAGTTACGTTATGCCAGGAACGTCAACGACAACAATGCAATACAGGTTGCGCTCATACGACTCTGGTAATGTTGCTAGTAGCTGGAATACCGTCAGCCTAACACCTCCGCTAGGATCTAGTATGTCAACAATCCCATCTCTTACAATTACACCTAGTAATGACTGGTCGAATGTTACTATTGCTTGGACAAAGCCAAACCATAACAACATGCCAAGCCCGATTGCTGAAGTTCAATACAGGTCAGGTGCGGGTTCTTGGTATATTCGCAGAATCGCCGACTGCCCGTCATGCGGCAACGCTAATCCCACCTATCCATATTCAACTGACCCATTATTCTCTGCAATGATACCCTATTCTACCTCGTCATTAACATGGTCAGGGAGTTATGTCATGCCGCAAACAACTGGAATAACGTTCGAATATAGAGTTAGACAAAAATCGTCAAATATAACCGGCCTATTTAGCAACTGGACAACCACAAGTTTAACTAAAAATTAACTTTTCGCAGCGCGTTTGCGCTGATTGGGGTCAAGATATCGCTTTCGTAATCGCAAAGATTTAGGCGTTACTTCTAGTAGTTCGTCATCTTCAATAAAATCAATCGATTGCTCTAGGCTTAGATCAGTAAATGGCGTTAGCTGGATTGCACCGTCACTAGATGACGTACGCATATTAGTTAGCTGTTTACCGCGGCAAACGTTAATATCTAAATCACCCTGTCGGTTATACATACCAACAACCATACCCTGATATACGATCGTACCAGGGCCAACAAACAATTCACCGCGGGCAGCCGCCAGGTCAAGTGCATATGCCGTTGTTGCGCCAGCTTCGGTTGCGACCAATGCACCGTTACGAAGCTTTTGCAGTTTAGGGCCAAGTGGCTGGTAGCCGTGAGGTAGGCTGTTCATAATAATCGTACCCTTGGTCGCAGTTAACAGGACGTTACGAAGACCGATCATAGCCCGTGTTGGCAATAGATACGTCGTCCGAGTTGCGCCACTACTGGTTTGTTCTTGTTTGATGAGACTTGCGCGTCTGGCTCCTAGTTCTTGGCTAACTGAACCCAGAAACTCCACGCCAACTTCAATTAACAACTCTTCAACCGGCTCTTTTATTTCGCCGTCCTCTTCGATCGTTACAACCTGTGGTCGTCCAACTTCAAATTCGAAATCTTCACGTCGCAGGGTTTCAATCAAAACGGATAAATGAAGTTCGCCACGACCAGATACAATAAACCCAATCCCACTTTCTTCAACGCGAAGAGACACGTTGGTCTCAAGCTCTTTGCGTAAGCGATCACCAATTTGTCGACTGGTATTATATTTAGCCTCTTTTCCTTTTAGTGGGCTGGTATTTGGACCTAGATACATACTAAGTGTTGGTGCTTCGATATCGATAACCGGCAATGCCTCAGGAGTTTCCTTGTCGGCAATTGTAGCTCCGATTCGAGCATCGCTAATGCCAGTCAAGGCAACGATATCGCCAGCAATAGCGCTAGTTACTTCTTCGCGACTTAGACCACGATATCCAAAAATCTTGTCAATTTTGGCACTAACCACGGATCCATCACGTTTAATAAGAACAACCGGCAGATTTGAACGAACCTCGCCACGTGATATACGTCCAATCGCATATTTTCCCTGAAACGAGTCGTACTGCAAGGATGTGACTAATAACTGAAAAGCGCCACTAATATCAGCTGTTGGGGCTGGTATATCATTTATAATTGCATCAAAAATCGGTGTCAAATCGGTATGTTCTGACGGATTATCTGGTAGTTCAGTCCACGCTTTTCCATCTCGTCCAATTGCGTAATATACAGGATATTGCAACTGGCCGTCGTCGACTGCGAGCTCCAGGAACAAATCTGACACCTCGTCAATTACCTCGTCGATACGACGTGAAGGTTTGTCGATTTTATTAATCACGACGACTGGCTTTAAACCTAACTCTAATGCCTTTGATAGCACAAACTTGGTCTGTGGCATTGGGCCTTCCTGAGCGTCGACAATCAGCAAGACTCCATCAGCCATATTAAGTGTCCGCTCGACTTCACCGCTAAAATCTGCGTGTCCAGGTGTATCAATAATGTTGATTTTGTAATCACTGTAATAAACCGACGTCTGTTTGGCGGTAATCGTAATACCCCGCTCGTGCTCTTGATCGCCACTGTCCATAATTAAAGTCTGCTCCATTTCAGCTTGGTTAGAGCGGAAAGTATGACTTTGTTTCAATAGACCATCAACCATCGTCGTTTTACCGTGATCAACGTGAGCAATAATTGCAATGTTGCGAATAAAATTTGGGTCTTTCATAAAAATATACCCTAAAAAGGGCTTCCTTATCTGTAACTATATCAGAAATTAGTCAAACGTTCAAGCATAGCCATAATAAATAAAAATCGACCTATTAAAGTCGATTTGTTCATGGTGCGCGCGAGAGGACTTGAACCTCCACGTCCCGAAGGACACCAGCACCTCAAGCTGGCCTGTCTACCAATTCCAGCACGCGCGCATTACCATAAATTATAACACGGTTGAACGCTCAACGAAGGTGTTACTACTTGAAAAAGCAGACTTATATCTATATAATCCATCAAGGTAAGGGCGCTTAGCTCAGTTGGCTAGAGCACCTCGTTTACACCGAGGGGGTCGGGGGTTCGAGCCCCTCAGCGCCCACCATATTAAAAAACTGACTATTCGTCAGTTTTTTAATTAGTTAGGCATAATACTTTAGGGGGTTTTATAGGCTGGCTGTGAACCCACAGACCAATCTACCACGTTACTATAACGATCGATTGGTGACACGAGCACTGCTGTGTCATCGTACGCCTTTATACTCTTACTGTGTACATATTGAGTGGTTGATTGATATAGTCCGATTGCGGGAATATCATTTAACCACTGTTTGGCGAATGTAATATATTTAGCATTTCTAAGCGCCACATCTGACCGTGCCCTGGCGGTCAGTAGTGCGTCATCGCTAATGACGTTTGAATAGTTTGATAGATTGGAACCTTGCGGTGTAGCTTGTGACGAATGCCAATATGCATAAACGTCAGGATCGGCACCAATATTTAACTGTGACAGTAACACATCATAATTTCGTTGCTGTAATACGTCTTGGGCCACGTTCTGGGTAGTGTCAGATAGGTCAATAACCTTTGATTCAACATCAATTCCAAGTTCGCGCCATTGTCCAGATATAATCTCTAGGACCCGCTCTAGCTCGTTATCTTTGGTGGCGACTACCGAAAGTTTTAACTGTTTACCGTCCTTCGATAGAACACCGGTAGAATCTTTTTTCCAACCATCATCGCTTAGTATCTTTTCTGCAGAAGCTTTGTTGTAACCAGGTGCAGTCGGCACGTCACCTGTAAGTTGACCGTTTGTAAATGGTAAATCTAGCGCTGGCATCTCAACTGGAAGCTTTTCTCTAATTGCTTCTGTGTTTGTTGCAAGTCTAAGTGCTCGACGAATATTAACATCTTTCAAATTGTCGCTCTTTACGTTTAATAGCGCATATACACCCTTTTGCACAGGTGTGGTTACTACGTCATATCGTGCCTTATTAATGTCAGCGACATCAATAGACGTTAAGTCAGTAGCAGCATTTACCTCACTAAGCTTTAAGGCTCTTAGGATTGCTTCGGGTTGAGCGTATACATGTAATTGAAACCTAGCTAACTTCGGAACACCATTATAATACTGGTCGTTTCTAGCTAGGTGCACGACCTTACGGTCAGTGCTAGTTTCAACGTCCTGAGTGAACCGTAGTTTAAACGGACCGCTACCAACTGGGTTTTGGCTGAATGAATTCTCCCTGATATTAACTGGTGGCACGTCGCCCAAAATATGTTCAGGCAATACAGGGAATGTCAGTACATGTTTGAACGCCGCATAGGGCGTTTTTAGAGTGAACTGCAAGGTCGTATCATCGACAACCTTCACTCCCACCTCATTCCAACCAGTGATAGTGCTTCGAACTGCCGGGTTCTTCATCAAATTTACTGTAAAGGCAACGTCTTTGGCACTAAGCAATATGCCATCATTCCACTTTACGTCGGGTCTGATTTCGACCGTATAAACTGTGTTGTCTTTGTTGGTCGTAATGCTAGTTGCTAAGTCGTTACTGAGATGCCCGGTGTCGTCATAATTTAGCAATCTAGAAAACATCAGATACCCAGCCGAACGTTCAGCACTAGAACTAGCAAATATAGGGTTAAGTGTGTTCAGCGGCCCCAAGACCGCCTCAGCATATGTTCCATCAACCGCCGGAATATCAGTCCGATAACTTTGTTGATACCACATCAATTGTAGCCCGGCAGCAGCGATCAACAAGCCTACCCCTATTATCCAGCCTATGATATGCCTACTGGATTCGCGGGCATTCTTCCATCGTTTTATTATGAATCGATTCGCATGCCTAACAGTCGCAGTTTCAACTTTGCGCATGCGTTTTGATAGACTACGCTTGTCTAAACTAAGTTTCGGTAACCGATACCACCTGTCACGGTCGTTTTCTGCCATGCATTAACCTTTATTTAAAGACGGGCAACAGTAGCCCAGCTAAAATCGATAGAACAAAAATTACAGCCAAAATAATCGTTACTTCAAACAAATTCTTGTCTAGTCCCCTGCGAGTTGTATATAGCTCACCAGAACTACCAAACCCAGCGCCAAGCGAAGCGCCACGTTGTTGCAGCAAAATAGCTAGCACCATCAAAACCGCTGATCCTAATGTAATTATCTGTAAAATTCCGTCAATATTCATGTGTTTTCCTTATTAAACTTTGCCTGATTTAACAATCAGTCCGGCACTTACTATATAGTTTACCAGACTAAGTAACATTCCTGTTAGAATCGAGTTAAAGAACGACATTGAAATACCTGGGGCGAGTTTGAGTGATAAATATACCATCACACCGTTGACTACCAAAATAAATAGGCCGAGTGTTAATAAAATCGCTGGAAGTGAAAGCAGTACAATCAGAGGTTTTAGTAATGTATTTACGACCGAGAATATAAGTCCGGCAAATAAAAACCCGACTACTCCAGCTGTTACCTCTACGTCATTATACCCAGTACCAAGTAAACGCACTGCCACCCAAAGGCCCAGTGAGTTTAAAAGCCACCTGAAAACAAAAACAGTAATTGGTCTAGTCATAATCTACTATTAATTATACCATCCTAGCGCCATGAAAAACTAATCTAGAACTATAATTCGGTCGCAAGCGTCCCACTAAGGTTTTCGTGTCCCGTGCCAGTTATTAATATGTCATCCTCAATTCGCACTCCAATACCCTCTTCTGGAATATAGATACCTGGCTCAACCGTAATTACCATATTGGGTAAAAACTTAACCGGAGATCCGAGTGAATCATGAACATCAATTCCCAGTCCATGACTAATTGCGTGAGGAAAATATCGCCTATACTTTTTATCGTCCCTGGTTGACGTCATGAGCTTTAAGTCTATTAGCGCTTTTTTCATGATTTCATCAACTTTTGATTGATAGTCAGAGATTAATAACCCGGGTTTCAGTAATTTAATGATATTTCGATGGGCTTTTTCAACTGCCTTGTGAACACTGCGTTCGCGCTCACTAGGCGTTCCGAGTGAAAATGTTCTGGTTATATCAGCGGTATAACCATCGACTCGGGTACCGACGTCAATCAAGATTAACCCATTCTGATTAAGTTCGGCGTTATTATCAGAATAGTGTAGCGTGCAGGCATTCTTACCACTCGCGACAATCGGGTCATAAGCATGACCAGTCGCCCCACGCTTACGAAAATAATAACTAAACTCCGCTTCGACTTCGTATTCGTATTTTAGTCTAGGCAGATTCTGTTTAACGATTCCAAATGCTTCGGTCGTTAATTTAATTGCCCTTCGCATAGCTTTAATTTCAGCCGGCTGCTTAATGGCTCGCATTTTTGCAAGTTCTAGGCGACAATCCTTTACGTTATCAAAAATGCCTTCTAGCATTGACCGCATTTTTTGTTGTGCTGGGTTTACTACAAAATTGAAATGCTCTTGGTGTGGGTGCTCGCCAATCGTATGTATTGTTTTGTGCTTTTTAGAAAGCTTACTCAACATAATCATGGCCTCTTCACGCGATATAACACCGTTGACACCGCTAATCTTAACAGCCTCCTCGTTCGATAATCCTCCATCAAAAACAAGGTGAGTTTCGGAAATGTCTGGTTCGACCAGCCAACTTTTATTCGACACACTGTCAATAATTACCCACCAATCAGGCTTATTAATACCAGTCAAATACCAAAAATTAGCTTCTTGTTCAAATCGAAAAGACGCATCGTTACCACGTTGCATAGACATATAAGCCGACAAAACAACAAAGCCGCTATCGAGTTTATCAAGTAGCTTGTGACGATTTGTAGTATAAAATTCTTTACCTATGCTCACTGGCACTACTTTACCATATGTATCTAACACAGTAAGTAGATGTTATGTAGACACTTCGCTCGACCATGGACCCCAGCTGGAATTAGCATTTGCGCCTTTGCAATAGTACTGCCCAGCCCACAAAGTGTAGTATCCTCCACTTGCAGCCTCAAAATACCACTGTGATGTAGTTGTTGAACCCGTGTAATACTTGGTGGTTGGGCTGTTGTACCTAGCGCTCATCTGATAAATAGGTGTTGTTCCTGATGGACAGCTGGTAGAGGTAATCCAACCAGTTGCATAGTAATTATTAGGACAATATTGAGGATATTTAATCCATGAGCCAGCTGCACAGGTTCTAACTGCTCCAGGTTGACTGGCTGCTACACCTGGTGCTCCCGGGGTGCTCACACTAGTAGTAGCGTTGGCGGTTGCCGAGGCGGCACTTGGAGTAGTGCCAACCAATGCATACACCCTAAAGTAGTAAGTTTTACCCTGGTTCAATCCAGTGGCTGCCTGGCTGGTTGCCGTAATTCCAGTTATACTGCTTGTTGAAGCTGGAGCAAAAGATACATCTGTAGAATATTCAAGAGTATAGGTATCTGCAACTGACACACTAGACCAACTTGCGGTGATCTGGGTTGATGAATTAGTCGTGGCCGAAATTGAGCCAGGAACTGGAACGTAGGTGGTTGCATCAGCATACGACCATGGTCCATAAGTTCCACCCGCAACCGATTGACCACGAAAGTAATAGTGAACACCCGTCGAAAGACCACTTACAACTCGGGATGTTGTCGACTGCGAAATACCATGAATTGGCGTAAACGTACCAAACGCTTGATCAGTTGAGTAATCAATATTATATCCGTCAGTTGCCGAAGGGTCTTGGGTCCAGGTAAGTGTTATCTGTGAATTCGAATCAGCCACAGCACCTAGACCCATACCAATAAATGCAGAGGTTGTCGCGTACGCAGAAGACGACCAACTTGATGAACCACCACTGTTGACTGCTTTAACTCTAAAATAATAGGTTGTCGCACTAGCCAAACCCGTAACGTTAGCCGATGCACCAGTCGGCGTCGCTGCCACCTGTGTATCACTAAAGCCTGAGTCAGTCGCTCGTTCTAATACATAACTATCTGCTCCTGTCGAAGTATTCCACGTTACATCAATCGAGGAGGGGGAGGCGGTTGAAGCTACCAAGCCATTTGGTTGAGTTGGAGGATTTACTGGCGCAGGCCTCGATGCACACGTTCCTTCTGCAGCCGTCAGTCTTGATGAGTCAATATAGTATTCAAACCCACTAAATTCACTACTAGTGCCGTCGATACAGTACGTTGCACCGCTATCATAACTTCCTCCTGACAGCACCGTGCCCTCACTCGGAGTAAAAGTATTCGGAACTGACGACGGATAGCCATTATTAAACGTACGATAATCTTCCATTGCGCTGGCGACATGTGTTAAATCGCTTTTTACCTGCGATTCAATAGTAGATCTTTTCCAGTTCCCATAGCCAACAGCTACGATTGTTGCCAAAATCCCAATTACGGCAATAACAACTATGATCTCAATAATTGTGAAACCATGAATTTGTCGAAGTTTACGATATTTACGCTGCATAAGCTTAATGGCATTATAACGTTTGTACGTAAGAAATGACAAGTCTAGCCTTGGCTGGACCAATTGCTTCAATTATATCTGACTCAGTTGCGGATTTGAGAGCGCGAATACTGCCAAATTTGCGAATTAGCGTCGATTTCGTTTTAGGCCCAATGCCAGGAATCTCCTCTAGACTACTAGCTGTTTGTTTTTGACGTTTTAATACAGTATGGTAACTGACTGCAAAGCGATGAGATTCATCCCGAATTCTTTGAAATAATTTCACAATATCAATGTAATTTGCATTAATTGGCGTATTGCCACGCAAATTCCCAGAATGCGACCCAGCATTTATCTGTCCAGCGTGTAAATTAACGATATAATAATCGCCCGAACTTTCGACAGCTACACCAGGTTGGTCTTGACTAGTTAGCGACCTTAGGGTCGAAATATTAATATTTGAACGAGTTTTATGCACGATAATCTCTTCTTCGCGTTTAGCAACACTAACTACTGGAGCCTTTAATTTGTGATCTTCGAGAGCTTTTATGGCAGAGTCTAGTTGGCCTTTGCCACCGTCAATCAAAATTAAACTTGGCATTCCCCAAGTTTTAATATTCTTGGGACTCGCACGACGCCAAATTGTTTCATACATACTAGCGTAATCGTCATTTTGTTGTTTGGTCATTTTGAACTTACGATATTCAGCTCGATTACTAACACCATTAGAAAAAACAACCATGCTAGCAACGACGTTCGTACCACCCATGTGCGACACGTCATACCCCTCAATCCTAGATGGGATCTTGGGCAGTAACAACAAATCCCTTAAACCGCTCAGTGCTCTATCCTTACTAATATCCATGAACTCTTTGTCACCAAACATTATTCGGCTTTGGAGTTCACGTAGATTGTTTATTTTGTTGCGTAGTTGTGCTGCTTTTTCAAAATCTTGTGACCTAGCAGCTCGTTTCATTTCACGCTCCAATTCGCTAACAATAGTTTTTCGTCCACCCTCCATGTAACGAATGAGTTTTCGTAAAATTTGCTTATATTCGTCACTCGTCGTCCCAATCGATGGGCTCAGTCCAATATGAACATCTAGATCTGGACGTTCAGATTGTCGTGGTTCGGTCGTGTAATAAGGGAAAACTTTTCGTAGATACCTAAGTGCCTTTTTGATTGCAAAACTGTTATAGTACGGGCCAAAATATTCAGCCCTATCATCTGCCGGATTACGTGTAAAACTAACATGCGGCCACTCGTCCTTCATATTAATACGCACGTACAGAAGCGATTTGTCGTCCCTAAGCAAAATGTTGAAACGAGGCATGTAGCGTTTTACCATTTCGGATTCTAAGAATAGCGCATCAACTTCGCTTTCCGTTTCAATCCAATCGGTATCATCAATTTCAGCAACCAACGCTTTGGTTTTTACATCCATGTCACGTGTGTTTTGAAAATATTGTTTGACGCGATTTTTGAGGACTGCAGCCTTACCAACGTAAATAATCTCGCCATCAGCGGATTTATGAAAATACACGCCCGCAGAGCGTGGTAATGATTTAAGCTTCTGTTCGAGTTTTGTGTTCACGTCGTCTATTATACAGTGGCGCCGAGTTCTGCGCTCTGTCGACAAGTCTCGGTGTGATAAAGCAAATCAGGATTTTGCTTGCACTTCAGGCAAATCAACACCAAATCGTTACAATTAGCGTAGGCGCAGTTCTCATAATTATTAGTTGGACCATCGCAGTGACTACATTTGCCAATTGTTTTGGCGTGATCACTAAAATCTATCGTCATACGGTTATCAAAAACTCGCAGGCTACCTTCCCATAATCCGTCGTCGCCATAGGCTTCGCCGTATTTAACAATTCCACCATCCATTTGATAGACTTCCTTGAACCCACGATTAATCATAAGACTCGACAGTATCTCACACCTAATTCCGCCCGTACAGTATGTGACGACTGGTCTGTCTTTAAGACTGTCGTATTTACCACTGTCGAGTTCATTAATAAAATCATGAGTTGTATGCGTATCTGGTACAACGGCGTTTTTAAACTTACCAATCGCCGCCTCATGCGCGTTACGACCATCAAAAAACACGACATCGTCACCTTTTTCTTCGACTAATTTATGAACATCGCGCGGTTTTAGGTGCTTGCCGCCACCAACTACACCAGTTTCATCAACTCTAAGCTCATCCGTCGCCCTAAACGCCACTACTTCATCACGAACTTTCACGCTTAGTTTAGGAAAGTCCTCTCGGGTACCATCACTCCACTTGAATACTGTGTTTTTGAAACCAGGAAACTCTTTGGTCATTTTAATATATTTTTTCAAATCTTCTATCTCGCCACCAACTGTACCGTTAAGTCCATGAGGTGAAATCAGAATTCGACCACGCAGATTCAACCCATCACAAAGCGCCTTTTGCCATAATTTGATAGCAACCGTGTCTTTGATGGGCGTAAACTTGTAATAAAGTAATATTTTTTGCATCAAACTATATTATACTATATAATTCTATAGACTATGACCCCGTGAGGGTCCTCTTGTACGGCAAAAGCCCTTCAAACTAAAATGACAAGTAATTATAAAAAACAAAGGAGTAATTTTTGGGCACTAATCGACACACGTTAAAGCTTTATTGGGCTGAAATACGTCGACATAAGCTTAGCTTTTTCGGCATGCTTATTGGTATACCCATAGCAGCACTTTTTATCAATACAGCCCTGCCTTACTTTTTGTCATTAGCAGTGGGCACGCTAACTACAGGTGACTCGAATGCGCTTTGGCAATTTATCGCACTTGCGTCTGGTGCCGCAATTGTCGGAGTTATTCTCAATCTAGTCGGTTTTCAAAGCGCCATTCACCACGAAAGCCATGTTCGACGAGACCTAGCTAACCACACTATTGAAAAAATCCTAATAAAAGACCAGGACTTCTTTTCTAATCAAAAGATAGGAGCCTTAACTGGCAAGTTTATTGATTTTGTAAACGCCCATGTCGGCCTTCAAGACATATTCGTTATGGGAACGTTGTCATTCGTAATTAGCGTCGGTAGTGGAATCGCTATTATTTTCATGCACTCACCTCTACTTGGCTTTATTATACTTGGGCTCATCATAGGTCTGATTATTCAAATCCAAATTTCAATAAAAATCAGAAAACCGTATCGAACTGCTAGGAAAAAACTAGTGGGCGAAGTAAACGGTGCAATTGCAGATTCGATTGGTAACTCAATGATTGTCAAAACTTTCGCTGGGGAAAGTCACGAGCAATCAACCATATCCAAACTAACTGAGAAATACCGGAAGGTTTATCAAAAGGATTTCCGAATGATGTCAGTTGAGGGCTCACTTAGAATTTTGGTGATGTCGATTGTGCAAATTATTGCAGTGGCGATATTAGCCCAACTACTATTTAGCGGACAACTCGAACTAGGAGTAGCAATATTTACCATCGCCTACCTTCAGCGTATCGCTAGTCAGCTCTTTTCGCTGGGTGATATTATCAACGGTTACGACCGTCTATTCATCCAAGCTGCACCAATGACAGAAATTCTAATGCAAAGCGAATCTATCATCGACCAAACGGGCGCCAAAGATTTGTCGGTCAAACAAGGTAAAATTTTATTCTCAAATGTTAATTACTCATACCAGGATAGTCCTGACATTTTAGTGCTTAGTAATTTAACACTAAATATCGCCGATGGAGAAAAAGTTGGCTTGGTCGGAGCTTCTGGGGCGGGCAAAACAACAATTACTAAATTACTACTTAGGTTTGATGACGTATCGCATGGAGCAATTTATATTGATGGTCAAGATATCTCTCATGTAACCCAGACGAGTTTACGTAAGAACATATCGTACGTACCGCAAGAGCCAGCATTATTTCATAGGTCCTTAAAAGAAAACATCGCCTACGGTAACCTAAATGCAAACGACAAACAAGTACGTGCCGCAGCCAAGAAAGCCAACGCCCTAGACTTTATTGATAAACTGCCAGACAGACTTGATACGGTTGTTGGTGAACGTGGCGTTAAATTATCGGGCGGACAACGTCAACGCATTGCTATTGCTCGTGCAATCCTAAAAGATGCACCTATCTTGGTGCTAGACGAAGCCACCTCAGCACTCGACAGTGAAAGCGAGAAATTAATCCAGGACGCGCTAGTGAAGCTTATGAAAGGTAGAACCAGTATCGTAATCGCCCACCGCCTGTCGACTATCGCAAAACTTGATCGAATAATAGTTCTAGACGATGGTAAAATCATCGAAGAAGGCACTCATGCCAGTCTACTAAAACATGGTGGTAAGTATTCCAAACTATGGCAGCATCAATCTGGTGGGTTTATAGAGGGATAAAAAATCCCGCAAATTCATGCGGGATTTTAAGTACCAAGTCTAAGAACTATTTGGTCTCTGGTTCTGATTTTGGTTTTGCTTCAGACTTGTCACCCGACTCTGCGTCTTCGCTTGATTCTTCACCCTCAGGGACTTCACCATTTTCGGATTCTACTTCTGATTCGTCTTCAGCGTCTCCACCACTAGCTTCGTTAGCAGCCTGAAGTGCTGACGGTTCATAAACGTTAGCAATAACTAGCTCTAGATCCTGCTCATGGTCAGCAAACTCTACACCTTCGCCAAGCACAATATCTTTTACCATCAACTTATCTTCGTCCGTCGCTAGGTTCAAAATTGACATCTCAATAGATTCAGGCAGGTTTGCTGGAAGTGCTCTGACTTCAATATCTTCAATTGCCTGCAGCACAACTAGGCCTGCTCGCTCAGCGATACTCTCACCAATTCCGGTTAGGATAATTGGAACCTGAGTTACAATCTTTTCATCCTGCCTAATGGTATGGAAGGCAATATGTCGCACAGTGTGTTTAATTGGATCCATATCAATTGATTTAATGATTGCTAGTTTCTTTTTACCATCAACCACGACATCTATTGGAGTATGTCGGCCAGCCGCATGTGCAATTTTAGTAGTTTCAACAGCTGGAGATTGTGTTGAAATTGGGTCACTCGACCCACCATACACAACACTTGGGATAATGCCTTGTTTACGTAATTTCGCAACGTGTTTACCGCTGACAGTTCGCCCATCTAATTTAAGCGACATATTTACCATTTTTCAGTACTCCTTTTAAGCATTTCTGGATTTACATTCTATTATATCACTTAACTGCCCTAGTAGGGAAACGTGATAGAATGAAATAACAATGATTCCAGGCGTAGACTTAATTGATTTTATTAAATTTGTAGGTGTTTTAGGTGTAGCCTTAGTGATTTTTGCCGAGTCGGGCCTTTTAATTGGATTCTTTTTACCGGGCGACAGTTTATTATTTACGGCTGGATTCTTAGTGTATCAAGGATTCTTGCCGATTAATATTAACGCTCTTGTATTGATATTATTCGTAGCCGCAGTTTTGGGCGATAGTGTCGGGTATACTTTCGGATATAGACTGGGGCCTAAGGTATTCAGTCGACCAAACAGTCGAATATTCAAACAGGAAAACGTCCAAAAAGCTCAAGAATTCTACGAAAAACACGGCGGCAAGACAATCGTTATCGCCAGGTTCATCCCAATCATCAGAACCTTTGCGCCAATTGTTGCCGGTGCTAGTGAAATGCATTATAAGCGCTTCTTAGCCTACAACATACTCGGTGGCTTCCTATGGGCTGTCGGTGTCACTTATGCTGGGTATTTCTTGGGCGCCTGGTTCAACTCAATCGGCATTGATGTCGACACCATCTTGCTACCGATAGTTGCCGTAATTATATTTATTTCCGTTTTGCCACCGTTGATTCATATCTTCAAAGACAAAGATCGCCGCCATGTGATGTGGGAAGCGACCAAAAACCAGCTTGGTTTTAAATCAAAAATTAAATAACTAAAGCAATTCTTTTAAGTACTGACCGGTAAAAGAATCTGCAACTTTAGTGACTGCCTCGGGCGTACCGCTGGCGACAATCGCTCCACCACCCTGTCCGCCCTCCGGCCCCATGTCGATAATATAATCGGCAGTTTTAATGACACTTAGATTATGTTCGATTACGACCATACTGTTGCCACCTTCGACTAGTTTCTGAAGAATCGTTAACAGTCGTTTAACGTCAGCGCTGTGTAGACCCGTTGTTGGTTCGTCTAGAATATACAACGTCTTGCCGGTTGAACGACGCGACAACTCACTAGCGAGCTTTATGCGCTGCGCTTCGCCACCACTGAATGTCGTAGCTGGTTGACCTAGTTTAATATAGCCGAGCCCGACTTCTACTAGCGTATTTAATTTACGAGCAATCGCCGGTATATTCTGGAAGAACTCAGCAGATTGCTCAACTGTCATATCAAGGACATCGCTAATTGTTGAGCCTTTGTATTTGATTTCAAGAGCCTCACGGTTATAGCGTTTGCCTTTACAAACATCACAGGTCACATAAACGTCCGGCAAGAAATGCATCTCGATTTTAATCACCCCATCACCCTGACAATTTTCACAGCGCCCACCCTTGACGTTGAAGCTAAACCGTCCGGCTTTGTACCCACGGATATTAGCTTCGGGAGTGCCAGCGAATAGCTCGCGAATTGGCGTAAAGACTCCAGTGTATGTCGCTGGATTAGACCGTGGAGTTCGACCGATAGCCGACTGGTCAATAATAATTACTTTGTCTAGCAAATTAATACCTTCGATATTCTCGTGTGCGCCTGGTACGACATGCGAACGATGTAGCCTTGCCGATAATTCTTTGGCTAAGATGTCGTTAACAAGCGTGGATTTGCCACTACCGCTGACACCACTAACAACTGTCAAAACTCCTAACGGAAACGCTACGTCGATATTTTTCAGGTTATTCTCACGCGCTCCACGAATTACTAGTTGCCTGTCTTTCACAACTGTACGACGCTTACCTGGGGTGTCAATTTTTTCAGCACCACTTAGATATCTACCAGTAATGCTGTCAGGATTAGCCGCCACCTCGTCTGGCGTTCCGCTAGCTACGACATGTCCGCCCGCAACTCCTGCACCAGGTCCAATATCTAGTAAGTAATCGGCATGACGAATTGTGTCTTCGTCGTGTTCAACGACCAAAACCGTGTTGCCCAAATCACGCAGGCGCTTCAATGTACTAATCAACCGATCGTTATCGCGTTGGTGTAATCCAATCGATGGTTCGTCTAGAACGTATAAAACTCCCTGCAGGCCTGAACCAATCTGAGTGGCCAGGCGTATGCGCTGTGCTTCACCGCCCGATAATGTGTTGGCTGCACGAGACAGTTCCAAATAATTCAAACCGACATTACTCATAAAGCCCAGTCTAGCTGTGATTTCTTTCATAATTTGTTCGGCAATAAATAGTTCTTGGTCATTTAGTTTCAACGTGTTCTTAAATAAATCTAAAGCGTCATCAACACCTAAGTTACAGATGTCCATAATATTCAAATCGTGGACCGTGACCGCCAGTACCACTGGTTTCAAACGCGCACCTTTACAGGCATAGCACTGGCGTTCGCGCATAAAGCGTTCGATGTCGCGGCGCATAAATTCACTGTCAGTTTCTTTGTGGCGACGCTCGAGGTTTGGAATTACGCCCTCATAAGTCGATTGGTAACTACGACCGCCACCTAGATTGACTGTGTACTTTTGATCACCAGTTCCATATAAAACTTTTTGTAAATCTTCGGCACTTAAATCTTTGACCGGTGTTTGAGTGCTAAAGCCGTGTGTCTCAGCCACCACCGACAAGCGTTTCATATACCAAGCGTCGCTGTTGACACGATTGTAGGGACGAATCGCACCCTCTGAGATTGTTAGGTTTGGGTTAAACACTAGATCAGGATCAACCTCTAGCCTACTACCTAGTCCCGTACAAACTGGGCAAGCACCTTGCGGGGCGTTAAAGCTAAACAGCCTTGGTTCTAGCTCAGGAATATCCTCGTTCGGATGATCAAGACATGCATAGCGCTGACTAAAAGCAACTAACGTTTCGTCGTCAGTGTTTAAAACTTCAACGATTCCTTCGGCAAGTTCAAGCGCCTGCTCAACCGACTGCGTCACACGTCCCAACATATCTGGCGACATAGCAATACGATCAACCACAATCTCGATATCGTGTTTATACTTTTTATCAAGTTCTGGAAATTCGTCGAGTGCATAAACAACTCCATCTACCCTAGCACGCGCAAACCCTAGTCGTTGGAACTGCTCGGGCACATGCGCGAATTCACCCTTTTTGTCTTTGGCGATTGGCGCTAGAATCATTAATTTAGCACCAGACGGCAGCTTCATAATTTCATCAATAATGGTTTCAGACGTTCGACGCGTCACAGCTTTACCGCAAACTGGACAGTGCGGCACGCCGATTCGAGCGAATAATAGACGCATGTAGTCATAAATTTCGGTCACCGTGGCGACGGTACTACGCGGATTACGACTAGTCGATTTTTGATCGATACTAATCGCCGGGCTGAGGCCATCAATTTGATCGACATCAGGTTTTTCCATTAACCCCAAGAACTGCCTAGCATAACTAGACAAGCTTTCAACGTAACGACGCTGACCTTCGGCATAGATTGTGTCAAAGGCAAGCGAAGATTTACCGGATCCTGAAAGACCGGTTATAACCACTAATTTATCGCGCGGAATCTCAACATTTATGTTCTTGAGATTATGCTCGCGCGCGCCAACAACCTTAATTACCTCTGACATAACCCGTCCATTGTACTCTGTTTTGCGAGCTTTTTCCAGTATCTGGCTAATACGAAACCAACGACAATAGGTTAGGGTACTTTTTCATATCCTTCTTCACGCCGGGTCCAATAAGGGCCCCGGCGCCTTATTGAACTCGGGCTCCAGGGGATACGTAAAAGCACCCTAACCTATTGTCTAGCATTAGTAAGGTGACTTTAAATTATAAATACACAACAAATCCTAGAAACTATTGCATAACCGTAATAAATGTGATATAATCATTAGATATGGTAAAGAAGGTGATTGTTATTGCTTGCCTAGCGGCTAGCTTACTGATTTTTCTGGCGACGATTAATTTCGCTCACGGATTAATCATGTTCTTGATGGCTGGAATTATCCCAGGCACTAACTTTGTGCTGTCGCCGACCCAAATGCTAATCTTTATGCTGATTCTAACAGGTTTATTTCTATACCGATTTGGTTTCGTTCCACTTCGTAACAAATTCCATCAGCCAACCACCAGCAAAAAACCAGCTAGTAAACGTCTCAGTCGCGTTTAATCATTGTCCAGGTCGCTTGGCACGATACTTTCGGCCCAAAGCTGTAATTCTTGCAAAATAAATAGTTTGTTTTCGTCGGTCTCGCTACCGGCGATTTTTTGTAGTGATTTAACAAAGCCAGGCATCGCAGAGTGAATTCGTTCGGCTCGCCAAGTTTCCCATAGCAACATTTCTTCGTGGCTAAGAGTTTTAGGAAAATTACGCGCTTTGTAATGTAGTAGTAATGGCGCCAGACGTTCATCGCTAAAATCTGGATGAAAGTCAGCCAGTTGCTTTTCGTCAGCATTTCGTACCGTTTCAATTCGCAATTTGTCGCGGTCTCCAACAAAACCATCATATAGCTGCGATTCAGGATCTGAGGAACGCTTGAATTCAGGTTTGGACTCAAAAACACTGCGAATATTCTCGGCAAAATGAGGCGCGGCTAGTAAAATGCTTTTATGCTTCTCGACTGTTGCTAAATCTAGGCCAATCTTGGCCCAACCATCCTCTTGCTCGAGTACGCCAAGCGGCGCCACAGCCGGAGCGCGATTATACTGCAGTTCTTTGACCGGTACATAAACGTAGTCGTCGGCCTGACGCTCCTCCCACGTGGCATACATCCGTTTTTGCAGCTCTTTTTGCGATAGGTCGATCAAATCCGATGGATCGTGACGCAAATCATACACTACCACATTGTTATTAGCACCAGACGTCAGCGGAAACGCCACCGACGCCTTGTGAAACTCGGGCGCATATCGCCCACTAACATAAACAAACGGCTGTTTATCATCGAGGTTAACTAGTTTTTTGACTTCGTTCTTGTCACGAATTTTAAACAGATATTCGTACAGCTGTGGTTGTTTGTCACGAATGAGTTTCGTTACAGCAATCAAAGCCTCAACGTCGCTCAAAGCATCGTGAGCTTTGGCGTGAGCAATGTTGTTTTCAGATGCGATTAGTTCTAACCTATTCACTTCTTTACCATCAACCACCGGCCACTCTATACCATCTGGCCTAAGCGCCCTGGTCATTCGAACTACGTCTAGTAAATCCCAACGTGACCGCCCTTCACTCCAGCTCCATTCATACGGATCATAGAAATTACGCCAAAAAAGATGGCGAATAAACTCATCGTCAAAGCGAATATTATTAAACCCAACTGCAATAGTGTCAGGTGTAAACACCCCATCAATTAACATTTTCGACAATTCGGCCTCTGTTATACCGTCGGCTATCGTCTGTTGCGGCGTAATACCAGTTACCATCAACGCTTCAGGACTTGGCAGAGTGTCGTCATTTAGCTTCACAAGTACGTTAACTGGGTCGCCTATGGTCTTAAGGTTTAAATCCGTTCGTATGCCAGCAAACTGCATGATTCGGGCATCGCGCGCGCTAAGACCAGATGTCTCGAGGTCATAAAAGAAAAAAGTTTTGGACATACCCCTAGCATAACAAAAAACACGCCATAAAGGCGTGAATTGAACAAATTGAATTTACGATAAGCTGGAAAGTTAGGTATCGGGCCCGGGAGTACGTTAAAACTCCCGGGCCCCCTCTTGAAAGAGACCTCGCAAGGCAGGGTCGTGATTTGTTTGGTGGGGGGAAACCCTACCTTGCGAGGGGTATTAGTGAGGCGGGGTCAGTAGCTTTGAGCCAACTGTTCCCCGCCTCTGGCGGATGACTATCGCATGAACATCCGCCGAACCCGACCGAAGTCGGGACTATGGTATTACCTTTACTTATTGTTTAACTATATTCAGCTAAACAATAAGTAATATTTCAGCTTATCGAAGAACTCCACTATAGCGTCCGAAAACACCGTAATGGATTGCAATTATCCTATCATAGATTAGCTGTTATGTCAATGCTTCTTATAAAAAGTATAAGAAAAACACGCCGCTTGGGCGTGTTAGGGTTAATATTTGAAAGAATTGTGTGAGCGGTGGCGGCAGAGATAGACAGGGGGCTGCTGTGCTAAGCCCGGCATCTGACTATTGTCTCGGCCACCACCGCTCGCTCGGGGAAATCGTACTTCTCGGACAAGGTCCGAGGGATGAAATGCGGGTAAGCAACGCTTCATCCTTAGTACGGGGGTTCGATTCCCCGAGTGTGGTTGGCATTAGGACGGGGGTGTCCTCACGCCAACCTGATAGCAGACGACACCTATTCGGGTGTTCGGTGTCGCCTGCTAGCTGTTTAATTTTTTCAAGTATTAACCTGCGTTGGCGAGTACTCTCAACCTAAGCATATGTACATTATAGCACTATTATGCATTAATGTCAATATCAAATGAAAAAAAACACCGTAAAGATGTGTTTAATGTGAAAATTGGATATATGATTAACGAGACCGGGGGAGTGTGCTCCCCCGGTCTCATACGGTTGATCAGCCCAGTATGACCAACCGTATAATGCTCCGCTGTATCTCGCGCGGACCGAAACATTCAAGTCGGGGCTAGGCCCCTAGGGTAAATAGTGATGCACAATTCCTCCGTTCAATTCTAGAGTCGATTCAGCCCTGGCGATGGCAGCCATCCGAAGATGACCGCCACGATTCAGTGGCCGGCGCGGTCGCGCTCGACGAGGGAAATAACGACATCGGTCTTGCTGGTATTGTTGCACGGGGGGCTTCTCATCGATGAGACCCCTTTCCCTACCTGGTTAGAGGTAGATTCAAAATGCAAAGTTTGTTATGCATTTTACCTTGTGCCCAGCGGAATTGCTGTAGCTTACTGATCACCAAAATTGATAACCACAAAGCTACAGCAATGTTAAATATATCCAACTTGTCAATGTACCGACCCGGGAAACACTGTTTCAACCGAATGGTTCTTGTATAATATCACAAGTTATTGCTTATGTCAATAACAAAATTCAACTATTGTTCTAAGTAAGTAAATTCGCTACCGCCAACCCGAATGATGCTATCACCTACAGCACCCTGTCGGCGCAGTTCATGAGCGATACCAAGTTTTTTCATAATGTCGCGCAAGCGATTAACTCCTTCAAAGTTGGCAAAGTCAGTCCTGCGAGCAAATTTTTCTACTTTATCACCAGTCACTTCGAAATAGGTTTCACCCTTTTCATCCTTCAACTTCTCGACAGCCCAAGAATCGGCAATCTGTTTGGTACTGAGTGTAATTGTCTCGAGGTCGTTATCGGTCTCTTGTTCAACTGGTTCACTAATAGCTCGAGCTTTAACTACCTCTGTGCGAAGGGCCCGTAAGACCTCTTTGAGACCCTTATGAGAACTCGATGAAATGGCATAAACCGGCGTATCACCGGAAATGGCCTTAATCGCATCAATTTGCATCTGAATCAATTCGTCATCTAAACCGTCGACTTTGGTCAAAGCAATAATCTCGGGGCGATTAATCAATTCGACATTATAACTAGAGAGCTCTTTGCGGATTGTCTTGTAGGCGTCAGCAATATCGTCAGTATAAGCGTCAATCATATGAAGCAGTACAGCTGTTCGCTCGATATGACGCAAGAACGCATCGCCCAGGCCCTTACCCTCGCTGGCGCCTTCGATCAAACCTGGAATGTCAGCAATTAGCAGACTACCATCATCAATATCTGCCACTCCCAAATTAGGAGTCAGTGTAGTGAAGGCATAATCTGCGATTTCGGGACGAGCGTTGCTGACAACTGATAAAAACGTCGATTTACCGGCGTTCGGGAAACCTACTAAACCAACGTCAGCTAGTAACTTAAGCTCTAGCTCTGCTTCGAAAGTATCGCCCATTTCACCCTTTTCAGCAATGCGTGGAGTTTGACGGACTGACGACTTGAAATGAGCGTTACCAAAGCCGCCATCACCACCTTTTGCAATCGTGACCTCTTGACCATCATCTGTTAAATCAGCGATAATTTTACCGTCGCGACGCACGACAGTGCCCATGGGGACTTTTACGAGTAGCGGATCACCTGAACGACCGTGGCGATCACGTTTGGCGCCATTTTGGCCAGGAGTAGCCTTTAGCTCTGGTTTGTAGCGGAAGTCAATTAAAGTGTTTAGGTTTTCGGTAGCCACGAATATAACATCACCACCCTTGCCACCATCACCACCATCAGGTCCACCTTTATCAACATAAATTTCACGACGAAAACTAACGGCTCCGTCGCCGCCCTTGCCTGCTTGAATAAATACTTTGGCGGTGTCGACAAACATTGAGAACCTATTTACAACCTATCATTCAAATTAAAAATTACTCTATTTTAGTTAAAACCCGTTCACCGCTCGTCGATGTAAGTACGTTACCTCTTCTCATGCTTTACTGGTTTTACCTTAAAATGATAGTAATTTCATGTGATATGAGAGGTTGTAAACAGGTCCTAGGCCATATTATAACAAATTCGCCCCTGGATTAACAGGGGCGAATAGCTAATAGTTCTTTATTTCTAGTGTATGTATAGATATTGACCAGCGTTAGCCGCCAAGATTATTCGGCCAGATACGACGTTATAACCACCACCTGCAACATAGGCGTTCATCTCGCTGACGCTCACATCGCCGTTTGGCAACACGCTTTCTACGATCGCTACGTGACCAAATCCACCACCGTTTTGCATAATAGCTCCGACGCTAGGTGTTCGGTCAACTTTTAGCCCCTCGCTGGCTGCACGAGCTGCCCAAGTTACAGCGTTGCCCCATTGATTACTAACAGGTAGACCTAGTTCAATGCGCCTATCGTATGCATAGGCAGTACAGTTACCGTGTGCGTAAGTGTTTCCAGCCAAAGTAGCTGTACCCGTCTTGATGTACCAGGTGCGTCCACCAAAGCCGGTTCCCTGGCCAACATATGACGAGAAAGTTACCACTGGCGCTACATAACCAGGACGTTCGTTATTAGGTAACACTCCGGCAGGTAGTATAATCTGATCGCCCGTCTTCAAGCCACCTAAATCTAGGTCGTTATAAAGCACCAAACGAGTCTTGTCTACGTCATACTTTTTAGCAATCGAATCAATTGTATCGCCAGCTTTGACGGTGTAAAGCACGCCATCAACTGGTGGAATCTTGAGCGCTGAGCCAACCGTTATTGAATCGGAAGTCATGTTATTAGCCCACTTAATAGTCTGTTTAGAAATACCAAAATTAGTAGCAATCGAATCCATAGTGTCTCCGTCAACTACGGTGTAATTAATAACAGATCGTACTCCACTATCAACACCAACTAGTTGCGGCTTACTAATAGTTGAAGCGTTAGGTTGAGACAACTCGCTCTGAATTTGTGTTGAAACAGCTAGGCTAGCAGCATTTGGAGCAACCGAAAGGTTAGTCGTCGAAGCAACATCAGCTGCAATAGTCGTAGCAACGACGTCATCGACAGACGTCTTGTCGGTCGTGTTATAGGTGTTAACAGCGGTCGCGTTAGCAACTGTGGATTCCTTTTCAGGAGCATGATAACCAAGCCCTACGATGACTACAAGGAGGGCAAAAACACTAGCATAAATAGCAATTGTTGAACTTTTTAGTGCAGTCTTTGCCTTACGGCGACGGACTGTTGACTGCTTGGTTATAGCAGCAGTTGATCGTTGGGCTATGCCCGCATTGATCTGATTACGAATTATCGTTCTCCTGCCGCCTGTATTGCTACAGAGGCGTCTACCTTACTTTGTCTTTCTTCTCGCTATAGAACGGGGTACGTGTCGACCATTGAAATTAATTGATATTAGTTCGAAGTTTGCGGTACCCTTAACGACATTTATCGGTAGGCTCATTTATGGCTCGTTCTTCCCACTCGCTTGTGTTTGAAAAACACTAGTAGACGGAGTCACAAATGTGCTGATAACCAGTTTACCAAGTATTGCATTTTGTGTCAATTCATTTTATAAAATGCTAAATCTGTCAACCCTGTCTAGTCCGCTCCCACCCCCACAGCTCCATACTTTTACATATCCTGCTTCGCTCCGGGTCCGCTAAGTGCCCCGGCGCCTTATCGAACTCGGGTTCCAGGGGATACGTAAAAGCACGTAGTTGTAGTGGTGGTTCGCTAGCTGGTGATAATCTTCGCTTTTGTCGCTAGCCCAATAACCACCTTGCTCCTAAGCCAGAGACTGTGAAATCGGTTGAATAACCGATTTCAGCCGAACGCTTTAATAAAACTCCAGTGGAGCTTTATTAAAAAAGAGTGCTCTGGTGTGAAATAAGGGAGTTATTGGGGCTGGTTAGTACGATGAGGTAGAGCCCTGTCTATAACGTCGAACAGCCGATTTGACAGTGATCCCGAATGTTTGCTTCGTGCTGAGCGTTTGTGTGGGCAAAATAGACCTTTCCGTCATCACCCGCTAAGAAATACAGATAATCGCCTTCGGCGGGCTCAGCGACCGCCATGAGCGCACTCAGGCCAGGTGTTGCGATAGGCCCAGGTGGTAAGCCGACGTAACGTCTTGTGTTATATTGTGAATCCAGATTAGTGTCGCGCGGGACCCCCAATTTATCTGCAATATACTGATAAGTCACATCCGATCCTAGCTGCATACCAATAGCCAGCCTTGAATAAAACACCTGAGCAACTTGTTTTTGATCATTCGCGTTATGAGCTTCGCGCTGAACAATCGATGCTAAAGTAATGCCCTGGTACAGATCAAGTCCGTGAGATTTAAATTTATCAACCAAATCATTTTTCTGTACAACTCCATAAAATTCATCAAAAGTACGCTGTAAAATCTGCTCGACAGTCGCGTTTTTGTTAAACTTATAGGTATCTCCGTAAACATAGCCCTCGATATCCGACCCCACAGGCTTACCCGCAAATAAAGGTCCAGTATATGTCTTGTCAAACGCAGCTGTGATTTCACTATCGCTATACCCTGCCCGCTTTAAAACCGTCTTTACATCTAGTTTTTTACTATCAGCCGTAGCGGAGTTATCAACCAAAGTTGCACCAGGGTAAAAAGTAATATCAACCTGCTCATGAGTTATATCACCAGAGGTGAGTTTGTCGACTATTTTAGGTGTAGATTCGGATGGCGATATGCTATATATACCAGCTTGCAAATTAGATTTCGTACCCGTTAGGCGAGTGTAAATGTCAAACGCCACAGAACTACGAATCAACTTCTTGCCACGGAGTGTTTCGGCAATCTGACCTGGAGAGCTACCAGCTGCGATTTCAACCCTATCGTGACGCAAATCACTAGGGTTAACTGGGCTAAGAGCCCATAAATACCAGACAAAAAATAGCAGTAATCCCAGTATTGATATCGACAAAACTCCCAAAATTATCGCTAGTGGTTTGTGTCGTTTTGGCCAAAGCCACTTGTTTAAAGACGGTGGTTCGTCGCTTATGGTTTCAGGCAAAACGATAGGTTCAGCTGTTGGCTGTTCTACCAAAGACTGTTTTAAATCTTGTTCAGGTTTTTTGGAAGGTTGTATATCATTCAAGGCAGTTGCTCCAGGTAATCTTGCAGAATAATTGCGGCGGCTTGGGCGTCAATATCAGATTTTTGATATGGTCGATTATAACTCTCTAGACGTTTCTCGGCGATAACACTAGTTAATGATTCGTCTTGAAACACGATGTTCGGCGCTACATCTGATAATTTGTCGGCAAAATCAACCACAAACTGCGTCTGTGCTGTCGGTTCGCCAGATTGGTTCCTAGGGTAACCAACGACCACGATTTCGGCATTTTCTTTTATCATTATTTCAGATATCGCCTCAACCTCACCTCCATCTACATCAATGGTTTCAAATGGAACTGCAATACGGACTGAATCGTCACCTACTGCCACTCCGATGCGTTTTTCACCGACATCAAGGGCAATGTAGGTCTTTGGCTTAGGCATCTTGAAGTTTGAACTCAACGTCAATTTTACTAATATCATTTGGAACGGTAGTCACCCAAAAGTATGAGAATTTGACGTCCACATCGCTGACACCGTCGATCGCCTCAAGTAGCGATTGAACTTCGCCATATTTTTTGCCTTGAACTTCCTTTTTGACCGAATCTTGATCGATGTTTGGGCCTATTCGACCAGTTGCGCCAATATTAACAGTTGTAGATTGGTCAGTCTTGGAGTATCCCGTCAAAGTTGCTTTGTCTATGCCATCATCATAAATACGTTGGTTCTTTTGGCCATCAATTTGTTTGTTAATCGAACTCTTCAAAAACGCCTCTAGTTCAGATTTAGCCACAGCTGTAATCGAAAAAGTTGACGCGCTGGTAACGGTTGCTTTACCGCCAGTTACCTCTTGACCCTCAGCTGGTGTTACGACCGCCTCGGCATGCTCAACTGTAAAACTATCACCGATTACAAATTCGCCATTCGCGAATTGTTTAGTTAAGGCCACTTTGATATCGTCTGACGATTTATCGACTAGGGCCTGCTTGGCTTTCTGGATGTCGTCAGCTGTAGCAACCGTTGCAATTTTGGTTGTACCACCACTCATTGCCGTGCCCTGGGCGTAAACGTATCCACTAACCCCATCAATCGTGTACGATGTTGCGCTAATGTTATAGCTAGTACCTGCTTTTTCTGCACTGACGTCGACTTTTACGACACCCGCTCCTGCTCCAGTGTTTTGACAAGCCGATGATGAACCAGTGAAGCCTGGGACGGTAACACTAGAGGAGTTGAGGTAATTCTGCCCGAAACTAGCCGTAAAAATGGTTCCTGCCGGTATAACAAAGGAGGTACTGCTGTCACAGTTGGTTATAGTTATCGTGCCTGACGCCTTATTGCCAACATCCTTTTGGCCAGTAGGCGTAAAATCAACACTAACGTCTTTTTTCATGGTTTTGGTGACAGTCTGAATAATACCTTTGTCGACATTGGTTGGCGTCGTCCCTCCTAAAGTTACCGTCATACTGACTGGCGCTGGTGAAGTTTTGGCAGTAATAATTACCTTGGCTGACGGAGCAAACACATTCGCCCAGACCAGGAATGCAATCAATAGGACTAGAGCTGCGCCTCCAATAAACAAACGCTTACGGAATCTGGAAAAATCTGGCACTTTAACGCCACTCTTTTTGAGAGCTGACATCTTGGCATCCGATTTGGTTGAATCTTTTACAGGCACTACTGCGGCGGCTGAAGGTTTTTCTTCGTCGATATCTACGTCATCAATTGCGTCGTCTAGATTAGGCTTGTCGGCTTCTGGCTCTTTGCCACTAGCCTTGGCGTGATCTCCGACTGGTAGCTGTGCGCCATCAATTACGTCTTCGCCGTCATCAACTTCTAGCGCTGGAATCTCGGCTACTTCGGGTTTGGATTGCAAGTTTTTGGCAACCGGAATGGCGGCAGCAGCCGACAGAGCAATCAAAGCCTGGTTATTAGTTATTAAAACTAACTTTTTATCGGCAGTCTTGGCCATACGGTCAAGTAGGCGCAAATTTACTGCACTTTGTAATACGCCAACTCTTTTCGGCGGCACTATGGCGACAATTTTCTCTTTACTAGCCTTTATCTTGCCGATAATGGCTGTTACGTCGTCTTCGACATCGATGTATATTACGTCTTTGTTCATATTTATATTCTTAGGATCCGATTAAGCTTTTCCTTGATCGTATCACTGTCGCTACTACCTATCATTGTATCATAGCCAACCCGCAGTAACCCCATAGCTGTGATGAACGTATGGTCGTTTACTTTGCCGGTTGTGTCGTCGATATCAATAACTTCTGATGGGTTAATATGATGAACAGTCGGCTTCTTGGTAAACGGTAAACTCTTGTGCCAATCGGACTTCTGCAACGCATCGACAAGTTTAGTCAGGCTAGCGCCACCACCACAAAGCAAAATCCTATTTGGCAGATGATCAACTGAGTCAAATTCGCTCAGCGCCAGTTCAACGCCCGCTACCCAAACTTCCATGGTTTTATCAATCGCCTCGTTAACGTCCTTTGCGACAGTCGGTTTAATGTTACTGTTATCGATATTTACCTTTAGTTTTTCGGCGTCATCATAGGACAAGTCCATTTCGGTAGCGATTGTGTTCGTAAAGCTACGCCCACCAATACCAAACATCTTGGTGCCTTCGACCCCACCGTCATTAACAACGGCTATATCGGTCGTACCACCACCAACGTCAGCCAGAATTGCCGTGAAGTTGCTGCCGGCATCGCTACCTAGTACGCTTCGGCTAACTGCGAACGGTTCAGCCGCTACGGCTAATAATTCTAACGATAATTCCTCTGCCACGCGCTCCAGCGCTCCAATGTGGACCATTGGTGCAAAAGCTGTATAAATCTGGACCGCCACATCACGTCCCTGAAAGCCAATTGGATTACTCACCTTATAACCATCGATATGGATACTAACAAGCGCACTGTTGACCAATTTAACCTCTACATCAGCATTGCCGGTTTCGAGTGCGATTTGCTTTTGAGCTTTGCCCTGAGCACGCTCTTGAACCTTTTCGATAATAAATTCCATTTCGCCGACATCTAACGGGCGATCTGGTTGTGGACGGCGGTAGCGAATCGTATTAGTTACGCCCTTGACCAGCTCGCCAGCAATACCAATCACAACACGCTTAGCCTGAAGGCCCGCTTGGTCTTCGGCCTCTGATAGTGCCTCTTCACAGTTCCGGACCACACCCGAAATGTCCGCAATCGCACCCGAATGCATGTCGCTTATTTCTTGGCGCTTACGACCGACACCTACTATGTTTAGTTTATCGTCATCGAGTTTAGCGATTAGTGCTTTGACGAATTCTGTCCCAATATCAAGGGCAACAATATAATCATCACTGTTGGCATTTTTGCGTGCCGCGCGTAGTTTGTTGAATACCATATGTGTAACCATTATATACTACGGTGCTTATGCTCACTAGACGTTGCAATTGAGTAGTGTTTATGGTATAATAAAGACATATGGAAGAAATGTTACCCAAGCCAGAATCCTACGGAGAGAAAAAACTAATTGAACTAGTAGATTACGCTGTCGATCAGCTAAAACCTGGTCCAGAGTATGCACTGAAGCTCGTCGGAGTAGAGATACCGATGTTACTCCAAAAAGAAATGGAAGCTTACTTGCAGTTAACGCTTGATAGTACCTACGGCGCAAACCTATCGCTATTTTTCGACCAACACTCTAGTTCTTTCATGATAGAAACCATGGGTATGAAGTTGAATGGTCAAAATTCTCTAGTCGACTTGATTAGAACTGAGCGACTTGGATATGTTACGAGTAGTTTTGTCGAAAATTCGCTTACAAGTAAAAGATATACGCCTCCTATGCCTTTGGGGAGAAGTGCAGAGATACTAAAACAACTTGGCGTCGACCCACAACCTCCAACCAACAACGTAGTGGATTATAAAACATGGTTAAGCAACTTGCTTTCATCAACAAAAGGTTGGCAAGTTATAGAACAGGTGCAAATTCCAACCGAGCTTAATCAGCACGATTACGACGTGCCCCTACTTACTGGGGACACACTACCCCGTGAAGGGATGAGTCGGTCACTACAAACCTCTACAACCTTTACGATATCAAACTCGGAGGTACTTCCGTCGCTTGATAGTGAGCTTATCCGTAGTAAAAAAATCAGCAAATCCTTATCTGTAATGGATGGTGAACTTGGTAAGAATCATCGTATCGACTCTTCAATTGAAGTGTCATATAGCGGCAAACAAAAAGAGATGTCGCTATATAATCAAGGGTTTCTAGACACAATCGACCCTTTTGTCATCAACAATACTGAGTCAGTCGAGTACGGTTTTGAGAAAATTATACTTGATGAAAATTCATATGAGAGTTTTCGACGTCTAGTCGAAGAAGCTGAGTATTTGAATAGAATTATTACTACCCAAGTATAGCTTTTATACGTCTAATTCCAGACGAACTTGATTCTTCTTTGGTAATTTTAAATACCTTACCACCTTCGGCTAGTTGGCCGGTGTGGTCGACGTGCGGGCCGCCACAGATTTCAAAACTAACCCTGGATGCGTCATCGCCCATTTTGTAAACTTTGACAGTCTCGCCGTATTTATCGCCAAATGCACCGATGGCACCCATTTCAAAAGCCTGCTTGGTAGGATATTCGTGAAATGACACTGGCAGGTCTGCTGCAATCCATTTGTTAACTAGTTTTTCGACTTCAGCGATCTGCTCGGGTGTAACCTTTTCGGGATGATTAAAATCAAAGCGCAGACGTTCTTCGGTTATATTACTACCGTGCTGAGTGACATGGTCACCCAAAACCTGCTTCAAAGCGGCGTACATCAAGTGCGTCGCTGTGTGGTATATTTTGTGCTGCATCGTTTGTCCACCTAGGCCACCTTTGAATGTACCCTTGGCGGCAGTTTGCGAACGCTCACGCTGTTCGGCCATCTTGGCGTCAAACTCTTCGCGCCAGTCGTGAGATGTCGTTATACCCTGCTTTGCAGCCTCCTCTAAGCTCAACTCAACAGGGAAGCCATAGGTGTCATATAGTTTAAATAAATCCTTTCCGGTCAAATAATCAATAACCAAATCACGCTTAATGCCTGCTACTGCACCAAGGCCCATTAAAAATCCTCTATCCACATCACTCTGAAAAACACTTCGTTTTTCATCATCAGCTAATCGAGCTAGCTTAATTTGCTCCGATAAACCTTTCCTAAGAGTCAAACGAAACACCTTTTCTTCTTTAACAAGCATCATTATAACTTCGTCACGCGCCGCGGCTACTTCTGGGTAATCTGAGTGGTATAAATCTGCAATTACTGGAACGATTTCCTCTAAGAAATTTTGTTCGATGCCTAGATCAAACGCAAAACGAATCGCTCGTCTTAGTAGTCGCCTCATGACATAACCCTGCTCTTTATTGGCAGGTTTAACACCGTCAACAGCTAGGAACGTGGCAGCACGCAGATGATCGGCGATTACACGCATACTTTCGGTGTGATCGTCATACTTTTTACCGCTCAGATTTTGTAGTTTTTCGATAATCGGCCAAAGCAAGCTAATTTTAAAAACATCCGGACTATCCATTTGTGCAGCTGCGATGCGCTCTAGTCCGCCGCCAAAATCAACGTTCTGTTTTTCAAGTGGACTAAAGCTACCGTCATCGTTGCGACGATACTGCATAAAGACTTGATTACCAATTTCCATAAACTGACCACTATCGCTAGCTGGATGGGCTAATCCAAAACCTTCGGCGTGGTTTTCTGGACCAAAATCATAGAACACCTCACTATCAGGACCACATGGATCACCTATCGGAGTTTTGTCGAGTCCGCCACCGCGTGACCACCAGTTTTCACCATCATCGTAAAAGAAAATTCGCTCACCTGGATTGATGCCGCGCTTATCTCCATCGGCTTGACTACCGATTTCAACAATCTCGGACGTAATGCCCTTTTCGTCAAATATCTTTTTCCAAATATTCGCAGCTTCGTCGTCGCGCGGAATGTCGTGTTCTTTGTCGCCAATATACGCTGTAACATAAATTTTATTAGGATCTAGGCCAACTACATCAGTCAAAAACTCAAAGAACCAACGAATTTGCTGTTCTTTGAAATAATCACCCATGCTCCAGTTGCCTAGCATCTCGAAGAATGTTGTGTGACGATTATCACCTACATCCTCGATATCCTGTGCACGCAAACAAGTCTGGCTATTAACGAGTCGGTTACCGTCAGGGTGTTCTTGGCCCAGCAAGTACGGCAACAATGGTTGCATGCCGCTACCCGTAAATAACGTAGTGGGGTCATTTAACGGAATTAATTTGGCGCGTGGAATAATCGTGTGACCACGACTTTTGAAAAATTCTAAGTACGCATTACGAATTTGTTGAGCATTCATCTCTGTTATTCTATCAGCTTGACTGAGTTTATGCTAGTTAAATTACTATGCCGCCGCCTAAGCAGATATCACCGTCATAAACTACAACTGATTGACCGGCTGCGACGGCGCGCTCGGGATTATCAAGTTTTAACTTAACATTTGACCCGTCAGTTTTTAATTTTGCATCAACTAATTTAGCACGGTGGCGAACGCGAATTTGATATGTTCCATCAATTGGAGCATGATTAATCCAGTGCATGTTCGTTAGGTTGACGCTTGTCTTCCAAAGAGTATCATCGTTCAAATCAGTCGTAACATAAACCTCGTTTTTGTCCATATCTTTCCCCACCACATAATAAGGAAAGCCGCCGCCTAAATCTAATCCATGACGCTGACCAAGCGTGTAAAAAATCGCCCCGTCGTGATGGCCTAGAACTTTACCAGATTTCATGTCAATAATCTTGCCTGGTTTTTGTTCAACATACACCGATAGGAAATCTCGGATTCCAACCTTGCCAACAAAACAAATGCCCTGACTATCTTTTTTACCAGCAGTATAAAGCCCACGCTCCTCAGCCATCTCGCGAACCTGAGGTTTGGTATATTCACCCAGCGGAAACAATGTTTTTCCCAGCGCTTCACATGTGACGCGGTATAGAAAATAAGTCTGGTCCTTGTTTTTATCAACCGCCTGCATCAGCAGGCTATGGCTATTGGAATTTGGAATTTGGCTATTGGCAATTTCAGTGTCGCCACCTTCCACCTTCCACCTTCCACCTTCCACCCTGGCATAATGTCCTGTTGCAATCATATCCGCTCCATCTTCTAATGAAGCCTCTAGGAACAACTTGAACTTCACCTCTTGGTTACACATAATATCCGGATTCGGCGTCCGGCCACTTTTGTACTCATAAATCATATAGTCGACAACTTTTTGTTTATACTCTTTTTCAAAATCAAACACCTTGAAATCAATTCCCAATTGAACCGCAACCCGTTTGGCATCGGCCAAATCATCAGCCCACGGACACTTCATACCGGGCAAATCCTGCGTCCAGTTCTTCATATAAATACCGGTTACATCGTAACCTTGTTCGACTAATAGCGCAGCGGTCAGTGACGAATCAACGCCACCACTCATGCCGACATATACCTTTATGGCCCTATTCATCGTGATGCGCCCAAATAAAATCCAATAATTTTCGCCATCTCACCGCCAGCCAACCACCATCCACGTGGCGTCAACCACCACCAAGCCGACCAGTCTTTATCAGCTGGAACTGGATGATTAACAATCGTAACGTTTGAAGTCCGAGCATTAAACTCTAGACTTGCACGACGCTGATGATATCCAGAGGTAACTAATATAACGTGACCGATTTTGCGCTTCATAAAAATGTTTTGAACATTTTCGGCATTTTGCCTAGTGGTTTCGGAATATTCGTCCAAATATATTACCGATTCTGGAACGCCGAGGGCAATCGCCCTTTGTCGCATAGCGGCTGCGTTACTTAGTCCAGTCTTGTCCTGAGCTGCACCAGAAAAAATCAACGTATTAGACCAACCGTTTTGAAATAATTTAATTGCCTCATCAGTCCTGGCATTTGTGTCGCCACCGCTGACTGCAACTATTGCATCGACTGAACGACACACGCCCTCGCCTGACGGTTTGTCGGCACACCCCTTTAAATCATCAGGTGCCAAATACCAACTTAACCCCATAACAGCGACGACGGCAGCCAAAATTACGATTACTAATGACCTAATCATGGCGCAATCCTAGCTGACTCTCGATTTACTTCTTCGATAATAATTTGACCAGCGCTAGTAATATTTTCGTCTGTTGACAGGTGACCCAAAGTAATACGCAGACTACCGTCAGCAACTTCTGGAGCCAGTCCAATTGCGGTTAGAACGTGCGACCTCGTACCATGATTTGCCGCACATGCGCTACCAGTTGCGACTAATACTCCTCTGTTTTCAAGCGCAAATACCAAGCGTTCAGCATCTAATCCTGGAAAAGAAATATGTAAATGTCCAGCCAATCGATGTTTTTTGTGACCAGATATAACCGCATCTGGAAACGCTGATACCAAGGCGTCTTGAAGGCTGTCGCGCAGCTCACTCAGACGATCTGATTCGAATTTACGATGATCGGACGCCAAATTTAACGCCTTGGCAAACCCAATTACACCCGCGACGTTCTCGGTGCCGCTGCGAATACCGCGCTCTTGTCCACCACCAACAATTTGTGGCTCTAGTGCCACATGTATACCCGCCCACAGCAAACCAACTTGTTTAGGTCCGTAAATTTTACCGGCGTTTAGCGTCATCATATCGACACCTAACCTGGCTACATTAACATCTAGTTGCCCAACACCTTGCGATGCATCGGTATGTAAATAAATCGGAGTGCTGTCACCACGCGACAATCTTGACTCACGCTCCTGTCTAATAACAGCGGCGATATCTCTAATTGGTTGAATCGTTCCTAGTTCATTATTGGCAAGCCCCACGCTAACAAGTTGGGTTAATGGCGTAATAGCAGATTTAATCATGTCCGCCGAAACAAGTCCCCGCTCGTCGGCCGAAACAATAGTGTTATCACGAGCACTCGCGCTTGCTAGAACCGAATGGTGTTCAATGTTCGCCGTTACGACATGTCCATGCGTACTTGCAAAAGCCAAGTTAATCGATTCGGTCGCTCCAGCAGTTATAATAATCTCACCTGGCTTGGCACCAATACATGACGCCAAGATTTGTTTGGCCGATTCGTAATCATTCCTGACATTAACTGCACTGGAATATGGACTAGATGGATTATAAAAATTATCAGTAAAATAAGGCTGCATTGCAGTCAAGACGCGTGGATCCATCGGAGTTGCCGCCGCATGGTCCAGATAAATTATCTCTGGTTTACTCACCTAGTTAATTATAACGGTTATTGAAGTTTTTTGCCCGTTTGTGGGTCACGACCATATGCAACCATTACTTCGTCGTGATACTTTCTAGCAACAAACATAAAAATAGACTTCATATCTTCAGGAACTGGAATAAGCGGCATACCTTCGGCCTTTGAAACTTCAGTAAGCCCGCTTTTTAAAACAACATACCTTGTCGTTTCGAAACTATTCTTAGCTTTTTTTGAGGGTTGAGCGAAAAGCCAACTATCCATATCATCTAACTTAAAAAACTTATAACCCTCTTTGTCCGCACCTTTCCAGAACGCACTGGCACCTATGGCGCTTTCTTTCTCAAGCAGTTGCCTCGCGATATCCTCCTGAGATCGTGGTTTATATGTACCGACCAAAGAGTTAAGTAGCTTTTCTCGCCATTCACGCCCAAACATTCTTTCGCTAACACTATTAAATATTGGTGTCTCCGAGTCTAGCGGTCTAAGTTGAGCAAGCCTTTGCAACTCTTCCTCTATCGCCTTACTCCTGGCGAACAGAATATGTTCAGAGTAGTTAAACAGTATACGAGACTCTGGTGCAAACTCCAGTTCTGGACTAACAGGATTGAATTTTTGCTCAAACTCAAGAGCCGTGGCGGTATATAATGGTGTTTTGTCAATATGGTCAGAGCCACGAATTAAATTAAGCTCTTCGGGCGAGAGTCTTTCGAGAGTCAGGACAGATTCACCTATTGGCAGGTGGTATTCTGCATGATCTATGTTCGGACGATTTGGCATAAAGTATTTATCACCTCACCTTAGGTTAATAACGTTTTTTTGTTTGTCTTAGAGTGCGAATAACGCAAAAGCATTTGCAGTAGTCGTAGCAGAAATCTCATCAAGAGATATTCCTCTCTTGGCTGCATGAAACTCTGCTACATTCCTTACAAATGCTGGCTCGTTTACTTTACCACGTAAGGGCACGGGCGTCAAGAACGGCGCATCTGTTTCAAGTAGCAATTTATCAAGCGGAATTGAATCAAACATCGCCTGTTGGCTGACGTCTTTTGTAAAGGTGCTAATTCCATTAACTCCAACATATAAACCGCGCTCGAGCCCTCTTTTTAAATTGTCCTGATTATCCGTAAAACTATGTAAAACGCCCTTTATGACACTGAAATTATCAAGTATTGGCCAAAAATCATCGAATGCATCTCGAACATGGAAAATAATCGGTAAATTATTCTTCACCGCTAAGTCAATCTGAGCCTCTAACGCCTGAATTTGAACAACCCGCGGGCTGTGAGAATAAAAATAATCTAAACCGATTTCACCGATGGCTATCGGTTGGCCATTGGAATTTGGAATTTGGCTATTGGCAGTTTCGCCATCTTCCCTACTCCAACTTCTATATTCCAAGATGTCGCCCCAGCCATCCTTCGCCTCGTGTGGGTGCACGCCAACCGATGCATATGAGTTTTCATGATTTGCGGCAAACTTAACCGCCAGTCGCGAACTTTCTTGGTTAGTCCCTACGCAAATTAACTTCTTAACGCCCGATTCGCGGGCATGCGTTAAAACTTCAGCAATATCGATCGGATAATCCGATTCGTGTATGTGACAGTGTGTATCAACTAGCATGCTTAGGCCTTTGGTGCTTTGGGATCAGGCGTATGAATGTAAACTTTCGGAAACAATACACCCTCAACCGGCGCAACCACGCCACGCTCGAACATATCGTGAATCTTGAGTGCCGCATTCGGCAGGAACGGTACCAATAAATCTGCGATTTGCAGTAGCGATCCGACACAGTGCGCCAAAACTTCACCCAAATGTGATTCGGCTTCGGTGTCTTTTTCGCGCCGCTTGGCGATTTCCCATGGTTTGACGTGTTCGATATATTGATTCAAACTACGTACTTTGCTAAATACCTCATCAATAGCTTTATCAAATTCCAGGTTATCCATGTGGTCGTGATAATCCTTCATGTCATGTTCAGTCTGAGTGGCATCACCAATTACGCCAGACTGATACTGGGTAATCATGCTTGCTACGCGTGAAACTGCGTTACCTAGGTCATTTCCAAGTTCATTGTTATAGGCATTTTCTAACTTTTCCCAGGTGAAATCTCCATCATCCTGTGTCGGAATGTGTCGCGAAAAATAGTAACGAAAAGCATCCAAGCCATATTGATCAATTACCTGGTTAGGATCTACGCCATTACCGACAGTCTTACTAATCTTGGCACCACCTACGTTAATAAATCCGTGAACTAATAGTTTTTTTGGTAACGCCAAGCCTAGACCAAGTAGCATCGCTGGCCAAATCCCCGCATGAAATCGTAAAATATCCTTACCTAGCACCTGTACGTCAGCTGGCCAATACTCCTGCCACTCAGGTTTATCTGGGTAACCCAGAACTGTGATGTAATTAGCTAGTGCGTCAATCCAAACGTACATAACCTGATCGGGGTCATCCGGGACTGGCACACCCCAGCTAAGGTTCTTTTTGGGACGCGAAATACTAACGTCCTGCAGACCATCTTTCATGAGCTCTAAGAATTCTTTTTCACGAAACTCTGGCACAATTTGCATCTCGTCATTTGCGAGCGCCTCACGAATTCGGTCACTAAATGCGCTTGCCTTTAGATAGTAATTCTCTTCACTAATCTGTTGATACGGCGTTTGATGGTCTGGGCAAACTCCATTCGTCTCTTGGACTTCGGTATCTGTAAAGAACGCTTCATGGCCCATGCAATACCAGCCCTCGTACTTACCTTTGTAAATATACGGAGACAGTGTTTTCCAAATATATTGCACTGACGCTTCATGATGCGGATCGGTTGTACGGATAAAATCTGTGTAACTAGCACCGACTTTTTTCATTAAATTCTCGAAATTAACATACATTTTGTCTGTATAGGATTTAGGATCCATATTATTCTCGGCAGCTTTAGTGGCAATTTTGTTGCCGTGCTCGTCCGTACCAACCTGAAAGCGCACTTCGCGCCCATTTTGGTGTTGATAACGTGTCCAAATGTCAGCCAAAAGGTAATCAAGGGCATTGCCAATATGCGGCTCGCCGTTAACGTAAGGAATAGCGGTTGTTATGTAGAGTTTTTTATCCATTGCAATTACTATTATTATAACAGATTAGTTTTTATAAAAATTATCAAATGTTTGCCCTACATACCAGTATAAAGAAACCCCGAATAAACAGTGGCTGAAATTCTTGCGCCATCTTCAGACAACGCAACGCTACTCCACTGTCTATTACCGCCTGTCGTTTGTTCCGTCCAGTTGTCACCGAAATTAATGGAAGTGTAGATGTAGCCATTGTTTGCGACAGCAGCTAATTTACTACCGTCATTTGATGAAGCGATATCTTGCCAATCCTTTCTTCCAAGGGTAGCGCGTTCAACCCAAGTAGCGCCACCGTCAGATGAAGTGTTTATATATTGACCTTGTCCCATTATGACAAGCTTAGTGCCATCACTCGATGAAGCGATATCTTGCCAAACTCCAGACTGAGGCGTAGCGCGTTCAACCCAAGTAGCGCCACCGTCAGATGAAGTGTAGATGTAATTCCAGCTTCCGACAGCAGCTAGTTTATTGCCGTCACTTGATGAAGCAATACTCTGCCACGTTCTAATACCAGACGTGGTTCGTTCAACCCAAGTAGCGCCACCGTCTGATGAAGTGTAGATGTAGCCATTGTTTGCGACAGCAGCTAATTTATTACCGTCATTTGATGAAGCAATATCCGTCCAATATCTGCTCCCGGATGTGGTTCGTTCAACCCAATTAATACCACCGTCGATCGAATTGTAAATATATCCACCTTCAGTAGTCACAGCTAGCTTATTACCGTCACTTGATGAAGCAATCGCAGTCAAGGGCAGAGCATCCACATTCACTGGATCGTGCCATGTAACCCATTCAGCTCCTCCGTTTGTTGAAGTGGCAACATAACCATTTTGTCCTTCGGCTGCAGCAAGCTTAATGCCATCACTTGAAGAGGCTATGTCAATCCAATAACCCGAAGTGTAAGAGTCTTCTGTCCACACAATGGGAGGTATACTGTCAGACATTGCTAGCTGCGAAGGAGAAGTTGCACCACACACACCACTAGATGACTCTTTAATAGCCTCGGTAGAGAGGGTTTTATATGAACTAGACTTTGTATTATATCCTCGAATACAATAATCATCACCGTTTACGACAACATCGATCACATTGTCACCGCTTGGCGCAAAGTCCAGTTCTGTATCTGGTCCATTACCAGAATAATAAGGTTTAGCATTCCCACCATTTTTTAAACTATAGCTAGTTTGTAGTCCATCCATAGTATCCAGATCGGACAAGACACTAGTGTCGCGCGCGTTTGCCTGTATGCCACTATAAACAATTGCAGTTACCGTGGCTAAAATACCTATAATCACGATGACTATCAATAGCTCAACAATTGTAAAACCGCGAATATATTTTTGTCCGATGCCCATAGGTATTTAATTCCTTAGGCGTATTTTAGCATGAGCGCTATGAGTGTACAATTCGAGTTAAACGCACCCAAGACGCTAGATCTAGCGTTTCAGCCCTTGAATCTGGGTTGATTTGAGCTTTCACTAGCAATTGTTCAACCTCTGTTTTTGATAAGTTCAATCCACCAGCCAGGCTGCTGCGAAGTTTTTTGCGTTTTGACGAAAAACCAGCCTTCACGACTCTGAAAAAGTCAACTTCACTAATGTCCGTCAAAAATGGTGATTGTCTGGTCTTTAGTATTACCACTTGGCTATCTACCTTTGGTGGAGGTGTAAATAGTTCAGCTTTGACGACGTCGCCCATCGTAACATCGGCAAATACTTGGGCGCTAATTGCCAAAATACTCATATTACCCGGTTCAGCCGCTAACCGTTCCGTTACTTCTTTTTGGACTAATAGTACAGAAATACTAGGTTTATTTGCAGCCGTCATTAACATCTGCACGATTTTACTAGTGATGTAATAGGGGACATTGCCAACAACCTTATATCCTGTCGGTAAATCAGATAAGTCGTATGACAAGATATCGCTCGTCACTACATCAAGGTTCTTACCTGGAAATTGAGAGGGGAGTTTGCGCGCTAGTTCTGGGTCAAACTCAACCGCAATCACCTTGCCTGCTCGTCGCAAAAGTTCGCTAGTTAATGTTCCTAAGCCTGGACCAATCTCGAGTACAGTATCGTTTTTATCTATTTCGGCACAATCTGCGATATGAGCTAGAACATCTCGATCATGCAACCAATGTTGACCAAGTGACTTTTTAGGAGTGGTCATTGATTAATGACTCGCTAAAATATTGTAGGCATACTGAATGCGATTCGATTCGGCACAAATACCACAGCGCTCATATTTATCTTGAAAGATTTTCACGGCTAATTCAACTGTGCCAGATGCCCGAATTTCATTCTGTACACTTCGATAGTTACTATTCAGTTCAGACATCAGAAAATCTAGTTGTGTGTATATGTTGTACGGATTTGGCATCGCCATTAATTTGGCTTTACGTCCGCCCGTCCACTGAGCTAGGCCGTCGCCAGAAGTGTTAAAGCGGTGCTCCTGCATCAAATTACCCATGATACCGGCAGTTTGATTCCTGGTGAATCCTTGGCCGATTAAATAATCCCATGTGATGGTTTGGTTCTCGCTTGGTGTTGTGTACTGCCCCTTTACTCCAACGACTTCCACCTGAGTTTTTGGTTGTTTTGTAACGATGCTAGCGATTTCAGTCCTAGAAACTTCTTTGCCGTCTTGAATTTCTATTTCGTATGTGACGCTACGTGAACCCTTTTCGCCTGGAGTGCGAATTTCACGATAACTTGGTTCCCTATTGGCATCAGAGATTTTATCAACCGCAAAGTCAACAGATTCATCAACGGTCACCGTCTGTTTGCCTTCGCGCCAAACGCGTACACTAAGGTCACTGGTAATCGGCGTGGATTTATCAACCGACACGCGGTCATTAGCACCTAACTTTATCCCCTTTTCTACTAACATATCGCCAACTGTTGCCGCCTGAGTTCGCGCCGTTATTGTTTCGCCGTACAGTGTAAATTTAAACGGTGTTGCACGGTCAATTGTCAATCTCAGACCCGCACCTTCGGCAACAATATCATTAACTCGCTCTAACTTAGTTGTATCCTCGGGGTAGAGTTTGATGCCAGCATCTTTTACGATTTGTGGTGCAGTTTGATACGGTGTGACAATCTTTTGTTTAATTACCCCGTCAACCACAATCACAGGACGAGCACGATATATGTTTACTTGGTAGTCCGAGGCGACAAGTTTTTGGTTCGTTGATGGTTCAACTGCGTCTTTGGGGTCAAGAACAACGCCAGCCTCAGCTAGCGCATCGCCAACCGTTCCAGCTTGTGTCAAGATAACCTTCTCGGTTCCTCGGTCGTGTATAGTCACTAGTCGTCCATCTTGGCCAGATTCACCATTACCAGCATGGCTAATGTTCGCCATTACGATAACAGCCACTGCAATCATAAGTAGCGCAGCGGCGATAAGTGCCCCAATTGGCGTGGCGGATCTAGTTATTAGACTCTTCATTAATTTATTCTATACACCCCAGAGTGTGTTATTTAAGTATAACAAAAGCTGCTATGTTCTGAAAGTTTACGGGCTAACCTGGCGACCGAGCGCCCTACTTACTTTTGAAGAGACTGTGAAATCCGAGGCGTACCCGAGGATTTCAGCCGAACGCTTAAGTACAAGCTCCGGTGGAGCTTGTACTTAAAAAGAGTGCTCTGAAAAAGTAAGTAGGGCGCTCGGTCGCCAGGTTGTTATAGCTTCTCTAACTTTGCATATTCCGCATTGAGCTTTTTGGTTTGACCACTATCAAAGTGAATAGTTAGGGCCAGACCGTCAACGTCACTCACCTCACCCTCTCCAAACGCCGCCGACCTGATTCTATCGCCAACCATGAACGGCTCATCGCTATAGAAATCTTGGTCAGGTGTGACGTGCGGTTCACTGGCGCTAATTGTAGCTGCGCTTTCGCCAATGTCTGCGATGAAACGCGACATTGCGTTATATCCCCGTTCACCAAACTGCAAGCGGCTTTGCGCATAAGTCAGGTGCAGCTCTTCGCGGGCTCTAGTCATGCCGACATAGGCTAGACGTCGCTCTTCTTCTAACTCCGCTGGACCAGCCTCGTAAACCCGAGCGTGAGGTAAAATTCCCTCTTCCATTCCAACCATGAAGACAACTGGAAACTCTAGGCCTTTTGCTGCATGAAGCGTCATTAATGTAACTTTTTGATCGCTAGTGTCGGTATCGGCACTGGACATTAGTGCTACCTCTTCTAAAAAGTCAGGTAGACTGGCAAATGATTGAGCGTCAGAGACGAGCGACCCTATATTCGCCTCGCGGTCTTCGGCCTGCGGCGTTCCATCCAAAATATAGTCTCGATACCCTGTTAAAGATAGAATTTTCTCGATTAATTCAGACGGACTAGCTGTTTCGACCATGTCTTGAACTTTACGAAGTTTTGAGCCTAATCCTGTTAGAGCTTTTTTGGCCTTGGGCACTAACCCATCCGCATCATTTGCACCAACTAGCGCCGAAATAATATCCATATCGCTAGTCGATTGCCAGGCTAAAAACTTTTCTAGACTAGTTGCGCCAATTCCACGTGTCGGAACATTTACAATCCGGCTAAAGCTCATTCGGTCGCTTGGTTGATAGACTAACCTTAGGTAGGCGATTATATCCTTAATCTCCTTACGATCATAAAACCTAACTCCACCGACAATCTGATAGGGGACACGCAGTCTAATAAAAGCCCGTTCTAACGTGTAGCTTTGAGCGTTGGTGCGATACAGAACCGCAAAATCACCAAACTGACGTGCGCCCATGGCAACATGGGTTGAAATCCGCTCTGCTACTAGATGTGCTTCCTCAGCCTCATCATATAGTCCATGTACCAAAACAGGTGCGCCGGCACCTTCGGCCGTCCATAATTTTTTATCAGTTCGCTGGGTGTTTTTGGAAATAACATTACTGGCCGCGTCCAAGATATTACCAGTGCTACGGTAATTTTGCTCCAATTTAATAACTTTAGACCCAGGAAAATCACGTTCAAAATTCAAAATATTCGTAAAATCTGCACCCCTCCAACTATAGATAGAATTGTGAACAGCCACACCATCCGCTATATAATTATGAACCTTGTCGATATCTAGGTCATACACCAAACCCTTGTGCTCTAACACTTCAACACTCACAACCCGATCACTTCTCAGGGTCGCACCCTGAGCAGTTGGGAGGATCATACCGGGATGAATATGTGAGGCGGGCATGAATGAGTAAGCTTTGTCTGTAATGTAGGCGTATTTATGAACCTGTAAGTTATCTAGTTCAGACTTTGATGTAATCTCATCCAAAATTTGTTCAATTTTACCGTAATCTAAATTATGTATTTCTGACCGATACGTTCCTGCCTTGGCAGCACGAACACTATACCCTAAATCACTCATAGCAACCAGGTCTTGTTTACTGCTAGTATTTATCGATAAACGACTTGCTGACCAAGGGCTAGTGAGTGTAGTGCGTTTATCGCCAAACATTACGATATTTAGATTAACTCGTTTGAGTCCATTTCTAGTTGTAGCTTGGGGTGAAAAATGAGGATAGTCAAACGATAGGCCTAAATCTTTCATTAAAGTTTGCGCACGCTTTTTTGTGTCGATTTGACCGAACAAATCATCAATTTGTTTCTGGTCAAGGTGTAAGCTACTACCACTTAACGCTTTAAAAACAGTCATAGGAATACCATATTGATAAGATAATCTGGCTTCATGAAACACCGCTTCCTGGCGCGTCTTGCAAATTTTTAAAACCCATATTCGATCGGCTCGTTCTTGGTTGGCGCGCACTCTGAGTCCAATGTCGTCCTTTTTGCCATCAAAACGTGTTCCCTTAGTTATTCCAATACGATAACCTTTGGCTCGTGAGAACATTAGATAAACAAAATAATCAGTGGTTTTTTCAAACCGACCAAAAAGAAGATGATTAGGAGTTGAGGTTATAATCCGTCCTGACCGTGTAGTGATTTTTATTACCTTGCCGTCATACGAAAAAGATTTATTAGCAATTACCTTAAAAAAGTTCGTCGCTCCATAACCACCAGCAGCTCGTACCATTTCACCCGATTTAATAGTCTCGATAGGTTTATGCCCATCTACAGTCTCAATTTGACTACCCCCCACTAAACATTGCCAATCATCACCGACAACGCAAATATTACGCGCATTATTGACCAGCGCCTTGATGATGGCATATTGTGCGGCGTTCGTATCCTGATATTCGTCAATCAAAATGTGTTTAAAATGACCGCGCCACTTTTCCCTTACTTGTTTGCTTTCGCGAAAAAGTCGAACTGTTTCAAGCAGCAGATCATCGAAATCTAGTGCCCCGGCTAGTTTGCGTAATTTTTCATACAGCGCGTAAATCTTGGCTATATTTTTCTGATACGGATACTGGGCTGATGCCTCAAACTCATCTGGTGATTGTATGGCGTTTTTGGCGTTCGAAATAAGACTACTAACCGCCCTTGCCTTGATTTCTTTATCGCTTATCGATAGTTGCTTCATCGCCTGTTTGACTAGACCTTGCCTGTCATCCTCATCATAAATCACAAAGTTCTTGGCAACCCCAATCGCCTCGCCGTCCGTCCTGAGTAAGCGCACGCAAATACCATGAAAGGTCCCCATCCAGGGCATAAAGCCACGGCTCGAGCTGTCCTGACCAAGCAACACACCTAGTCGTTCGCGCATTTCGCGGGCAGCTTTGTTAGTAAAGGTAACGGCCAAAATTTCGTTTGGCCAAATCGATTCGTGCGCAATCAAATAAGCGATTCGATGAGTCAAAGTTTTGGTTTTGCCACTACCGGCACCCGCTAAAATCAAAAGTGGCCCAGACGCGACCTGTACCGCCTCTGCCTGCGCCGAGTTTAATCCTTTTAATAAATCCATTAGTACTATTGTAACAGTTACAGGCTGTAGTAATAATTTTCAGTTCACGAATTTTCAGTTTTCAAAGTATAGTCACAAAGCATCACTCGAAAACCCCCACAGTACCACTCTGGGAGCGCACTTTTTTAATTTAGCTCCGTATGGAGCTAAATTAAAGCGTTCGGCTGAAATCGGTTATCACAACCGATTTCACAGTCTCCCCGATTGGTACTATGGAGATTTTCTACACCCAACCACCAAACGCCTCTCCAGTTTCTATTTGAAAATTGAAAACTGAAAACTAATTTATAAACTGTGAACTGATAAATTGTGAATTGCAGTCCTATAATGCTGGTAAAACGAAATAATAAATAGCTGCGCCGGCCCCGGCACCAACTACAAGTAACAGGACAATCCAAACCACCAACCACCAACTAGACTTCTTTTTAGGGGGGGTCTTGAGGGCTTTGTGATAGGCTTTGGTGTCATAAATCTCACCCGGTTTTTCCTTGTTTGTGCTAGGGGTCGCAGTGTACTGCTGAGTAATTGATGTTGGACCAACCGGTTCTTCATCGCGAGTTGTTGTGTCTAAAGTAGCGGGTGTAGTGCTGTCGGCTTCGATTGACAGTACGTTATCTTGTAACTCAGCGGGCAGTGGTGTGTCGACTTCATCGTGCCCAACTGGACCTAGCGGTTGATCATCAACAGGCTTTTTATCCTCGGGGGTAGTAGGGGTGTCATTCGCAGGTTTGTTATCTGTAGTTGGTGCTTCTGCTGGCTTTGGGGTTTCATTAGAATGTTCGCTCGAAAAAGCCCCAAGCGGTCGTTTTTCAACCTTGGCGTCTGGCAAGAACGGTGAATTTGAACTAGCGGCATTCAACGACTCGTCCACCGTTAATTCGGGTGTTATTTGTGGTTCTACCTCGGGTTTTGTTGCCTCTGCAGGGCTTGATGACTCGGCTGGTTTAGCTGGCTCTTTGGATGTACTGTAATCTATTGGATCCGACCATACATTATCTGTAGCTGGTGAAGCTACTGGAGTCGCTGGTTCACCACCCCTTGGAGCCACTTTTATTTCATCGCGCGACCTAGGAGCAGGGGTAGAGTTTGTAGCTGTTTTCATGTCCGAAGACGGATGCACTACGTCCATAAACCTACCAGACTGTCGCTTTTCAACTATTGAATTATTTGTTACAGGGGTAACAGGGGTGGGAGTAGGGGAGTTGGGGACTGGTGCGGACGACGGATCAGGTGTTGAGTTTGGGTTAATTGCAGGTGTTGTATTTTCGTCAACACTCGGATTTGCCGGAGCAGGGGAGTCTGGTTTAGCTGTGGTCGGACTAATAAGTGAGTTTACTGCCCTGTCTAGTTCGTCAAAATCAAATTCTTTCACCATTTAACCCCTAATCTTTATCGGCATCAGCCGAGCCCTTATGTGCTTTTTTAACAATCTCATTAAATGCATGTGCATCTAGACTGGCGCCACCGATAAGTAGCCCGTCTACCTCCGGCAAGGCCAAGTAATCAGCCGCACTATCAGCCGTTACGCTGCCGCCGTAAAGCACCTGGATATTCTCTGATGCCTTAGCCCCATACAGATGCTTGATCTGACTGCGAATCGCCTTAATGGCAGAGGTTACGTCATCAGGCATGGCGTTTTGACCCGTGCCAATTGCCCAAACGGGCTCATATGCAATCACCACTTCTTCTAATTCATCGCTAGTAACATTAGAGAGTCCACCAATTAATTGATCATGAATGACATCATGCGTCTCACCACTCGACCGCTCCCAGGCAGTCTCGCCAATACACAGTATCGGTCTAATCCTATTACGAATGGCTGCTTCAACTTTGTTGCGCATATCTTTATCGTCTTCATTAAAGATATGACGACGTTCAGAGTGTCCAACCAATCCGTACGACACGATGCCGCGTAGTTGAGTGGCTGATACTTCGCCTGTATAAGCTCCGTGATCTCGCCAATAGAAGTTTTGAGCGGCTAATTTAAACTGACGACCATTAACCTGCAAACTTAATGACTGCAGAGTCAAAGTAGTCGGCGCCAGTATAACCTCGACGTCACGACGGGTTTTGATAAGTTTAGCTAACTGATGCAAATACAAACTCGCCTCTTGCATGTTGAGGTTCATCTTCCAGTTACCGACGATAAGTTTTTTGTCGCGTGCCATCACCCTATTTCACTTATGTTTATTAATTTTAGTGTACCCTATTTACCCATGAGCGTCTAGTAAACTTTCGACTCCTGGTAGGTGTTCGCCGGCCATTAATTCCAAACTTGCTCCGCCGCCAGTAGAAACGTGAGTAAAGCTAGCCCCGTCGTTCCCGTCCCACTTAATAACAAAGTCTGCCGTGTCACCACCGCCTATAATCGATGTCGTGTTAGGCTGAGAGGCAAGTGCCAATGCTAATCGCGCCGAACCGTGGGCAAAGGCTGGAATTTCAGCATACCCAAGCGTTCCATTCCAAATTACAGTCCTGGCTGGCTTGATAGCGTCCACCACCCGTTCAATGGTCTTGTCGCCTATATCTAGTACGATATCGCCAGAGGTTATGTCTGGTAGCGCCACAACGCGTCTCTTTGCGTTTGGCTCTATCTTGTCAGCCACCGCTACATCCGTTGGCAAAATAATAAAATCGTCCTCGTGCCCTTCGCCAACCTTCTCGCGATCTTTAGCGTAAATATGATTTAGAACTGTCTTTTGGTCTGCTTCAACCTTGCTTGCACCCACCGATATACCCTTGTGGGCTAAGAATGTGTTGGCCATTGCTCCACCAATTATAATTTTGTCAGCAATCTGAACAAAGCGTTCAATAACTGCGATTTTATCACTGACTTTTGCGCCGCCCATTACCGCCACAAACGGTCGCTTAGGAGAATCCATCGCCTCTGTTATAGTTGTGTACTCTTTTTCGAGCAACAACCCAGCCACCCCTGGAATATACATCGTAATAGCATGGGTACTGGCGTGCGCCCGATGAACCACACCAAACCCGTCTTGGACGAAATAGCGTGCACCCGTGCTTTTGGCAATTTTGGCGGCAAAGTCAAAGTCATCCGCCTCTTCCTCGGGATAAAATCGCAAATTTTCAAGCATTGTAATACTGGTACCTGGAGCACGTTTCACAGCCTGATATACTCTGTCGCCAATCGTATCGGGCACAAACCTGACGTCTCGCTTCAAAAGCTTTGCTAATCTGTCGGCCACAGGCTCAAGACTATATTTCTTTTGTTTACCGTCGGGACGCCCGAGGTGACTTATGATGACAATTTTACAGTGGTGATCTAGTAAATACTCAAGTGTTGACAGGCTTGCTCTAATTCGTAAATCGTCACTAATTGCACCCTTGTCGTTTAATGGAACATTGTAATCAGCCCGCACCAAAACTGTGTGGTTTTCAATCGGAATATCGCGAATTGTCAGTTTAAAGAATGTCATGCCCACCTTTTTATTATTCTATCACCCGAACTTTTATCGTATCTGTCATACCAATAATACCCGGCTGAGCACCACTCACAATAATAACCGTAGCTGAACCTTCGCCAAAGTATCCAGTATCTTTAAGCTCCTGAGCAATCTCGTAGCCAGCTTCTTCGCTGTCTGGCCGTACATAACTGCGATTAGCATAACTAAGCGACAATTGCTGAGCCGTCCGAAGCTCACTAGTCACACTGATAATTGGCATATTCGGTCTGTGGGCTGCGATATTATCAGCTGTTGCCCCAGATTTGGTTTCAGCAACAATGGCATCTACCCCCAACTGCTCAGCCAGCTTAACCGCAGTAACACTAATCGCATCTAGTTGCTTTTTGTTACTTAAAGATGGATCATGAATTAAATCAACTGGTTCGTGCTCTTGGGTGTATAGGATTGTCTTTTTCATTGCCATCACAGCCTCGATCGGGAATTTACCATTGGCTGTTTCATCAGACAGCATAACTGTGTCTGCACCCTGAACAACAGCGTTCGATACATCACTTACCTCTGCCCGTGTCGGTTCGGGCGCATCAACCATACTGGCCATCATCTGAGTTGCAACTATACTTAATTTACCGTGCCTTCGGCAAAGCGAAATAATACGTCGCTGAACAATCGGTACCACCTCGGCACCGGCTTCAACTGCCAGATCACCTCTTGCGACCATGACGCCATCGCTAGCTCGAATAATTTCCGCTAAAGTTTTGTCGACAATAGCTGCCTTGGTCTCAATCTTGGCAATAATTTGAGCATCTGACCCAAGCCCTACTAGCATTTGACGTAAATTATGAATGTCTTCCGCACTCTGTACAAAGCTAAGCGCTACGTAGTCTATATCTTTGGTAGCGCCGTACTCAACGTCCCGTATATCTTTGGCTGTCAAGATATCACCACCAAAATCAGTATCGGGCAAATTAATACCCTTATTGCTCATAAGCGTGCCGTCGTTTTCGACCCGTAATTTAATGGCCGTATCAGTCGGAATATCAATCACAACTGTGCGGATTTTGCCATCAAATATATAGATTGGCTCGCCCACTTTTACCTTTTCGGCCAGATTATACTGCACAGGGAAAGTCATGCCGCTATGTTCGGCTTTATATTCTAGTGTTATTTCGTCGCCAGTATGGACATCGACATTCTCGTTTAAAATCCCAAGTCGGATTTTTGGACCCTGTAAATCTTGTAAAATTGCGACAGGTTTACCGGTTTTACTTGTCGCTTCGCGGATCCATTTAATCTGTTCGTCACGCTCTTCGTAAGTACCGTGACTAAAATTAAGCCGAAAACCATTTACACCAGCGATGGCCAGTTTTTCAATCATCTCAGCGCTGTTTGTTGGTGGCCCTAAGGTTGCTAGGATTTTTGTTCTTTTAAAAATTACACCCATATGTTTAATTGTAGCACTTTACTTAGACGGTGGGACACTGACTACTGCCTAGTCGCGCAGACCATAACCGATGATGTTATAGGTTTTTACGTCAGCGTAAATTATTACATCGCCAATAGTAGCGTTCAGTTTGGATGGAAAATTAATCAGATAAACCCCCTGTCCTACGTAAGATTTATCTCCGACCCTACTTATGGCATTTCCTTCACTCAAAGTAGTCTTTGATACTTTTCCATCCTCCCAAGTCCCTACGATCTCGCTTTTTTGCTTTTCTGACAACTGCCTCCAGACCACTTCTCTGACATCTTTTTTTGCTGTTTCAGTAGTGCCGCTTCGATCTTTATTAGTAGTTTTTTCAGTCTGATTTAAGAAATAAAATAACCCTAAAGCTACCAAAGTAACAACGGCAATGATAATTATGATGTACTTTTTCATATTCTTAAGCCCCGTTTCATCTTGTAATTATAGCATCTGATACTGGTGATCCCACCAGTCCAACGCAAGATGACATAATAATCCGCTTTGCTTCTTATTCTGTCATCAACTAAATTCTGTACAAATCCTAGATTTGACAGAATTCGAACCCTGCGACGTTCGATTCGCCGCGTGGAGCGCCAATACAAAAACCCCAGCTAATGCTGAGGTTATTGTATTGGTGATCCCACCGGGAATCGAACCCGGGTTGCCAGGATGAAAACCTGGTGTCCTAACCGTTAGACGATGGGACCATATGATAAATTGTAAACTGTTTGGTTCGTTTCCGCGAGGGAATCGGTCACGTTCCGCGACCCCGCGATTTCACGATTGCGATCATAGCCCGCATCGGAAAGTCGCCTTGCGAACTGCCACTGGCAGTTCTCACCCAGGTTGCCAGGATGAAAACCTGGTGTCCTAACCGTTAGACGATGGGACCATATGAGGACCAGTGTTACTAAAAGACTATCGCGCCTCATTAGCCCGTCGATTGTAACAAAAAAAGCCCTCTTTGACTAGGGCGGATAAACTATAGCATATTATTCTCCTTCGTGGAGCACTCCCAGTGATGGGAGGGCTCCACGAAGTTGCAGATCATGCCTTTTGGGCGGGGGATCTAGCTACCCGTAGGCTGGCGCCTCGTACCCGATGCGTTGCCTCCTGATTTTCGAGGCTGCAAGTGCCACGCGGCGACAAAGACTTGGGTCGGTCTTCGACGATACCTCAGTCAGTTGCGGGGGGATCATCCCTCGCCACATGATGAGGTAGGTGTACAGATCGGCATAGTGAGATTGTGTCTCACACACGCTAATCATCTGGTTGATTCGCTCGGTTTCCACCGGACCCGAAGATCCAGCGATTTGCTCGAATTGGGCGTACAGCTCGTCATCGACGCTGTACATTCGACCGTCGAACTCGTGCTCTGGCATCACTCGCCCCCTTCAATCGCCAGAATACCGGAGATTGCCGAAAGCCAGCGTACCTGTCGCTGGTCACGCCCCTTTGGACTCGGCATCAGCTTCACCTGCTTCTTTGCAGCTTTGCTTTTGATAGCCTTCGCCCTACGACGCTTCCTTGCGGTTTTGGTCAATATGACCACCCCTTTCAGGGATATCATGCGTATCGGAGCCCGTCTCCTCTATCACACTTAGACATGCAATATACGCTGATTGACATTTAATGTCAAATAGTGCCTTATATAGTGCTTTTACATCCTCAGACACGCTACATCTAGCGTGTCTATTTGAAAGTGCTTGTGTTTACTAGATATTTATTGTGTTAAGCATTGACATTTTAACGTTATTGTGGTAAATTAAGAACCATCAGTTGTCCGAGGTGTGAGGACCTTTAGACGACGGAGGATCGTTAACAAGTCAGATCATTATAGTGCATGTTTTTCATGGCTGTATGAGTGTGGCGTAATCGGTTAGTTTATAACTAGCCTATTACGCTGCACTTTGCAGCGCCTAGATCGAGCTTTAAGGCTCTTTAGGTATGTGTGAAAATCTATGTTTTAAACGATATTTCTCTGTTCGGAGCAGCGCGCCAGTTAATCAATTTGATTGGATGACGCGCTGCTCCCGAACCCCCTGGGCAGCAAGCGTGACATCCGTCACACCATAAATCCCAAGGGGGAAAGGAGAAATACCATGGCAACAACCACCAGGACAAGAGCCGACGTTCTCAGGGACATCGAGCGTTTGAACAAGAGGAAGGCGAAAAGGATTCAAGCAGCAGAGGAAGATGCGACCCTTGAGGTCGAACTGAATCGTGAGCTTGCACTCGCAACCTCCGTCCTACCAACGACCACACCTACACCGAGCAAACCGGCGCCAGCCAGAAAGAAGCTTGACGAACTGTACGTGATGGAGAATGTGAAAGCAACTCTCCTGATTCTTCTCGTCATTCTGATTGCTGCTGTCGTAGCAGTCACTTTCAACGCTCTGGCCGGTCTGATTCCAATCTTCGCCCCTTGGGCGTGGATCTTTGGGGCACTCGGAGCGATTGGTGTTTTATGGATCGCCGTCAGCAAGATGCAAGACAAGGCAAACAGCAAGAAAACCACCTCGTAGCACTAGTTGCTACCCACCCAGAAAGGTAAGACGATGCAGAAAACATCGAAAAACCGTAACAAATCTGGACTGCTTGGGTGGCTTCTCGTTGCCCTTGTAGTTCTTGCACTAACCATCGGAGGTGTATTTTCGCTCTTTGGACCACCGTCTAACGGTGGTTCAGAAGCACAAGCCTCTGACCAGTGCACAAACGGAAGCATTCACTACTTCGCCCTCGATGGGGGTAAGGAAGTGAAATACGCTTTCGGGCCCAGGATCGAGCAGACCGAACAGGATGAAATCCTGACGAATCTGCACGATCGCCGTTGTGTCGACCCGGCACTGACATCAGCTCACTTCGCCAGTTGGGGCTTCATCTCGTACTCCGAGATGGACGCCACGACCGCAAAGTTCGCCCAGGACCACAAAGCCTGGAGGGCTGCCATCGCCAAGATGGAAAAGAAGGAAGCGGAATCGGCAATTGGAATCGAAGCGGTGGCAAAAGGTTTGCCTTCGCTTTATATGGTGCCGACCACCGACGGCAAGAGCGTTACCATTCACCAGGGGTTTACCTCTAGTGCTGGAACCGCCTTGGTGTTTACTCACCCGGACGGAACCAAAGTAACTCTTAGGCTGGAATGTGGATTCCAGCCGGTGATACCACCCTGCTCTGAAACGCAGTGTGCACCGCCTTGTCCAGATAATAGTTGTGCACCACCCTGCCCACCTGAGACACCTCACGGCACTTGGCCTGTCTGCAAAGACAGCCCGAACCGTGATCCAGGAGTGCAGGGGCACAACAAGCCAGGTGGAAACGGCGTAGCTCCAGCCCAGAAAGACCCTGAGGGCCCTCCGGCTGCAGGCGAACCCCCCGCCACCTACAC
>CALMFC010000013.1 GCA_937863415.1 uncultured bacterium | reverse complement strand
TGAACTCGGGCTCCAGGGGATACGTAAAAGCACGTAGGCCTGGAGCCGACTTGCTAATCAATATCTACCATCTACTACCTGCCACCTACCAACCCTGCTATAATTACTCTAACAGGAGACAACTAAATGGATGATGAACAGATAGCTATTTTAATAGCTGGCGAAGAGGCGAGACAGCGTGATGGACTAGAGCTTATTCCTAGTGAAAATCACGTTAGTCGTGATGTTTTGGCGGCACTTGGAAGTGTTTTTACTAATAAATACTCCGAAGGCTACCCAGGAAAGCGATATTATGGTGGTCAAGAATTCACTGACCAAGTGGAGCAGTTAGCGATCGACCGGGCTAAGCAGTTGTTTAAAGCTGACCACGCTAACGTTCAGCCACATTCTGGTGCTCCAGCTAACGAAGCAGTTTATAGTGCCTGGCTAGAACCTGGCGATACGATACTAGCGATGGATCTGAGTCATGGGGGACACTTAACCCACGGTGCGCCTGTAACCAGAAGTGCAAAACTATATAACTTTATTCGCTACAAGATGAAAGATATATCAACGGGTGAGATTGATTACGATAATTTACGGACGTTAGCGCTTGAACATAAACCTAAGATTATCTTGGCTGGGTTTAGTTCGTACCCACGCGAATTAGACTATGCAAAATTTACTGAGATTGGGCGAGAAGTCGGTGCGTTAATGGTAGCTGACATGGCTCACATTGCAGGCTTAATTGTTGGTGGGGTTGCCAAGAATCCGTTTGATTATGGGTTTCATGTAATTACAACCACCACTCACAAGACTCTGCGTGGTCCAAGAGGCGGATTGATTCTGTCGATGGGCACAGTAGGAAACCCGTTGGTTGCTCCAGACAAGACGATTGAAAATATTCCAACACTGATTGATCGCGCGATTTTCCCTGGCATGCAGGGCGGTCCTCACATGCATTCAATCGCCGCCAAAGCCGTGGCGTTCAAAGAAGCGTTGCAGCCAGAGTTTAAACAGTACGCTCAACAGATTGTTGATAACGCCAGTGCGTTAGCTGATGCGATGACCAAGCGGGGCTTTCATTTGGTTACAGGTGGGACAAGTAACCACCTGATCCTGGCTGATGTGAATAAGAGCTTTGGTATTGACGGCAAAGCAGCCGAGTATGCCCTAGACGCCATTGGTTTGACGGTAAACGCAAACGTTATACCTGACGATCCTTTGCCACCATTTCGGCCAAGTGGTATTCGTCTAGGAACGCCAGCTATAACAACCAGGGGATTTAAAGTGGACGATATGGGGCAGATTGCAGAGTGGATGAAGCAGGCAATTGATAACCGACATAATGAGACTAAGTTGGCAGAACTGCGCCAGGAGGTTATTAGCGTTGCGCGCAAGTTCCCGTTACCTAGCGACAAATAGAAGCAAATAGAAAATAGGTATTTAAAAAGCCTCATGACGAGGCTTTTTAATTATGATTTGTAACTAGTTATTAACAACCAGCGCCCGATTTGGCAGTCTTCAGTGTGCTTGTACCCTCAAGATAGTATACCGTGACTCCAGCTGCACAAACAGTGGCAGAATATGATTTTACACCAGAAGAGTTTGTACATACAGCCCAGGTTTGTGAACCAGCAGTACAAGGATCAGCACCAACCGAACCGGTCACCGTACCACTAGTTACCGCAACAGTAATATTAGCTGGTAACTTAGTGTAGTTGCTTGCGTTTGTGAAGTCTGCTGATGTGGTTGGATAAGCATTGGTTCGTGCGTAGAAAGCATCCGATACGCTTACGATTGATGAAGCATCTTGTTGGTATGCCGCATTGTTTGCTTGAGTTGTAATACCGGTATAGCTAACAATAGTGATTGCGGCCAAGATACCGATGACGACAATAACAATTAGAAGTTCTACGATAGTAAAACCACTTTCTTTATTTCTTAAATTCTTTATTTTCTCGATCATTTCTGATGCCCCCTAGTTTATATAACTTATACGTTTAATATACAGTTTTCTATTAACGAGCACAAGTATTATTGTGCTTGTGCAGAATTGTACTACAGTAGCAGCGCTTAAAGCAACTTTTGGGATAGATAAGTATAAGTTTTTAATGTATCTAAAAAGCCCCGGAATGAGGCTTTTAGATACACGAATTAAGCTAGTTTATTATGGGCACCCAGCACCAGAATTCGCAGTTTGTAATGTATTTGCTGCATCCTTGACGTAGTACACAGTTACACCACCTGCACAGACCTTAGCAGAGTATGTCTTTACTCCAGCTGTGGTTTTACATACAGCCCAGGTTTGCGTACCGAGGCCGGCAGTACAAGGATCGGCGCCAACTGACCCAGTTACAGTACCAGTTGTAACTGCTACAGCAATATTAGCTGGTAATTTGGTGTAGTTGCTTGCGTTTGTAAAGTCTGCGCTAGCAGTAGGATAGGCGGACGTTCGTGCGTAGAAGGCGTCTGCTACGCTTACTATTGAAGCTGCATCTTGTTGGTATGCTGCATTGTTTGCTTGAGTAGTAATACCGGTATAGCTAACAATAGTAATTGCGGCTAATATACCAATCACTACGATTACGATAAGCAGCTCTACGATTGTGAAACCGCCTTCTTTATTTTTTAGTTTCTTTATCTTGTCGATCATTTCTGATGCCCCCTATGATAACTTGATTAATTATGTTTGTAATATACTACGGAAATCAGATAAGCACAAGCTTTTACTAGTTGCCATAATAGGTTACACCATCAAGTGAGAACCAGGCATTGCTACCGGCGTTAATCACTAATTCACCAGTCGGATAGACGTCTAGTCTGCCGTAAGCTGCATTACTGGCAACTCCAAACAAGCCTCTTGCGGTGTTGGGGCGACAATTTACAGGTAGCGTACCAATAACAGTACCGGCGGTTGCAGTACCTGACCTTACTAGGCCTTTCAAGCTGACCAGGCCGTCATTAGCTTTAATACACTGGGGAGTTGAAAAAGTGTTTACGTCGTAAGCTACCCATCCATTAGATAGGGGTATATCTGTCCATGTTCCAACTGAGGCGGGATAGTAGATTGTCTGTAAGGAAAGATAGTTATTACTTGCTGTTCCGGATTTGGCCTCTATCCCACTATTTGAACTTTGGGATACTGCAATTATTCCATAACCACTATTGGCTGCTGGAATGTGCATATAACGGCTTGGTCTTATGTTTGCAGGTAATCTGGCTATAACTGTGCCGTCCGTCAGAGTACCACCCGTAGCAAGCCCTTGTAGGTACACGCGTCCGATATCATCAACTGTATATGAGGGTGCTTCATAGCCGCTACCGTAAACCGATACATAGGGCGCCCATCCGTTATACAAAGGAGTTAATGGAATTTGTTCGTATTTTCCATTGTCGGGAATGAACTGTATTCCATCAAGAGATAACCATCCTGCATCGGCTTTGTTTGCGTGCATTGTGCCATCTGGATGAATTCCAATTTTTGAATATACGTTTGCATTGGTGCTTGTTGTATACAATAGATAGCTGTCTGGTCGATATGATGCCGGGAGTGTGGCGAAGGTTTCGTCGAGAACAACTCCACTAGATTTTTTAATCAGCCCTTTGAGTGTAATAATCCCACTGGATGTTCTGCGGTATTCAGGTGTGTTGAAAGGATTATTATAAAACGTCCATCCACTAGATAGTGGCAGGGCGTGCCAACCCGAATCATTAACACCCAATCTAGCACTTTCCGTGGTCGCTGACCCAAAACTGTTGGTAAACACTGCTCGGTATTGGTATCCGTCCATATCAACCGTAACAGAGTTACGGGCTAGTGTTGACGATGTAGCACCAGAGATATTCGCCCAGCTGGATCCATTGTCGGTAGATTGTTGCCACTGGACGGTTGGGGACGTACCTGATGCAGATGCTGTAAATGTGGCGTTTGCACCAGCGTTGACCGTTGAATCCGATGGGTTAGATGTGATTTGAAGAGCCTGGGTGTTAGACGTGGTGCCAATATTATTGTTTTGACTGTTTGCGCGAATGTTGCCAGATTGCGTGAAAGTACGTCCTGCGATTACGGACGTGGCATTAATTGTTACCTTTACGCTTTTGGTCGATTGCAAGGCAGTTTGCCTGTTAGAGTCGCTCAGGCCAGTGTTAACAGCACTGGAATTAGGGGTAGTTGACGAGCTAGTTGCGAAGTAATCTATTTTAAAATCATCAACAGTACTAATACCAGAAAGCAGTTTAATATCTGTACTTTTACATTGACCGCCTGATTGACCTTGCGCGCAACTGGGGTTTTGCCACGGTACACTACAGCCAACTGTATCGTAAAATGTCGGAGCAATAACGCGTCGGTATAAAGTGTTATCTTTGACAAAATAGACAATATTTAAAAGGACGGGGGAGTTAGTGCTGACATTAGGGCTAGAGCAACTATTGGGTTGGTTTTTTGCATAAACTATTTGAGAGTCGGGGTCGATCGGGTTTTTGGTGGTGGCATAAGCATTCAGGATCAGCATATTGCCGTTTGTGGTGCTGACATTGGTAAATGGCGCTGTTAGGTTGTCATATCCCTGGGGTGTTGAAACAGGGATATTATTTTTAGCCAAGAAGCCCACACTGGAACTAACATCCTGTTCGATACGATTTAGTGCATCCTGGACGTTGTATGTTAGCATGTTCGAGCCTCTGGTTGTTAGAACATCACCCGTCATTCCCACGATAGCTGCAATGAACGCGCCGATAAACAAAATGACAATTGGCGCTACAATCAACATTTCGATGATTGTAAAGCCGTTGTTTGAGCATACTCTATGCAATTTATTGTGCGACATACGTAGCATTAGAAACCACATCTCCTTCGGCACCGTATTTAACGGTGACATTTATCTTGGATACACTTGTTGTTGCACTGTATGGACATCTTATCTTAACAGTTACAAGTACATTCGATAAGCCATCAACGCTAATCGGTGAATTATTAAGAGGTGTACTGGATGTGCAGGGTGAAGTTGCTGACGATTTATAGCGCTGTAAGTAATCGTAAGCGACATCAGATGCGCTTGATTGCATTCTGGCTTCGCCACCGTCTTTGACGATAACGCTGAATAATTGATACCCGGATACTAAAAAAGCCGCTGCAATAAACAGTGTAATTAATAACTCGACAACCGTAAAACCTTGTTGCTTAACAGGATTTAGCATTGGTTTTTACTCCGGTAAATTTCAATAGAATCATCTACCTCTAGGTGGTAGAATATATTATATTTGCAACAACCGTTTGAGCTTGAAGTACATAAAGCTCCGCTCGAAGTTAGCGGTTGATATACATAATGGTCGATATCAGGTTGAGGCAGAACCCCAGAGGTTGTCTGGTCGTTATTGGTAGCACTTATGAAGGATTTATATGATTCATCGGTAATTCCAGGTGCAAGAAGTGATTTGATATCGATGTCAGTTAGCGTACATTGAATGGATGTATTCGTACCATTACTAGTTATAGTGGAAGGGTAGGAGATGTAATAGCTAGGGCAGTTTGGGTCCTGGTTGCCGTTTTGCAAGTAATCTTCGAGTTTTAGGGCAATTGTCTCTACGTCAATCTTGCGCTCGCTATCGCGCGCATTAGCTTGGGACCCGCGTAAATTGACCACGCCAAGCACAAGTAAGATTCCCATGATGGCAATCACAATCAGTAGTTCCACTATGGTAAATCCACGACGATTCATAGATTAAGCATAAGAGTTTTTGCGCTAAATCGCAAGCTTATTATATCTCTAGCGGCTCTTGTTCTATCTGGATTCGGTATGTGTCGCGAACCTTGCCGATTATTTCATCGCGTGCACTCGCTAGGTCGCTATATGACGAGGCCGATTCGTTAATTAACACCAAGCAGTTTTTGTCATGAACACGCATACCATGTATTAATGTTCCTTTTAGTCCGGCGTGTTCGATTAACCACCCAGTTGGGATCTTGAATTTTCCGTCGCCCATTTCGTAATTTGGAACATCTGGGTTATTTGATTTTAGTTCGTTTAACTGCCAGTCTTCGATGATTGCATTCTTGAAAAACGACCCTGTGTTAGGGAGTTTAGCCGGATCAGGGAGTTTATCGGCGCGAATAGCAATGACCGCATCACGAATGACCTGATGAGTAAATATTGTCGTGCCGCGTTCGTCTAGATATTTTTGCAGGGCTTCGTAAAAGGGAGGGTGGGGCAAATTCTTGGAGAGTTTCAACGTCACGGATGTAATTACGTAGCGACCGGATTCATCACCTCGGAATATGCTATGGCGATACGAAAAGCCACATTCGCTATTTTGGAGTGTGACTATCTGATCGGTCTGGCTGTCGTAGGCGGTTAGTGATTGCATAGTGTCGGCGATTTCTTGGCCGTATGCCCCGACGTTTTGAACAGGAGCACCACCGACCGTGCCCGGTATTGCCGACATGGTTTCAATACCAGACAGACGCATGTCAACGGTCCGTTTGACGACAGAATCCCAGTCTTCGCCAGCACCAAGTTTAATCGTAGTAGAGTTCAAATCATCAGCAATCACTTCAAATCCTGGTATTCGGATACGAATTACGATTCCGGTAAAACCATCATCGCGGGCAATTACATTGCTACCTCCGCCCAAAATAAAGACTGGTAAATTTTGCGTTTTGGCGTTACGGTAGACCTCGATTAGTTCCTGTTCGGTCCTGACCTCAGTCATAAAACGAGCATTTCCACCCAGTCGCATGGTTGTAAAGTTTTTAAGCGGAATGTTTGTATGGATGTCCATTATCAGTATTATACAAGAAAAATAGCCTACCTGACGATAAGCTATTTTTCTTGGTACGCCCGGACGGATTCGAACCGCCGACCCTCTGTTCCGAAGACAGATGCTCTAATCCACTGAGCTACGGGCGCATAATCAAACCAATTATACCATGAAATTGACGATTGACCTCTGGTTTAGTTAAAGAAAAACACCGAGACCATCATTGGTGTCTGAACGACTAACCACAAGACTTGTGCCCAGATTATTGGGGGTAGTCTGTGGTGTATTCCGTAAACAAGCAATACTATGCTGGCAACGTTATACCCAGTCCACATAAAGAAAGAAACTTGCGATGCGTCTTGCGATACATAAACCATCCAAATCTGCGGTAACGTGGTGAATGGTTGAACTATACCAACTAACAGGGCGACTGAGTCAATCATTTTAGTTCGTTTGGTTACTCTTTTTGTGTTTATTGGCTGGCGCATGCTAGTGGCTAGTATATCAAAAGTTTTTATATTTACGTTTTTACGTTGACTTTTGTTTTTAAGGTTTATTTACAAACCAACCCCTATTTGCTATAGTTTTTAGGTGTTAATTCGTGGTATGGGCCAGTAGCTCAGCTGGTTAGAGCGTCTGCCTCTTAAGCAGAATGTCGTGGGTTCAAGTCCCACCTGGCCCTCCAAGAGAATAGACCCGCTTTTTGTGGGTCTATTCTCTTGGCAGGAGTAAGCTACGGGACTTGAATCGACGACATTCGTGGAATGGAGTGGGTGAGATTTTAATTTAGTAGTAAAGTATAATCATAACCATGAACACCAAAAAGCAAAAACTAACTCATCGTGAAGCTCACGCCAAAGCGCATGCGCATGGTAGTGTGGCGACGCTCAACAAACTAAGGGCCTCAGTACTCGGCGCAAATGACGGTATTGTCTCGGTCGCCAGCGTTGTTGCTGGTGTAGCTGGCGCATCAAGTAGCCAGCTTTTTATCCTCACAGCTGGCGTGGCGGCATTGTCGGCTGGGGCGCTATCGATGGCGGTTGGTGAATACGTTTCGGTGAGTAGTCAGCGTGATACCCAGAGAGCACTTTTAGAAAGTGAAAAAGATGAAGTAGAGAATTATCCCAAGGAAGAGTTTGAAGAGTTAGTCGAGAACTACAAGAAAAAGGGTTTATCAGGCGATACGGCGTTACAAGTTGCGCGTGAATTAACTGACATAGATGCTTACGCTGCTCATGTTGACGTTGAACTTCGCATTGATCCTGGTGATCTGAACAATCCATGGCACGCTGCTTTTGCGTCAGCCCTGGCTTTTCTGGCGGGCGGTGCTATACCAATGCTTGCTGTCGTTTTATCAGGTGAGAGTACCAGGCTCTTCGCCGTTTTTGTTGCGGTAATCGTGGCGCTTGTCGTGACAGGTATTTTGAGCGCTAGCGTTGGCGGTGCCAAGAAATTTAGAGCGATACCACGAGTGTTAATAGGTGGTGTGCTGGCAATGGTGATTACTTATGGCATAGGTAGCTTACTTGGAGTTGGGCTGTCCTAGCTGACACGCTAGATGTAGCGTGTCTAAGTGTCCTCTGTTAAACTGATATTATATGAAATTACTTGATGGATCGGAATTAGTCGGTTATATCAAAGAGCGCCAGGCCAAGCAGGTACGGGCGCTTCGTCAGTCGTGGCGGGTAATTCCTCGTCTGGCGATTATTAAGACGGGTGACAATCCGGTAATTGATGTGTATATGCGCCTAAAAAAACATTACGGTGATGATATTTTGGTTGAGGTTGATATTTATACGCCTGATGGCGCTGATTTGCTAGCTCAGATTCAAACACTTAATCAGGATGAGTCCGTGCACGGCATTATTATTCAATTGCCACTAGCTGACGTAGGTCAAACTGAAGTTGCTGTCAATGCTGTTGACCCAAATAAAGATGTCGATGGCCTAGGTGATAATGCCAAGTTTACTCCAGCTACAGCAATGGCAATTGATTGGTTGCTGGCTGGTTATAATGTTGAGCTGGAAGGTAAGAAGATAGCGATTGTGGGTGAAGGTCGATTGGTCGGTGCTCCGCTTGCCAAATTGTGGCGAGGCGCGGATTTTGACGTGTCGGTTTATGATGATCAGACCACAGACCTGGGTGGTGCGGTTAGACTTGCAGATATTATCGTGACAGCGACGGGTGTACCTGGTCTTATTACGAGCGAAATGGTTGGACTAGACACTGTAATTATTGACGCGGGTACGGCTTCGGAGCAGGGCAAGATAGTGGGCGATGTGTCGAGTGAAGTCAGAGAGCGTCAAGATATAACAATCACGCCAATCAAAGGTGGAGTTGGTCCGCTAACGGTCGCGGCGTTATTTGACAACGTTATTACTGCTGCTCGGAAAGTCGCCGACAGTAAGGGTCAGCAGGATTTATAGCTACAGTAATTTACAATTCACAATTTTCAATTCACAATTAATTTTCAGTTATCAGTTTACAAACAAAAAACGCAAGCTAAACCTATTTGAAAATTGAAACCTGAAAATTAATTGAAAACTGTGAATTGAAACCTGAAAACTACTTAATTCCCAACGCTTCTTTGACTCGCTGGACAACTTGACGGGGTGTCAGATTAGCCTTGACGATATAACTATGGATTCCTAGGTCTCGTAGTTTTTTAGGGGATTCTTCTTCGCCTAGGTTTGTAAGGATGATTACCGGTATGTCACGTGCTTTGTCACTTTTTCTAATAGCCTCTAGGGCTTCGGCACCACCCATTTCGGGCATCTGCAGGTCCATTAGTATAATATCGGGAGAAAAGGCCTCAACGAGCGCCACCCCGCGCTTACCATTGTTAGCAAGTTGAACTTCAAAACCGTCTGCTTCGAATTTCATGCGATACATCTGGCTAATTACAACATCGTCTTCGATGATAGCTATTTTGGTCATGGTTCTATTATACAGTATGATAGGCCATAAAGTCTAGGGGCGACTAGGTGAACACCTATTGACAATATGCTGATTAAGTATTAAAATTATACTGATTTAATGGATACAGACATGATAAACTCAACCGAAGCTAGACTAGATACGGAATTCCGTGACCTTCGCGAAAAACGTGGGGATAGTTATGTTTATCAACGTTTTAGTGAACAGACTAACCCAGATTTAGCTATGGTTGCTAGGCAAATTCATGCCAGGGGTTATAGGGGCGAAAAGTTTGTGCACGGCGACGCCATAATGGATGACGGGTCGTTAACTGATGATATTGATAAGGCTCGGGGTAGTTATGTTGATTATTATTTGGGCTATGAGATGGGTGAGAACGGTGAACGTACACCAGTTTCAACCTTGAGGAAAGTTAATATTCCGTACGGAGGAACACTAGACGACCTGCCTGCTTATGCTCTATGTAAAGACCGGATTTATGCCAAAGATCGTGAGTGGCTAGATAGCCTGCCTAATCCTCAGCGAGTTATTAAAGAAATTAGCTCTTTTGCGCATGTACCAGAGGTGGGACCGATGGCTGGATTCGAATTATTGAGAAATGCACTACAAGATTCGCTTGGCTCTCATGAAATTTGGCTTTTTAGTATGGTGGCGGATCGTTACGAATCACTGGTCAAAAACTTTGGCCCTGTGGCCGTTAGACAGATTGGTGAAGCGGTACCGATTGATGATCCCAGGGTTAACCACGTTAAATTAATTCCTGCGATTGTTGACACCGACCTATTTTTGCAACAAGTTCATGATTCGATTATGAACGAGGAAAATGAAAGTCAAAAAAGACGAATAGTGCGCAGTTTTTATATGTTCACAGAAAGTTTAGCAGATTACGATATGAGTACAGATGTCGCCACCATGAGTCGACAACTAAGGAGTGAGAGCCAGGATGCACAGACAACTACCACTCTACGCAACTTTGGGAGTCATGGGTCGTCTGTCGCCGGTGAGGGCTTTGGTGATTACATAAAGACCCTAGGTAGGGACGTGTCGGTATGGACTCAGCCCGATGAGTTTGATTTTGCTAGCTGGGCTGATAGGCGAGAGGTTAGACGAAGAATAGAAAGCGGTTCAATAATAAGTACGGTCGATCGCCTTAATAGCATAAATGACGAACTTTTTGAACTTCGTCACCCCGACAAAAAGACTGATGTCGCTGCCAAAGGACAGTTTTTGGACGATATTGAGTATCGGGGTGAGCGGTCTGGGCGTTGGTTTCACTTTCCGTGGAGTCAGTCGCTAGTTCACTATCTCGAGCAGTCTGACCACCAAGATTTACGTACGTTTCGTAATAGAAATCTTATAACGATGGATGAGCAAGCTAAATTGCTCAGATCAAAGATATTAGTGGCTGGCCTAAGTGTCGGTAGTTCTATTGTTGAACAACTAACCCATAATGGTATTGGTGGCACGATGATTCTGGGTGATTACGACAGCTTGTCGATAACTAATTTGAACCGAGTTGACGCCGGCATGCCCCAGGTAGGCATGAAAAAAATTGATATAGCAGCTATAAAGGCGAGCGAGCTTGATCCTTACGTGCATCAAGTGCACTTTAGAGAGGGTATTTCAGCTGATGATATGGCCGAGATAGCCAAGCTTAAGCCAGACATTATCTTTGAGGCAGTTGATGATCTGACAGTCAAAGCGCTACTTAGGCAATTTGCGTCTAGGCACAAGATTCCGCTAATTATGGGTTCAGATGTTGGCGACAAGTCGATTATCGACATAGAAAGACATGACCAAAGACTGACAGCTGAATTTAATGGAAAGCTGAACCACGAAGAGGTGGGTATTATGATGGCTGGGGGTCTAACAGATAGAGATAAGTCCAAATTGACCGCTAAGCTTATCGGTGTATCGAATGCTAGTTCGCGCTTAATTGACTCATCTATGGACAAAACTTTGGGTGGGTTTCCGCAGCTCGAGACAACAGCCAAAATAGCTGGATCCCTAGCAACGATTGCAGCCCGCGAAATATTACTCGGTCGCGAGGTTAAATCTGGTCGCTACGTAGCGTCACCAAAAGGAATTTTAAACTTACAAAGCCAATCAACTCTTGTCGAGACGATGCAAACTCTGAATCGATTTAGGCAGTCACGACGCGACCAAAGTTAAAACACAACCTAGACCTCAGTCTGTCCGATGATATACTAATCATGTGATTGAAACGCTTATAGTTATTGCTGGCACGATTATATCATTCTTGATCGGTCTGTTTGTCTTGACTCGAAACCCTAAACAACTGATAAATCGTGTGTATGCGGTGATGACTTTATCTTTTGTGGTATTGATGGTTGCTAATTCGTTTACGATTGGCGATAATGCTAACCCAGCGAACTCATTGTTCTTTATGAGGATAGTTATCGCGGCAACGACGGTTACGCTGACAGCCCTTTATTTTTTGGTTTGCCTGGTGCGCAGTAACGACCAGAAAATTTTGCGACGACCGAAAAATAGACTGGTCCTATTTCTAACGCTTGTTGTTGTTGCACTTGACTTGTCACCAGCGGTTTTTGCTGGCATGGATATCCAAGGTATACAGATTATTCCGATTCCAGGATTTGGCCTACCATTTTTTGCGCTACATAGCTTGTTCTTCTTGGCTACAAGTATTTGGATTTTATTCAGAAGTCTTGTGAAGGCAAAAGGCTTAAAGCGGTCGCAATATGTTTCGATACTGATCGGTTTAATCCCAGTCCTGTTATTTGCGCCCATAACGAGCTTTGTCTTACCGGTAATAAATCATCAAGCCGACTTAATCTTCCTTACTCCACTCTATATCGTCTTTTTCGTTGCTATGGTAGCGTATGCTATGGTGCGCCATGGGCTTTTTGACATTAAGCAAGCCGCGACTAGAACTTTTGCCTATATTCTAACACTATTGACGCTATCGATAATCTATTACTTTTTAGCTTATATTATTTCAAATATAATCTTGGGTGCTAGAGCGGATACATCCTTTGCCGTCAGTCCTATTAGTATAATTATTGCCCTTGTTCTGGCGTTTATTTTCCAGCCTATCAAGAAGTTTTTTGATAAAGTTACCAATAAACTGTTTTACAAAGATAGCTACAATAGCGATGATTTTTTTGCTCGTCTAAATCAAAAACTAATCTCAACAACAGAGTTACGTAAACTCCTTCAGGTCGTGGCAAACGAGATTGGGGAGACTCTAAAAGCCGAACAGGCGTTCTTCTTTATTTATTCAGACAATGGTCATTACACCTCGGCGGGCACTAGTCGTCACAAGCAACTACCAAAAGCAGATGCGCTTATGATGAATGAATATATTAGTGCATCCGGTCAAGATGTCATAGTAACGAATATAACCGAGACTACCGCTACTGTGCGTCGTATGATGGTTAGTCACAGATTAGGTTTGATATTACCTCTAGTCAAGGACGATATAATAATAGGATACTTATGTTTGGGTGAGCACCGTGCTTCACGATACACCAGCAAGGATATCAAGGTACTTGAAACAGTTGCTGACGCGTTAGTCATAGCAATCCAAAATGCTCTGTCGGTCCAGGAAGTCAGAGATCTGAACGCGACCTTACAGCAACGTATCGCAGAGGCAACCAAGGAACTTCGCGCTAGCAACAATCAGCTTAAACGGCTGGATGAGGCTAAGGATGAGTTTATCAGCATGGCTAGCCATCAGCTTAGGACGCCGCTTACTAGCGTTAAGGGATATATCAGCATGGTTCTAGAGGGTGATGTTGGTAAGGTGACAGGGGAGCAACGAAAGATGCTACACGAAGCGTTCAACAGCAGTGAGCGTATGGTGCATCTGATTAATGATTTCTTGAATGTTTCACGGTTACAAACAGGCAAATTTACAATCGAGGCTAGGCCAGTTAATTTGGCTAAGTTAGTTGAACAAGAGCTAGATAGTTTGCAAACAAGTGTGGAGTCAAGAGGTATGAAATTTGCCTACAAAATGCCCAAGAACTTTCCCGAAGTTAATGTTGATGAGTCCAAAATTAGTCAGGTAATTATGAATTTTGCTGATAACGCCATGTACTATTCGCGCGAGAATTCGACTATTAATGTGAAACTAGCAGTCGAGGGTGACGAGATAGTCTTCACCGTCAAAGATACAGGCATTGGCGTTCCCAAGGAGGATCAAGCTAGGTTATTTACAAAGTTTTATCGTGCTAGTAATGCCAGGACTCAGCGCCCAGATGGAACCGGAGTTGGATTATTCTTAGCTAAAAAGGTAGTCGACGCACACGGTGGACAGATAATTTTCGAGTCAGTAGAGAACAAGGGAAGTACTTTTGGCTTTAGGCTAAAGCTACCAAAGGCTTGATTTAGCCGCCACTTGCGATTCGTACAATCTGAAGAATCAGTACAATTATTACAATTACAACTCCGCTAGTAATTAAAACTGGCTTGACGATTCGTTTATTGTCGAACCACCACTGCCCTATTTTTGAACGGTTAGCGGCTGTAATTCGAGTGATAACAGGTTTAGTAACGGCAGCGTCTACACCGGTGTAGACTTTGTTGCGTTTCTTTTTATTCTTTCCCACGATGCCTCTAGTATACCAAACACCAAACAAAACAACCCCCGCATTATAGCGGGGGTTGAATGTTGGTCTGAATCGCTTCAGAAGTTGAGGAGCGGTCAGACTCGTGTTATTGGTTTAGGCCTACACGGCGGCTAGCAACGTAATATCCGATGCTGGCAACTAGTGCGCCAAGTCCAATCATGGCAACGATATTTTCGGTTGGTCCAGTGTGTGGTAATTCAACACAATCACTCAAGTCTTTCGACATTGTCTTGCTGTCGAAATCAGATTCGTTAATCGTAACGATCTTTTTCGTAGCTAGGACACAAACCGAGACATCACCCGGTTGACATTCTTTGTTAACAACAACGTTAGCTGTGTCTTCAAGATAGCCATTATCGACGATAGTTTGCTCTTTGTTTACAAGTGTATTTTTACCACACTCTAAAGCTTCACTCCCTACGACTTTTGCGCTGAATTTTAGATATCCAGCAGCACCAGGATTGTAACCACCGATGTTGATTCCACCACTTGTCATTAAGTTGTCGCTGACATTCTTAGGAGTTGGATTGTTACCGTTTTTCAGGTAAGTTGAACCCTTAATGTAGCTTAGGCTATTAGGCAAGAAATCCTTGACAACAACGTTGTTTTGGACAGTTTCACCGGTGTTTTGATACTTGATTTGGTATTCAACAGTGTCACCAATATTAGCATTAACTGACTCTGACCATGCGGTCTGGCCAGCAATACGTACCTGTTTGCTAGTTTCAAACTTATTAACAGGCGCAAATTGTGGTTTAACTTTAAAGTAAACGTAGTTTGCGTACTGGAAACAACCTGGTACAACACCGTCTGGGCCGTTGTAACCTACTAATGCACCAGTACTAGTGACAATACTGTCAGGTAAAGATGCACCATTTTTGGCGTAACCGTTATTGTAAATCTCTGCAGAACCAGCAACATAGGCCAAGTTGAAGTCCTTATCGCTGTTAAAGTGGATGTCATCCCAAACCTTTAGAGGATCTGAGTTGTCAGCGGTAACAAAACCACTAACTGACACGTTCTTTGCTGTGGTAGTTGGAACACTTGCGCTAACGCGAGTGTTTGTTGCCTTTAGGTTAAGGCTGGTAGCTGCATTGTTGTGAACATATACGCGGACCAAGTATTCTTTACCTGGTTGTACGGTAATGTTATCTTGCCAGCCACCGTCAGCGGTGTTAGCTGCATCTTTTACGACGACAAAATTGGTCTCATTACCGACAACTGGGTTGTCAGTAATCGAGTTAAATGTAATTTTATCGGCTGGATGGTCGATTGTGTACATGGTTCGACCTGGTCCCCAAGCTAGTAGGGAAGCAGGTATGATGACTGCAGCTGCAACCATCGTGAGCACTGCGCTAGTACGCTTTGGCGCACGTCGCAAGATGGTAAATAGTTTACCCATAGTTATTATCTCCTTTTCGCCGTATGGCGAATGATTCATCTCGCAGATTGAATCAAGTTATTAAAATTCGGAACATTAAAAATCAAAATATAAAAAATCGTTGCCAAATTATTAATTTCGTAACAAATCAGATCATTATAAGTGTGCACGTTTGGTTGTGTGATTCTCGAGAGAATCGACAGTCAATTGTGAGATATAAATACCTCAAACAAGAGTCGATTCTCTCAGAGTTCTAGTGAAAAATCTATGTTTCCTTTGAAGTGGGTGCTGCTGCAGAATCGTAGCAGCACCCACTTGGATTACCGTTGGTAACTAAAAGCCACCACCATCTCCATCGTTTCCGCCACCACCCTCGTTAGGGGGTGTTGTTGGAGCAGGAGTTGGCACCGGCGTCGATCCCACGGGTGGGTCCGACGGTGCCGGTGCTGGAGGTGGTGAGTAGGTGGCG
>CALMFC010000012.1 GCA_937863415.1 uncultured bacterium | reverse complement strand
GCTTGCACAGCGACTGAGTGTTAGCGTAGTCATAGAATAACACCTCATTACCCTTGTGCGGCTTAATGTGGTCGCAAACATTGGCAGGAGTCACGCGCTTAAATCGTGTCTTACACAAACGACAAAGCGGATCGCTAGATAGTCTCATCAAGCGCAACCGCTTCCACCTTGCAGTGTTGTAAAGCCTCTGCCACTGGCTGCGTTCAGTGTACCTACTCACTTAAACTGCTTGCCGCTCAGGTACTGTGCAGGCATATCAGGCTCATCGTCTTGCGCTAGAGCAATAATAAACTGCTCCATCATCTCGGTATTCGCCTCGACAGCCTCAGCAATTCTATTGAGCGCCTCAACTAAATCATTCATAGCTTTCCCACCTTGCGATCAATGCGGCGATTCTCGATGCTGTTCGATAGCGTAACGATGATCCAAACTGGGATCCAAAGACCAACTGTAATCAGCGAGAGGATAAGGTGCAAAACATGGCTGGTTGATTTCTTTTTGCTTAAAAGCTGTAGCGCTTTGATCTGGTTCATAATTCACCTACCAATTCACGATTAACTCTAGCCCAGTCAGCAGTTGAAATGCTCGGCCGATACATGACTCCATCAATCAAAACGGATTGATGCGACAAACTGCCAAGGTTCTGAATGCCAGCAATTTTAGACAACCGGCGTTTGTTGCCAGCTTTTTTGATTAGCTCGCTTAGTGGTATTGCGGTTAGGGTTTTCATACGTCACCATCCTTTACAAAAGCACCACCTGCCACCATTTTTCCAGTGCGATCCTTTATTTCATTCCATGCTGATTCACAGCATTCGAGTAGGGTTAGGCCGCTGCGCATGGCAAGTGTATCCATCCAATACATGGCGTCGCAAGCTGGATCAATAAGCATAGATGGATGCTCGCCATTTGATGCGATAGCGCAAATATCAGTAACGCAACCAGCGATTATTGAAGCCACCTGATGCTGGCTGAAGTGAGCCTCTGCGGCTCCAGGGTTCATAAACTCAATGCAGAATGATGACATTTTGCAGACACCAACGAGGCAAGCCATCACATCACCGATTGCATCCTTGAGCGCGTCACGATCACCCTTAATGACCGAATCGGCAAGCTCGCCAACTTCACTAACGGCCTTTAGCGCCTGAGCCAGTGGCGTGCTGTGCGCGTAGATGCCGCGCTCCTCTTGCCATGCCTCGACGTTTGTTTTGAATTGTTCGAATGTCATTTCTCACCCCAATAAAACTCATTACCGATGCGGTGGATTTGATTGTTGTCCCCAACATCAAAAAACCCTCTCGTAACCTCACCATCACCATCACTATCCAATGCGCAACTGCCCCATGGTTCACCATCTCCCCATTCAGACGAATTAAAAACTCGCAAGTTTTTGGATTTAAACGCATTAGCGCAATCCTCACTAACATCGCTACACCACCACCCGCCTTTCATTAGCTCCTTTATTGTCAACGCCTTAGCTTCATCGGCAACCTGCCCCTCTAGCTTAACGCTATTGTACGGCGCTTGATCGAACTTAACTACGACACCCATACCATCGGCAGGCTCAAACCATGAACGCTCAACCAGTCGCTGCTGCAGTTCGTTGCGCTTCATCTCGAGCAAACTATACAAGTGAGATTGCAGTTCACCATGCGCACCGTCGTCGATGTCTGTTTGCATAAGATTTAGCGTTTGTTTGATTTCTTCGTTTAGTTCGTTCATTTCAAGCGCTCCTTCATCATCGCGTCGGCAATTTCGTATGCCCATTGAGCGCGACTCATAGCCTTTTCTTTAACTTCGCAATTTGCCATAGCACCTTGCATTGCCAATCCTGCAAAATTATCACGCAGAGTCATATCGCTGGCCTTGATCGGACCAGTATTAACCTCAACTGAGTGCGCTGCATCCCATGCCGCTTTTGCAGCTGCATATTCACAGCGGTTGTCTTCTGATGCAGGAAACTTTGCAAAATAGTCTTTTGCCCATTCTTCAAATGTCATTTTTCACTTCCTTTCTTGTTGAGAACCAGCGCGTACCAATGGCAGAGGCGCGGGTCGTATTGAGAACCTACTCGTACCACTGGCAGAGGAGTAGGCCATCTTCAATACCCGCTCGATTTGTGCGTAACCATTTCGCGCATCTGCGCAATATGGTCAGAGGCATGGCGGGTTTGTTACAGGTAATGCAGTGGCTGGAGCTGATCCCAGCATAAGCGTCGATGTCAGATAAGTTTTTGGCTCTTTGCTTGCGTCTTATCCCGTGCCAATCAGCCTTGGCATTCACTGCATTAAGGTTACGGATCTGCCCGCCTTTGACGCATTTAGCCTACGCTGTCCAGCCTAAGTCGCGAACCGTCACTTCAATACACACTGGTAACGCCAGTGACTCGGCTTTTTAGTCTGTGCTGACTTTAGCACCGCTTGAGTCGGTGAATCTTGGTACGGGTTAATAATACGCGATACTGCGAGTAATGCAAGTGGTATTGCTGGTTTATTTAAGTTTTTTTAGTTCAGCTTTGTAATATTTTGATAATTCTTTCAGGTCTTCGATGGTGTAACGCTTAGGGTCATGCTGCCCTTCAAGCCAATCAACCTTGGTTTGCCCGATTTTATTGATTAGGTTTATCCGGTAGTCGATCAGGTTTCCGCTCAGGTGTGAGTTGCATGGCATGCACTGTTTGTTATTGTTCAGCGGTTCAAACCTAAGCTCTGGATTACCACCTACCGATCGGTAGTGTCCGGCGTGATACTGTCCGCTGTGGTGACGCTGGCAGCTAATGCAGGGCAAATGCTCATCACGCTTGCGTATGTATGCGTTAAACGCTGTCTGCGCGCTCTTGAGCCAATAGCTGCGGTCATTGTCCCGTAACGTCTTCTTTCGCTCAGCGTGCAGTTTATTTTCTGTAGCTTTTTTTATCTTAGGCTGATTAGCGAACTCGATTGCGTGATCGTAATTGCAGAACGTGCCAGCAGGAACGCTTATCCATCCGCGAACATACTCGCCGCAAAACTTGCACTTACGTTTTCTCTGGTTAGTCAAGCGAACTCACCAAGACTATCTGCCGCTGCCATGGCTTCTCCCTCGCTCGCAAAACTGGCCTGCAGCATGTGCCTCCAGGCTACGTTAAAAACAGATTTGTACAGACCGTTAAACTCGGTCTCATCCATCCTTGCAAAACTGATTGATTTGGCTTTCTTGACGATACCGCGCGGTGTTTGCTTTAGCTCGCTATGACCTGATTCAGAAATAATCCACTCGCGGAATAACTCAAAGTCTTTTTCAACTGCTGGATATTTTTCTGATCGTCCGGTTATCTGCATCGTGACGTATTCTTTGGCCAGCGCTTGAGAGTCTACGCTTGGCACCTTTGCCGCGATGTACTTTGCTAATCCGGTGATGCCGAAAAGCTCCTGCTGTGGCATTAGACCACCATCCGGCACCCAGTACTCATACGCAAGATTTAGCAACGCAAAGAATCGTCTGTGATAAGCAGGGTTGCGCGGCTTGGTAAACTCACACGCGATAACCTCACCTGTGCGCACGCGCTTTAATAGCTCTTCGTCTTGCTCTGTAGCTGGTGCGAATGACCGCCCATTACGTATTAGATTTACTTTTGACATAACGAACCCCAGCCAAGGCTAGTCGAAAGGATAAAGCGGCAGTCAGTGACTAGCTGATGTTCGGGTTCGATGCCCTAGCCGCTTGGTTATTATAGCAGGTTATTTAAGACCTCTCTTACGCCTTGCGAATTCTTTTCCTACCGTCATCTTAACTCCATCGGCAAAATCTTCCGGCAGTAATGCTTCACTGCAAGACGGGCAAGCCGGGCATGTGTTTTTTGCTCTCCACTCAATATCAATATTTTTTGCCGCTCTTGATCTGATTGAAAACTCAAGCGATTCCTCGACTTGTTTTCTTTCTGAGTTAATTTTAGCTACAGCCTGCGCATGCCATTTAACAATTTTAACAAACGCATCGAATGGATGAATTCCTTTTTCGCAATCCTGACAATAAATTCGTCGCTCTTTTTCGTCATAAACAGTGTTTTTATGCTGGCATGACTCGTATCTGTGTCGGCTCAATCCGCGCGAAACACGGATATCTCCGATATCGACAACTTTAACCCCGGAAACAAAATCATGAGGCTCGATAGGATGATCGTCAATCATTTCATTATCCCCCTATGCGCTGGCTGGCCTCGCTTTACCTGGCCATTTTGCAGGACAACCCGATGATCTGCGCCCTTGCTCATGTAGACAGCTTCTTGGTTTCTTGACGTTATTTTAAAGCCTTCCAGCTTTAACCGTGACACTGAATTATTCATTAAATTATTCCTCGGATTTTATTCATTGCTTCTTTGGCTGCTTGTTTTGCCGCTTCAGTTTTAATGCCTTTGTTTTTATTCTCAATCATGATCGGCGGCACCGGAACTTCTCGCAATGGCTGGCCGTTCATTACCGCCTCAACGGTTGATTGGTAGCACCTGGCGAATATCGGAAAGCTTTTATCTTGCGGCAAATTGTTTAGCTCGTAAAAACCAGTCAAGCAAGCTGCATGGTAAACTGCTTGATTAAACTTGCTCTGATCGGCCTCTGGGTAGGCCAGCTGAGCAGCTTGCGCATAGGCCGTATTAACATCAGGCAAATTAAAATCGGCTGCCGTAGGTTTGCACATGGCGATAAACTCGCCGATAGATGGCACAAACGGCTTCACTGATTGCCGTTGTTTCTTTAACCCGAATTCTATCTGCTCAATGCTGTTGATTCCAGCGTCCATAAACCCACCAACCCAGTGATCCTTTGCGAGGTCGTGAGTCCTTTGGTCAGGCCATGCTTGCCGCCAAGCCGTGCATATAGCTCTCATCTCAGCAAACAAACCATTGATCAGCTTTTCGGTGGATTCCCTATTTTGCTGATCTTTTGTTTTTGGCTCTACGTGATCAAATGTATTTATAGCGATTTCTTTTATTGATCTCATGATCGCAGCCACCCCGTAGAATTAAAGTCAATATCAGGATGACCTTGCTTCTGTGGTCCTTTAGCAGGAAGCGGCGTATCAAGCTGGCCGACGTACGTATTAAACTTCTCAGCGTTAAACAAAGTAGATGGGCGCAGGTACTGAGCAAACTTTGGGTCATCTAGCCACTCAAGGCATTTACGGTTAATCACTGCGATTAGATCCTGTGGCGTAGCGCCCTCAGCAATTCTTGCGTCAATAAATTTTGTGTGGCTTGGCGTGGCTCTGAACTTACTCCCTGTTTTATCATTCAGGTACTGGATAACTTTTTCTGCAATGTCGGGCTTGCTCGACAAAGGCTCTTTAGCAATCTGTTTTACTATTGGTTCTTTCTTACTAATACGTTTGGGTTTCCCCTTCATGGGATTACCCTGATTTGGGTTTTCCTGATTTGGGTTTTCGGTACTAGCGTTTGCAGACCAGAACAAATGATAAACACCTTTACCATTACTGTGCTTCGTATAGCTTATCCATCCGCTATCTTTTAGCTCATTTAAAGCGCTGCCAATTGCGGTATCGCCCTCTTTTAGCTGCTTTGCCATGCTTCTGATTGTGAAGTTCCATAGCGGCGGTTTACCTCGCATAAAGACATACAATCCTTTTGCTGTAAGGCTGACCGATGAATCATTGAGAAGCTGGTTAGGTATTGTTGAGAAGTTGCCTTCTTCATGAGTTATCGTATTTGACATTTAACACCTTCTAAAATAGGTGCAAGGCGTAATAGACTGAGTTATACTTGCCTGACCTGTTGTGAATTGAGACCCGCTCGTACTGCCAGTACATTGAGCGGGTTTTTTATTATAGCTCAGATCAAGATTCTAATCGCTTAATTTCATCTAGCAAGTTGCGCTTGTGGCGCAGCATGTAAACCTGATTAAGCTTTGCTTTGCGCTGGTCAAAATCCATTCCAATATCAATCAGGCTTGCATTTAGTCGCTGAAGGTGCTCAATGCACTCAATCTCGCACAGAGTAAGCGTGTCGCGTATCGGTGTGACCTTATCAAACGAATGATGCGATCTGTACTGCTTTGCGGTCATGCCCAAAGCAACCTTGTTAATCAGGTCGTATTCATTGCTAAAGTGAAACGGCTTAATCTCTTTGCCTTGTGATTCCCGCGTGATCTTTACCGCGTCAGTCAGTGCCCTTGATTCAAGTCTTGCGCGCTGGCGGCTTGCTTCTGTTTTGGCTTGAGTTGTGATTGATTCGATTCGACCATTAACCAAGTCATCATAAGCCTTGATTACTCGCAAGTTAAACTTAGGGCTTATCCACATAGCGTAAGCGTAGACAAGTTCCTTGCAAACATAAGTGCCTGTATTGCGGCCACCTTTTACAGTCTCCGAAGCAGTAATTCCTGCTTGGGTTAGTTCATCTATTAGCTCTTGAGTTTGCTTGTTGATAATCCATAATGATGGCCTGTTCTTGTTCTCTGATCCAGAAGCAGAATAAAGATCGTTAAGACTGTAAAGGCCGTTTTTATTTGTGCTAACAGATACGTCAGCGATTGTTAATCCAGTCATTTTAAAATTTCCATTTCTGCTGCATCATGGCGTTGAATAGCGTCAGCAATTGCTTTTCTGGTAGATAGGTTAATTTTGCTGTTTGGTGAGTTATCGCCAATATCTTGCTGTTTAATATCTTCGATAATACCGATCAAATTGCTGTATTCGCTAAACGCTATCATCGGCACCGTGTGCAGTTCTGTTTTGTGGTTAGTCATTGGCGTGTAAGCTGGCTTGCTATCGTTAAGCACGCTAAGCGATTCCGGCATAATGTAAAATAATTTAGGCATGTTAATTCTCCTCAACCCATTTGATAATTTTTAGCGCCGTCTCGTATGACGGGTTGATCGTCTTGCCGGTGATGATTAGATCCACTGAGGTGCGGTTTAGGCCGGTGTCCTCGCATAGCCGCTTAATAACTCGACTACCTGATCTAAGGATGATTAAAGCTTCTTCTAGCGTCATTGTTGTGCTCCTTTATTGATTGAGCCAAAACTATAGCATTATAATTTATTTGTGTATAGGCTTGCATTGTGATTATTGCTTATGCATACTAAGCACTAAAACCAACAACAGGAAGCAAGCGAATGACAGAGTTAATGGTGTTACCAAGCGACAAGAAAGGAATTGAGCAGGTATTTATCGAAGGTCAGGATATTGACTCAACGATTACCAAGATTCGAGAAGAGGCGAAAAACCTACCTACAGATATGAATGTACGAAAAAACCGCGAAGAGGTGGCCAGCTTTGCGTATAAAGTTGCGCGCTCAAAAACAGCGGTAGACAAAGCTGGCGCTGCATTAAGCGCTGAATATAAAGAAATACCCAAGAAGATTGACGCTAACCGCCGCGTATACAAAGATGCTTTTGAGTCTTTGCAGGCAGAGGTTCGCCAGCCGCTTACTGAGTGGGAGCAGGCCGAGGAAGCGCGAAAAAATGCGCACCAATCTAAAATTGATAGCTTGATCAGCAATACGACGCTCTGTGATGAATCCTGCTCAGTTACGATTGAAAGCGCGCTATCTATGCTCGCAGAGATTGATATTGATGAGTCGTGGGAAGAGTACGAGCAAGAGGCGCACAGGGTAAAAGCATCGGCCATTGCTAGACTAACCGCTCAATTTGAAAAGCGTAAGAAGTACGAGGCTGAGCAGGCAGAGCTTGAGCAGTTACGCAAAGCAGCAGCAGAGCAAGCACAGAAAGATCGTGAGGCACAGATTGCCCGTGGAGCCGCTGAGCAGGCGCGTAAAGAAGCTGAGCAAGCAGCGCAGGTTGAGCGTGAAAAAGCAGATCGCGAACGTGTTGCAGCTGAAATGGCTGCTGAGCAAGCAAAGCGCGATCTTGAGCTTGCTGAGCAGCGCCGTGTCGCTCAAGAAAACCAAGCAAAGCTGGATGCCATTGCAGCCGAAAATCGTGCAGCAGAACAAGCAGAGGCAGCTCGACAAGCTGAAATCGACCGCCAAGCTGCGGAAGCCAAACGTATTGAAGATGAGCGCTTAAAGCGTGAAGCAGATACAAAACACAAAGGCGCTATCAATCGCAAGGCGCTTGCTGATCTTGTAGAGCATGCGGATATCACGGAAGAGCAGGCAAAGCTTGTTATCAAGTGCATTGCTAAGCGCTTAATCGCAAACGTAACGATCAGCTACTAATTTAAATGCGCAAGGACGCGCTATCGAGGGTCTAAAAATGAGCAATCAAATTCAAGTTATCGAAAGTTTAATTCAACAGTGCGAGCCTAAATTCAATCAGGTATCAGCATTCAGCGAATCAACACAAAACGCATTTAATCGTGAGTCACAGTTTGCGATGCAAATCATTGGCGCTAATGATTTTCTTGCGAAAACAGCGGTAAATAATCAGTCGTCACTAATCAATGCTGTTGTGAATGTAGCGGCTATTGGTATCAGCCTTAACCCAGCTGAGAAGGAGGCTTACCTGGTGCCGCGTAACGGTGCCGTATGCTTAGATATTAGCTATGTTGGCCTTATGCGTCTTGCTACTGATACTGGTCAAATCGCATGGGTACAGTCTGATATTGTTTATGAAAAAGACCACTTCCGAATGGTTGGTCTTGATAAGCAGCCAGAACACCATTTTAATGCTTTTGATAAAAGCCGAGGTGAAGCGGTTGGTGTGTACGTTACCGCAAAGCTGGCAAGCGGTGATTATCTTACCGACACCATGACCACCGAAGAAATCAATGCTATTCGTGATAAGTCGCAAGGCCATATTGCTTTTATGTCGAAAAAGGCTAGGTCCAGTATTTGGAATGATCACTGGGGCGAAATGGCCAAAAAGACTGTGGTTAAACGCGCGTCAAAATACTGGCCGAAGTCTGAGCGATTAGACCAGGCGATTTATCACTTGAATACCGACGCAGGAGAAGGTATTGCACCGAATATTGAGCCGGTTAATCACGCTCAAGAGTGGCTTGATAAGCTGCTAAATATTGACAACATTGACACGCTTCGAGAAGAGTCACGAAAGGCTCCGAAGTCTATTTTTGCTCAGATCAAAGACCAGGTAACCGCGCACGCGGAAAAATTGAAGACTGTAATTGATAGCGAGGTTGTTAGTGATGCTTAAATTCAGAGCCTCGATGATCGGAAAGCTTATGGCTTACCCTGACAAAGACACTTTGAGCTCAGGAGCTATGACCGCGATATACGAAAAAGCCAGTCAGATAATCCTAGATTGGCACCCCCAGCTTGATATGCACGTGATTGAAAAGGGGCGTCAGTGCGAGGATATGGCGATTGAGTTACTAAGCTCGGTACTTGGTAAAAAGTACGTTAAAAATGAAACTCGACTAAGTACGGATTTAATCACCGGCGAGTGGGATATTTTCGATGAAAAAGAAAATAAGATCATCGACATTAAAAACGCATACAGCAAAAAGACTTTCCCGATAATCATAACTGATGGCGACATGAAGCTGTATGAGTGGCAGCTAACCGCTTACATGAGCCTTAAAGATGCTGATAAGGCCGCTATAGCCTATTGCTTGGTTGATACGCCTAGCGACCTTGTGTCTAGTCGTGACGATCCAGATTGGCACTATGTAAGCCACTTGCCAGCAAAAGACCGCGTAACAATTTTTAACATGGAGCGCTGCGTAACAAAAGAGCGTCAAATGCTTAAAAAGGTTAAACTTGCTCAAGATGAGCTGAAACGAATCCTTGAAGAAAGGGATTTTGATCTAAGCATTTACGAAGTAGATTTTTGAATTAATTAAAACAGCAGAGGGTAATGATATGTTTAGTGAATTTGGCCGAGTTGGTCGTGATGCAACCCTTAGATACACACCAAGCGGAACAGCGGTCGCAGAGATTGCGCTTGCGTACGAATACGGACGAAAAGACCAGCAGACAGGTAAGAAGCCTACGCAATGGATCGAAGTCACGATGTGGGGAAAAACAGCAGAGGCGCTGTCTCAGTATCTGACAAAGGGTAAGCAGGTCTTTATTGAGGCTAAAGACGTTCACATTCAGACGTACGATAAAAACGACGGCACGCAAGGTTTTAAGCTTGCAGCTGAGTTTGTAGGAATTAAGTTTGCGAATGATGGCCAGCAGCAAAGCCAAGCTCCAGCGCAGCAGCAACAGCGTCCAGCTCAACAGCAGAGCCAACAGGCGGCACCACCTGATCACAATACTTTCGATGATGATATACCATTCAATACTGCTTATAGTGGACGTAAAGCTTTATTGATCTAAGCAACACAGCCACGTAACAGTGGCTTTTTTATGGATGCCAGATATGCAGTGGACAAAAACAGGCTTCAACACATGGCGGCGCGGTGAGTTCACGGTGTACCTGGCCAAGCTTCCGCATGATGTTTATTTTGTGACGCATAAAGGCGTTATGCGGAAGTTTCTATCGCGTGAAGCTGTTGTCGAGTTCATAGACAAAACCTAAAAACAATATAAAACCGTATTAAGAAATTCAATTGACAGCATACGCAGTATTGCGTACTATTAACCCATCGAAGCAACAAACACTAAATGAAAGGAAGTTAGATATGAAAACTAAATACGAAGATTTAATTAAGCAGCTTGAGCGCGCTACCGAGGTTTATAACCAAGCTGTATATGCTGCTAAAAGAATGGCAAGCGTTATTGACGGCCTTGATGATGTACTTGGAGTTCAAGGATCTGTTGATTACATGGATGGCTACGATATAAATCGCGCAATTCACGTTGCGTCACGCTGTTTTACGCAAGCAGCTATTGACTGTGGTTCTGATTTTAAAATGGAAGGAAGAGAAGATCACACTCGATTCGAGTGCAGCATGTTCGGTTATCGTGTTTTTTCTCTATTGAGTTGTGGTGAATCGGGTTACGCGGAGCTTCTCGAAAAAGTGGAAGCAGATGAATAAGGTAATCGCGCTGATCGCTATCGTTTGCAGCATGGCATGGTTAAACCACAGCCTCAGCAGCGAGCTGAGAGACGTGCAGTCTGGTGAGTTGACACTTGTTTGCGTGATGAAAGACGAGGCGCGCACGATCGCGCCCAGTCAGGTAACTGGATTGATGGATGGCGTATGGCTGTTTGAAAGAGGGCACGCAAAGAATTGTGAAGTGATTAAAGGTGGTGATTTATGACCTCCAGCCTAAAAGAACCATCCCAACTTCTGACTGCCTTGCGCCAATATAGCCACAATCATGGCGATGGTTTTGTCTTTGGTTATGACAAGGCAGAGACCGACCGGATTGTTATGGCGCTGGTGGAGGCACTTGAGCAGGTCATCAAAGCCGCGCCAAGCAGCGGACCGCTATGGTACGGGTCGGAGCAGATTGTCGAAGCACGAGAAGCCATAGCCGCCCACCGCAAGCAAGGGGGTGATTTATGACATACGCTAATCAATTTGATTATGACAACGCACTACCACCGGCCGACCGCGACTACCGCGACGAATTACTGTTCGCTGATTTCATCGAAGATGTAACGTTAAAACTACTATCAGGCCGAAATCAATACGGCATTGATTCTGAAATACTATTGATTGATCTTGAACTTGCCGCCGGTGGTTATCAAATGGCTAGTGAGATTGTTAGTGATCGCGTGACTGAGCGTGATTACCGGGAGTGGCTGAATGATTAGCAGCTCTGAGTTATCCGATCTGACTGCGAACTTTTTGCAGTCAGGCGGTCAGATCGAAAAGCACGACATAATTGTCCGCGACTACGCTGCCCCGAAAGGCGGTTTTATGATGACAAGCGCAAACGATGCGCCTAAAAACAATCTAAAAACGCGCAAGAAGCGAAGTCACAGTTATGCGCAGCGTAACAAAGCAATCGAAGTGATGCGTGAGAATAAAAACCTTAGCACCGATGAAATCGCAGAGCTTGCAGGCGTATCGCAGACCACGGCACGCGAAGCAATCAAGCACATTAAATACGATGTCCGCCGCGTATCGACTGCGAGACCACCAGTGACTCGAGAACTGATACTGCAACATGCCAGTGATGATAAGACCGCTGCTGAGCTTGCAGAAGAGCTTGGCACGACCGCGAGTTACGTTTTCCGAACGTGCATGCTAAACGGCATTAAACTGAAACGCGCAGCGGACGAGCCAACAGAACTAGAGTCGCGTATTCTAGCGATCAAAACATGGGCATACACTGCAAAAGAAATAGCTGAACAAGTCGGATGCACTCAACCGCACGTGCGAGTAGTGTGCAAAAAATACAATCGGAAGTTAAAAAGTGGAGTTAAAAACTATGATTAAACTAAGTCAGATACGTCACAAGCGGTCAGACGGTAAAACTGGATTTATGCTGCCAGGGTGTCGATTCACTCCGAACGCGCTCGAAGCGCTAGAAGTTCTGAACGATATCGAATCTATCGCGTCACAGCTAACCATGAGCCGCGCAAATCGGGTAGCAAGCAGTAAGGTATACACAAACGATGGCGCGCTACTTGTGCGCCGTGAGAGTCATAATAAACGATTGTTTTTGGGGGTCTAACATGAAAAGTTTAAAAGAAGTAGATTGGGGCAAAGCACCAGAGGGTGCTACACACTATAACGAATATTGCATTTGTCCTTGGCTTAAAGAGACTCCAGCTAGTTATTTTGCAGAGGATAAGGGAGTTTGGTTTAGGTATAGTCCAGATCCGTCCTACTATGAAAATCACTTCAATAATGCTGTAAAACGTCCACGAGAGTGGGATGGTGAAGGTGTTCCGCCAATTGGAACAGTTTGTGAGTACAAATGCCCCGAGGCCAAGGAGTGGAAAAAATGTGAGATTGTTGCGCACTATTTTGAAAATGCGGTTGCGGTTGATGTGTCTGACTGTACCGCAGTTTGCTTGCTCCTTGGTCTATTCCGTCCTATCAAAACACCGGAGCAGATTGCGGCAGAAGAGCGTCTACATGCTATTGATTATATGAATGACTTATTACTCGGATGGGGAGTTGAAAAGAGAATGTTAGCAGTTCTTTACGATGCAGGCTACCGAAAAACAGAGGTGAAGAAATGAGCGCAATAGAATTGCTAGAAAAGGCAGCAGGCCACTTAAAAAACCGCGCAGCAACGTACGACAAGCCAGAAGGGGAGCGCTCGATAGGCGCAACCGTAGCAGCGTTTAATGCTGTGACTGGCGACGGGCTGATGAACAGCGAAGAGCGCGGATGGTTGTTTATGTCGATTCTTAAAATGGTGCGCAGCCAGCAGGGTAATTACAAGGCAGATAACTATGAAGACCTTGCGGCATACGGGGCATTGATGGGTGAGGCTGCGTGTGATGAGCGTAATGGCGGGTGGTCGCCTGGCGCAATCGAAGCTGCGGCATTTAGAAAATCATGCGACATCGGCCAGAATGGAAACGATGGCGCGGTGTATTCTGAATACACCTTACAAGAAGTGATCGGTGATGCTGTTTTGAGTGATTGGGCGCGATGGGTTGCGGTTGGTCGAAACGGTAAAGCCGCAGAGTTCGAAGAGAAGCCGGAAACTCACGGAGACTTTTGGGCGTCAATGAATGGTAGGGTTTGCCAAATAAACCAAGTAGTCCCACCACTAAACTTTAAAAATTGCATTTGGGAAATTAAAAAATAAACAGCATTTGCCAGCTCTAAAAAGGCTGGCATTGTTTGCGGTACTGTGTATAATTCGAGTCTAGGCCGTGGAAAGCCATAAAATGAAAGTTAACAAAGCTCTGCTGTTTCTCTGTGAGGCGCACTTTCTGCCTTTTCCACCACAGTCAAACAGCAGAGTTTTTTTATGGACGACAAAAAAATGAAACCTAAAAAATTAGTGTGCGGCGTGGGCAATAATGATGCTGATTATGTTACTACTAAGATGGAAACAATTGGATATGTAAATGGTAAACAAAAGCAGAAGAGGGTTTGGGAATGTCCTTACTTCCGAGCTTGGACGGATATGCTTAATCGTTGTTATGATGCCAAAACCCAAGAGCGCCAGCCAACATACAAAGGTTGCAGTGTTGCTGAGGATTGGTTGACGTTTAGCAACTTCAAAAGCTGGATGGAAAAACAAGACTTTGAGGGCAAGCAGCTAGATAAAGATCTGCTATTCGAGGGGAATAAGGTTTATAGCTCCGCGACATGCGTTTTTGTAACAAGAGCGGTTAACTTGTTCGCCAATGACCGTGGGGCAAAGCGCGGTGAGTGGCTGATTGGGTCGGATTGGTATAAGCCAGCAGGCAAGTTTCGATCTAGGTGCTGCAACCCTTTCACCAAGAAACAAGAACACCTCGGCCTATTCACCTGCGAACTAGAAGCACACCAAGCATGGTCGAAACGAAAGCTTGAGCTAGCACACGAACTGGCAGCGATACAAACTGACCCTAGGGTTGCTAAAGCATTGATTGACCGGTATTCAAAACATTATATAGATAAGGATTTACTAAAATGAAAGCACAAATCGTAACAGAGCGCGGCGACGCGCTAATCGCCACAGCTGCACGCGCATCGTTTAATAGACGCTCCGATCAGTACACAGACGAGCAGAACGAGGGATTGCAGCGCTATCTAGTGCGACCTACGCCACAGCATTTTGCGCCGTTCTGCCATGTGCGCCTAACGCTGCGCCTCGACCACTGGATGATCATTTACAAAAAGCTGGACGCATACAATAAAACTGGAATGATCGAAGTGCGTCAGTCGGACGGAGTTGTTGATGTATCGCATTCACTGTACGGCTGGTACATCTTGTTACGTGACAAGAAAGTGCATTTTTCGATTGCTGATTCTGTGATCGACCACTTGCAAGCTATCGCGCCAGTTGCCGCAAAGGTGCTTGATCTGGATAAATACCGCGCACGGGATATGCATAAAGACGGCTATGTGCAGGTGCATCAGGCGCCGCTGAGCTATGAGACTGATTTTGTTACGCTGCGAGTTGAGTTACCAATAGCCATTGCGCGACAAATTATGAAAAGCGTTGTTGGCTATATGTACTCAGAGGCAAGCGGTCGCTACATCGTGTATTCAAAAATACACATGCCAACAGAGTTACACGGCAAGCCAGACAACAAGAAACAGGGATCAGGTAAGCCGCTCGGATTTATCCGTAACGCTATCGCTAGAGCCGTTATTAAGGCGTCATACGCTGTAAGTAAGCTTGCATATAACTTCCTGCATCGAGTCATCGGCGTGGCTGTAGAAGAGTCGAGGTGCGTCATGCCGCTGTATACGGGTACTGTGTTTGTTGTCACTGCAGCACGCCAAGACTGGGATCGGTTACTTCAGTTGCGCACGGCTGGTGACGCGCAAACTGATATTCAGGTGCTGGCTGGTTTGATTGCTGAGGAACTTGAAAAATAAACAGTATCGTCGCGGTAGTAATTATTTTATTAAAAGGTGTTGACACGATACGCACTACCGCGTATATTAAACCCATCGAAGCAACAAACACTAAACGAAAGGAAGAGACCATGAATAATTTATTCAAGAGTATCAAAGAGTCACTAGGCATTTCAGGCGAGCCAGTTATTTTAAAGGTTATTGACATTGATTATAACGGATCTAAGCGCATCCAGTTCAATGTTCGCAAGCCACTCGGAAAGAAAGTATACCGCGTTGTTATGTACGATAATGGCATGTTCAGCTCAGCTGTTTAAACAAACCAGCGCCCTACGGGGCGCATTTTCACACGAAAGATAACACGATGACTTTTTTTATGGGTGAATGTGTATGTCGTATTTAGATTTTATAAGCAGCAAACAGCACTCGATAGGTGATTTTGGATTTGATCCGAAATGGATGCCTGAAGGTGCTTTTGATTTTCAGCAGGCAATAATCGATAAAGCGGTAAGAAAAGGGCGTATCGGTATTTTTGCAGATACAGGTCTAGGTAAGACGCTAATCCAATTAGCTATAGCGCAGAACGTGATACTTGAAACTAATAAGCGCGTTCTTATTTTAACGCCTCTTGCTGTTGCTTTTCAGTTCATCGACGAGGCCGCTCGGATTGGAATATTCGACATTGAGCACAGCAAAGACGGAAAGTTTACAAAAAAGATAGTCGTGTGCAACTACGAGCGACTGCATCTTTTAGATCCTAATGATTTTGAATGCGTGATGCTCGACGAATCCAGTATTCTCAAGAACTTTGCAGGTAAAACTAGGGACGCAATCGTATCTTTTATCAAGCGCGTACCTTATCGCTTCCTATCGACCGCCACACCAAGCCCAAACGACTTTATTGAGCTTGGCAACAGTTCTGAGGCGCTAGGCTACACGGGTTACATGGATATGCTAGGGCGATTCTTTAAGAGCAATCAGAACAGCGTAGACAGCAACAACCGCAATATCGGAGAGAAGTTTTATCTAAAACCTCACGCCGAGAAAGACTTTTTTGCATGGGTTAATCAGTGGTCGGTAATGGTTAAAAAGCCATCAGACCTTGGTTTCTCTAACGATGGTTATGATTTGCCAGCACTGATAACGAATAAGCACATCGTGCACAACGATAAGCAGTGGACGGTAGATGGCCAGTCGTCACTATTTGCCATGCCTGCAAAAACGATGACGGAAGTCAGAGAAGAGCAGAAGCTAACAATAGTTGAGCGCTGTGAGAAAGCGGTTGCGCTGGCCAGCGGCAAGACATCGGTCTACTGGTGCAACTTGAATGACGAGAGCGCCTTGCTATCGACTATGGACCCTGAAGCGGTAGAGATAACCGGCGGTATGAGCATCGACAAGAAAGAAGATATATTGATTGCGTTCGCAAGAGGCGAAATTGAGCGACTGATAACCAAGGCGAAAATGACATCAGCAGGATTGAACTGGCAGCACTGCAATCACACCGTATTTTTCCCAACGTGGAGCTATGAGCAGTATTATCAATCTATCCGCCGTTTTTGGCGTTTTGGCCAAAAGAGCGAGGTTGTTTGCGACATCGTGATAAGCGACGGACAAGAGCGAGTAATGGAAGCGTTACAACAGAAAACACAAAAAGCGATTGAGCTATACGGCAATCTAGTATCGGCAGCCAATCAAGATTTTAGCGTTACAACAAGACAATTTGATCAGAAAGTACAATTACCGGAGTTTTTAAAATGAGCACAGCAAAACAGCAAATTATTACAGAAAACTATGCTATCTATAATTCTGATTGCGTAGAGGTATTAAAGAGCCTTCCAGACAATTCTATTGACCTGTCGATTTATTCGCCGCCTTTCGCTGGTTTATATCAATACTCGAGCGATCCGCGCGACTTCTCAAACTGCGAAAACAAAGAGCAGTTTATTCAGCACTACGAGTTTTTAGTTCAGGAAAAAGCTCGCGTTACAAAGCCGGGTCGAATCACGGCGGTACACTGCACTGACATACATGATAACGATTGTAACTTGTGGGATTTGCCCGGCGAAATCATCAAGATTCACCAGCGCCATGGATTTCAGTTCCGGTGCCGTCAAGGTATCCGCAAAGAGCCTTTGAAGGTACGTATGCGCACCATGGTAAAAAGTCTTATGCACAAAATGGTCGTAGAAGATATGACAAAATGCTTTTCAGCCATGCCCGACTATGTTTTGATTTTCACTAAGAAGGGCGAAACAGAAGTACCGGTAACGCACGACAACGGCCTTACTGATTTTCCATATTTTGGTGAGCAGCCTATTTTGCCGCACTTCTTGCAAGCATGGAACAATAACGAGGATAACCCTAAGGTCGATAGCCCTGAAGAATTATGGGACTACCTTAACAATACGTACAAGGATCACAAGGACCCGAAAACAAACAAGCTAAGCCATTACACATGGAGACGTTATGCCGATGCGTTTTGGGACGACATCCGTATTGATAATGTTTTGCCGTTCCGTGACAGCAAAGAAGAAGATGACGAAAAGCACGTTCATCCACTTCAGTTAGACGTTATTGATCGACTGGTCTACATGTACAGCAATCCAGGCGAAACAGTTATGACGCCATTCATGGGAGTTGGTAGCGAGGTTTACAGTCCAGTAAGCTTGGGCAGAAAAGCTATCGGTATTGAGTTAAAAGACAGTTATTTTAAGCAGGCCGCAATCAACTTGTCTTTAGCTGATAAGCGTTTTGATAAAGAAGATAACTCAGATCAGGATAGTTTATTCTGATTTAATAGGCCGCTGAAATATGCGGCCATTTTAGGTGCGCGATATTGTGAATTACTGGACAAGGGTATCATCATGACTCAAGAACAAAAACAGATATTAAAAGATTTCGACCGGCAACAGGACAAACTAGAGCAGCAGTTAAAGGTACTTTTGGAACGTAGACGGGAATACGTGAACACGAACCAGCTGAATGAAAAGGTGTTTAAGAAATGAGAAAATCAATTCTATCAAGCGTCATAGTTTTAAGAACAACTACATCGATAGCGTATCCTTACGGTATCTTCACAGACGAACACAAAAAAACAGACCCATTCGCTCCAGCTAATCGCAGCAAAGGCGAAAAGAAACGGAATAAATCAGCGAGGTATGTAAAATGATCAAGAATGAAATATTAGCAAAAGTATTCTTTCACGATATACCGGAAGAAAATGATTATGATGTGCACGATGAAAAGTACATTACCGTTGATTGTGATGGATGCGTTCCGGCGTACATTGTTACTCGAAGTTGTCTTGACTTATTGCTCAAAGACAGAGCGCGCTTAGATTGGCTCGCAGACGTAAACAATAGTATCGGCAGCGTATTGCTACCGTGTGATATTGTTGAGCGTAATCTGCACAGCATGCGCGATGCGATTGACGAGGCAATGTCGATTGAAACGACACGTGGCTAATATGTGTCGAATATTTGATGGAAAATGAACATGAACGACGACTACGTGGGTTTTTGAATGGGTAACTTAATGACCAGACTTGAAATGATTGACGACCTAATCGCGTTTATAGCTGATAAAGCAGGATGCCACACAGGTGATGTGTCGTGGTATTCATGGCCTCAAGTATTTGGCTCAGCATCAGGGCCTAGAGGCGGTATATCAGGTCAAGTTGTTACCAAATTTCAGGTTTATGCTTTCACTGCGCACGGCTCAAAAGAATCAGTTCGTGCAAAATACTGCGGCGGCGTATGGAAACATTGGAATGGCAAGCCTTTAGCTAGGTTTTAACCACCACAAGCCAGCCCTAACCCGCTGGCTTATTTATTACCCAGTCGATCATTTGTGACGTATTGCCTTTAAAACGCATAACGATCACTAGCAGCACCGTGATTGCCACAATATGCACATAATCCATAAGGGCCGCATGGTTCGGCTGAATCAGTATCAGATATCCAACACATGCCAGGTTAAACCCTGCTATCGCAAAGGCCAGCAAACCAGCACTTAATCTAAAATCTTCGGGCCTGCATCGTTTTTTGTAAACAACGATCAGTAGGAAAATAGACAGATGAATGATGATTTGCAGTGAGGCTAACATGCTATTTTCTCCACGTTACGATTAGATTTATGATATCCATGATGCGGTCTTTTATCACGCCTTTCATGCTAGTAAGAAACGCCACGCCAAGCGCGCTCACTATACTAGACGTCAGCATCATGTTGTTTGTTCCCCAGTCTGACACGCCAGCGGCATAGCCCATCAGGCCAGACGACACGGTCAGCAGCATGAGCCGCCACCACTCTAAGCTGTTGGGCATGGCCAGGAAGAAGCAAGCGCCGCCAAGAGCGCCCACAGCAGCATAAGGCTCGATAAAAGTCAGCGCGGCGAAAGCGCCGATTGTTACTATCTCGTTTTTCATTGCGAGCCTTAGGATTTGTTTTCTGTATTGTAGCACTGTGAAACGATAGAAAAATACTATTGCTGCGTTTTGGCGATACATGCAAGAAGCTGATTTTTAACAACAGTGTAGTCAGCTTCTGTTTCGCGTATCACTTGCTTAACGCTTCTGTCAGCTTCTTCTCCAAGTCTAACGATTCCTTTGGCTTGTCCGTTATCCACTTGTCCAGCACTACTGGTTTGCACGTCACAGTCTGCTTTGATGTACAGCCGCTTAGTAACAACGCGCTCAACAGTAACAGGCTCAACAGTAAGCGCGTTTTTATATTTATCATATAACTCATCGACCTTCTCCTTTGATTTATCGGCGCGTAGCTGCTCGGCTTTTGCTGTGTCATCACGCAACGCGCGCGCCTTTTCTTCATAATGATCCGCTGTATTCGTATACGCCAAGCCAGCACCCATCACAGCGCCGATGCCGAATGAAATAAGCATGGTTTTCATGATAGGCCACGCTCAACGCCGTCAGTCACAACAGCATCGCTATACGGTTGATACCCGTTCTCATGCTTGATTATTGCAACGACCATGCGCTTTAGCAGTTTGCGATCACGCAGATAAACAACCTCGTCATCGCTTACTTCGCACGCAGCTGCAACAGCTTTAACGTATGCGCTGGTGACGTTCTCAATAGGCGGCGCCCATCGGTTAATAATCTCGCGCACGGTGTTGAGTTTGTGCAGCCGCTGGTAATTCAGCAGTAGCTTAGAAAGCGCTCGAATGCCGTTTTCTGGCGTGTCGAACTTAGCAAAGCGCGGATTGATCGCGCTAGTTTCAATACCAATCTGCCCGCGCCACTGATTGTTTTTGTTATAGTCGATATTGCCAGGATTGTTATTCCTGATTCCGCGTGATTGTTTCATCATCCAGATCCTCATGTTCAACGTTAATTTCATTAAAACGCAACTGCACAAACCGATCCTGCAAATCGTTAATATCAATCGGAGCGCCATTCTCGAACAACCCAGTGTCTTTATTCCACACTCGCTCAAACGTCTCGATTGTCACAACAATGTCGTCACGGTATTCATCGACAACGCCGTCTACGGCATCTGGTGTAATGTTTTGAGTCCATTCGATGTTAAAGTATTTGTTACCGTTGCGGTCTGACGGCGTGTCTAAGTACCATCCTTCCGAGCGTAGCCCTAGTGCACCTGTAATCTCATACACCCCTTTCGATTTGCGAACTACCGTTGGAGTTGCACCGAATTGTCCTTCGTTGTGTAAGTCGTGTTTGTCGGTGTAGAGGTTTATTACTGGTGATGATGCTTTTAGTGTGCCGTCTGGGTTTTTGGTGGTGTTATTGGTGGTGTACATCTCAGTAAACAAAGGCTCCGTCACTCCTTCTGGCAGATTGTACACATACGCCCTTCTCTCAGTCAGTGCAACATAAACACCTGAGTATGTGGTTGTGAATAACGACCCACCACTACCGATTGCTATACCAGTTGGAATACCAGGTGGAACCTCATAACCCTCCGCAGCCATCGCGAATTTTTTAGTTCTAAGACTTCTAGCAAAACCTGCTGACGTCCTCTCAGCATCAAGAGTTGATCCGCTAATGCCGTAAGCTTCATCGCGCAGCACCGCGACACCGTCGCCCACAGTCGGCGCAGTGGCGGCATAGCCTAATCCTGATACTTGTTCCACAGTATGATTATGCACTTTATCCGCATTCTCACTATCAGCACGATTCTTTGTGGCTTCATCGGCAATACCATAAAGCTTCTGTTTTTCAGCGAGAGTAAATGCTTCACCGCCCGATGACTGAATCCAATCACCACCATCGCTCAGGTATGTAACACCATCAAAAATACATAACGCAGGCGAATAGAACTGCCAGAACGCACCGTTCTCAACGTACACGCCAAGTTGCCCATCTCTACCTGAGAACGCACCAGTAGCGCCGCTAGCAATCGCCACACGCAGACCGTCAATTAGCACAGCAGGTGGCGCAGTCTCAATGCCAGTGACTCGGCTAACGATCAGACCGTCAGCCTCTAGCAGCGACTGATTAACATCGCTTGCCACATCGACTGTGTTCTCTGTTACAAAACTTAATCTCATACTGTAATCTCCGCTGCGATTCCGGTGGCGGTTAATTTGTTCATCTGCTGTACTCTAATCAATCCTGACTGATACGGAACTGTTAAAGTCATATTGTTTGTATTATGCACTGTTGCGCCGATTGTTACACGATAACCGTCAAATTGAGCGCCCATTGATACGCGACCACCTCCACCAAGCTTGCCGACTCCAATCCAGCTGATAATCATATCACTCCCAGATCTGCGAACACTTAATCGCGCAGGCGCTCGCTCAATCTGCGACTTGCCTTGATATGTAAATGTGCGCGTAGTTGATTCGCTGGTGCCGTATGAAGTGATTCGAAGCGTATAAGTGCGACCTACGTCAAATAATGAGGTCTCTATAAAATCAACCAGGCCAGCTTCTAAGAATATAATCCGCTCACCAGCTGCATGGGATGTGCTTGCCGTACCTTTACGCCCGCGTAGCAGATTCTTTACTGTCCAGTTACCTTGTCCATCAACGTCATCAGCTACTTCATAGTTCATCAGCTCATCGCCGACAATAATCAATCCTCGCCTGTTTAGAACGTCACGATGTGTAAACTGCTCTAGTTCGTCACGTGTGTCTGCCAGCCTGAACTCAAGAGTATTCAGCTTGTCTTGATACCAGTGCGGATGAGTGTCGAGTGGCGCTGTTAGATAGCCGATAACGCCTTCTGATCCGATGCTAATCTCATCGAAATACGACTGGCCGCCATCAATACTAATCTCAACAGCAGCGCCTTCCCACGCTGGCGTTGTTCGCTCTGCAACAATGTAGAATCCTAAGAAGTCGTCTAAGTCGCTGAGTATGTGCGTATCAATCAACTCTACAATCGACTCACCAATAACTTTGTCTGGTGGTGGTGTTGGTGATTGAGCGGGCACGCCTTTAATCGTAGACGTGTAAGCGCTTTTGCGGTCAAAGCTTGCTTTATACTTTTGACTATTCGTATCAATGTCGTTTTTAGTGATGCGCAAGCGCTCGCCATCCATCTCAATACCATCGCCGTTCACCAAGTCGAAATGCTTGCGCGTGAGACTGAACTCAAACGTTCCGCGCTGTTCTTCGATTGCCAGTTTGTGCGTTATAGCCACGCTGCGAGCGGCCTCATCGGACGTTAATAGCTCGGAAGTTTGCAGCTTTGTTGATCCGCGAGCGCGTGAGTCAATAGACCGCTCGCTAGTCTGCATATCAGGATTCAGACCGCCGTCAATATCAAAGTACTCTAAGTGCATGGTCAGCGGTACTTCAATCGAATCAGCTCGCGTGCGCTTATCGAACTCGCCCGTATCAATCAGATCGTCCATGCTGATAACTCGAACGACTTCGCCGCCGCGTGGGATAAAATGCACCTTGCCATCATAGTTCGACACATCGAAAGTGTGGTTCTGAGCAAGCCCGTTGATAACGCTTATTGTTGAATTGTTGTTAGAGTTCAGCAGTCCTCGCACACGCCCCTCTAAACTGCCCACGTCATACATATCTGGATCAAGCCCTGCGCGTGAGCACAGGTCAATAACCAAGTTACCAAGCGACCAGCTCATAAGGTCGTCGTCAATCGCTAGAGACGTATTCCACTTCGATATTAAACTCATACAAGCACCGCTGGTTGATACTGCGCAAGCTGTACGCCAACGCGCAAGTTGCGCATCATGCCGCATTTAACAATTCCATCAGTCACGTTTGTGGCCAAGTGATATTCCACACCGTACCTGTCACGCTGCATGCGCATAAACAAGGAATTATCTCGCGCGTAAAACACAAGAACATCACTTATCGCGCGCTGCAAATCCCTTTTGTCGTCAAGCGTAACGCGAGGAGTTATACCGTTTATCGGAGTCGTAACGTATTGCGAAACGCTGGAGTCGTACCAGCGTAACCAACTCACTCCGTCCTGCACATAAGCGAAAATGTGCCTGGCGTTTTGGTCGAATGTAAAGCTGATTTCGGTAACCTTTGGTAAGTCCAGCAACACAAACTCTGCAACATTAGGCGCACTCAAATAAACAAATTGATTCTCCATCCTTGCGCGCCATATTTGGTGCTGACTGCCTCGTGACGGGTCTTGAATTGCAATCGGACCAAGCTCGTAATCAATGTGCTTTTGCACAGGGAACGCCCTGCCGCCAGCAAAGACAGCAGGTCTAGACTCAGATGATAAAACCAGCTCCGGTATCATGCCCTTCTGCCCCAAGTGACCGTGTAGGTGAGCTTAAAAATGTCCTTGTTTGTTTTAACAAAAGGCGGGTCAAACTCAATATTCATTACGTGCGAATTACCAAACAGCTTAACCGTTCTTATAGTAGTGTTCCAATCCTCAAGCCCCGCAGTTACAACCTTTGTGTACCCAGCACCTGTAGGGTGCAAAGCAGACCTCCCGAAGTCCAATATAAAGCTGTTTGGAATGTTAGAGAAAATCGGAGGAAGTGCTGAGTTTGAAGCGTACCCATAACCGCCTGATTGCTGATATCGCCCCTCCACGAAGTTGCCATAAGCCGACCAGCCATCAAGAATGTCGTCGGTTAGCACACCACCATAGCCTGCAGCCCTAGCAGTCCAAGTCCGTCCAGCGGTGTCTTTCCCTGTTGGCGCAAAAGAACCTGTCATATCTGCAAGCGGCGGATAAACCCTAATCTCAAGCTCAACATCTAAATATTCGTCCCCTAGTACGCTGATTGTTGTTGGTGAGCCAGAAGTGTCTTTTGCCAGAGCGCGATTAAACAGGTTATCACCAAGCACACCGTCACCAAACGCAATCTCTGACACGTTATAGGCTGAACCAGTTGGGGAAAACCTGTATCTAACGCGCCTGTACACATACTGGTTCAAAGGGTCATCTGTATTCGCCCCTCTAGTGTCAGATTGATTGCTGTTGGAGTAACTAAGCATGTTATCCAATGAAGTCTGAGACGCGACTGGCGTTGAACTGCCCGAGCCTATAAAGCACTCAGAAATGTAAGTTCTGGTTGAGCCTATCAACCTTAGCCCATTGTCTGTTATAAGATTGTTAAATCTACTTAACAACGGCATGTCATCCGGTTCAGTGCCTTTGTAAACGCTGATTATCCCCGCAAGTTCGCCTGCTTTTATTTCCAACATAATACCTCCTTAGCTAATATTTACCGCAACGCCGCTCACTATGAACGCCGAAACGGATTCTGCATCCAGTTCATGATTGATAAGAACTTCTTTCACCTCAACGCCAACTGCGGCAACACCGAATCCAGAAACCGATTCGTGCAAAGCAGTTTCGTTGAAAGCGTTTTTAAGCTCAACACCAAAGCCGCTCAATGTAAAGCCAGAAACCGATTCGTGCAAAGCAATTTCGTTGAAAGCGTTTTTAAGCTCAACACCTACATTGGCAACACCGAATCCAGACAAAGACTCTTGCATTCCTGATTCGTTGTAAATTGATTTCAGGTCAACACCAACGCCGCCAACACCAAAGCGACCAGCATGCTCAAACTCTTGAACTGCGTAAGGCCGTGACGTTAAGTAATACCCCTCTGACCTAGCCACTTCAAATTGCCACTGAGGGACAGCACCGCCAAAGTCCGTCAAATCCTCATTGTTAGCAACTAGATATGCAGTGCCTCGGTACGCGGGAATGTCCATGCCTTGACGCGCTTGCAGAACACTATCAGGCATCTGATTCCAACTACCCGTGTACAGTCGATACGTATTAAAGAATAAATGGTTGTTCTTAGCACCCCATGCACTACCCTTTCTACCATCATAAACTAATGCACCGTTTCGCCATATACGTCTATAGCCAGTAATTGGACCCTCGCAGACACGGATTGCGTAGTAACGGTAAACATGCTCAACATCTTGATACTGCTTCTTTTTCTTACTGCCACCCTTACCGCCAGCCTCACCAACATACGTCTTAACCATCTTTCTGATAGGTGGCGACATATACATGATATTGCCACCGATAGGTCTACCGATGCCGTACACAATAGGTCGCGGCTCACCCTCTTTTGCTGTTTGGCTTGAAAGTTCGCCAAGTGTCTGCGCGCCAATTTTAGGTGGCTTAGTGTTAAAAAGAAGACCGAACAAACCGCCAACAAATTTGAATGTGGCAACCGTTGGAGCGATAATCATACTCATTAATCAGCACTCCAATCAGGGCGATATACGCAGACCATTCTACGCAACCACTCGTCATCAATACCATGCTCAACCACACCCGTTTGGCTGTAGCTGTGAATAACGCTATCAATCTCGGTGATGATACCAACGTGACCCGGCGCTGGCTGCATTTCATCCTTCATCAAAACAATGTCGCCAGATTGACGCTCATCAATCGGTAACGGATCGCCAAAATGCAAATGTAGATCATGCTCAAGTCCATCATTCCATGGCTCGCGACCATAGTCTGTACGATCCTGCATGAACACCCCGCCAGCTTTTAGCGACACGATCACAATGCCAATACAGTCAATCGCCCACGGTTTGCGGCCAAGATGCCGCCACTTTGCACCAATCAAACTACGCGCCATTTCAAGCGCTGCCGCTTTATCAGTCTTCAATTTCTGCGCCTCCTGTTACACCGCCTGCCAACTGTGCATTAGGAGTTAAACCCTCAAGGCCGTCTGCGACTGGAATGTAAGGATCGCCTTTGTAGTTGATAAAGTTCGTGTACTTCTTACAGTCGTCCGGTAACTTATTGCAGTCGGGTCTAATCTGGAACGTATCACCATTCTCGATGTCAAAACGCGCTGGCTCAATGAGCGCTATTGTTCCACTAACCAAGCTGTACGCCTCGACTTGATATAACCGAGGCGATTTATTGCGCCCGCTAGTAAACCGAACTCGGTATGTATTCGACTCAGTGCCAAGCGGAATACTGCTATCTGCAAACACACGGCGCTTCTCATCGCCTACGCCAGTCACTACACCGTCAACCCACATTACATCAGCATTCACGCCGCAACCTTTTTGGCTGTTGGCGTATGTGCCGAACACTGCGCGGCAACGGATCGAATCAACGCCGCCTGAACTGTTACGCAGTCGCACCGCATGGCTTAATAATTCAACTGTTACGCTGTGCTCGTTTGCGACTTTGACTTCCCCGATATCGCCAGCGTCAAGCATGTGCGACTGATCGGTGTCTTCATAGTTGATAATAAAGAACTGATACGTTCCGTTGTCGAGTACACCGCTTTGAACTTGATCTAACGTCAATCCATCTTGCACCATGGCTCGCAGCAACATCGAAACCTCGCTGTTATCAACGCTTAGGTTTGTGTCCGTGGCAATCACGCTGGAATCCATGCCTGTGTAAGATCGCCACCACATATTATCAAAGAACAGGTCGCGGTCCAGCGAGGTGACGCCGAACAAGCGGCCATCCTCTAGCCGTAGTCGCAGCAGTTCGCATATCGTTAAAACGCTGCCATTCATGTGCTCTAATAGTGACGGGTTAATACGTCGGGTCATTCTGCTAGCTCCACTATCTGCACATCTGAACCCATAACATACGTATCTCCAGAGCGGTTATCAACAGACCATTGTATGTCGTCAGAATCAAAACGCACTGGAATATCATACTCGCCAGACCATGTTAACACTGCACCTATCGGCGCGTTAGTCGTTATAACACCTGTACTGTAATCGATGATTGCCGCGATAGGTACGCCGTCTGCTTTTACCTGAATTGTGCCCATAACTGGTTTGCGGATCGTTTTCGTTGTTTTATACGATCCTGAATTAGCAGTGATCGTCATCTGGTATGACTGATCTGCACCTGCGCCTACCCCTAGCGTTTCATCGGATGCTTTATAATCAACCCAGTTCTTCATGCGAAAACCAATACCACGGCCACGGCATACGCGGAAAACTCGCATTACTTCTGCGCGGTCAGGCTCGGTAAGCGCTGCAAATACTAGCGTAAACTCGCCGCGTGACTCTGACCATTCCATATTTCTCGACTCGGATTTGTTCCGCATCGTTGCAATTTCCGTGCGGAATCGCTCACCGTAAATAGTGCCGTAACTAACGCAATCTAAAAGCCTTTCTTCGATAAACATTATCCCAACCTCGCTTCTGCAATCGCCTGTCGTTGTGCCGCTTGGCGCGCCAACTGTGATGCCGTGTAACTATCAACTGTGCCAGTCACATTGATTGTCTGATTTACGCTGTTACCACGCCCACCCATGCCGCCGCGCGCCGCGCCCTCTATCATGCCATCAAGTTTAGCACTGGTCTTGCTGGTTATAACGCGCTCGCCTTTTTCTAGCAGCCATGTGCCCGTTTTTGGCACCGAGTCAATACCATCGTGAGCCATACCGATTGCACCAATATTGCTAACCATTCCTGCTGTTGCAGCGATAACAGTGGCTATCGCTCCCAAATTCAACGGCCACGGGTTAGCTGCTGCGAGCGCAATACCTGTTTGAATGGCAACACCTGCACGCGCGATACCTGCAGCTTTCTCAGCGATAAACAGCGCTTTGTATATGCCGCTGCTTTCACCTGCAAACTGCCGCGCAAGATCTGCGGCGCTGGCAAACATTGACTCGCTTGTCGCAAGCAAAACATCTTTACGCGCTAGATCAATCTCAGCAAGCTGGTCTGCGTGCTGCTGTTTTAATTCTAACTCTGCAGCATTCCACTCACCTTCTTTGTCTGAAAACTCTGATCGGAATGTATCAAGCATATCAAGCTGTTTTGTGTACCAGCTTTCAATCTCTTTCTGTTGCTTATCGAATCTATACAGTTCACCTAGTGCGCTATCACCGCCAGCAAAATCTGGTTTATCACTGCCTAACGCGCCCTGCACTGCGCGTGACTCTGCTTTGTCTTTGTCTTCTTGCGATACATTAGCTGCAGCGCGAATGATTTCAAGCTGATCGCGCAAAGTATCAGTGCGCTTTTCTTCATCGGTGCGCAATGACCTTACTGTGTCCGCGTACGCTTTAGCGGCCTTGTCAGCTTCTTCGTGTGCATCTATGGTGCTCAGTAGCGCGCTAACCTGCGCAAGCTGTGAAGCTTTTGCGCCGTCTAGTGCTGCCTTGTATAGCACTTGTTCTTTGCGCGACATGCCGACTGTTGCATACTCAAGTTCAAGCGATTTGATTAGATCGCCAATAGCGTCACGCTGGTTTTTGATTGCCTTAGTGCCCGCGCTGCTGGCTTTAGTGAACACCTCCCCAGACTTGCGATTAGCTTCTGCTGCAGCGACTGCAGCCTCAGCAGCTTCTTGGCCTGCTATTTGAGCCTTCTCATAAAACTCTAGCAGTTTAGCGCCTGCTAACGGCTCATCTAGTGTGGCCTGCATGTTTTCTGCGGCTAATTTTACAACTGAATTGGCCTGCCTGCCAAAATCGCCGATAGCTTTTAACTCATCTGAAAAATCAACGCCAGGTATAGCGTTTAATATCTCGACAGCACGATAAGCCGCAAGAGCTGCTGTTGCCGCTATATCGTTCAGAATTAGAATAATCCCGTCTGCGGCAAGCTGGAACACCCGCTTAACGCCGTCAGCAGCATCAGCCATAAATGCTAATGCTTTTACCCCAGTTTGAACTGCCTCTTGCACGGCATTACCCATGCCGCCAGCTTCGCGTGCGCTATCCATAAACAGATCAGCGATAGCCTGTAAAACAGGCGCAAGCTCAACTGCAAGCTGTGTGCCGACACCGTCAGCGAGCAAGCCAAAGCGAGCAATTGCATCGTTAGCCGTCTCGACTTTTGCCGCATCAACTTCGCTAAGCCGTAGACCAAACAGGTCAAGCCGCTCTGCTGCCGATTCGATACCTTCAGCATTCAGAAGCTGCATTGCTGCGCCGTTTTTAGAGCCGAATAATTCAGCGGCAGCAGCGGCGCGCTGATTTACATCAACGTTATCAACGAGCGCTTGATTGATTTTAGCAATGCGCTCATCTAGCGGTAGTTTTGCAACCTCCTCAGCTGATAACTTTAAGCGCTTGAATGCTTCTATCTGTTTCTGGCTGCCTGATAACGCCTTGCCAAGCTCGCGATTCAACGTGCGGCTAGCTGATTCAACCGTGCTCATGCCTACGCCAGCATCACCAGCAGCTTCTTTGAGCGATACATAAGCTGAGTATGTGGTTTCAAGTGCGCGTGCCGTCTTAGCGTTTGCATCAATGACATCGCGGTAATTATTGACCATCGCCACGGCGGCCGCAGCCGATGCCGCCGCCATTGCAGTGATAGCACCTGCTGCAATCTTCGCGCCTTTTGTTGTGGAGTCAACGAACTTTTTAACTGATCGCTCAGACTTATCCATTCCCTGAATAAAGTTGCCCGTTTTAGCAACAAGATCAAGCGTCAACGTTCCAAGATTAGCCATTATTTCACCCCGCCGAATACCTTAAATGCGTCCATCAGTTCCTGCTCTTGTGTTGGCTTTGGTTCATGCGGCATAAAATCAAGAACGTCTATCTTGCTGCCAGATTTGCTATTGACTGCAGTGGTTAAGAATGACAAGTAACCGACAGCCTGCTCAATGCGGCGCCCAACGTTTAGGCTTCCGCGTTCGCGCCTGTATGCTGCCCACGTTAAATACTCATCATAGCCTAACCGCCGCTTAGCCTCTGCTATGGTGCTGCCGCCGATGCCGTTCATCACAAGCTCACACCACAGCTCATCTTCTGCGCTTAGGCTTCCGTCTTTCCCAAGCTAGACGCTTCACCGATTGCGCGCAACAGCTCAATGGTCAGGTCTTTGGATAACGCGCCCTGCTCAGGATTTGCCGTACCTTTGATCTGCTCAGGCGTGAAAATGGCTTGCCCGCTTTCGTCACAAATATGGTATGCAATACGGCGCGCAATAGCGTCAGGACGTGACTCACCAATGCTCTGCAGGTCTTCAAGTGCTGCGGCGTAGGACAACGGCTTGACGTAAACGTGAGTCTTTACGTTCTTACCTGTTGCTTGATCTTTAAATGTGATCTCTTGCTTGATCGTTGTTACGGGTACGAATGCGTTTTCTAGTAATTTGTTCATCAAGAATGACTCCGGTTAATGTCTTGGTTAGTATACACAAAAAAGCCCCGCATATAGCGAGGCTGGTTTTTGTTTTAAATCCACTTTTCTTCATTCATCCGAGAAAAACCCCTATAGTTTTAGGCCGATATAAAAAACTGATATAAACCAAATCAAACCAACAATCATTCCACCCACTCCCCGCGCAGCACGCACACACGCGCAGGCATCATTGTTTTAGTTGCTGCATTGTAGTGCATCTGTGTTTCGTATTTTACGCATGGGCCTTTGTTGTTTGACTCAACCACTGCATAGCAAAGAAAAGCAATGGTGATAATCCAAAATATCACCGATAAGCACCTAGCGACATAGCTCTCATCAAGTAGAGCATCTAGCGAGTAGTACGCCACAAAAATAAACAGCACAATCGCTGCTCCGTATAGTAAATAGATCATACATCACCCCCAATCGCACCAATGGACTTTGCAAACGGATTACCGTCCTTATCAAAGCAAAGAACCTCACCAGACTTTACAGTTACTGGCTCATCAAACACTTTTCGAACCATCAAGCAACCGTTTGAATTAAATGACTTGCGTATCTCGTTCAATCGAATATCGTCATTCTCTTTAAAATCATAATTTTTCATTTCGCTCTATCCATTCGTTAAACTCAAGCGAACTTTATACGCGATAGCGCGTACAGTCAAACAGTATTTTTAACAAATATAAAAAAGCCCCGCAAACCATGATGGCGCGGGGCTGAGATTGCCGCAGTATTAAACTACAGCAACAGTCGCGCCCATCGCTGTTAGCGCGCCAGTCGCGCCAGTCAAGCTGACCGAGTACGGACCGCCATCTGATCCTGTGACCGTAGCGGTAACGGCCGGGACTGCTAGCTCAATTGCGGCCTTTACAGCAGCTGCAGTGGCGTCAAACGCAATAGAAGCCGTAGCAGTTGCACCGA
>CALMFC010000011.1 GCA_937863415.1 uncultured bacterium | reverse complement strand
GGCAAATCCATAGGTCCAACCGAAGTTGGTTACGGGCTTGTTGACGTACAGCCAGTGCCAGTTCTGACCTGGATGCGTGGCATCGTAGTTGGTCATGTAGGACGGCAAGGCTGCTCCGTTGAGCGACGTCATACCACCGTTTGAAGCGGTCGTGAACGTCGGCACGCCATTGCGGTTGTCGAAGCTCGTACCCCAGTTGATTTCCCACATGGCTGGACTTGTGAAGTCCACTGGGCAGGAATCAACAGGGACACAGGGCTCGCTCGTTCCGGTGATCGTCTTGGACCAGTTCGAGTTGCTTGGACCGTCCCATGCCACAACGGTTACTGACCAGCTGTTGGCGATGGTTGAGTCCGTGAACGTGTAGTCCTTGATGAACGATGCGCCGAATTCAGCCGAATCTACCTGCGTGCCGTTGATGCTCACCGTCACGGTGTTCACCTTGGCCGGAGTCGCCGGAGACGTTTCGACCAGGTTCGCAACCCAGAAGAACCACGAGGCGTTTACCCCGTTGCCCTGCTGGAATGATTGCCCAATCGGGTCGTTCCCGGGGTCCGGCTTGTTGTTGGCCTGCCAGTTGCCTGGCTCGGTCACCGGTGACGACGTAGCGGGGTCGCTCAAGCTGGGGTTGCCGGTCCATGAGTACCGCTGGTACTCAGTTGTGAAAACGGCGTCCTTCGCGGGAACGATGCCTTTGTACTGCGTCAGGTTAACTGACAGCGTCGTACAAGTGTCGGTTGCGGCGGGCGTGTGTGCCGAGGCGGACTGGGCGGTGCTAAGCGCCATTCCACCAGCGACACCGACGACAAGCGCTGCTGCGCTTGCAATCGAGAGTATCTTTCGCACCAGCGGATCTCTCCGCTTGTGACTACCTCTTCGTAGTGACATTTCTGTCACCACCTCCTATCTATATCGGTGTGTTGGATGAGTAAAGTGTATTGTAAATGAGCGTAAAATGGAGCTGGAGCTCCCTGCTCCATGTTTGCTCAACACTTTATCTGATTGATGATACCATAAATAATGTATTTTGTAAAGCTTATGTATGTTTGCGCTAAAGTATATTTTTGCTGTTGACGACAACCATATAGGGCGATGTATACTAGATACAGCTATGTAGGTACTGGGCAACCTTTCCACCTACAGGCTTATGCGAGAAGCCACCAAACGATAACATGCCCGCGGACACTAGTAGGTTATCCGCCCGCCCCTGTCAAATCGTACACAATTCTAGAGATATTCGGTAAAAAGATGACACCTAAACGGGCGTGTCTACCCTCTCCGAATCACTCACTCCTAAATCCGTTTACTGACCAATTTATCTTGTTGTCAGTTTTTTGTTATTAAAATGATGGAAATCTTGGAGAAAAAAATGAATCGTGTAAAAATCAACGAACAAGTAACAGTAACAGCAATGGGGTTCAAAAAGAACTTGACACCCTATCCTCGTCGGATGGAGTTTCGCGGAATAACCTATGATTTCATAGACGCGGGACTTCGCTGCATTGTACGTTACAGCGGTAAAATTGCCGAAATAATTACTTTATCAGATGGTCTGTCTCAATATTGCCTACGCACAGATAACAAGGGCGGTAATTGGACGTTGCTTAGTATTATGAGCTAGGTGCTCGTTGACTAATTTCCTATTTCCCATTTCCCAATCCCTAACCCCCAACTACTTCCCATCAATATTATGTCCACCGAATTTGTTACGCATTGCTGCTAACAGTTTGGTGGCTATATTTATTTCGCCCTTTTGAGAGGCTAGACGAACGTCAAACGAAGCTTGAATCGCAGGCAGTGGGATGCCAAGTTTATCAGCGGTCTCAAGTGTCCAGCGGGCTTCGCCGGATTCAGCAACAACACCTTCGATGCCATCGAGTGTAGGGTTCTCGTGCAATGCCTGGCGAGTTAGGTCGTTTAGCCATGACGTCACTACGCTACTTTGTTGCCAAACGTCACCGGCAGCGGCTAGATCAATGTCTTTATAGGGGCCTTCGGCTAGCATTCGGTAACCTTCGGCTAGACTTTCCATCATGCCATATTCAATTGCGTTGTGGACCATTTTGACGTAATGACCGCTACCACTGGTTGAAAAGTACTGATGACCACCCCTAGGCAAAGCAAGCGTGTCTAGGGCGCTAGTAACGGCCTCATAGGCGGTTTTATCACCTCCGACCATCATAGAAAAGCCATTTTCGTAACCCCAAACACCACCACTGGTGCCGATATCAAGTAATTGACTGCCTTTATCTGCTAGTCGTTTAGCACGGGCTGCGTCGCCTCGGTAGTCGCTGTTGCCGCCGTCAATTACAATACTGCCTTTGGGTAGGATTTCGGCCCATTTATCTAGTTCTGATTCAATAACATCCGACGGAATCATAATCCAAAGCACCACCTGTTCGTTGGGTCCAAAGGCATCAACTACTTGTTGTTTGTCATAGGCGCCAGTTGCACCAATTGCGACGGCCTCTTCGACTGGTTCTGGGCTGCGGTTATGCGCAATGACGCTGTGGCCACCTTCGACTAATTTTTGGACAATTTGACTACCCATGCGCCCTAAACCCGATATTGCAATCTTCATGACTTTTCCTCCTTATAATCTGTATATAGTATACTCTGGTTTACTCTTTTAAGCACTTGAGCAGGTTGATCGTCGTCCGGTAAGTCTAGGGTTAGTAATTTATGTAGTGTATCGTCTTTGTCGCGTCCAAAAGCTTGGATGACAGCAACGTCTAATTTAACAATCGCAGCGGGCGTCATAGTAATTCTTTGATGGTCGTCCCAATTATAGTAAACAGCTGTTTCGCGAGATCGAACGGCGCTCGAGTGGGGTTTGATACCGGCGGTGTGTCCATCACTACCAATACCAAGTAGCCCAATGCTTATATCAGCTAAATTAATTTGCTCATCTAGCCACTGGCCGAATTTTCTAGCAGTTTCTGACCCACTGTCCCCCGCTAAGGGTCGGTGTGGGTGTGCGCCCTGAATTTCGAAACCAGCGTCGAGTAGTTGTTGCCAGTTTTCGTCTGGGTGACCTATTTTGCCGTATCGTTCGTCAACTAGACTGACATATAGGTTATCTGAATTATCAGCCGCAAGTTTACTGGCAATCTGTGCGCTAAGCATTATGTTTGAACCACCTGATGTTAACCAAAGCACCCTGTCACCTGCGGCTAAGTGCTGGTTAATTAGTTTTGCGACGTAATCAATCACATCCGCCTGAGAGTTCGAATGTCTATATTCAATCATTTTCTCTCCTTTATATACTTAGTCTACGACGTACAATGAATTTATGCGACTCGACCAGTACGATTGGAATAATAAAGGCTATGACGCCCGTAATGACCAAATCCCCTAAGGCCACACTTGTGATATGGAGCAGTCCACCCAACGGTCCGAATAGTACCAAAGTTTGCAATATTATAGCGATTGCCAGTCCTATGTAAAATTTTCCATTCCAGACTTTTAGACGACTAAATATCGATTCATGGTCGCTACGAGCATTAAAGGCGTTGGCCCATTGCATTACTACCAGAGCGCAGAATACGATTGTGCGGGCATAATCGTGGTCGTGTAGGTCGCTAAATACGATATATAAAACTATCGCTAGTATAGCCATGCTTAGAGCGATAATTATCATGCGTATCAGTATAAAACCGCTTAGGATTGGAGCATCTGGTCGTTCTGGGCGGCGTTTCATAATGTTTTTCTCGCCTGGTTCTAGGCCTAGCGGTATGACCATAGACGTATCGGTTACTAGGTTAATCCAGAGGATCTGGACAGGTAAAAGTGGAATTGGCATACCGATAATCAGCGCACCGACCATTGTTAACGCTTCACCAGCGTTAGTCGACAGCAGATAAAAAAGCATCCGGCGGATGTTGGCGAAAATAATTCGGCCTTCTTTCATCGCGCCAATAATACTGGTGATATTGTTATCGAGTAGAATGATGTCTCCGGCATCCTTGGCGATCTGGGAGCCATTACCCATCGCGACGCCAACATGGGCGTTAGCAAGTGCCGGCACGTCATTTACACCGTCGCCTGTCATAGCTGTCACATCGGTTTCTTTTAGAAGTGTTAGGATTCGATATTTATCTTCTGGGATGACACGCGAAAAAACGCGAACGTCTTTGATGGTTTCGCGAAGGTCCATATCGCTCATAGTTCCCATGCGACGGCTGTCAAAGACTTGTTCGCGGCTGGTGACCATTCCGAGCTGTTTGCCTATGTGATAGGCGGTTTCAAAATGGTCGCCGGTGATCATACGAACACTAACGCCGGCGGCAAGGGCGGTTGCAATTGCCGAATGGGCTTCCCGGCGCAGTTCGTCAGCCACGCCGATATAGCCTACGAATTCAAATTTGGTGCGTTTTGGTAGGTCATCAAACTCATCAATTGGCCCCTTCAATTCAGTGAATCCAAATGCAATTACACGGTAACCTAGCGATGTCATTTGTTGGAGCTTTAGTTCGGCTTTTTCGCGTTCGTTATCAGTTAGGTCACTCCGGTCAATAATTGCTTCGGGTGCGCCTTTTACGATAAGCGAATATTTGCCGTTATACTCCCAGACATTACCGCTCATGGCGTAGCTTTGATCAAAATCGATACTTTCAATGATTGTTCCGCCAGGTAAACGATCCTTGAGATTGTTGGTGTAATTTTGCAGAGCGTTGTCGAGCGGATCGTTAATGCTGTCTGCGCTAATATTAATACTTTGAAATGCAAAAACGTCGATTAATTTGTGTACGCCAGATGGCTGCCATGAACCTTGGACGGTCAGTTTGTTTTTGGTTAGTGTACCAGTCTTGTCGGTAGCGATCGTGGTTAACACCCCGACCGTTTCGATGGCGCGAATATTTCGAACCAAAGCTTTACGTTTTGCCATACGACGCATGCCGAGAACTAAAATAATTGAGATTGCTACAGGTAGGCTTTCTGGTACGGCCGATACAGCCACAGCGATTACAAACCTTAGAGCTTCAGAAAGCTCTGTGCCTCTGATTATAGCCAGCGCAAACGCGACGACTGCTAGGCCTGCTACGATTATGATAATTTGACTAAGTAGTCTATCGATTTTAACCTGAACGGGGCTAGTTACGGCGGTGTTTTTGGCTAGGGCTGCAATTTTACCAAATTCGGTGTTGTTGCCGGTTTCGGTCACGATGGCGGTGGCTTCGCCGGACACGATAAACGATCCTTGAAACAAAATGTTGGCTTGTTCGTAGACCTCTTTGTTGCCTCGAACCGCGTCTACCGTCTTGTCGATTAACGTAGACTCGCCCGTTAACATCGATTCGTCGGTTCGAATATTATTGCCATCCATTAATCTGGCGTCAGCTGGAACTTTGTCGCCTTCGTTTAGGATAATAATGTCACCTGGTACCAAAACACTGGAGTCGAGCATTACTACTTCGCCATCACGCATGACGCTAACTTGTTCGGCGGTGTGCTTTTGCAGTGATCTGAGGATTCGTTCGGTTGAAAACCGCTGAATATAATATATCGAGGCGCTAACCATCATAATAACCACGATGATTACGCCGTCTATAACCGAGTGGTGCCAAAAGCTAATTGCCGCCGCAATCAAAAGAACCAGCATGAATACGTTGGCAAACGGTTCTATTAACTTTCGCCACAAGGGCTCACCGACGACTTTGACACTATTTAGGCCATGGACAGTCAGGCGCTCAGCGGCATCAGTAACAGATAGGCCATTTTCACTGGTATCAAGAGATTTTAACGTGGCACGGACTGACTGGTTGTAGTAAAGCATTAACATTATTGTAACAAAACATACAATCTGATTGATATAGAATTAAGCAATACTACTCTATCGTGTATAGAAAGCCAAGAAATCCCTTAATCCTAAGACAGAGACTGTGAAATCGGTTGCAATAACCGATTTCAGCCGAACGCTTTAATAAAGCCCCTCTGCGGGGCTTTATTAAAAGAGTGTGCTCTGGCGTGGAATAAGGGGTTTCTTGGTCTAGTTAGATAAAATATTCTTCCAAGTTACGTTATTCTTATTAATCGCAGTTGGTTGGTGGTGGCGTTGGTGCTCCATTTGACTATATCCATGACGGTTTTACCAATTAAACTTTGACCCAGTGGACTGGCGGCGGAAATGCGCCCATCGCTTGGATTTGCTTCAAGCGTATCGACGATTTGGAATCGTAGTTTACGTCCTTGTTTGTCGATTAGATCGACGACTGAGCCAATGGCAACTCGCAACTGTCCTTTTTGTTTAGGCGCTAGTTTTGCCCTTGATAGCGTGTACCGTTTTTCTTCTAGTTCTGCCTCGATCATATCGATGGCGGCGATTCTGTCAGCTCGGGTAAATCGCTCGTCGTGGGCCGACGTTTTGTCTTGTTCGCGTAGTGCCAGTAATGCTTGAGCTCGATCGTGCTCGAGTTGAGAGATGCTCTTTTTTAGCTCCTTCATACCTTTTTTACTTAGTAGTGTTACCTTGCCTTCGACAGTGGTGTTCATGTTTATTCCCTCCTTTTGTCTTGGTATTAGTAACGGTCGGTGGTGTTCTCTCGCGTTACATCATTAATATGCCACATCAAACTTAATTCAAGCTGATTCGATGTTAATATTACGCCATACAATTTGCTTATCGTCGGCCTGTGGCAAACGGCAAAAGGACAGTGAACGTCGTTGTCTTGCCCGGGGCACTGGTGGCTGATAATTCACCACTGTGAATTTCGACAATTTTTTTGGCTAGTGAAAGTCCGAGTCCATGCCCTCCGCTGCCAGTTCGTGATGAATCTGCACGGTAGAACCTGTCAAAAATGTGAACTAATTTGTCAGCAGGAATGCCATCGCCGATATTTTCTACCTCGATACAGGCCTGGCGATTACGACGTCTGGTCGTGACAATAACGACTGATTTTGGTGGGCTGTATTTAATAGCGTTGTCGATCAAAATAGTGAACAGCTCTTCAATCGCATCTTGGTTGCCGTGGACAATAAAGTTTTTAACACCTTTAATGTTGACCCTTTTTTCGTTCGTTTGTAGAGTTTTGAGAGTATTTTGAATAGTTGGTTTTAGCTCAATTGGACTAAATTCTAATTTGTCGTATTGAAGTTTAGATAGGTCAAGTAACATTTGCGACAACCTAGAAAGTTTTTCAACTTCTTCGAGATTGCTAACTAGGACTTCGCGGAAAGATTGTTTGGTGGCAGAATTGTCGCGCAAAGCTACTTCGATGGTTGTTCTCATTGATGACAGCGGTGTGCGCAGTTCATGACTGGCATCGCTCGAGAATCTAGATTGGGCTTCGTGAGCGTATTCAATTGGCCTAAGGGTCCGCCGAGCTAAGAAAAAGCTTCCTACTCCGCCAATCACTAGTACTATTATGTTTATATAGAATAAACCTGCAATTAGCATCAGACTAGTTTCGCCTAGCTGATTTGATTTTACTAATACCCAGTTAACGGTGCTAAAAGCCTGAGGATTAGCACTTTCTTCAACTAGACTTTGCAAGTGATCGACGCGGACACTGGCGCCGTTTATGGTTATTTGATAAAGAGCCACACTAAACATTAGGCTAGTAGCCATTAGTATCAAAATATACCAACCAGTAAGTTTAAGTGTCGCCGATTCAAACATCGGTCGCATAGCGGTTTATTTTGCCTCTATTTTATATCCAAAGCCTCTGGCGGTGTGGATCAGAGGTGTTTTGAACGGGTCGTCAACCTTTTGACGGAGATATTTGACGTATACTTCAACGGTATTTGGTAATACGTCTGAATCATAATCCCAAACGTGACTAATGATTGATTCTTTGCTGAGTGGCCTAGATGGGTTGCGCATTAGGTATTCGAGCAGGGCGAATTCTTTGCCGGTCAGGTTGATTTCTTTGCCGGCCCGTTTAACCGAGAATGTTGTTGTATCAAGTGTCAGGTCGCCAACACTTAGAACGACTGACTTTTGTTCGGTAGGTCGGCGTAGCAGAGCTCGTATCCGCGCTAATAGTTCTTCAAGGGCAAAGGGTTTAACTAAATAATCATCAGCGCCTGCATCAAGTCCAGTTGTTTTGTCGGTAACAGACGTAAGCGCAGTTAGGAACAAGACTGGAGTATGAATTTTGGCATCGCGAATTGCTTTCACTAATGCAATTCCGTCGTATTTTCCAGGAATCATGCGATCGACAATCATCAGATCATAGGGCTCAGTTGAGGCCATGGCATAGCCATCGTCTCCGTCGTACGACACATCAACAGCGTAATTTTCTTGTTCTAGTGCCTTTTTTAGGGCCCTTGCTATTTTGTGTTCGTCCTCAATAAGTAATATTCTCATGATGTTATTATAAACCTCTAAGCTTAGTAGCTCCTTAAATTAGTGGAGTTTTTATATTTTTCGCCCCACTTTGTCATTTCGTTTAGAATCGGTACCAAATCATAACCCTTGTCAGTCAGACAATATTCGCACCTTGAACTGGTTGTTGGATTCTTTTTAATAATACCCTTTTTCTCAAGCGAATCAAGGCGTGCTGACAGCGTTCTAGGATTTATTCCCTCAGCCAAATCTTGGATTTGGCAAAACCTCATGTTAGTGCCGTTGTTAAGGAATCTCAGAATTTGAGGTGTCCATTTGTCACCCAGGATTTGTGTTGCATCCTTGACACAGCCTATTTCTTGTACTGTTAATACCATACACATACTATACCTTTTCTAGCATTATGAGTCAAAATTGGACAGAGGTTGAATTAGTGTATAATGACAGTATGAAAACACACGTAGAAATAGACACACGAACATTTGTCCGATTTTGGTTAGTTGTACTCGGTCTTGGACTGGCTGCACTTGCGATTTACAGTGCCCGAACAGCACTAATTATATTAGGAGTTTCACTTTTCTTAGCGTTAGCGCTTAATATACCGGTTTCTAAAATTTCTAGGCGCTTACCTGGTAAAAGTCGAGTTGCCGCCACTGCAATAGCCTATTTGGCAGTGATTGCAATTTTGGGTGCTATCGTGTTCTTGGTTATCCCCCCTATTGTTCAGCAAACTGCTAAATTTGCCCAAAATATACCTAATATCGCCGAAAATGTTACTACCCAGTGGCAAGGTCTAAAAGACGTAATCGATAAGTATGAACTGCAACCGCAAGTTGACCAAGCACTTAATTCTATCAAGGACAACGCTGCTGGCTGGACAAGTAATGTTGGCCAAAACGTCGTCAGTGGAATTGGATCGGTCTTCGGCTTTATTACCGCATCAATTTTAGTGTTAGTTTTGACATTCTTCATGTTGATTGAAGGTCCAATGTGGATGAAAAGACTGTGGGGCGTGTATCGTGATCAAGAGCGCATGGAGCGTCACAAGTCTGTATTATCTAGAATTCACGCCGTATTTACGGGTTACGTAACAGGACAGCTAACAGTCTCTGCTATCGGGGCGACCGCTGCCGGACTAGCCGTCTTTATACTTAGTTTTATTTTCCCTATTATTCCAGCAAGCCTGGCGATGCCGACAGCTGCTATAACATTTACTTTGTCGTTGATCCCGATGTTCGGTGCAACGATTGGTGGAATTCTAGTCGCATTATTACTTGCCTTTAACAGCATTCCAGCTGCGATTATATATCTAATTTACTTCGTAGTTTACCAACAAGTTGAAAATAACTTTATTTCACCGCACATTCAGGCTAAAAAGATTGATCTGTCAGCACTGGCCATCTTGGCGTCGGTGACAATAGGACTATATGTCTTTGGTATTGCGGGTGGTATTATCGCTATTCCAATCGCTGGAAGCCTAAGGGTGCTGCTGGAAGAATATCAAGCGCAGGCTAGCAAAAAGCGTGCTGCCAGTTCTAAGCTGTCCAAGACGTTAAAGAAATTTAAATCGTCTAACTAGACATATTCCCAAATTGTATCGTGTTTGGTGTCACGCACCGTAATTCCTTGCTTTTCGAGTTCGTATCGTAATTTATCAGATGCTTTAAAATCTTTATTTTTACGCGCCTGATTACGCTCGAGGATTAGTCGCTTGATGTCATCTGAAATATCTGAAGTAGATTGAACGATCTGAAGTCCTAGTAGATTATCGATAGATTCGAGGAACGAATTCAGGGCGTGCTGGTCGATATCTGACAGCTTGGCATTTTGAACCGACGATAATGCCTCATCGATGATTTTAAGTGCCACAGGTGTATTTAGGTCGTCGTTTAGGGCTTCTAGAACTGCTTGGCTACTGGCGTAGACTGAAATCTGTTTGTCGTTTGGGTCACCAGTAGAGTCGTGTATTTGATGTCGTATGGCGGCTATATTACGCCAATTGTGCAAACGATTCTTGGCAGCAGTTAAGTTTTCGAAGGTAAAGTTACCTTCGGCTCTGTAGTGTCCCTGTAAAATAAACATACGATAGTCCATCGGACTAAAACCTTTTTGCTCTAAATCAGCCAAAGTATAGCCGTTTTCCAGCGATTTACTAATCTTGGTTCCGTTTACTTTTAGGTGATTGTTGTGTAACCAATAATTACTGAAGCGTTTACCTGTCGCTGATTCAGACTGAGCGATTTCGTCGGTGTGGTGAACCGGGATGTGGTCTATGCCACCCGTATGAATATCGAGTGTTTCGCCAAGGATTGCCATTGACATAGCTGAACATTCTAGGTGCCAGCCTGGGAAGCCCATTATAGGTTGGCTATTGGCTGTTTCCGTTTTACCATCTTCTAGCAACTCCGTAGGAGTTGGCCATTCCATATCACGCTTTTCGTCGCTTGGGCTAAATTTCCAGAGAGCAAAATCGCTGGGGTTACGCTTTTCGGGGTTAAATTCAACGCGCGCACCAGCTCGTTGACCAGCTAGGTCAAGGTGTGCGAAGTTTGCATAGGTCGGGAACTTGCTGGTGTCAAAATATATTCCGTCGTTAATTTGATAAGTATAGCCTTTTGATTTAAGAGTCCGGATGAGTTCTAGTTGTTCATCGATGTAGTCTGTAGCTCTCGGTAGAAACTGAGGTTCAATTAAGCCCAAGCTTTTCATACCTGATTTAAAATCATCTAGGTAATAATCGGCAATTTCCCATGCGGTTTTGCCTTCACGCCTGGCGCCTTTTTCGAGCTTATCCTCACCTTCGTCTTCGTCGCTCACTAAATGTCCAACGTCAGTTATATTCATGACACGTTTGACGTTGTAATCGTTTGCTATTAACGTTCGGACTAAGATGTCCCAATAGATGTAGGCTGCCCAGTTGCCAACGTGCAGATAGTTATAAACAGTTGGACCACATGTGTATAGACTGACTTCGCCTGGTTTTTGCGATACAAATTCATTTAATTCGCTAGTTAAGGTGTTATGAAGTTTTATGGCCATCGTCGTATTCCTTTAGGGCTTTGTCGGCTGCTGTGACTAGTTCTGAGGTTATTTTATCAATTGATTCATAAACTCTAAACCCTGCAGCATAGTCATGCCCTCCCCCGCCGAAATAACCTGCAATATTGCCTGAAACTGGCATATTGCTACGCAACTTGCCGGTTAGTTTGCCATCAGGGTATGTTTTGATTGCAACCGCTACGTCGACACCCTCAACCATACGCATTTCGTCGAGCACTAGTACGCTGGGATTATACTTATCACTATATTGTTGGATTTCTTCCCATGGGATATGGACGTAGGCAAGCCTACCGTCGAGCATATATTCGATTCTGCCTAGTAATACTGCCTTATAGGCTAGAATCTCGGCAGACTTTTTCATATAGTCACGTCGCTTAGTTTCAATGTCTGATACATTGGCGCCTAGTTTAGTCAGCTCTCCAGCAACAAAATAAGTGTCGGCGATGACGTTTTGGGTGGTCATTCCGAGCGTATCTGAAAGAATAGATATTAATAAATTCTCAGCAGCTTGTTTATTAACCGTCCAGCCCGCTTTCGACGCTAGCTTATATACAATTTCGCCAGTCGCCACTGCCGTGTCGATTAATTTAGTGTGCTCGAAACTAAGGGTTGATTCGCTGCCGGTGTGATGGTCGATTACTAACACTGGGTTAGATTCCAAAAAGTGTCTTACACCAGGTGTCTCTAAAACCTTCGTAATTAGCACGTCAGCGCTGGTGTCTACGATAATAGCTAGATCGGCTGACGTATCAAAGTCTGATACCACCCTATCCCAGCCTGCAATGTAGTGCATATATTTAGGTATTTCAACCGGACAATAAACGATAACTTCCTTGCCAAGATCGCCTAAGATTTCCTCTAGCGCTAACGCACTTCCCAGTGAATCACCGTCTGGGTTTTCGGCCTGAATGATAATAATTTTATTAGCATCATTAATTACCTGCTTGGCTGCATCAAACATTAGATCAATCTCCTACCAGCTAGGGCGTGCGTGAGGGTAATTTGGTCGGCATATTCTAGGTCAACTCCAGCTGGAAGTCCACGTGCTAGGCGTGTCATTTTTACTTTTATGCCAGAATCATTTACAAGACGTTGCAAAAAAAGTGCGGTCGATTCACCCTCGACACTTGCGTTGGTGGCGATGATTAGCTCGGATACTTTGTCCTCAGTAAGTCTCTTTATGAGCTCCGGAATATGGAGCTGGTCTGGACCTACACCATCGATTGGACTAATTGCGCCGCCTAGAACGTGGTACGTGCCCTTGAACTGACCTGTTCGCTCGAGCGCAACGATATCTAGGGGTTCTTCAACGACTGCAACTAACTTTTTGTCTCGATCTGGATCCGTATAAAGTGGTGATACGTCTTGGTCAGAGTCAATTAACGCAAACGTGATAGGGCAGTTTTTAACTTTATCGTGTAGTTCTGAAATTACATTAGCCAGTTTGTCACTAGTGCGTTTTTCGGTACGTAACAAAAAGTACGCATAGCGCTCAGCGGTCCTAATGCCAACACCAGGTAGCCTACCTAATTCTTCAATTGCACTTTCTAGTGCGGATGGCAGTATATGCGCCATGTAAATCGCCTAAAGCCCTAGGCTACCCAGACCGCCCATTAATGGTTTCATTTTTTCGGCTGCTACTTCTTGGGCTTTGGCTAGACCGTCGCGAATAGCAATCTCTAGCCAGTGCTCTAGTTCGGCGATATCCTCTAAGTCAACTCGCGCTGGGTCAATCGTAATATTTTTAACTTTCAGCTCACCAGTAACTTGTACGACAACCGCACCGTCACCCGCTTCCACTTCGATAATTTCTTTTTTTAGTTCGTTTTGCGCTTTACGCAACTGGTTCATCATTTTTACTTGATCAAAAGCCATATCAATCTACTCCTCGTTTCCTGTCTTTGCTTATATATCAAGTATACGTTAATTCGCTACGATTTTATACAGATAAAACCTATCGGCATCATTAGCTCTTGGCGAAGTGATAATTTTGTTGATTGTGTAGTTTTTATAAACACCCTTGGCTTTATGGGTTGCCGTGAAACCATCGCCACTTGGAGTGGTTGAAACGACCATGTTGTTATGACTATGTTTTGCAACTGATGAATAAAATGCCAATTCGTCACCAGACACCAATAAAGTTTTCGTGTCTTTTGGAAGCAACCTAAGGTCGTATGAAAAATTTGCGACGATGCGTGGGTCGTAATGGTATCCGTACATGTACCGATCTAGGCCAGTTAAGACGAGTGCGCCAACTAAAACTACTAGTGGTATAAGGCCGCCAATTCTAGCGTATGGGTTGCGTGGGAATAGACGATACCAAAACGACAATAGTCCGTCTAAACCTGTTGAGAGTAGTAGCACCATTGGTAGAAACACGATACTCATAAGACCTGGATTGATGAATACAAACGGCAATAAACATACTGACCAAGCGATAATTATGTAACTTTGAGCGCGAGTTTTTGATCGATAAACCCTGTATAGTCCGAGTGCAATTAATAGCATTGAACCTAGCGCAAACATTGGCGTCATTAGCGTGGTACCGTCGGGCCAAGCAAAGCCAAAATACTGCGTACCAAATTGAATAACCATATCTTTAAAATTTAACCATTTATCAGGGATTCCAAGCAGGGTCAGACCAAGTTTAGGGTTAGCTATGATACCCCACACGAGTGGCGTAACAATTATGCCCGCAAAGACTATACCAATTAACAATTGTATTTTAGAAAGATGTTTCACTACAAAACGCAGATGCGGATGCAGGATTATCGCCGTACCAAGAGCAATCAATACGTAGATACTGAGCGGAGTATATAGGCTAAGTGCAGCTGCAATAAAAAATCCGATTTTGAGTATCGTCAGGTGTTTTGCCTTATTCGCTATCAAAGTGGCAAGCAGTAGTAACCAGACGGGCCAAAATAGGTATAAAATACCCGGTGTCCCGTCTTGGGCGATAAACAAGAACTGACCAGTCGTGATGGCAATTAGCGATCCCAATACGGCTATGTTTGGTCTAAACCACAGCCTTAGTAGCAGTACTAACCCCACAGCAGAGAAAAACGCTAATATTATTGACGGTAATTTGATTGTAAAATCAGTTACTCCAAAAACGGCGATACTAGTTTTTTGTAACAAATGGTATGGTAGATTCGTTGTTCCAACAGTCGTTATATTAGTTCTAGTTATGGCGTCGCTTTTAACAACTGACTGCATTTCTGAGTCTGATATTCCACCCGGTAGATATAATCCGGCAAATACTAAGGCGGCAATTAACGCTAGCGCCACGAGGCCGTAGCCAACGAAGTAGCGCCATTTATACAGGAATATCGAGGTGATGTTCAATCTGCCCATGAATGTTAATAGTATAACACGCTAAGAATTTTCAGTTTTCAATTCACAGTTTTCAAATAATTTTCAATTAACAAGTATTAACTTATTACTTTAATATAGCAATTGAGAATTGAGACCTGAAAATTAATTCGTGAACTGAAAACTGTGAATTGAAAATTACCTAGTCGCTGTGTTTGCGGTCGAGTGACATAAAGCGCAGGCGTTCTGGGTGGAAGTATAATTCGATTTTACCGGTTGGTCCGTTACGGTGCTTGGCGATGATAAGGTCGGTAATATTTTCACGTTCTGTTTCAGGGTTATAATACGCCTCGCGGTAGATAAACATGACAATATCAGCATCTTGTTCGATTGATCCGGATTCACGCAGGTCGGATAGCTGAGGGATTTGTGGACTACGTGACTCAACCGAACGTGATAGCTGACTTAGGGCAATAACGGGAACATTAAGTTCACGGGCGATAAGTTTAAGCCCACGCGAGATTTCACTAACCTCTTGCACGCGATTACCGTCACCACGGCCACCGCCTTGCATTAGCTGCAGGTAGTCGACAATTATTAATCCGAGTGGTTGTTCGTGTGCAGCCCGACGGGCTTTAGTGCGCATTTCAAGTACCGACAGACCCGGCGTATCATCAATAAAAATTGGAGCCTCAGCCATTTCACCCATCGCCTCAGACAATTTACTAAAATCATCATCTGACAAATTACCAGTTCGAATGTTCCAAGCGTCTACACCCGATGCGTCTGCCAACATACGGTCGACCAGCTGTTCTTTGCTCATCTCGAGGCTAAAGAATAGGACTGGTTGTTTAGCAACGGTTGCGATGTTATACGCCAGGTTGGTTACTAGCGTCGTTTTACCCATAGACGGACGAGCTGCCAGAACGATTAGGTCGCTTCGCTGCAGCCCGGCTGTCATGTTGTCTAGGTCGCGGTAGCCGGTTCGTACGCCTCGTAGTGATCCTTTGTTGCGATGCAGCTCTTCCATACGATCGAAGCTCTCGGTCAAGATACTTTCGATGCTGACTAGGTCTTGTTTGAGGGATTGGTCACTAACCGAAAACAACTCGGCTTCGGCTTTTTCTAATAACTCTTCGGTTGTGGTCTCTTCGTTGTAGCCAAGTTCCGATATGTCACCGCTAGCCTTAATCAGGCGCCTACGAACGGCTTTTTGGGCTACTAATTCGGCATAGGCTTCGGCATGCGCAGCAGTAGGCACATAATTGGTTAACTCAGTTAAATAGGCCGATCCGCCAATGATATCTAGGTCTTTTTTGCGTTTTAACTCGTCGGTAAGAGTCAGTAAATCGACGGGTTTATGCTTTTCATAGAGACGCATCATGCCGTCATAAATAATGGCATGCCGCTTTTCGTAAAAATCTTTCGAAGTAACGTGCTCAGAGATGTCGGCCAGTGTTTCTTCGTCAATTAAAACGGCACCGAGTAAACTTTTCTCGGCGTCTAGGTTTTGTGGTGGTATTTTACCCGCTGTTACCTCTTTGGTGGCCATTTCCCTACGCAGTTTCTAGTGAAACTTCTTCTCCTCCACCCATAATAACAGCTACGGCTGCAGCTTGACTATCCTGGGGTGGAAGACCAGTGGGAATCGTGTGGATAGTTAGTTCAAAAAAGCCCAAATCATTCAAGCACGAATAGAGCAAAGGACTGTATTTGGTGTCATCTAACTTTTTCTTATAAAATTTGCTGGACGTATATATCGTCAGGTCTTTACCTTCCAGTTCAAATTTACATTTAGACAAGACGCTATAGAGGGCAACGTATTTTTGACGCGTGTATTCAATCAACTTGTCCCAGTCAAACTTGCTTGCTGTAGTTATTTTTGGATTGTTATTTGTTGATTTGTCGTTAGATTCAGCTGGCGTATGGGTGCTTGTTGGATTTTTCTTTACGGCTTGCTTTTCTAGCTCTTTTATAGAGGCACTTATTCCGGGCATTGGTGCGATCAGGGCTGCGGTTTTGGTCGATTGTTTAGGTGAGGCGGCTAAGCCAAGTACGCTAAGTAGTTTAAGTTGTGGCTGGCTACTCTTACTGACGTCCAGCAGACTATCAAGCAATGGAATCAGTTGAGGTTTAGTCACAACTAAACTACGAACGCGTGCGGTTAGCTGGCTGGCTAACACTGCACCGCTGATACCTTCATTAAAGGTGTCGTCTAGTAGTTTAACTAGCGTTGGAACGTCATGAGCCTCAACGGAATCGAGAATCTTGTCAACGACAGTTGTTGGAGCTAAGCCTAGTGTGCTTTCAATTAAATCAGTGGTTATTCCCTCTTTTTCGTCGGCTAAACTGGCTAGTTGGTCCAGTAGACTGATGCTGTCGCGAAAACTACCATCGCCACGTTCGGCGATTAGTTGCAGTGCACTATCGGATGCTTTAATTTTCTCTAATTTTGCAATTTTTTTCAGGTGTTCGGTAGCGTCATTTGTTGAAATTGGCCTAAAACTAAAGCGTTGAGTTCGACTAATAATTGTTTCAGGCAATCTCTCTATGTCAGTAGTTGCCAAGATAAATACAACGTGAGCTGGTGGTTCCTCGAGAGTTTTAAGTAGTGCGTTAAAAGCAGGTTTAGACAACATATGGACTTCGTCGATGATATAAATCTTTTTTGAAGCCGAAACGGGAGCGATTTGGACTTTTTCACGCAGATCTCGGACGTCTTCGACTCCGTTATTACTGGCAGCGTCGATTTCAATAATATCGAGGTGCGTTTCGTCGTCGTTATAGGCAAGTTTATTGATTTCGTGCGCTAAAATACGCGCTATCGAGGTTTTACCTACGCCACGCGGTCCAGTTAGTAAATACGCATGCGACACGCGGTCGGTTGCGATGGCGCGCGCCAGAATGTCAGTAATGTGTTTTTGGCCAATGACCTCATCTAGCGTTTTGCTACGGTATTTGCGGTACAATGCTTTTGACATTGTTTGTTTCCCCTATCCTCTTTACTACAGCAATTATAACCAAGAAACGTGATTCATATTGCCGTATTTTTTACTTGTTTGTTTTCACCTCTGTGAATGTCCTAAGTATACCGCTAATGATTACATTAGGCAATGTCTAAATATCAAATAGCACCCAAGATTATGGGTGCTAAATTGCTTAATCAATAATACTTATAGAGCAGCTTCGACAGCGGCCCATTCGGCGTCCGGATTGTCGGCTGGTATGATAATTGTAACTTGGTCACCTTCGGCTAAGCGGAAGTAAGTTACGCTTGCTAGCAAGATGCGGTATTCTTTGCCGTTAGCTTCAACGTAATATGCGCCGTCATGTTGGACTAGTGTGCCGATAATTTGTCGTCGATCAGTTGGTCCGATTTGTTTGTAGATAAAGCTACCATCATCGGCGATAGTTAGCTTCATAATATCACCTTCGACTAGTTTAGATTTACTGGCATAGTTAGCTGGCACAGGATATTCTTTGCCATCGGGGCCAGCCATTTTTTGGCCGTCAAAGACACCTTCGATGACTTTGCCACTAACGTCTTCGGCGTTGCTACTTTTTGGTGTAATAACAGTTCCGTCGTCACCTAGGATACTAATTAATAATTCTTTTGCCGCAGCTAAATTAGTTTCAGCCTCCTGAATAAGAGAATGTAATCTCTTAACTTGTTTTTCTGGTAATTCAGACATAATTTACTCGCAGTTTCCTTTTGTCTATTTTTGTAGTGATATCACCCTATATATACCAATCAGACGTGTTTTTGTCAATACGATGCGCACACTTTTCCACACGATTTTATGAGGTAGGCGCGAAAGCGTTGTATATTTGGCTAAATCAAAATACCGCCCTGAAACGGGCGGTATTTTTGGAACTAGTTTACTTGGTCGAATAGTTGAATGGAATGAATTAGCTAAGTTCGACAGTTGCGCCTGCTTCTTCAAGCAGTTTCTTGGCAGCGTCAGCTTCTTCTTTGTTAGCCTTTTCCTTGACTGGTGCAGGTGCGCCGTCAACGATTGCTTTGGCTTCACCAAGACCAAGTCCGGTGATTTCTTTAACTGCCTTGATGACAGCAACTTTCTGAGCACCAGCTTCTTTCAAAGTAACGGTGAATTCAGTTTTTGCGTCTTCAGCAGGTGTAGCTTCACCAGCAGGTGCAGCAGCAGCTACGGCAGCAGGTGCAGCAGCGCTTACGCCCCACTCACCTTCTAGGTGCTTAACGATTTGACTCAGCTCTAGTGCTGAGAGTTTGTTGAGTTCATCAACGATTTTTTTCTGACTAGCTGTCAGAGTGATTTCAGTATCAGCCATTTTATATAGTCTCCTTTATTAATATGTGGTTACGGAATTAAATTGATTCGACGCGTTGCGACAGAACCTGCGCAAAGCCACGCTGTGCGCCATTTGCTACACCCAGGAACTGAGTTAATGGAGCTGCAAGTACGCTGACCTGTTGACCGCGGAGTTGATCCTTGGTTGGTAGGTTGGCAAGTGCATTGACGGTAGCGGTGTCTAGTGACTTACCTGTTCCGTCGTATCCAACAACTAATTTTAGTTCTGGGTGTTCTTTTGCGAACTGCGCCAGTACCTGAGCTGGTGCAACTTCATCATCATTACTAAATGCATAAAGAAGTTGTCCAGTCAGTAGACTGGTGTCGGCGTTAGCAAATTTTTCATTCTGCGACAGAGCAACGCGTACTAATCGGTTTTTGACGACCTTGATTACTACACCTGCATCGCGGGCTGTACGTCGTAATTCTTGAGCATCAGCGACGGATAGTCCGGCGTTTGTTGCTCCAACGACACCCTTTGCATCAGCGAAAAGTTCATTTAATTCTGCAACCAAAGTTTGTTTTTTATCGCGGGTAATTGCCATAAAAATCCTTTCTTTGATTGATATTATATTCGACCAAATTGTAAACGTTCCAGACAGGCAGAGTGATAACAAAAGAAAAAGTCTTTGGTTCTCGCACTGCCAAAGACTACTCGAAAAATGTATGTTTTACATGATCCTCGGTAGCTCTGCCGTACGGCTGATTAAGTGTTGCCACAGCTACTGTCTTTGGTAATGTCTGATGACAGTATAACAAATGTGTTCACGTGTTGTCAATAATGCATAGTACGCTAGTTCTGGTGTCGTTCAGATTCACAACACGCTAGGGCTAGCGTATATCGAAAAATGTTTCATAATATAGTACAATGAAAAGATAATTCATAGCACACCCGCTGATGAATTATGTATAGCGAGCTGGCTACAAACCGCTCTGATTGGAGAAGAAATATGGAAAAAACTCTAGGGGAAAAGCTCGGTACGAAACCGACGCCGTACCAAACCCAGCTGGGTGCACTACTCAGCCAAGATGACGACGCAGAGTCGCCTCTTGGCGCGGTGTAACCTAGCACCCATACGTGTCCGGCAGGTCCAATGACGCTCCTGCCGGACACCTCCTCCTAAATCATGCCCTGTCCCCCACATTCGCGGGCAGGGCTTTCTCATGTGATTGACAAAATAACAGAGGTAGAGTATAATAGGTATTATTGTGGAGCATACCAAGAGCGCCGATTCATTCGGTCGCATACATAACCAAATTGAACCAATAGTATATTTCGAGAATATCCCTGGATCTAGCCTTCGTGAACCAGAAGTTAATCTCTATGGCGACTATTTGCGCCCACCCTGGGGCGCTACGCCCTTTAATCCTAGGGATAAACGTATCGCCAAGTACCAAAAAGGTATGACCAGGCTTGAGCGTCAAATGCTTAAAGGCAAACCGTCATGTGTTTATGGCGATATGGAAGATTATGTCGAGACCATGTTTCTTGCTAGGGACGCAAATAGAACGACGAATAATAGCTATAGTATTTCTGACATGTTGCATGGCAAACTGCTCGAGACCAATTCTGAAGTACAAGATATGTATGAACGAGCCTCCTTGGGTAAAGCCTCGCCACTTGAGCTACTGAATATCCTTGAGCTACTGGGCATGGGTTCGATTGAACTTGCAAGACTAACTCATCTTTATGGATATAGACTAGAGCACCTAGAGACAATGCGCCAGGTCATAAGGGATATGATTACAGAAAAGAATGGCGAGGTTTTTGATGATCCCCCAGAGGAATTAAGGGTTGTCGCCTTTGATCGAAGCGTTACTGCGTCGGCTATGGTAGAAAATGCGCTTACAGTCAAACGAAAACGCCTGGTCGGCCTTGTTGGTGAGACAAGAATATATGAGCGCACGTCGTTTATTATTAGAATCGATGAAATCAGTGATTTTAACCCTGAATTAGCTCAAAAGATTCGCCAGATTGTCACGGATGAGACCATTGATATGCAACTTGACCCCGAGATAGAGGCTGAGATAAGGCGATTAGTCGAAGGTAATGATTTGATTTCGACTATTCCGCTGTCAACGACGGTTTACGCCCAGAATCCAGCCACGCAAGAATCGATTGAGCGTAAGAATAAACTTGCAAAAAATCGAGCAAAACAAGAAGCTATGCGACACTTTCCGGAGTTGAGTAGAATCGCTCTTGGTGGTGAAGCCGAATTAGATTTTAATTAAATTGCGAATTTCCATTTGGATATCGTCGATTGAGCGCATCTTGCCGTTATCATCGATACAATCGATGGCCGTGAACTCGTCGGGATACAGGTGACACAACTCTTCGTAGTTTGCCTTGGCTTTGTCAAGATGGTTGGCGTCAGCTTCGTGAATGTCATGTGTCCGAATGGTGTAATTTCGAGCCGATTTTTTGCTAATATTCGCCTGGGCGATGTCGGTTGGAACCAAAAGAACGATATTTTTACTTGGTTTGGGAATGCCCAGTATGTCATATTCTGTTTGCATCATATGTTTGTAATAGGCTCTGCGCTTATCAGGGTTTGTTAGTTTTGCACCTTGATGTGCCAGATTTGAGGCTACATAGCGATCAGCAATGACGACACTATTTGGTTTTTTCAAATGATTACGAATTTCTGCACCAGCTGCAAACCTATCAATTGCGTACGCCAATGAGGCTAAATCAGCTGGAATGTCATCTGGGTTTTCACCGTAAGCTCCGTCTAGGTAGCGGTCAGCATAGTAGGCTGAATCGTTACCGTGGCGTGGAAAGCTTATATTTAGGAGGTCTAAGCCTAGTTCGTCTGTATAATATTTTTGTAGTAGTTCGGATTGAGTTCCTTTACCAGATCCATCGCCACCCTCAATGGCAATAAAAAGGCCTCGGTTGGCCACTATTTGGTGTCCCCGGCTAGTCCATCGATGATTGTCGGTAAAGTGCGTTTATCTTTGTAGGCACGAGGTAGCATTTGATCAGGCGTCCAAGTCCTGATAAGTTCATCAAGGTTTGAGGTGTGTTGGTACTTACCGCTAATTCCGTCTCGCCCGTCGCTGTAATCACCTTCGACCGGCCCGGTGCGATGAAATATCAATTGGCCGACGCGTTCACCGACTGGTAAGACGACCGATTCGTGTTGGTTCAAGTTATAAACTTCTAGAGTGATTCGATTAATATACCCTGGGTCGATCCAGCCAGCGTCAAAGCAAACCGCCACGCCGTTACGACCCCAGCTACTGCGTGATTTAACTTCACTAGCCCCACCGTGAGCGCGTATACCAACGAATTCGTGGGTATGAGCAAGAATTCGTTCACCAGGACGAAGGACTATGATTGGGTGGTCCTCTGGAATGTTATTAAACAGCTGGTATCCGTTTTCGTCACACCACTGTTTATGTGGCATGGCCTGCAAAGGTCCCTTAAAGTAACGGTCAACTTCGATTTTATCAAAAGGGTTATAAACCCTAGAATCCTCTGAATATTCTTGTTTATAAAAATAATGTCCTAATGTGAAGTCCAGGCTGGCTTCGGATACGTGAGCTTCGTTAAATGGCACGCAAACAATTGTGCCGTCATTAATCGCCGCTTTTATGTCGGTATTACTGTAAACTCCCATAGCTAACACTACTGTATCAAATAAATTGTTTTTAACAAAAAAATAGCTCAGTGAGCCGACGACGGATTTTGTCCATCGGTCGGCCCACTGAGGTCTATTTATCCCCTATTTCTCTCCTTAGGGAGCGACACGTCCGTTGCTGTTGAAGGCCGCGTATGTCATAGGCATCAGCTCTGCCCAGAACTCCTCCATCTTCTCGGCGCACATCTCGATCTCGCGCTGAGGAAAGCTGGGAAAGTGTGAACCTTCCCGCTTGGTCCTCAGCGACAAGAAGTTCATGAGCGCTCGCGCGTTCATGGTGACGTACATCGACGAGTAGATGTTGAGGGGTAGAACGATTCGTGCGACCTCACGCGCGACACCAGCTTCCAGCATCTGCTGGTAGGCCTCGTAGGCCTGGATCGAGATATCGCGTGCCTGCTGGTTGACGAGTGCGGTCTGCTCCGCGGTGCCTGGGTGGAACTCGTAGGCACCCGGCTTGCCGGTTTGCACCAGATTGCGCTCGGGCGACGGAACGTAGAACACCGGGGCCAGCTCCTTGTAGCGCCCTGACTCCTCGTTATAGCTGGCGATGCGGTGGCGCATGAACTCGCGGAACACAAAGATGGGCGCCTGCACGTAGAAGGTCATCGAGTTGTGCTCGAAGGGCGAGCCGTGCCGGTCGCGCATGAGGTAGTTGATGAGACCACGATCCTTGACGGTCGCCTCCTCACCACTTTGGGCAGACTCGAGAGTCTGCTCGCCCTGGGTTGAAACGCGTGCTGCGAACAGAACGTCCGCATCCCTGGCGCTATGGCGCACCAGTTCGACGGTCACATCTGACCGAAACTGTATTGGCGAATCTGCCATTTTTCCTCCAAAGAAAAGAACAATTGGGATAAACAGGAACGTCAATCCGTCCTGATGGCTATTTTATACTAATACAGACAATTACGCTATTTTATTTTATATCGCTTGTGGTATAATGACGGCAGAAATTAATAAAACGAGACATAGAAAATAGAAAACGAAATAAAACATAGATCAGAGCGCAGTAATCAGCAACTAACTGAGCTTTCACTTTACATTAAGGATATAAAATTTACTGAACGAACTAGTCAGTTACTACAAGATACCGTCAACGACTTGATGGCCATTTACTTTTCAGACGAATTCGACCTTGAACATAGAACGATGGTATATGACAACTGTGTCACTACTATTCACGCTTTTCTTGCACACAGTAAGGATCAGGAGCCTCAACCTGGCGATAGGTTCTCGTTACCAGCAGCGATGATAGCTAGAAGCGAGAAAATCGCTTACCAAAAGAGGCATTGGCCTGAGGGGTCACCTGTTAGTGAGCCACTCGCTATAACTGGCGAGATAGACAAAATACTAGGCTCTGTGGCTACGACAAATACGATAATGGCACCTGAAAACCAAACAAACTCGTCAAGTAGCAAGGCTGACGAGCTTGCGTTTGTGAATATTAATTAACGACGTTTTCAACCTTGATGCCAGGACCTTGAGTGGTGC
>CALMFC010000010.1 GCA_937863415.1 uncultured bacterium | reverse complement strand
GGCGATGGAGGCAATGGCCTAATCAATTCAATTAGCGGTAAGTCAGTTTACTATGCGGGCGGCGGCGGTGCCGGTGAGGTGATCGGTAGTAATGTTGGCGGCGGCGGATTAGGTGGCGGTGGACGAGGAAATCTGAATGCAGCTGGCTCAAACGGCGACCCTAACACTGGAGGTGGCGGCGGTGGAGGGTCATATAATACGACGTATTATCCTGGTGGTGATGGTGGTTCCGGTGTCGTTATAGTCTCCTACCCTACTGGCACTATAACCGCTACGGGGGGAAATATAAGCTATGTAGGCGGAAACACGATACACACATTTACTAATACTGGAAATAGTACATTTGTAGTTACATCTATTAAACCGAACAGCAGTATAACAAGCGAAGGTACGGCGGATATTGTCAGGTCGTCTAATGATGCGGTCTGGCGAAGTTATAAGCAGGTCGTAAGTTCAATTGGTGAATCTTTTAGTGGTTTTCATGAGGTAAGTTTATTGATGGTTGCGGGCGGTGGAAGCGGTGGAACGAGCGCTGGTTCAAGCGGTGGTGCTGGTGGCGGCGGTGCTGGTGGTTTGATATATAAGCCATCCTATATGTTGTCATCTGGTGTCTCCTACCCCGTAGTAATTGGCGCAGGTGGAGCATCTGTCTCTACCGGAAGCACGCGTGGGGTTAATGGTGGCGACACAGTGTTCGACTCTCTTGTTGCTGTTGGCGGCGGTGGCGGAGGGCATGGCGGTGGCGCTGGTGATGCTGGGGCAAATGGTGGATCGGGCGGTGGCGCAGGCTACAAAGGATACACATATCAAATAGGATCTAATGGCATCCCCGGACAAGGCAATAAAGGTGGCGATACATTGTCGAATAATAACGGTGGTGGTGGCGGCGGCGCCGGCGGCGTTGGAGGTAACACGAATTCAGGCGGACCCTCCGGGAGCGGTGGTCTTGGCGGACCTGGACTAGATTTTTCAATCTCCGGCACGACGATTAATTATGCAAAAGGCGGCCAAGGCGGAACTCCACCAAATGGTTTATATAATGGAGCTCCAAATACCGGTAATGGCGGATCGGGCATTTATGGAACAACTGGAACTAGTGGCTCAGGTGGCTCAGGTATCTTAATTATTTCTTATCCGACAGGTTCAATATCTGCGACAGGAGGTTCCGTAACTGTTTCTGGCGGCAATACAATTCACACCTTTACTTCTAGCGACATTTTTGTGATTAAAGGCTCTCAGGCTACAGCAGCAAATGTGTTAGTAGTCGGCGGCGGCGGAGCTGGTGGACGATATGGTGGCGGTGGCGGAGGTGGTGGCTATACTAGCGGTACTAGTGCCCTATCCGTTGGAAGCTTTGCGGTCACTGTCGGTGCTGGTGGAATTGGGTGGGTCGGTGACGCACAAAATGGCGGCGCTGGAGCTAACGGAGGCAATTCGTCGTATAAATCATTTATTGCTAATGGTGGTGGTGGTGGTGGAAATTATAGTAATGGGTCTGGTTCATCAGACGGCCAAGATGGTGGTTCTGGTGGTGGCGGAGGATCGATGGGCCCAGCCAAAAGTTATCTCGTCGGTCTTAGGGGTAGCGGGATGACAGCCCTAGGTAATGCCGGAGGTAGTACTTACCGTACCGGGCCAAATTACCCTGGCGGTGGTGGCGGCGGCGGCGCGGGCGCAGTAGGTGCAGACGGTACTCCTGGCGGTTCATCTGGTGGCCTTGGTGGTAGTGGCGGTGATGGATTACCATCATGGATTGGCGGATCTCTCGCCTACTATGGCGGTGGCGGTGGCGGTGCTAACATTCCAGGAGGGAATACTTCATCAGGAGGTCTTGGTGGAGGTGGAAATGGGCTATCCCCTAATTCAACATCTAGTTCTATAGATGGAGATCCTAACACTGGTGGTGGCGGCGGTGGCGGTGCTGACAATTATATATCTGGCGTGTGGCGCGCTGGTAACGGTGGTTCAGGTATCGTTATTATTAGCTATAAGACAGGTGCAGCATCTGCAACAGGAGGAACGGTTACTCAGTTCAATGGGTACACAATACACAGGTTCACTAGCAGCGGAACATTTATTGTTACGGCAGTATACTAAGCTGGAGTAAGGGTTACTGTACAAAACTTCTGTTAGTTGTTAAAATATTAGCTGATGGGTACATCACAAAAGAAAAACGAAAGTGATAAACCAACCCCACCGCCGGATAGATCGACGGTGCTTTTCTTGTTAGGTACAATGGCCGACACAACCTGGCGAATGTTTATTCCTATCATCGGACTCGCGATTGGTGGCGTAGCTTTGGACGTTAATTTGGCGACTAAGCCTTGGTTTACAATAGCCGGTATTATCGTAGGTACTGGGGTCGCTGGACTATTAGTATATAGACAGATTAAGAGAGTAAAGAAATAGTCATATGAATAATCTGTTTGCTGCTCTCGATTTACATATAAGCATCGCTTCAGAAGAAATGTTTAAAATACTCGGCTTCCCTATCACTAATGCCATGGTGACCGGAGTTTTAGGCACAGCAATTACGGTGTGGATTCTAGCGTATGTATCTATTAGTGTTAAAAAAGGCAAATATAACCGTTTCGTTGGATTAATTCAATGGGTGTTCGAGGGACTACTTAATTCAATTAAAGATGTGATTCCAAATCGCGAACTTGCGCGAAAGATTACGCCACTAGCGGTCACGATGTTCTTTTTCGTGCTAATTAATTACTGGCTTAGTGTTATTCCAGGGCTCGATACTATCAGGATAAACGGCGTACCACTTCTTCGTAGTTTAGCTTCTGACCTGCCGTTCACCCTAAGCTTAGCTATCATCACGGTCGTGGCTGTGCAAATTTACGCAATTAAGCACCTGGGTGTGTTCGGTAATATTGGTAGATATTTACGAAATCCGTTCAAGGATCCGTTAGGCGCATTCGAGGGTGCGTTAGATATAATTGGTGAAGTGTCGCGCGGCACATCACTCGCCCTTCGTTTATTTGGTAATGCATTTGCTGGCGAAGTACTGCTAATAGTAATTGCGGTTTTAACTGGCTTCTTTGCAACTATTGCTTTGCCTATATTTATGGCGTTCGAGCTTTTGATTGGATTCATTCAGGCTTATGTTTTCTTTATTCTGACGGTTATATTTACTGCGCTAGCCCAAGAAAACCACACCAAGGACACACATGATTCATCCGAACATTCCCCCGCTGTTACGCCTAAGGCAATTAAACAGCTGGAATGATACAATTAGTAGTAAAGAATTAAGGAGATAAAATAATGGATCAATTAGCATTTGGATTAACTTACGCCCTTCCTGCACTTGGAGCAGCGATTGGTATTGGTATTATCGGAGGCGGAGCATTAAATGCCCTCGGCCGTAACCCAGAAAAACTAAGCGAAATTCGAACACTTATGATTACAGCGATTGTTTTTGCCGACTCACTAGCGATTATCGGTATCATCGTTGCTATCATCGCGAAATTCTTGTAGGAAATATTAATGAATATATTGACGCAATTTGCCGAAACCGTAACTGATGCGCCTAAGGGTGATATATTTACGACCCTTGGGATTGACTGGCAGACACTTGTTTTGCAGATTGTAGCCTTTTTGCTTTTGGTGTGGCTACTTAAAAAATTAGTTTATCCGATTTTGATTAAATCAGTCGATAAGCGCCAGGAAGATATCGAATCAGCTAGCAAATTAGCTGATGAGGCAAGAAAACAGGCTGATGATACTAAAAACCAGATAGATAAATTGCTTAGAGATGCTAAAGCTCAGGCGAACGACGTAGTTCAGACTGCCAAACAGGAAGCTACTGCTGCGATTGAGCTGGCTGAGTCCAAAGCCAAGAAACATGCAGAGTCAATTATCGAAAGCGCCCACACTCAACTTGAACGAGATGTTATAGCTGCAAAGAAATCGCTTCGGAACGAAACGATTGAGTTAGTTGCACTAGCTACCGAAAAGATTGTTAAAAACAAGATTGATCGTAAAGCTGATGAAAATCTAATATCATCAGCCATTAAGGACGCAAGTTAACTATGGCTATTCGTATATCACGCCGCAAGTTAGCCGACTATTTTGCTGACGAGTTTGTAGCTGGAAAAAAAGACATCCATTTGCGATTGGCTGCTTACCTGATTGACACCAAGCGAACACGCGAACTAGCTATAATTGTGCGAGATATCGAATATAATTTGGCGATGCGTGGTCAGGTAATCGCGGATGTGATGAGTGCACACGAGCTTACGACAGCAACTCGGAAACAAATTGAGGCATTAGTACACACTATCAAGCCAAAAGCATCAGTTTATTTCCGAACTGCAGTCGACCCTACGGTAATCGGCGGGGTAAAAGTCGAAGCGTTAGAACAGGTAATGGATTCGACCGTAAAAAATAAATTGACAATGCTAAAAGCGAATAAAGTATAGGAAGTAAGGGAAAAAATGAGCCAACTATCAATTACAGAATTATCAGATGATCTACGCGATGCAATTATCGGATTGGAGAAGACCGAAGGACTAGAGAAAGTCGGTATAGTTGTTCGCGTTGGTGATGGCGTAGCTTGGATTCACGGACTACGTGATGCTGGGTATAGCGAAGTTCTGCAAATTCAAACGGACGAGGGTGTTGTAGAGGCTTTTGCCCTGAACCTAATGGAAGACGAGATTGGTGCGGTGCTTCTGGGCGATGACAGTCACGTTCGAGCTGGATCAAAAGTTAAATTAAGCGGTGAAATTCTCGAGGTTCCGATCGGACCTGAGCTATTAGGGCGAGTTGTCGACCCACTTGGTAATCCAATCGACGGCGGTCCTGCTATCAAGACTAAACTTACCGGTAAAGTAGAACGTGAAGCGGCTGGTGTGATGGATCGTCGTTCGGTTTATGAACCAATGATGACCGGCATTATGGCTATCGACGCGATGTTCCCTATTGGGCGTGGTCAACGTGAGCTTATTATTGGTGATCGTCAAACTGGCAAGACAGCTCTTGCAATCGACACAATGATTAATCAAGCTCGAACTAAAAGTGGAGTTGTGAATGTGTATGTTGCGATTGGTCAAAAGCAGTCCAAGGTTGCTAGACTGGTTGACCGTCTGAAGCAAGAGGGCGTTATGGACCAAACTATCATTGTTGCGACAAGTCCAGCTGACCCGGCTTCGCTTCTCTACATGGCGCCATATGCCGCGACTGCTATGGGTGAATATTTCCGCGATAACGGTGGACACGCTTTGATGATTTACGACGATTTAACCAAACACGCTGTCGCTTATCGTCAAATGTCACTACTACTTCGCCGTCCACCAGGTCGCGAAGCTTATCCAGGCGATGTCTTTTATTTACACTCTCGTCTACTAGAGCGTTCAGCCAAGTTGTCTGATAAATTAGGTGGCGGATCGCTTACTGCTCTACCGATTATTGAGACTCAGGCCGGAGATATTAGTGCCTATATTCCAACCAATGTTATTTCAATCACTGATGGACAGATCTTTCTCGAAACAGATTTATTCTATCAAGGTATTCGTCCAGCTATTTCTGCAGGATTGTCGGTCTCTCGTGTTGGTGGTGCTGCGCAGACCAAGGCTATTAAATCAGTCGGTAGTCACCTAAAGCTTAGTCTGTCACAGTTTAGAGAGCTTGCTAGTTTTGCTCAGTTTGGTAGTGACCTAGACGAAGACACTCGTTCTCAAATCGATCGTGGCCAAAGGTTAACTGAGCTATTGAAACAACCACAATACGATCCAATGAGTATTTGGGAACAATACGCGAGTATCGCTGCGATTACTGAAGGAATATTTGACAAAGTGGTCATAAAGAAAATTAAAGATGCTCAAATTGCACTAATAACGAGGCTTAATGCGGATCATAAAAAATTGATGACCGAACTTGATAAAGGCGACAAGCCATCTGAAGAAATTCAGAAGATTATAACCAAAGTCGCTACTGCAGTCGCCAAAGGATTTGAGGGCTAAATGAGTTCTACCCAGGTACTTAAGTCTAGGATTCGCTCGGTCAAAAACACCAAGCAGATTACTAAGGCAATGCAAATGGTAGCAGCCAGCAAGATGCGGCGTGTGCAAGAATCGACCAAAGCATCGGCACCCTATACCGATGTAGCTAGCGAGATTTTAACATATTTAGCTAGTCAGGGCGTTACAAGGCAACACAAATTTTTTGATGTACGACCAATCAAGAATAGGCTTTTGATTGTGATTGCTTCGGATAAGGGACTAGCTGGAGCGTATAATTCAAACGTTGTTAAGGCATATACCAACGTATTGCTCGAAGACGATAAGGCAAAAATAAATAATGAGACAATTGCAATTGGCCGTAAAGCAAACCAGTTTGTTACTAGGCTAAAAGATACTAAGATTATCGGAGTTTATGAAGGTATACCAGACCAGCCAAGTGGACGTGAGCTTCGCGCAATTCTAGACACTGCACGTAACAAGTTCGTCAACGAAGAAGTAGATGCGGTTGACGTTATTTATACCAAGTTTATTAGTGGTATGCGACAAGAAGTTGACGTAAAGCGAGTGTTGCCGGCTGGATTTGATGAAATGGAAGTTGGAACTATGATTCGAGAAGCGGTGTATGAGCCAGACCTGGAGTCGGTGCTAGACGGTGTTGTTTATCGATTGATTGGTGCACAGATTTTTCAGGCGTTTTTAGATTCCAAAGCGAGTGAGCTTAGTATGCGTATGGTCGCTATGAAAAACGCTACCGATAACGCAAGCGATCTAGTAGAAGACCTGACGCTTGAAATGAATAAAGCCCGTCAAGGTGCAATTACGCAGGAACTGGCTGAAATATCAGGCGGTGTGGAGGCTCTCAAGGATTAGTTATGAAGGAGAATGATGTGAAAGACAAGAATATTGGTAAAATTATACAAATCGTTGGAGTTGTTATCGACATAGAGTTTGAACACGGCAGTTTACCAGCGATTTATGACGCCTTGATAATCAAAGAGTCTAAAAAAACCGTAACTTTGGAGGTTGCTCAGCACTTAGACGAGCGAACCATTAGGGCTATCGCGCTTTCTAGTACTGACGGTTTAACGCGCGGTCAAGAAGTTCACGCAACTGGATCGCCTATCACCGTTCCAGTTGGCAAAGAGACTCAAGGGCGGATGTTTAATGTAACCGGCGACCCGATTGACGGTAAACCTGCTCCAAAGGGCAAACGTGCGTCGATTCATCGCAGCGCCCCTACCCTATCCGAACAGTCGAATAAAACTGAAATCTTAGAAACAGGAATCAAAGTCGTGGATTTAATCGCACCGATTGTCAAAGGTGGAAAGGCTGGCTTATTCGCTGGTGCTGGTGTAGGTAAAACGGTTTTGATTACAGAACTAATTAATAACATCGCCAAGTTCCATAGTGGTAATTCGGTATTTGCCGGTGTTGGTGAGCGTACTCGTGAAGGAAATGATCTGTATTACGAAATGGAAGAAGCTGGAGTGTTAGAAAAAACCAGCTTGGTGTTTGGGCAGATGAACGAACCGCCTGGAGCGCGTCTTCGAGTTGCTTTGTCGGGACTGGCTATGGCTGAAACTTTCCGCGACGAAGGTAAAGACGTACTGTTATTTATTGATAATATTTATCGCTACACTCAGGCCGGTGCCGAAGTTTCAGCCTTACTTGGGCGGCTGCCATCTGCGGTTGGATATCAGCCAAACCTGCAACAAGAAATGGGTGCTTTGCAGGAACGGATCACTAGTACTAATAAAGGTTCAATTACATCAGTTCAGGCTGTTTACGTGCCAGCTGATGACTTAACTGACCCAGCGCCAGCTACTACGTTCGCTCACCTGGACGCAACAATTGTTATGGATCGTGGTTTAGCCGAAATTGGTATTTATCCTGCGGTTGACGTGCTCGATAGCAGTAGTACTAGTTTGGATCCTGAGATTGTCGGCGCGGAACACTACCGAGTAGCCCGTGAGGTTCAACGAGTCCTTCAGCAATACAAAGAGCTTCAGGATATTATTGCAATCCTTGGCATGGAAGAGCTGTCTGATGAGCAAAAACAAGTTGTTGGCCGTGCTCGTCGTATCCAAAGGTTCCTAGCCCAACCATTCTTTGTCGCCGAAAAGATTACTGGCAATAAAGGCGTGTATATTAAACTTGAAGACACGATTCGTGATGCTAGCGATATTCTAGCTGGTAAATATGATAGTAAGCCAGAAAGCTGGTTTTATATGGCTGGTGGCAGTCTGTCTGACAAAAAGGATTAATCTAGGTGAATTTACAGCTAATTACGCTTCAGGGCATCAAAGTTGACCACGAAATATACGAGGCCACGATTCCTACTGATGCTGGCGAGATTGGCGTGTTTCCCGGTCATGAACCGCTGGTAACGGTAGCAGAACCAGGCGTTATTGTAATACGATACAATCGCGGTGATTCAGATGAAAAATTAGACTACTATGCGATTAGTGGCGGTATTGTTACTATTTCTCCGACTGGAATTAGGGTGCTGGTTGACGAGGCTGATAGCGGCGAAGATATTGTTGAGTCCGAGAGCGAAGCAGCTTTGAAGCGTGCGATCGAAATGCGTGATAAGGCGTCGAATCAGGTTGAATTAGAGCAAGCACTTGAACTAATGGACAGACATGCAGTACGTTTGAAGGTTGCTGGACTACGCCGTCGACGCAGACGTTAGATTAATCAACGCTCGTACTTCATCCGTAGTCTTGGTGTGCATTAGCTTTTCGCGCAGCTCTGAGGCTCCGGGAAAATCTCGGACGTAGATTTTGAAGAAACGTTTTAATGGATCGAATTTGCGCGGTCCAAGTTCAGCGGAGTATTTATCGTGTAAATCAAGCTGCAAGTTTAGTAGTTCGATTAGTTCGTCACGACTATGTTCGCGCGGTTCGCGTTCGAATGCGAATGGGTTGTGAAAGATGCCCCGTCCAATCATGATACCGTCAATACCGTATTGTTCGGCTAGTTCTTCACCGTGCTGACGGTCGCGAATGTCACCGTTAATCGTTAGTAGGGTTTGCGGAGCGATTTCGTCGCGTAATTTTTTGATATCACTAATCAATTCGAAGTGTGCCTCAACTTTGCTCATTTCTTTGCGAGTACGTAGGTGAATTGTTAGGTTAACAATGTCTTGGTTTAATAAATGTGTCAGCCAGTCACGCCATTCATCGACTTTTAGGTCCCCTAGCCTGGTTTTGACGCTGACCGGCAGACCAGACTTTTTTGCAGCTGAAATTAACTCAGACGCTAGATCTGGTGTTCGGATTAGGCCAGCGCCAGCGCCACCGTGAACTACGGACTTGTCTGGGCAGCCCATATTGATATCAATGCCTTTGTAGCCCATCCTAGCGAGCCCTAGGCCCATTTGTTCGAAGTTCTCTGGAACTTTACCCCATATCTGGGCAACCATAGGATGTTCGTCGTCTGTAAACGCCAAACGACCGCGCGTACTTTGGGCACCTTTGGGACTACAATAGCTAGCGGCATTGGTAAATTCAGTGAAATAAATATCAGGCGGCGCGGCATGAGCGACAACGTGACGAAAAACCACATCCGTAACCGCCTCCATTGGGGCAAGGATGAAGAAGGGTTTCGGTAAATCGTTCCAAAAACTGTTCATAATATCAATTGTCTCATATCTTAAAAGAAATGTGCCCGGACACTACAACCTGTGAACTTAATCACGCAGTTGTAGGTCCGGGCATCGCGGCGACATCGGGATTCGAACCCGCAACCCTTCTTGCAAGACAGGGCTGCTCTCCGTTGAGCATATCGCCTGGTCCGACAGTTTTTCATGCTGCCGGGAGATAGTTACTTTGCAACGACTTTATTTCCATCGCAGGTTTTGCATGTTGACCACGCAAGTCCGGCTACGCCATGATTTCCGAAGCCGCCTTCGCCTTTGCAGCTTGGGCATACTACGATTTTCGGCAATCAAATCACCTCCATGGGTAATTGAAATTCGGAGTGGCCCCACCCCTTTGTATGTAGCATTCGTTGACATCGTTGTCGCGAACTATATGCACGGGTAGGGCCACTGGTTTTGAAAGTTGGGCGCGAGCCCCGGTTAGGAAGTTTTGAACGGTTCATTCCCGGGGCTCGCTTGCTCGTCATCTACACTGTGTTGTTCCTTTTCTCAGTGAGTGCCGAACTTCGTTTCACTATCTCTATTAATGTGCTGACATTAGACGAGATAGCAAAGAATTGATTACTATTAAGTGTCGGTAATAGTTTCCAATTCCCTGCTACCTCAAGCCTAGTGCGTAACTATATTAGCAGAATAACATATGTACGTCAAGACCCGTTAGATTTTACCGTCAAGCAAATCTTGTTCAAATGCGAGTATTCCTTTTAGGGATGGTTCGTATTGCGATGTGTCTGGTATGTCGAGTTCGATGATGTGTTTCCAAACGACCTTTATTAGTATAGACAGTCTATCTGTGTCGTCGTTAGTAAAGTCGGTGTCGAGGGATTTAATGTTTCCATCTGCGGTCGGTTCGACAAACTGCAAGATTCCGCTCACGACCTTGTGTCCGCGGTAACTGGACGCATTCTCGACTAGGAGTTTATAGAACATTAATTGTTGTTTGTATTTATGTAGCTTGATTTTTTCATACGGCGTTTTACCAGTCCAACTAGTGGGTGCACTACCTGTTTTATAATCAGTTACTGTTATATTTTTGTCATCGTCAATGTCTACAAGGTCGAGTGAACCAGTTAGGTGTGCGTCACCTATCATTGATTGTTGCCCAGCAAAGTTAAGCTCGGCTTTTTGTGACTTTGTAAAACTTTCATATTTTTGTGACAAAAATACAGTCAGTGCGTCAGCGCCCTTTTTCGAAAATTCATCAAACTCTGATTCGCTTAGTCGCTTTTCGGCTAGATTAGTCTCGAAGTTCCTAATCACATCTTCGGTCGCTTGTCGTTCGCCGTTAGCTGACAAATGTGAGTGAGCGCGCCACAATGCGAAGTGTATGGCCGAGCCGTAAGCAGCGTATGGGCTGAGAGCTTGGGGAAACCTAAGTAGGTTTTGCAGTAAGAACATAGTTGGTCCACCACGCGTAACATCTAAAAAGTTATGCAAATGCGTGACGCTAAGTTTGTAATTTTCCAGCGTTGGCTTTAAGACCTGGCCGATATCAGCCGAACCATCAAAAGTTAGATGTTGGTACCATGCCAGTTCGGCCGATTCGATAATTTCGTTTACATTGTCGTTTGACGGAATGGTTTTAGGTTTAAGGCCACTATTTAGTAAGAATGCAGCTGGCAAAGTGGCCTTACCATTGTCGTTTTCTAGGCTATAGCTGATGACTAGCTGTTGTTTCGCACGGGTCATTGCAACGTAAAATAATCTCAGTCGTTCATCACTGCTATCACCTGCCGGTGCGAGTGGTAGGTTTTCGGGGTAACCAATTAATCGGTTGCGTCCACGTACGCGCTCGCCCCACGCACTGTCGATTGCACCTGTTATATAAACAGTGTCGAATTCTAAGCCTTTTGATTTGTGGGCGGTCATCAAGTTTACCGCTGATGAGTCAGCGACCGGTCGTCGTATACTACTAATCGTACTACCAAGCGTTCTATGTAGGTCGATGAATTCAATAAACGATCTTAGATTTGGCGATTTGACGCTGTAATAGTCACGCATTTTAGCGCGTATAGTGCGTAGCGCTTCTAGAAACGACACATATTCATCAGGTTTTTCCTGTAAAGAATCGGCTGAGAAAAAATAATTATAATACGGACTGACAAATGACCCTAGTGGTTCTACTTTGTCATCTAGTTCGCTGTCGTCAGACTTTTCGTCATCAGAAACCTGACTGTCGGTTTTGCCAATCAAAATATCAAACATTCTCTCTAACGGAGTGTCGGCAAGTTTAACTGAAGCTTTGATTAGCCATCTGTATATTGGTTGAAAGTCTGGATTTGATTCCATAGCTTCTAGCCAAGAAATACGATTGTTATAGGCACGTAGGCTAAGTTTATAAAGTTTTAATGAGTCAATATTCCAGACAGGATGAGATAAAAGCTTTGGTATGTCAGCGTTTACTTTATCGAATTTTGAGTCAGCTAGATCAATAATGAGTCGGGATAGTTGTTCGAGTATTTTGATCGGTTCGATCTCAAGAACATTATCGCGACGCTCGTAATTAACAGCAATTCCAGCATGTGCAAAGTATGGTAGTAGTGACACGATTTCGCTGTGGCGCCTGGTAAGGACTGCAATCTGTGATAGCTTTGCACCTGATTTTTGTTTAGCTTTTATATCATCTATTAACCATTGTCGCTCGTTGTCGCTATTTTTGCCTTCTCGAATTACAACCTCACCCTTAAGTTCGGACGATTTTGCAACTAGCTTTTTATTCAGCTCACTAATTCGGTTTTCGAGCCGATCGTTGCTTTGTGTGATAACCTGTCTAGATCTCTCTAAAATATCATCAATTGATCTGTAGTTATCAGTTAGAGTTATTAGATTTGTGGCCGGGTAGGTTTTCTTAAAATCCAAAATATTACTAATATCGGCGCCCTGAAAGCTGTATATTGCTTGGTCGTCATCACCGACGACCATAATGTTCGGTTTACCTTCGTTGGATTCTGCGTTTGTTAGGTTGTGTAAGATACGCATTTGAGCCATGTTGGTGTCTTGAAACTCATCAATCATCAAATATTGGTATTTTTCCTGCAGATTGAAACGTAGGTCGTCGAATATTTCGATTGCGTGAACCACACGTAAAATCATATCGTCAAAATCATATAATTTCGCTTCTTGCATTTTAAGCAGATACTGATCATAAACCCAAGCAACCGAACGAAGTTTAATTTGTCGATCACGCGATTTCATTACAAAATTGCCATTTGCGTCTTTGGTCATCCATTGATTTTTCCATGAAGTTATCGGGTTGGTTTTGTCTAGCCTACCTGCTTCGTCAATTGCTGTAGATAATGAATCGGCAATTATTTTTGACAGGGCGACGATTGTTGGTATTTCTGCACCACTATCACACTGTCGAATAATTTCAACGAATTTTCCGATTTGTTCGGCGGTAGATTTAGTAATTTTATTAGCAAAAATCGGCGCTAGTAATTGCTCTGTCTTTTCTATGGCAGTGTTATTTTTATCTAATACCTCTATAAGCTCATCACTAGTTAGGCCGCTTTTCTTAAGTTCTGAAATAACGTTTAACGTGTCATTTAAGTATGTGTACTGACCGTTGGACTTCTTAGCAATAGGATTAGTATAGTCAAGTTCGTCAAAAATTTTGCGTACTATTTCGTAACTGCTTAGCTCGTCGGCGGGTCTAAATTCGGCACCTTGGTAAAAATATTCGCCGTATTGGTTAATAATTTCTGTGCCAAAGCTATGGAATGTGTGGATGCCAACTTTATAAGCGTCCTTGCCGATAATCCCAACTAAACGTTCACGCATAGCGTTCGCACCGCTGTCGGTAAATGTTAGGCAGAGTATATTCTCGGGCAAAGTGTCGGTTTTTTGTAGAATGTTAGCAACACGCACACTAAGCAACTCTGTTTTACCTGTGCCCGGCCCCGCCACAACCATAACAGGACCGTCAATTATATCCACAGCTTGCTTTTGTGCCTGGTTGAGGCTTGCGTATCTTTTACCAAAATCCATTAATATTATTGTAGTTGATTGGGTGGGCGTAGTCGAGGGTGGTATAATGTCACTGATGAGTGACGGAATGTTTAACGAATTAGCGCTGGAGCGTAGAATTAGTGAATTGTTTGGGTTGGATGTTGATATTCAGCAAGTTATCGCTGAGCAGATTCCAGTTAGTCGTACGTCACGTGCGACAGTGTTTTTAAACAACAAAAAACAGCTTTATGCGTATATCGAAGGGCAATCTAGGTTGCAGCTTGGTGATGTTCAAAAAATGGTGTCCCGTATGGGGTTAAAATCGGAGCTGTATCTGCCACCTAAAAGTCGTCCACAGTATTTTGACGAGATTGGTCGTGATAAGTTCCGTGAGGTTTTTCCGGGCAGGTCGCATATTAATGACGGCGACATAATGTACTACCGAACTCTGGCGCCATATAACCCAGCATTGGTCCTCATCAGTGAAGTCAAAAACGGAGAGATTTATCGATACGACAGCGATTCTAGTGGCGATTGGAGATTAGCTACTAAATTTACTTATCGTCGGATTAGAACTAGTTAACTACGAGCGCGCTTCACCTGACCATGGCCCCCAGCTTGAAGCGGCATTTGGACCCTGGCAGTAGTATCTTCCACCCCAAAGCGTGTAATATCCCCCACTTGCTGCTTCAAAGTACCATTGCGAAGCAGTAGATGCACTCGAGTAATAAGCGGTCGTTGGGCTATTGTATCTGGCGTAGAGTTGATAAACCGCATATGTTCCAGACGGACAACTGGCAGATGTAACCCAACCAGTGGCATAGTAGTTGTTTGGGCAATACTGAGGATATTTTACCCAATAACCAGCTGCACAGGTTCTAATGGCACCAGGTTGACTGGCTGCCATACCAGGTGCACCTGGTGTATTGACGGTAGTTGTAGCTGTCGCTGTTGGTGAAGCAGCACTTGGGGTTGAGCCAACTACAGCGTAAGACTTGAAGTAGTAGGTCTTGCCTTGGGTTAGTCCAGTTACTGCTCGACTTGTACCACTAATGCCAGTAATAGTGTTGGTAGTGGCGCCGGTAAAGTTAGATGTCGTGGAGTAGTCTAGGTTATACGAAGTAGCAACCGAAACATTAGACCAGCTAGCGGTAATTTGAGTTGAGGAGTTTGTGGTAGCGGTTATGGAGGTTGGGGCTGGTACATAAGTGACGGCGTTGTCATACGACCAAGGTCCATGCACACTACCGGAGACAGACTGCCCTCTAAAGTAATACTGTATGCCTGTTGTTAGCCCTGTTACCGATCTGGAGATAGTCGATCCAGCCTCTTGCGGAATAGCATGGATTGGCGTAAATGTACCAAAATTCGAATCAGTTGAGTAGTCTATATCATAAGACGATGCAGACGGGTCTCGATTCCATTGAAGGTCAATCTGAGAGTTAGAAACTGAGCTTGCGATGAGCTGGATGCCGGATAGTGCCAATGTGGTTGAATTAATACAATTAGACCAGACTCCAGGCAGGCCGTTGCTGTCTAGCGCTTGGACGCGATAATAGTATGAAGTACCTGAAGTAAGCCCAGTATCTGAGTACGAGTTGGTTGTTGAGTTGTGACTGGTGGTTGTACCGGTTGTACATGAGGATGCACCAGAGTGTCGTTCTATGGTATAGCTAGCTGCATTTTGAACAGCACTCCAGCTAAGTGCAATCTGGCTAAAACTAGTAGGAGTTGCGGATAGAACTGGTGCTCCAGATGTAGTTATATCGGCAGAGTGTCGACTGTCAACCGACACAATATCACCTGTCGATTCTTCGCGGTATTTTAATGAGTAACTGAGGCATGAGCTACCTGTCATACAGTCTGGACTACCATCGCCCACATAGGCGTAGACATCAGATCCAGGTCCAGAAGTTAAGTTATCGCAAGTGGTTATAGAGTTGTCATTTGTTTTGTCTGTTGGTGTTACTAGCACAGATGTGTCGATGCCTTTTAGTACGCTACTTTTGATTATTGATGGGTCTTGTTTCATCTGGGCGCAACTAGGGTATTCGCCATTTTGTTGATAATACTTCTCAAGTGCCTCAGAGATTACTGTTACACGTGATGAGCGTTGGCTATCACGTGAATCAGTTTGTACTTTCGTAAATGCTACGACCCCAATAGTAGACAATATGCCAATAACGGCAACAACTACCAGAATTTCAATCATAGTGAAACCAAAAGAGGTTTTTCTCATGGCTTAATTGTATCAAACATAAGCTCTATAACAAACTGTTATTTACGATCTAGTATCACTAGATTTTCGATATGAGGTGTTCGCGGGAAGAAGTTGTAGCCTTGATGGGCGCGAATACCATATTTTTCTGCTAGCTTAGCGACGTCTCGGGCTTGAGTTACAGGGTTACATGACAAGTAGATAATTCGCTCTGGTGTGGATTTTAGTAGTTTATCGACCACATCTTCGTGTAGTCCTGCGCGGGGTGGGTCGACAATAATCGTAGCGTCTGACGTTATGTGCTCGAGCGCTGTTTCGCTGGGCGCTAGGACCGCTTTGACTGCCTTTTCTCGGTCTAGTGCGGTGATATTTCGTTTCATTTCGCGGACGGCATTTTCGTTGATTTCTACCATCGTTACGTTCTCGCCGCCGATCGTGAGGCCGATTGTTCCAACGCCACTATATAGATCGACAACTGGTTTATCGGCACTCACCCACTGTTTCATATCGCTTAGGGCTTGCTCGTAAACGGGCAGGTTGATTTGGAAAAATCCTTCAACTGCATATGTGAACGGTACACCAAGGATGGTGTCGTTCAGAGTTGTAACACCCCACTGCTGGAGTCGTTCGGTGATGACGCTCGCCGGACTACGAGGGTTAGAAAAGATTAGTTCAAAGCCTGTAATGCCAAGGTTTTTTAATTCTTCACCAGTCAACTGAATAAATCCAGGTTCTTTGACGTAAAGCTGCAAAGCAATGTTACCGTCATGGTCACACCTGACTAATAAGGTTTTTAGCATGTATGCCTGAACACCTTCTTTTTGACGCAACAAGTTACGAACGGCAACGGCAGCTTTGTTAATGTTGGGGTGCGCTAGGCTTGTACCTTCGATTGGGATTTTGCCGTGAGTGCCACGGCGGAAAAACGCTAAATCCAGTTGCTCGGATTCTTTATCCCACCACCAACTAAATTCGATTTTATTGCGATATTCGTATTCTTTGCCGTCAGTATAGATGCTAATGGGTTCAGGTAAAACGATGTCGTGTAGTTCGAAAGCCTCCTCGATGAGCGCTGATTTATAGTGCTGTTCGGCATCAAAACTCATGATTTGCCACGGACTAGTCGACAAGTAGCTCGTTTCGTCGCGCGGTTTAACGCGCTGGTCGCTGGGTGTGATGATGTCAACAACAACACCCTCAACTAGGTTAGATTTCTTTTTAGTTATCTGGGCAGTTACCTTCTCGCCGGGTAGTCCTCCCCAAATAAAGGCTTTTTTACCGTAATCAAGTTGGCCAAGCGTCTGACCACCACCGACAATTTTGTCTAAGTGTAGTTCGACAACAGGTAGAATTTTTTTGCTCATCTATCCAGTATACCCCAGTTTATGCTATAATCGCCCCCGTAGTTGCAGATAAATTACCACCTACTATCTACAACCTACCATTTACTTGTAATGGGGATTGGCCAAGTGGTAAGGTGAGAAATGCCAGCGGCATTTCGCAAGGCCGGAAGCCGGATGACGAACGTCACCGACTGAGGTGGGCCCGCGAAATTTTTGGAACAAAAATATTTGTGGGATGGGTTCTGGCCCAGGCTCCAGAACTTAACAGATAGCTACTTCTCAACTACAATCAATACACATAATGGGATGTCGCCAAGTGGTAAGGCACCAGGTTCTGGTCCTGGCATTCGGGGGTTCGAATCCCTCCATCCCAGCCATGAAAACCGTCAGAACATTTGTTCTGGCGTTTTTCATAACTTGTATGTCGGGTTTCGAATCCCCGAGTGGCATGAGGGGGTGAAGATTGCCGGTGGCAATCTGCAAGGAAACCTTCCGATGCAATCTATGATTGCAATCGTGAAGTTTCGGGGTCGCTGAAAGTGACCGAATCCCTCCACTTCGTCTAATTGACTATTCATATAATTCAAGTTAATTTAAAAATAATGACAAAACTAGCTGAACACTTACGTAAACCAGGTGAAATCGCTGTAATCCCGACCGATACGGTCTATGGGGTGGTTGCACGCGTCATAGACCGACGGGCTGTTGATAGGTTGTATAAGCTGAAACATCGCGAGGCTAAACCCGGGACTTTAGTAGCTGCGAATACCAAGCAATTGATTGACATTGGAATTGGACCCGAGTATTTAATGGCGGTTGAGTATCTATGGCCGGGTGCAATAAGTGTGATTGTGCCATCTGGTGAAAACTTGCCTTATGTACACCAGGGAGTCGGCAGTCTAGCGGTGCGTATTCCGGATGATAAGTGGCTACACGAATTGTTGTTACAGACTGGTCCCCTGCTAACCAGTAGCGCTAACCAACCTGGTGAACCACCAGCCACGACGGTAGCTGAAGCAAAAGCATATTTTGGTGATCAAATAACTTGGTATCAAGACGGCGGAACTCTGAATCGTGCCCCGTCCACAGTTGTTGAGATTATTGACGGTTCAATTAAAGTTGTACGTCAGGGCGCGGTAAAGTTAACTAGCTTTAAATAATAGTTATGCTTGCCCGGGTCGTCAATCAGTGAAATAATAACTTATTATGACACGTATACCTCGAGAATATACTGCGCAAGACCACCTTGATACGGCTAGGCACTTTACCTATAACGTATCAGTCAAACCTGAGGTTGTAGCGGGACGAAAAGAGCTGCGTGGCAAGCGTGTGAACATTATTAATGATCAGTCGGCTGGATTGGATGTTGGTAATCGAGTATTGGCCGCATTAGAGGATCCAGATCATCAATCGGTCTGGGCTAATTTATATGGTGGTACGATATTAAATAGTGCCTTGTATATGTTTCGTGAAACCAACAGTCAGCCAATGAGTCGACGCTTTAAGTTACCTCAATTGGCTGGTTGGGACGGTGAACTGCGCGATAGTAATGAAACACGGCGACAAAACACCCTGGAGGCATTAGATGTGACTAAGAGCCATAGCGAGGATTTTGAAAGAGTGAAATTAAAGCGTATTCCAAGTGAGGGGGAGACAACTCGGCTTGCACGTAGGCTTGGGAATGTGAGTATGCTTGTCGGAGTTTTTAGTACAGACTTCATGGAGAATGATGACGAGATGGTTGTAATGCAAATCGCTCGGCAGCAAGTTTCAGATATGCACCACGCAGTGCAGGCATTAGCCCAACGCATAAAAGTTAACCCAAGTCTTGCGCAGTTACGTGCAGAAAGTACACCGCTTGGTGTACACATCAAATCGCATGACTATCCTCTTGAGATTAAATCTGCCTTCGTCGATGCGCTTGGCGAAGTAAGCGATCCGCAAGGTTATTAATTCCAAAAATCAGCTTATTTATTATTCGCTATTTATCTACTAGGATCTAGGTTATCGTTTACGTCCGAGGACTGTTCGTAGCGATAATCGTTTTGAATATTCCAGTGCACCGTAGCGGAATAAACGCGTGGCTATCATCAGCACGACGACGGCACTGACCGCGATTATTATAATTCCCAAAGTCGCTTCGATTGGCGGTAAGTTCCCTACCGCGTTGCGCAGCATCAATGGAATTGGTGCGGTTAATGGGAATAAACTTAGGAAAGTTACCAGTGGCGAATCAGGAGCTGATATAAATAACGTAACTGCATAAAGAGGTGCGAATATAAACACCATTACTACGCCAAAGAACCCGCCAGCCTCCTTGGCGGTTGGGACCATTGACCCGATAGCAACCAGTAGTCCAGTGAAAAGGAGGAAGCTAAATATAAATATAAGTGCACCGATTATCATTTTGATTGGATCGATTGGAATATTAGATAAATCAATAATTGGTAGTCCAAGTTGGTCCTTGGCGACAAGATATATTAATACGACTGGTATCAATATAGTTATTACTTGAATAAAAGCTAAGGCTATCATTGATAAAATTTTACCAATAATCAACGTGCGAGCTTTGATAGTGGTTAGAATCATTTCAATGACGCGGTTTTCTTTTTCTTCTGTCGTGCTGGTTAGCATTTGGTTGCCGAACATTGCGATTAGAATATAGAACAAAACTAGGAATAACCCAGGCGCAATTAGTTGTGCAAAACCATCGTATGGTACTCCGTCTTTGTAGGTTGTGGCATCAAAGTTTACTTTGCCCTGTAGAATTGAGGTTACTTGTGGTGAGACATTAGGCGCAACAGATTGTTCTAGCAGCACCTGAGCGACACTTTGGTATCTGCTGTTATCAAATAATCCAACGTCTTTGGCAAAAACTTCTACTGACTGATTGCTAATATCAGATGGATAATAAAAATATGCATCTAACTTGCCATTAGTCACAGCATCAATACCCTTTTGCTTGTTGTTTATTGTCGAGGCTTTAAATTCTGCCAAAAGAGTGGGTTTTATTAACCCCGATTCATCTGTAATCGCTAGTGTAAAATGTTGGTTCTTGGTTTCGGTGGCTGCTTGATTAGTTGCTAAATTTGAGAAGTATATAATTGCAAATACGATACAAATAACTACTGGGAATATTAAGGCGGTAATCCAAAAACTTTTTTTCTTGAGGGTGCGAATGACTTCGAAATTAATAACTACGCCAAGATTATGCATTACTTCTCTCCGAATCATTCATTTCATCTTGTTCGCCGTATATTTTAACAAAAATATCATCAAGCGAGGCTCCGTTAAACTTCTTTTTAATGTCGGGTATAGTTCCGTAGGCACTCCCCTGTCCGTCTTTGAGCAAAATTATGCGGTCGCATAGACGTTCAACTTCTTCCATTTGATGCGTCACGAAAATAACGGTGGCTCCTGTTGCTTGGTGCTCTTCGATGATTGTCATGAGTAGCCGGCGGTTGACTGGGTCAAAGCCTTTGGTCGGTTCGTCTAAAATCAAGAGCTCGGGATTATTCATGATTGTTACACCTAGCTGGACTTTCTGTTGTTGCCCGCCGGATAATTTGTCTAATCTTGTGTTTGCTTTATCTAACAGGTCAACGCGTTTTAAATAATTGTTCGACCAAGAAATCGCGTCGTCTTTTGACATGCCTTTTAGACGTCCAAAATAAGTCATAATTGAAATTACGGATTCTTTTTTGTATAGTCCACGTTCTTCGGGCAAATAACCTAATTTGATGCCGCTATCAACTTGATACGGTTTTCCGTTTATTAACAAATCTCCACTAGTCGGTTGATAAATACCCAGCAACGCTCTGATAATCGTAGTTTTTCCTGATCCGTTTGAGCCCAAAAGTCCAAATGTTTCGCCGCGTTTAATATCAAAGCTTAAATTATCGATGACCAGAGTATTGCCGAATGCCATACTGAAATCATTGATTGTCACTAAAGGAGTAGACTTTTTTGTCATTGTATCTATTATACTATAGGTTTTTTGGTAGTTTTTTACTTAGTGTAATTTTGCCAGGCAAGCATAATAGCGGTATAATTGGGTTTATATGGCATCGGCAATAGTTTTAGACAAGCTGACAAAATACTATCCAGGTAGCAAAGCGCCGGCAATCAATCAACTATCAATCTCGATAAAAAGTGGTGAGGTTTATGGTTTTTTAGGTTCAAACGGGGCTGGTAAGTCGACGACTATTAGATTGATACTAGATTTTATTCGACCTTCGAGTGGACGGATAACCGTGCAGGGCATGGATTCCGTAGCTGACAGTGTTGCTATTCGACGCCACATTGGATATTTAGCTGGCGATGTGGCGCTACCTAAACGAGTTACTGGTCGACAGTTACTTCACCACCTTGCGTCGTTATCTGGTGGTATAGATTTAGACTATTTAGGAAAACTAGAAAAAGATTTCCAGGCTCAGCTTGATAAGCGCATTGGGACGCTGTCCAAGGGCAATCGACAAAAGATAGGCCTGATTCAGGCTTTGATGTGGCAGCCCAATGTGTCAGTTCTTGATGATCCGACAAGCGGACTTGATCCATTAATGCAGGAGCAATTTTATTCGGCAATCAGTGATGCCAAAAAGCGTGGTGCTGCAATCTTTCTTAGCAGCCACAGCTTTAGCGAAGTTGAGCGAATTTGTGATCATATTGGTATTATTCGAGCTGGTGAGTTAGTTTACGAAGGCACTGTCGCTAGTGTGGCTGCGAAACGGATGCCGAATTGGCAGGTTACTGTTAGTAGTAAAGCTGACGCAGCTACCCTAAAAAAATCCAAATCACTAAAAGTTAGTAATTTGAGTGACTTAAGTTTGACTGTGTGTCCAGTAGCAAGTATATCGTCAGCGCTGTTGGCGCTATCAAAGGTTGAAATTAAATCCATGACAATCAAACAAGATAATCTAGAGGATGAGTTTATGAGTTTTTATAACCAAGAGGGCCAAAAATGATAAAAACATTTCTATGGGAATTATCTAGGCGTAAAATGTTTACGTTGTGGTGGTCAATTGGTGTGTCTGTGCTGGTGTCAATTACGATTCTATCATTTCTTGCTATCAAAGACGAGGCGGCGCAGTTAAATCAGGCGCTAAGCGGGATAACAGATACGGCAGGATCGTTTCTGGGTGGAAGCGATTTGTTCTCGCCGATTGGATATCTTAATTCGCAAATATACTTTATTCTGTTGCCGATATTGGTGATTATTATGACTGTTAATTTGGCTTCGAGTTTGATGTCCAAGGATGAATCAGACCTAACCGTAGAACTAGTTTTGTCTCGTCCGGTTAGTCGCAATCACTTGATGTTTGGTAAATTACTGGCTTGGTTTACAATTCTCTTTACCGTCTTTGTCGTTTCGTACGGGGTTGCAGCTGTTTGCGTTAAAATCGTAGACATGCCAATTAATCAGTGGAATTTATTACTAACTCACGCCATTTCATTCATATTTTCAGCATCATTTGGACTAATAGCCTTTGCGCTGACTGCGGTTAGTAGATTTACTAGACGGATAGCTGGTGTGATCGCTATTGTCTTTAGCCTTGGTGGATATGTTATTTCATCACTATCAGGATTTGTGGATGGATTTAAATTCATCGCCAAACTACTCCCCTATCATTATTACGATACGGTGCAAATGCTATCTGGCAAGGTCGATTTAGGGCTAGTAATCTATCTGGTTGGCATCACTGCCGTCGCATTAGTTGCAATGAGTGTCGGTTATAGTCGCCGAGATATCGGCTAGTACAACAACAAACAAAAGTCACCTTTTATTGTATAGTATTAGTTATGACATTGGATACATTTAGGATTGATGATTTTGAGCACCTATCGAATGGTGTACGTCTAATGCATGCGCCAACCATTTCTGAGATCATACAGTTAAATACTTATGAGAAAAGAGAATCTAACGTTCTTCTAAGGGTGGAAAAATTTGATTCAACTATACAAGTAACACGCGAAGACGGAGTGTTTATACAAGCAGAGATTGGTGCTTATAGATTACGTGATGAGAATCCTGATTTAGTAGAAGACATCAAGTCAATAGTGCCTGTTTTTGTTGATCCGGTTGAAGTTGTAGAATTTATTAGGCAGTATGATGGGTGGGCTGCTAATGTTGAAGTTTCACCACCTATTCATCCGAATCGTGCGCGCCGTCTAGCTATGATTATTGGTGAGTCCGCAATTAAAAAACCTCCTTTGACGAAAAGCTTAGTGGTTTAGCTTAAACACTAAGCTTTTATTCGCCGACTAGAACATATATACTAAAATGTATGAGCAACAATAACACAGACACTGCTTCTCAACCACATACTCAACAGGCCGTTGTCCAAAAACCGCCAGTAAAATCTAGAAAGTTACTTTGGGTGGCGGTAGTATTTATAATACTTTGTACTGTAGTTATTGTTGGTGTTTGGCTAGCTAATACATTGATTAAAATACCCTCTACACCGGTATTAAGTTAAATAAAATATATACCTAGATATATCTTAACACTTCAAACTGAAGTGTTATTTGTTTAGAAATGCACAGGTTTTCCACTTTTTTGATGCTTATGCTTTTAAAACATATTGCAATAGTTTTGTAAATAGGCGTAGAATAAAAAAATGATTGATGGGGATCAGGTAAAAATAAGGTAACGGAGGGTTAAATCATGGCAGAAACAGTAGTTTCACCGTCAAATCAAAACTTTGCAAAAACATTTCTAGCAGTGTTAATCGGGGTTCTAGTTGTAGTTCCACTGACGACATTTCTGACATTTTTAGTAATTAATTCACAGATGGGAGCGATTGCCGACAATGTTGGTCACAGACTGGCAAATATTGGTCCAATGCAAACCATTAACAACGAAACTGGTAATAAGGCAAGCCTAAGCTGTGTTGACCCAGAGTCTGATGTAGATGTAGACGCCAAGCCTGTTGTTCAAGTCAAAACGCCAGCTAAACCATACTCACATTTTGGATATCTATGGGGCTATGGTGGTAACTACACTAGCAATACCAATATTAGCAATACAACAACTAATACTAACACCAGTACAATCTCAATTTGGGATAACGGCAACACTGATAACCGCAACAGCGGCAACACGGATAATCGAAATAGCGGCAACAGCATGATCGACAACCGTTGGAGTGGAAATAGCCTAACCGATAACCGCTGGAGCGGAAACAGTTTCACCACTGTAAAAGATAATGGCAATGACTTTTCTAACACTCAGTCGCAAACTAATACCACAACTAATAACACCGTGACAGTTAAAAATAACGGTAACACGTCTACAGATAGTAGCAATAGTGGCAATACTAATACTTACGCACCTACAACTACTAATGCGCCAACTACCACTAACAATACCTCTACTACGAATGTAGTCAAGACAACTACCGTTCAGGATAACGGCAATACAAATAATAGTGGCAACACCAGTACAAACGCACCAGTAACCACTACTGCAACAACAACCAATACGTCAACCAGTGACAATGATGGTGTTGATATAAACTAATAGACTAGATGCGTGAACTAAAAAGACCCCAGTTTATGGGGTCTTTTATTGTAATTATTCGTTTACACCACTGGCGAGAAATAATCATCTTCGATAATACTGCTCGCTCGCCAGACCCCAAGTGCTTGACCGATAGGTAAATAATCTGAATAGCCCATAAAGTCAGCTGCGCGCCTAATCATTGCGGCGGGCCATCCAAAGATGCGAATTCCATGCCATTCAAATATCGCCCAACGTTTACCAACTGGCACGACAACCGGTGGTGCAACTGGTTTATATGGTTTCTTATGCCTGTGACGACGCTCACGTTTAAAGTTGTCGGCGACGAAGATTGCATCATGTAGTGCAGTTTGGGCTAAGCCTGCGTGTTTAGTAACAGCGTTGTCCCCTATCACATAAATACTTGGCGCTGCTTGCATGAATTCATCAACGATGACGTGTCCGCGTTCATTTAGCGCGAAGTGTTCGGCGTTAGCTTTATAAAATGGGTGGTTAGCGACCCCTGATGTCCAGATTACAGTTTGGCTATCTATTTCTTTACCGCCAATAACAATGCCGTCTTTGTTAGCTGATTGAACCGATTTATTGCACGACACTTTAACGCCTAGCTTTTTAAGGCGTTTTGTGACTCTAGCACTTGCTTTTTCGCTCATTCGTGGCAAAACTCGTGGTGCGGCTTCGATTAGTTCGATTCGTAGCCCAGAATCTTTGACTTTGTAGTGCCTGCTTAGTCTACGTAGATATGACCCTAGTGCGCCAGCTAGTTCAACGCCAGTTGGCCCAGCCCCGATTATGATATATCTATCATCCAGTTTATGCTCGATAGCAAGACTAGAGTAAATGCGGTGCTTAAGTCGTTTAATCTCGGCTTGGGATTTAATACCATAGGAGTAACTATCTAGCCCTTTGATACCAAAGTACGTCGTAACTGTACCTAAGGCCAAAATGCAGCGATCATATTGATACTGAGTACCGGACTTACCCGTTACATTCTTTTCAGACGGGTTAATTGTGATGATTTCGTCGATATGAACCCGAATGTTGTCTTTGTTGGCTAGTATTTCACCTAGCGGGACACTGGAGCTTAGATGACTGTGGCCAGTTGCTGAGCTATAGAGTGCTGGATAGTAACGGAAGTCTGGCCGGTCGCTAATCAGCGTAATTTGGTTTTTACTATCTTTTGCAAGTTCAAGCGCAGCCTTTATTCCACCAAATCCACCGCCGACAATAGTAATATGCATGAAGTACCTTTTGTTTTATGTTATCTATTGTCTTTATCATAACCTAAACGCATCATGATGCAAATGGGTTTCGCAAATTTTCAGTTCACAGTTTACAAATTTACAAATTAATTTTCAGTTCTCAATTTCCAATTATGCTCCAGTTCCAATTTGTGAACTACTTCAGACTCAAAGAGTCTGAAAGTGGTTTGCCGTTCAGGTTAATAACAGCTTTGGTTGTTCCGGCGGCGGTTTTGGCGGTGTTTTCAAGCTGAGCCTCGACGCGTGGGCTATCGCACTCACCACCAAGTTTTAGTGATCCGGTCAAATTAATAGTTACCGTGTCACCTGCGACGGTACTGCTAGTGTAGGTTAAATCTGATTGATACAGGGCGTTATATAGTCCAGATTGACCGATATACTGGTTTTTGCCGGATAGTAGTTGTTCGAAGGAAGATTTAATTATGTCGGTAGTTGTTACTGGTGCAGTTGTACGTGATACCAGGCTGTCGCCACATCCAATCATTGGCCCAGCGATGCCATTATCTTCGGTGGCCACGTAGTACAGTGTCAGTGGTTTTGTGACAGAATTTAGTTGACTAGTTTGGTCGTTAGACTGTTTAGAAGTGTCGGTTTGCTTTGTTTCTTCTTTGACCGGTTGATTGGCTTGCCATAGCGCCCAAGCGCCAGTACCAATTGCTGCTAAAACGATAATAATTGCGAGAATGATCCATAGTTTTTTCATGGTTTTATTATACACTATTAGAAACGGCCGTAAATTTAAATGGGCTCCGCGCGAACGCGAAGCCCTCCACTACCCGTTAGGGAGTGGTTTGGTGCGGCGAGCGTGATTTGCATCACGCCCACCGCACCGATACTACTTTACTACTCAACCGCCTTGCGACGACGCCGGATTGCTACTGGTGCCAGAACTGCACCCAATCCGAGCAACAGCATTCCACCCGCGAAGTACCACGGTGTGGGGTCGAAAGTACCACCTGTGTACGCCAACTTCGGCACACAAGAAGCGGGTTTTTCGACCTTCAACTGAGCCAGTTCGGCGTTGGTCGCCTTGTGCGTCTCAGTTGCCTCGGTGATCACCGGCTCACCATCTTCCCATTGCTGGGATTCGACGTTGAACACAGGGTTAACCGTTGTTGTGGTGGTGTTTGTCGTCAGGTTGTTGTCGCAGTCCACCTTATAGGTGTACGTTGACGAAACTTTCGGTTCTGGTTTAACCAGCTCGGGGCAGGGTTCGACCGTGAGGTTGAAAACGTGCCCTTTTGCCTTCACCGTGTACGAGACACCACTAGCTGGCGCGTCCGTGACCGTGACGGTCACAATCTGACCTGCTGGGACAGTGCGGTTGTACTCGGAGTGATCAGTCACCTTGAACTTCACCGACACATTACTGCCCGAGTTGTCGTACGTAAGCACAACGCTACGGGGAGTTGCCTCTCCGTTTTCGTCGTACTCGCACTGACCACTTGCCAATGACGCACTTGGTTCAACAACGGCCTGGAAGTCGAACGTGTAAATCGCACACCCGAAGGTGATTGAATGTATCACGCTCTTTCCCAGAACACCCGATCCGAGCGAGTAGCCGAAGCTAACCGCCCTTGCGTCAGGATTTGCCTGCAAGTACTCGTCAAGAGTGCCCATGGAGGCGTAACCTCCACCGGCTCCCACTCCGAAGTCCTTGCTAGACCACCACTGGCCGACTCCGTACGAATCCGGCTCATAGACGAGGTATCCGTCCCAAGTGCCATTTCCGTCTTTGTCAAAGCCAATCTGAATCGAGGGGCGAACACCACTTACGTAGGTGTAGTCCATCGACACATCGCCAACGTCCGCGAACGGAATGTTGGAGGCTGTGTGGTAGCCAGCCGCCTTGCTCTGTGCGTTGCCGCCCGCGCTTGGTGTG
>CALMFC010000009.1 GCA_937863415.1 uncultured bacterium | reverse complement strand
TTGAGCGCCGCCCAGCATGGTACTTCATCGTTAGATGAAGGCACGTGTTTAAATGAGTCTGCTTTACCTGGGCAAGATTTGGTCAGCGTGTGTACTACACCTTTCACGTATCGAATCTGTGATAATACTGGGCGATCTCTAATTCTGAGTGCAACACCTAACCAATTTGGTAAGGTACTGCAGCATGACATACCACGAACTTAACCTTGAAGAACGAATCACTATCCGAGTGGGCTTGCTACAAAGCTTGAGCCTGCGCGAAATTGCTAGACAGATAAGCCGTTCACCATCCACCGTGAGCCGCGAGATACGCCGCAACAGTGATAACAACGGAGCCTACACAGTCAGCACTGCGCAAGTGCAGATGAGAACACGCAGGATTGTTTGTCGCCCAAAACGTAAACTGTTGCCAGATAGTGAGCTTTTTGATCTAGTCAAAGAAATGCTACGCGCTCACTATTCCCCTGAACAAATTGCCGGTAATCTACGATCCATGTTTCCTAAACTCAAAGATGCCTACGTTTCTCACGAGACGATTTATAACGCGATCTACGCCTTGCCGGTCGGTGAGCTACGCAAGGAGTTGATCCATTGCCTGCGGCACGGCAAGACGACGCGCAGACCACGCTTAGGAGGCGTTGACCGACGCAACCAGATCCCTGATATGGTCAGCATCCATGTGCGCCCGCCCGAGATTGAGGACCGTCTGGTGCCTGGCCATTGGGAGGGTGATCTTATTAAAGGGAAAGGCAATGCTTCTGCCGTCGGCACTCTTGTTGAGCGTGCGAGCGGCTATGTGATGCTAGTGAAGATGAATAATGCTACTGCAACCGCAGCCGTTGAAGGCTTCAGTGCGAGCTTGAATCGAATGCCCCTATCTATACGCAAGAGCATGACTTATGACCAGGGCCGTGAGATGACGCGTCATGCCGAGATCACACAAAAAACAGGTGTAGCTATTTACTTCTGTGACCCGCACAGTCCTTGGCAACGTGGCAGTAACGAAAACATCAACGGTCTAATCCGCCAGTATCTGCCCAAGGGCACAGACCTCTCATTACATAGCCAGGAAGAGCTGGATGAAATAGCGCTTTCGTTGAACAGAAGGCCACGCAAACGCTTCGGCTTCAAATGCCCCATCGAGGTACTGACTGAAGTCATGCTAAAAGAGCAGGCGCTGAGTGATAATGGCCAAGCGTCGATTCATTAACCGTGTTGCACTCAGCTTTAGAAACCGCCCTTTAAAGCAGAAACTTATCTGTCGTATAGCGTGTCGGCCAATAAGAGC
>CALMFC010000008.1 GCA_937863415.1 uncultured bacterium | reverse complement strand
AAGCCGTAGCAGTTGCACCGCTACGCAAAACAAACGCCAGCGCGTCAGTAACGGTAACAGTGTAAGCCGTTGGCAATACAGGTGCAGTGCCAGCTTTTGGCGTCCACTCGGTATCACCGCTGCGGTTAATGGTGCAGTTGGTAGCAACAACAGCATTGCCAGTGAAGTCGAACGGGAATGCAGACACCGATGCCATGAATGTGATCCATGTTCGAGTGGTTGGCAAGACCCAGCCTGTGTTGCTGCCGTTTAATGTTGGCTCTGCTTCGCCGTCTGACCAGCCGACCGCCCACATGATAGGCTCTTTTTTGTCTGCCGTCTTACCGTCTGCAAGTTTCTTTAGCAACAAGTGGCTTGCGTAACGTGCATCAGCGTTGATCGTGAATGAGCCGTCGCCCGGTGTGGTTAAGCCGTCAAGGAATGATCGCGACTTTGCTTTTAAGCAAGTGACGTCAATCTTGTCAGCCGTGTCTTCACCTGGCTGGAACGTAGTAGCGCACTCAACTTCTACAATGCGCTTCTCGCCTGGAATGTCCTCGTTTGCAACAAGCAGATAAACTTGTGTGCCTTGCGTTAATACCGCCATAGTTATTACCTCGATTGGATCCAATGAATATCAAATGAAACACGGTAATCTTTAGTTTCTGATTCTCGTGTCTGACCGCGCCATGATACCACGTGAGCACGAGGCTCTATAGCGTCACGCAAGGCCGTTGCTGCGGCAATAACGCTGCTGCTGCTCTTGCCGTACACGTCAAGCTGTAGCGTGTACGTGTCAGTGTCAGGCAGATTGCCTAAATAGTTCTCAGGCTCACCACCGACTTGCTGCCATACCGCGTATGGGTATGCTGTATTTTGATCTGCAAAACCGAACTGGAAAAACCGAACTGGGCTTGATCCGAGTGTATTTTTGCACGCCTGATCTGCTGCGATAAGCGGGAATATTGATGGGATCATGCCGTTAACCCTTTCTTAGCTGCACGCTTGATAGCGCTATCAATGCCTTTTTTGTATTCGTCAACAAACGCTTGCGCGGCTTCTGCTGAACCTTGCTCCATTGCTGGGCGCAAGAACGGTTGAGCGGCCATGTGTTGATTGCCAAACTCGACAAATCTAAAATACCACGTGTCGCCGCCTTTACCTTTTTTGGCCTTACCGCCTTTCTTTGCGCCGCCCTGAACGCCGACACTAAAGTGCATATCCCCTGTGCGCTTAAACGTCTTATTGTTCCAATTGATCGCAATGTTTTTTGATACGTCTTCTGTTGTTTCTGGATCGTCAAAACGCTTCGCTGAATCAATAGCACGCTTGCGCAGTACGTTTGCAGCCTTACGCAATGCTGACCGGCCTGTCTTACGGTGCGTCTCATACGTGATTGTTTTTAGTTTTGCTTCGAGTTCGTCAACGCCCTCTAGCCTAATCATCTGTCACGCCCTCACTAACAGGCAGTGTAAGCCATTTCAAGCCTGTAATATTATCGGGAAGCGCGCCATGCAGCACATAAACTTTATCACGGAACCACGCGCGCATGGTCGGGTTTATGTTTGGATCATAATTCACCTGAATGCGTGCGACAACCTCGGCCTGCTCAGCTTGTGCTGCCATCAACTCGCGCCCTGATAGCGGCGTAACTTTGGCAGCAACAGATTCTTTGTATCCCTGCCACTCTGTAACTATCTCGCCTGTTATGTGGTCTTGAGTGCGTACAGGCTGCTCTAGTCTGATCCTGTGCGGTAATCTAGGGCGCATATTAAAACCCCCAGTTAACACGGTGCAGGCGCGCCAATCGGCGGCTTGCGTCCATAGCCAACTCAATCGTTTTCGGGTCAGTCTCATACAGCGATTGGATGTAAAGGTAAATGGCAGGGCGTAAGGCTGGCAGCTTATCGGTTACGCTAGTGGTGTATGTGCCGTCAGTGACTGTGAACGGCTGCAAGGGCTTAGGCGAGTCCAGCTTGTGCGGCTCATATTCGCCAGTCTGAACGGTTAGCGCCAGCCCCGTCTCTGCCTCAATGTGCATGATGGCAGCATCAATAAAGCCGTAGATCAGGTCATCCTCTGCATCGTGATCAATTTGCAGGAATGATTTTACTTCTGATAGCGTTACGGCTTGCATGACTGATCCTCGGGTTCATGTTTTTAGTATAGCAATAAAAAAGCCACGCATATAGCGAGGCTTAATCTTTACTTCTTGCTTTTAGGCTTCGGCTTAGGTGCAGGCTCAGGCTCAGGCTTCGGCTTATCAGGCTCTGCAACAACACCATTCGCCAATAACTCACGCGCCCATTGTTCGTTATCAATCGTGCGTGTGTCGCCCCGCTTGTACGGCTCAGGCTTATCGCCTAAGTGTGGAACTAATACTAAGTAATCCATAATTCTTTCCTCAATAATGCGCCATCCTTGGCGCGCTCAATTAAGGAGTTAAAGTTAAAGCTGTGGTAAAGTCGCCTTTAACCAATGCCAGCTTGTCAACGATGCCCAACGCTAAGCGGCTTTCGCATAACAGCGTTACCATATTCTTAGTGAAGTCATCATTTTCATAGCCTGCTTCAACAGTGGTATCCCAGCGGTTGTACAGCTCTGCTTGCTTGAAGTCACCAACAAGGAAGTTGTCAGCTGTCATGCTGGTAGACTCGATAACTGGTAAGCCCCATAACGTCATGTTGCCAGTGGTCGCCAGTGGGTTACTGATCAAGTAACCGCCAACATCATCTTTGGTCAGACCAATGGTGAATGCGTCAAGCGGGTTAAGAACGATGCCGTTAGACGCATAACCAGACAACACAGTCTGCAACATAGCCAAGCGGATCACATCCAAGCGGTTAGGCGTGGCGACGGTGCTCAGCTGAGTGTTAGAGAATGCAGTCGCGTTAGGCAACAGGCCGCGCAAGTTCTGCGTCAAACCATCGCCAAGCAACAGCTGCTGCTCGATCTTAGCATCAAGACCGCGACGCAGACGGTTATCAATCAAGCCTTGTAAGAAAGTGTTATCAGATAACGCTTGCTTAGATGCCTTAATGAAGTGAGCGATAACGCGCGTCGGTAAGGTTTCCATGTCAAATGTTAATTCTGACTGTGGCTTCTTCGCTAACTCGGCAACCATGCCAGCGTTATTAGTGAACGTGTCGATGAAACTAAACTCGACTGAGTCGGTTTGAATTTCAATGGTGGTCAACAGGTCACGGATAACCAGCGGCAGGTCAACAGGCGAACGCATACCTAGGTTAGTCACGCCGCCCAACGGTTTACTGTTAGCTGAGTTAGTAATCTCGCCCGCTTTCATCTGCATTCGCATACGTGACGCACGATTACCAGCGTCAAAGTCACCAGCCTTAGCCGCGAACTTCTGACCCATGGTCATGGCGCGATCTTGCTTGGATTCAGGCTCAGCGCCAGCGATTGCTTGCTTAACCGCATCTAATTCTAAACGGGTTTCGTTTAAAGTCTTGATGGTTTCGTCAATCTGCTGCTTTTGATCTTGCGTGAGCTTCTCAAAATTAGCAGACTTGGCTACAAAGTCTTCACCTTGTGCCTGAGCCGCGTCCATTGCCTTAGCTAGTTTAGCCGCTAAGTCGGTCATGTTTTGTTCTGACATATCTGATACCTCGTTATTTAAAAAGTTCAGCGATCTTAGCGAGCGCTTGCTGTTGCTGGTTTGCGACAATGCCGCTTAGAATCGCGTCAACTTTAACAAGTTCTGCGAGTTCATTCTCTTCGCCTGCTGACTTCACGGCAACAATACGGCTTCCGCTGTTTGAACCGATAACCACCAGGCTAACTTCTCTTAAATCTGCTTTATAGATGTTCGTTATATCTGTTTCAGGATCGTATACCGTGTCTTCTGGAATATAGTAGAAACCAACGCTCATCTCGCTAATCACGCCCTCTTTAGCAAAAGAGTAAGCTTCAGCTGCTTTTACGCTGGTTTCGTGCATGATAACGCCTTCAACCCACAAACCCACATCATCCTCTACGGCCTTTTCAATATAACCGACAGGCTCTTTAAGGTTGTGCAGGTAAATGACTGGGAAGCGCTTGCCCGACTCTTCGTAACTTGCCAGCGAATCCGTGTACGCTCCCTTACGGATGATCTCGCCTTGGTCGTCAAGCACGCCAAACACGCTTGCATAGCCACTGAATCGCCCAGTATCGGCAACCTCTAGCAGCTTGTCGCCCGCAGACTTATGCTGCAGTTTGTTTAAATCAATCTTGCGGCTCATTCGCCACCCCCGCGCTCGTTAATGGCGTACCTAATGGCTGGTATTGTACCTGTCTCACAATAATATTACCATTGTCAACCTCTGGCATGTCATCCAGCGAACGAACCTCATTTATTGAACGTAGGCCGTTGTTAGTCTGATTGACCATGATCTCGTTGCGCGTCTTGCTGTCAGCGCGTAGCAAGCCCTCGACGCTGTGCTTGATACTTAAATCATTCTGCTCACTGATTGATAGCAATTTAAACTCGAGCTCTTGCTCCATGCCAATCAGCTGCGGGTTTAGCTGGTACTGCAACCATTGTAAGTTTAGCTGCTCAAGCGTGCCGCCCCAAGTCTCACCGTCAACGCTATGGCCGATCATCGACGGATGCACACCGAGCGCGCTGCAGACCTCAAGCGTTAGCTGTTGGCGGTGCTGCAATAGCTGAGCATCAACGGCGCTAATGTTCTCACCTTTGACGGCTTCAGGCTTCATGCCTGCTTCCATTAACATCCACTTACCAGCATTCTCAGGCTTACTGAACTCAGATAGCACGTTACGCATCTTGGTGCGCTGTCCGTCGGTCAGCGTGACCTCGCCAGTGTATAAGAAGCCGCCAGTCTTTAGGCCGTTATTGAATGCAGTTGATGCCGCGTCAGTTGATGCACGCGCCGCGCTGATAGTATCGGCAAGGTAAACGATAGGGCTAAGACCTAACATGCCGTCTAGCGACATTCCTTTAAAGTGCAATATCTTGCTGGCTGGCACTTCGACATCGTCAACGTAATATTTTAGCGAGTACTTGTTGCGCTCAAGCTGAACCGACTCAGGATCAATAATGTTTAGACTGGTGACGCCCATGTTCTCATTGATACGCGCAAACGCATTGCCGTAAAGGTCTAAGTGCAGACCGATGGTTTGCCAAAACGCGTATGCCGTTTGCACCTGGTTAGGTCGTCTGTGCAGCAAACTATAAACCTTGTGGTCTTTGCGCAGTTTGCCGCCTGAGTCTTTTATGTGGATAGGCAGCGATGCCACCACCTGAGAGCGCAACTTAACGCACGCCCATATCACCGACAGGCGTAGCGCTACCTCGGTGCTAACTTGACCGGTTGCTGTAGGCGTCTGATTGCTGACTGCGGTCTTAACGTCCTCTGTCAGTTTTGATCTGCGCAGGAATGGAAAAAACTTTCCCCAAAACGTTGGCGCTGTATCACTCATATAAACTCCATCGAATCGAGGAAACCGTCAATCTCTTCACTGGTCGGTAAACGTTTAACATCTTCTTTGCATGATACACCAACGGCCATAGCCAGCGCCACCATACCATCAATGCGGCCTGTTGACTTGCGCTTTTCTAGTTTGCGGTTGCCTGCTGGGTCAGCAACGGCTACCGAGTTAATGGCGCACATATTTAGCAGAGGGTTATCACCGTGCCTTAGATTGCCATTTAAAATGTATTCTTCAACTTTATCAAGCGCTGGTCCCATGTCTTTAAAGCCTTGCCCGAACTCGACAAGCGGAAAACTTATTCCATTATCAGCACACGCACGGTTAAACAGATCAATGCGCCAGCGGTCAAACGCCAACGCTTCAAGTTTTATGCCGCTATCCATCAGCCCCATTTCAATCTGCTGCGCCACATAATCATAATCAATATTAGCGCTCGGCACAGCGTTTAGTATGCCTTGCTTTTGCCACAACGTGTAAGGCGCTTTGTCGGTCTTCTCGCGCTCATGCAATCCACGCTCAGGCGTCCAGAACATCATGCGTACATGCCCCACTCCGTCATCGTCAATGCCGAGCAACGCCAAGGCTGTTAAGTCCAAGTGACTTGATAGGTCAAGCCCACCGTACACGCGCATTCCTGACAGATCGCCGACAGTGCCATTGCACTTGCGCCATTCGCTAGGCGCAATGAACGTGGCGAACGATGCGACGCGCTGATTGAGTAGTAGGTTACGATAAGTATTCTCAAACGATGGCATTCGATCAGCTTTCATGGCCTGATCACGCATATCGCGCTCGCTGCGGAAAATGCCTAGCGCTGGGTTTGCGTTTTTCCATTGCTGTTCGTCCAGCACATCGCAATCAGCATCAGCGGTGTACACATGGCACACGGTGCGCAGTGGCTTATTGAGCATGGCGTCATCAATAGCAATGCTCAGCATGTCCGCGTCAGTAGGCGCTTGAGTGCTGATATAAAACATCAACGGGCTATCATGTGCAGCCTGTGCAGTAGTGATTGCATCCACAAAATCCGACGTAGCGCCACGCACTTGACCAAGCTCATCCATACAGGCAACGGCAGGGCTACCGCCGATGTTCGTTGACGCATCGGCTGATAGCGCCCTGTACTCAACGTTCATCGGCAAGCCTAGTATCGTCTTACTTGACGGCGTGCAATGCACGAGGTCGCGCAACCTAGGCGATAACTGAGCCGACTTTGCCGCATAGTTGTAAACCTCAGCGGCCTGCTGGCGTGACATAGCGCCGCTGTTCAATCGGCTGTTTTGTTTTGCCAATGGCCCAACGATGTGCGCCAACATCAAGAATGCAATAAGCGCGGTCTTGGCATTCTTTCGCGCAACGCTGAATATAGCCAGTGATGTGTCGTGCGGGTTGTCGTACACAGCCAAGATAAACGCCACTTGGAACACGTCAAGTGTTACGGTCTTACCAACCAGCGAACCCTCCGGCACGACACAAAAATCACTAATAAACCTGCATACCTTTTCGCCCATCGTCAACTCACGCACAGGCAGTGAACGCCAGTCACGAATAACTGGAATAGGGCCGCTGTAAATTGCGCGCCTTACGTGTTCGGGTAGCTCCATTAATGCGTCGCCATCGGTATCAAATCATCATCCGCAAAATCATCAATAACCTGCTTGGCTTTGGCTGCCTTTTTGTTACGACCTGCCGCGTCCTGTGATCGTCCTTGCGTGCTTGCCGCATCAGTCTGCAGCGACTTGCTAAGACTAATCTCTAATCGTGTCAGCGTGTTTACCACTGAAAATCTAGGGTTCATGATTGGAGTGCCGCGCTCGTTGACAACCACGCTACCCTCTTCAACCAATAGAGCATTGTTATCACG
>CALMFC010000007.1 GCA_937863415.1 uncultured bacterium | reverse complement strand
GCTGTATATCTTCAAGCCTTGTTCGAACAACTACCGCTGTTAATGGCCATTTAAACTGATCCACTATTGGCCATTAATTTTGACCCACTTCTTGTGGCTTAGGCCACGTTTTTATGTACCGTCACCCGATCAACTTTAAGCTGGGGGCGGTGCATTGAAGGAGTGGACAGTGATTCATAAAATTAAAGCAATGCATAGCAAAGGCTCTGGACTTTCGATTCGAGCTATCAGTCGTGAGTTGAATATCTCACGCAACACCGTGAAGAAGTATCTGCAGATGGATGAACAGGCGATATCCATTATGCAAGCCGATCCGTCGCGCTATAAGTGGCTGGATAATTACCGTGACTACCTGATTAACCAGCTCAAGGAATACCCCAAACTGTCCGCTGTGAAGCTGATGCGGCGGCTGAAAAACAAAGTTGGCACACTACAAGTATCAGAGCGCAGCGTGCGCCGTTATGTGCAAGCGTTGAAGCAGCAAGTAACCGTTGGCCAATTTCGATATTACGAGCCGATTATCGAAACCGTGCCCGGTGTGCAGTGCCAGGTTGATCCCGGCGAACTACGCCAAGTGCTGGTCAATGGCCAACTTCAAACCGTACACTTCGTGGTGTTCGTGCTCTCATATAGCCGCTTAATGTACGTAGGCTTATCACTGCAGCCGATTAACACGCAAAGCTTTATCCAGATGCATGATGAGGCGTTCCGTTACTTCGGCGGCGTGACTGAAGAGTGTGTGTATGACCAGACCAAGCTGGTTGTGCTGCATGAGCAGTATCGGGAGCTGACGCTTAATCAACGCTTTGCGCAGTATGCGACCACGGCCAATTTCCGCATCCGCGCCTGCGAAGGCTTTGATCCTGAAAGTAAGGGCAAAGTGGAGGCTGGCGTTAAATACGTCAAGCAAGATTGTTTGTATGGTGAAGTGTTTGCCAGCGAAACTGAGTTACGTGAGCATACGCTGCACTGGCTCAATAATGTGGCCAACGTTCGTGAGCATGGCACGACTAAACAACAACCGCAAAGCCATTATGACCAACTAGAACGGCCACACATGAGCCATTATCAGCCCAAGCTAGAGGCGTTGAATGACGCGCCTCTAGCTACGCGCAAAGTGGATAAAACGGGATTGATCTCATGGCTTTCGAGCAAATACTCGGTGCCCATGCAATGGCAGCAAAACCGCATCGGTGTGAGTGAAAGCAATGGCAGTCTGTTTATTCATGACCTTGCCACTGCCGAGGTGATTGCCGAGCATAAGGTCAGCTTGGAAAAAGGCGTTATTGTCAAAAACCGTGACCACTATCGCGATAAAGCTCAGGCCATAGAAACGTTAGAATTACAACTGCAGGAACGCATCGGTGAGGCCGCTGGCGTAGCCATTGCGGCACTACTGAAAGTAACCATGCCCAGTTATTACAAAGACCAGTTGCGTGGTGTACTTGAGGTGCTTGGCAAATATAACGAGCTGCCAGAAGCGTTGCTGAGTCACCTAACTGAGCGCGATACGCTGACCGCGACTCAATTGCGTGACCATATTGAAGCGTGGACGCGCGCCGAGAGCCGAGGCCGTCTGATAAGCATTGATGACAGGCCTATTTCAACACCAATTGACCTAAGCATGTATCAACGTGTCAGTCAGCCGGATTTGCAGGGAGCTCGGTTATGAGCCAGTTAGACAGTGCCGTCAAACAACTGCGTAGCCTGAGTCTCACTGCGGCTGCCAGCCAGCTGGCCACCCTAGTGGCCAAAGCTGAGGCCAATGAAATCTCATACCTTGGTTTTGTTCAGTCTCTGGCCGAGCATGAGCTGGTGCAGCGCAATGTGAATCGTATTCAGCGTCACTTTAAGCAAGCCCAGTTTCCCAGTGAAAAGCGTCTCGACCAGTTTGATTATCGTCATCAAACCACCGTCACCAAGCGCCAAATCAGCGGGCTGCTCGACTTCAGTTTTATCGATGAACGTCAAAACCTGATCTTTATCGGACCGCCAGGCGTGGGTAAAACCCATTTGGCCATTGGTATTGGCCACGAAGCGATCCAGGCCGGTTACAAGGTGCTGTTCAAAAGCGCACTAGCGTTGGTTGAAGAGCTCGAACTGGCTGAAATGAAAGGCGAGCTTAAAAAGCGGCTCACACAGCTGAGCAAGTACGACGTGCTGATTATTGATGAGCTGGGCTATCTGCCGATGTCACGCCAATCACGTTACAACTTGTTCCAGCTGATCAATAGCTTGTACGAGTACCGGTCAATCATTTTAACCACCAACAAAGACTTCACCAGCTGGGGTGAGTTCTTCCATGACGACAACGTTGCCGTGCCTATTATCGACCGCGTCATCCATCACTCACACGTATTTATGCTAGGAGGTGAAAGCTATCGATTAAAGCAAAAAGTGAATAAAACCTGATCGTAGGTGGGTCAATTTTAATGGCCGAAAGTGGATCAAAAGTAATGGCCATTGACAAGCGGCAAGCGCAGCCAAGGATGGCGAAGCGACCGAATCGAGCCTGGACGGCTCGTTGAGGGAAAAGCAGCATAAGGGAGGTACGGCACGCGTACTTCTTGCAGGCGATTCTTAAGAGTCAAGAAAGAGCCTTAAGTGTCGACAGTACTAGCGCTGAGCATGCCGCAATGCGCTGCAACTGTTGTGCTTCTTGTGTCCCAAAATAACTTGTGGGTTGGGTAGCGTGGAAG
>CALMFC010000006.1 GCA_937863415.1 uncultured bacterium | reverse complement strand
TAGAAGCCCAGCCGCCAGCAACAGCCCCTGCACCCCCAGGATTTCCTTGTGATCCTAGGCCCCCGTCAGTAACCGGCAGGTTCGTTCTTAGAGCACCGCCACCACCACTTCCACCACTTCCACCATCTGACGCCGCGTGCGGAACACCAAAGCCACCGCCTTCCGCGGTAACATCTGAAAACTTTGAATCTCCGCCCTTTGCACCAGGATCATTTTGCACTGAACCGCCAGCGCCACCGCCACCAACTGTCACGCTTATACTTCCTACACTAACTGGGTAAGCGGGATTATAGACATAGCCGCCAGCACCGCCTCCGGAGCCACTATTTCCGCCGCCGCCGCCGCCACCAACGACAAGTAGTTTAACCGTTCCATTGTTAATCGCCGGGTAGCCTACGCTAAAACCCGTACGAACATTGCCGCTTTTGTTTACTGAACACGTCGTACCGGTATCAGGACACGTTAAGCCCGTGTCCGCTGTCACATTTAGCACGCCAGTACTGGTGAATTTGTGTATTGTTCGGCCATTCCAATATGAAATCGTACCGCCAGTTGCGGTCAGAGCGCCAGTAGGGTATGAAACAACCACAATACCCGAACCACCGTCACCACCCCTGTTGTTAGCATTATAATGCGAACCACCACCGCCACCACCGCCGGTATTTGCACCACCATTACCACCAGGAGTATTTGCGACAGTATTAACGTTTCCACCGCCACCAGTTCCGCCGTGATTGAGTCCAACTCCCCCAGGATTAGTCCCAACCGCGCCGCCACCACCGCCGCCAATACCGCCATTACCGCCATTAATTGAGTACCCAGCACCGCCGCCGCCACCGCCCCAATAGTAGCTTGTTCCCAGAATCGCATTTGCAATTCCTGCACCACCATTTGCCTTACCGTTACCATTAGCGCCTACAGTTCCAGCACCGCCACCACCACCAGAATAGTAAGCGTTACCCTGATTTCCGCCACTATTACCTTGTCCAGTAACACCAATACCGCCCTTAACTGCACCTGGTGGAGATCCATTATTGTTGTAACCAGAGGCACCACCACCAGAACCGCCGTCGGCACCACCATTAATCCCAAATTTACCGTTATATGATGTTCCACCTCGGCCACCACCAATTGCTTCTATGCCGTTAAATGAAGAGTTACCACCATTTGTACCGGGGGTTGTTGGATGAAACGAATCTGTACCATTAGGCGCACCCTGACCGCCATCACCAACTATGACTTGAAATTTACCTAAACTTAGCTTTTCAGATGGTTTATATATGACACCACCGCCGCCGCCGCCGCCACCCATATTAGCGCCGCCGCCGCCGCCGCCAGCTACAACCAAAACACTTGCCGTAGTAGTTGTATTTAGAGGCATGCCAGAACAGTCAGTATCCTGTTTAAGCGGCATCGCGTCCGACCACTTCGGAATTCCATCAAGATTCATACATGCTTTTGCGTATTCAATTCCAGCATCAGCCGCACTCCGCGCCATCTGATTGTAATATTGAGCCTGAAGAGAGTTTCTAACCGCCACAGTTGAAGTAACAGAAACGAGCAACACAGTCAGCATAATAATTGAAGAAATCAAAACAGTCGGCAGAGCAAAGCCAACAGAGAATTTCGTCTCTGTATGTTTTGTAGAATTTGATGCAAATCGTATCACTTTATATCCCATAAATTATGGATTTAGTATAGCATAATCATGATGGTAGATAGTAGATAGTAAATGATGTATAATGTATAGTAACAACCAAACAGGAAGGGTAACATGACCGATTCAACCACACCTACAGTAACCGTATACAGCACATCTTGGTGCGCGTTCTGCCACACCGAAATGCAATGGCTCGATAAGCTTGGTATTCCGTATATTAGTAAGGACATCGAGGCGGACAAAGAGGCTCACGACGAACTTATGAAAAAGTTAGACGGTGACTTTCGAGGTGTTCCTGTTACCGATGTTGCCGGCGATATCATCCTAGGGTTCGACCGCCCTAAAATCCAAGATGCAATCAAAAAGCACAACATCCAACCTGTTACAACATAACCTAAACTGTTCCAATTCGCTCCTGACACTTTAGCAAAGGAGAACATGGACAACAATCAGCACGAAGGACCAAAAGACCAATCGGCCAGCAAGATTACCGAGAGGGCTTTTATTGACCCCGAAAAGTTAACCGATACCGAATACGCAGCCGCTCAACTGGATATGTGGGGGAGTCCTGCCGCCATTAACTTAACACCATTAGTAATAAGTGAAACATGCATAGGTGATAACAGTGAGTCATTTCGCACTGAACAGATGAACTTATGGAAGTCTAGATTGATTAAACTGATGGAGCGAGACGAAGAGCTCGCTCGATCGCTCGGTGAGAATAACCCCTACCGACTTTTGTTTAATGAAGCTTACGCTCGTTCGTCGACTGTCGAGCAGAGACAGGCACTTTCGGCCATAGAGCGCTTAGCCCTAGTTGCATCAGGGCCCATCGTTACAAAACGAAACATGTACTCTTCCGATCAAATAGTTCGGTTGATCCGCCGAGTGCTGGACAGTTAGTCTATTTTTCGCCGATTTGCAGAACGTCACCACCAAGTGACCGTCTAAAGTATCCGTCATGGCTAACGTAAATAACTGCACCCGAATATTTAGCTAAGGCTGTTTCAAGTTCCTCAATACTCGGTAAATCAAGGTGATTGGTTGGCTCGTCTAAAATTAGTAGTTGCGGGTCGTTTGCTAGCATCGAAATTAATTGCAACCTCGCTTTTTGGCCACCAGATAACCGTGAAACTGGCGTTTTACCATCTGCTTCTGTAAATAAATAATCACTCATCAAATTTCGTATTTTTGTTTGCGATATTGACAATCCGCGGTCCAAATACACTCGCTCTATCGCTAGTTCAAGCGGTATTTCAAAATAAGTTGGAGAAACCTCTTGTTCATAAATCCCAATTCGTACGTGTGTATCCAGATTAATTTCACCACTAAATAACGCGATGTCGCTAGCCGAGTTAGATGTGAATTCTTCTTTTAAAACACTACTGAGGTTCCCAGATAACTTACGGCTAGATTCATTGCTTGTCGAGGACTGTTTGACCCGCTGTCCAGCGGGGAGTTCCGCAGGCGACAAAGAAGCTAGTCGTAAATTATCTTGGCGAACTGAGGTCTGTTTTGAAAAAGAATTCACATCTGACTCGGGTTTGTAGAGTAAGGCTTTTATTAGTGTTGTCTTACCAGCACCATTACGCCCGCGAAACTCTAATGCTTCACCTTCACGTAAATCAATATTCACACCGCTAAATAGGGGAGTGTTACCATAACCGAGCGACACGTCACGCGCCGTAACTAAGACGTGTTTACTGCGCGATTCATCGTTTTTTAAATTCATGCGGATATTCTTGGCTTTGAACTTATCGTATTGATTAGCGACTTTGTAGTTCAAGTTTGCCGCTGATTCTTTGTCAATCCAAAAAGTCGGTTTTTCTTTGGCTTGTAGTTCGGCCAATTCTTTACGTGAATTTTCTTCTAGTCGTTTAAACTTTTGGATAGTCCCAGGATTACGAGATTTTTCCTTCAAACGTTGGTAGTCAATTACTTTTGCTTTCAAATTGACGATCCGTTTTTCTATCATTTCAAAGTCGTTCATTTGAGTACCAGTGCTAACGGCATTTTGCTTTAGATACGCATCATAGTTGCCTTTGTAATTTGCGTTTTCACCATCTTTGAGCTCGATTATTCTATCGACCTCGCTCAAAACATCTCGGTCATGGGTAATGACAAGCATCGCCTCACGCGCTGTTTTCATCCAATCAATATACTGCTGTTTAGCTATGTAATCCATATGGTTGGTTGGTTCGTCGACTAACGCTAAATTGGCATCGCTATGCATGACTTTTACAACCTCGACTAGACGCTTTTGGCCACCAGACAAGGTAGAGAAGGGACGATGAGCCACCCCGGGCAGTTGAAATTTATCTAGTTCGCGCTCAATTTGTTCTTCGATTTGATAAAAACCTTTGTCGTCAAACCGCGTAAGTGCCTGAGTATATTCATCAATTAATTTCATATTATCGCCCATTTTTTCGGGGTAAGTCTCAATTATTCGACTTAGGTTGCTGTATTCAGGTAATCCTGCTAGGACGTATTGCAAAACAGTCGTATCGCCCAGGTCATGGTGTTCTTGAGCTGTCGACACAACTACCACGCCGCGCTTATATATAATATTGCCAGTAAAGTCTTTGTCGATGCCCGCTAAGATTCCAAAAAGCGTAGATTTACCAATACCATTACGTCCAATTACACCAATTTTTTCGTGGTCATCAATACTAAACTTAATCCCACTCATTAAAATTTTGGGACCAAAAGATTTTTCGCTAATACTAATATCTGCAATCATGCCTGAACATTATAACACCTTACGAAAATATATTGACAATTATATAGGTATGTGCTAATATATTATTTACACAACGCTTAGCGGCGACGTGCGGGACACATTGACCGGCGTCGTACGCCGTTAGATGTGTGGAAATACAATTAAGATTCAGCTCGTCGGTTGGAAATTAATTGTAAACGCGTGGGAGAATACTGCGGAAACAGAATTCTTCCAGAGGGGATATTGCTAGCTCAGCCCTTAAGGCAACGCCTCGCAATAGAGGATGAGTGTTGACGAATGACAACCGTCGGTACGATGCGCTATGACTCCTTAAACCCTCAGTCAGATATAAGAAAGGTGCAGCCCCGGAAAGCTGCTACCGCCTGAACTTCACAAGAAGATAAAGGACTGACAAAATTCTAGGCTGGCTCCGCTCAGCCTCCCCCGGGTCAGCCCGAGTGAGTTTGGTGGTTGGGATTTATCCGACCATTGCCTATTCGTAGGATACAGTCGCAAATAGCGATCATAGACCAGACTACTCGGGCCCCCGGGCCCACCCTCCTTTAACTAGGAGGTTTTTTAATTACATAAAAAAATTCATACCTATGTATACTAGATAGCGATGAACAGTAAACGCACATCCAACCAAACCGAAACTAATCTTGATTCTCCAATTGTTATGCTTCACGGACTGCGTGGCACACGTCAAGGTTTGTTTTTGATTAAAAAACACTTGGCTGGATTCAAAGTTATCATCCCAGACCTACCTGCATTTGGTACTGAAGCTCCTTACAAATCTCAAACAATTGAAGATTACGTGGAATGGATTAATGACTTTATTTCAAAACAAGACCTAACCACGAAACCATTGCTCATCGGTCACTCCTTCGGCAGTATTATCGCAGCAGGATACGCCGCTAAGTATCCAAGTAACATTCAGAAGCTAATCCTAATAAATCCTGTCGCTGAAAAAACGATTAACGTGACAGGCTTTATGGGCGCGATGTTTATCAAAACCCAATACTGGCTAGGTAGAACTCTACCAGAAAAAGCTGCCCGTAAACTGCTGTCTGCCAAAATCTTTGTCGATGGAATGAGCGTTTACACAACAATAACGCGGGACCAAACCCTACGTAAATTTATACGTGATCAACACCGAACATATTTTAGTACATTTCACGATACTAGGTCATTATCCCAAGCATTCATGACATCGGCATCGCGGAGTGTAGGAGAGTTCGCCACGAAGATTAAGACCCCAACTTTGTTAATTGCCGGCGACAAAGATTACTTGACTAAAGTATCAAAACAGCAAGAATTAGCTAACAAAATCAAGAATTCTAAACTTGTCGTAATCAAAAACGTCGGCCATCTGACGCACTACGAAACGCCAGATCAAATTGCCGACGAGATAAAAAAATTTATTTGATTAGATTGGTATAAATTTCAATAAATTGATCTAGAGTATGTTGCAAATCGTTTTTGTTAGCAATCTCTAAACTTTTTTTCGAAAATTTCTCACGAAGTTTAGGGTTACGAATGATTTTTACTAAAGCTTCTGCTATCTCATCGACATTATCCAGTTCGCATAGATAACCGTTTTTATTACTATGACAAAGTTCAACCAGCGCGCCGGCATCAACAGCGACAACAGGCATGCCGCTGGCCATCGCCTCAAGCGTTGCGATACTCTGTAGCTCCATAGGTGACGGCATTGCAAAAACAGTCCCCATACGATGCAAGTCTTTTTTATCTTCTTCGTTAACTCGGCCAGTGAAAGTAACGTTCGACCTGAGGTCTAAATCACTTACCAGCAACTTCAAATTATTCGCCTCACCACCATCGCCAACGATTAATAAGTGTGCCGGTACCGATTCTAAAACTTTTTTAAATGCCCTGATCAAAACCGGGATATGCTTCTCAGCATCTAGACGCCCAACAAATGTAATGATCGGCAAATCAGTCGGAATACCAAACTTCTTATAAACTTTCGCTGAAGCCTCTCCGACATTAAATTCATTCAGGTCGATTCCGTTCGAAATTGCCTTCAGTGGCACTTTCATTTTCTTGGATGCTTTGAACATATTAATCGCTGATTGAGTCGGCAATGTCACAAAGTCAGACTTTGAATGGAACCGTCTGCCGTATTCAGTTAGCATATAATTAATCGGACGAGCCAGTGGGGCAAGTAGCTTCAGATTATCCATCAAGTTTTCGGGCATGGCGTGGTTCGTGCTAACAATCGGAATTCCATTTTTGTTACCAATTTTCATAGCGGCTTGACCAATCCACATTAGCATTTGAATATGAATAACGTCAGGTTCAAAATCATTAATAATCTTTTTAACTTCGCGGGCTGGAGTTAATGAAACTCGAATATTCTGATAAAAAGGAAAGGGGATAGCGGCGGTCCTAGTCACCACATGATTTACATCTACTTCCTTGTACTTTCTGCCAGTCTGACTAGGCGCAATGACTAAAACCTCATGGCCCCTAGCGGCTAGACCACGGGCTAGGTTTCGACTAAAAGTTGCAACACCGTTGATAACCGGAAAATGTAAATCCGATGCGATCAATATCTTCATAATATGCGTTTGATTATACCATGTTACAATTTCATGTAGATATGAAATTGCTGTTTGACGCACGTTACATCAGAACAAACCACCACGATGGGATTAGCCGTTTTAGTGCCGAGTTAGCAGCTAGTTTGTTTAGGATTACTCCGGTAGTTTTTTTGATTCATGACGTCAATCAACTAACTAAACTACCAGACAATTGTGACTACTTGATAATCCATAAACCAACGTCCATCAAAGAACCGTTGACGTCATTGATTTTAAATCGTTACAAACCCGATGTGGTGTTCTCGCCAATGCAAACCATGGGTTCGTTCGGTCGCAGATTCAAACTTATTCTGACACTGCACGACATGATTTATTACAAATTCCGAACCCCGCCCAAATACTTTAACCCAATTATCAGATTTGGTTGGTGGCTGTACCATCTAACGTATATACCCCAGCGCATTACGCTAAACAGTGCCGACATGGTAGCTACAGTAAGTGAAACCAGCAAACAATCAATCCTAGGCGCCAAACTCACTAAGCGCCAAGTCATAGTAATCCCTAACGCCCCACAGGATTTAACCGATCAACTAACCGTACCGCTTTCGAATAAGTCTGAGCCAATCAACATAGTTTATATGGGTTCATTTTTGGAATATAAAAACGTCGAGACTTTGATCAAAGCGACAAAGTACCTTAAAAACCATACTCTGCACCTGCTTAGTGGCATCACGCCGAACCGAATGGCCGAACTTGACTCGCTGCGACCAAAAGGCGCAAAAGTAGTGTTTCATAACGGTGTAACTGATCAAGAATACGCCAATATCCTTGCTGATCGATCCGTTCTGGTGATGGCCAGTCGTGACGAAGGTTATGGACTGCCAGTCGCCGAAGCGCTTGCTATGGGAGTACCTACTGTAGTCAGTGATATTCCAATTTTCCATGAAGTAGCAGGTGATGGCGCCTTGTATTTTAACCCCGATAGTGCACAAGATCTTGCAAACAAAATAAAGTCGTTGTCCGACGATAAGTTACGCCAAAACCTTATCAAACAGGGCAGTAAACACATTTCACAATATGACTGGGATAAATCAGCTCGCAAACTTCTCTCTGCAATCAAGTCCTCTCTGCTACAATAAGGCTATTATGGCTAAGTCCAAAAAAAGCAAATCAACCACCAGCTCAATCCTAAATCGTCGTGCAAAATTTGATTACGCACTGGACGAGGATTTAGTTGTGGGCATGGCACTTACCGGCATGGAAACTCGTGCCGCCCGTGATGGCCATGTTCAGTTAAAGGGCGCGTTTGTAACTATTAGAAACGATGAACTGTGGCTTAATAATGCTAGTTTCAGCCTGCGTCTCAATGAAAAGGGTAATACTGGCGCCAGAACTATCGACACATCACCACGTAAACTACTGGCAAAACGCAAGCAGATCGATGATCTGGCGGCTCGCAAACAATCTGGTATGACTATCGTACCCATTAAAATGCTGACTCACGGCCGACATATTAAACTCGTCATAGCACTAGGTAAGGGTAAGAAAACTTATGACAAGCGTGAAACTCTCAAACGCCGAGATCAAGAGCGTGACGCTAGTGGAAAATTCTAAATTAAGCTTATTCTAAGTTTATCGGTAGTGCTATAATATACCTTATGAACGACAACAATAACTACACCGATGTGTTGTTAGAAGACATAAACAGTAAAATGGATGCTGTTTTTGAAGTTGTACAAGATACACGTGATCAAATAAAAACACTTGCTCGACAGTCAGATTTAGAATCTCTCCAAAGCAACGTGCAGCTTATCCGTACGGCTTTAACTGACACGACCGCACAAATTAACAAACAAGACCAACGAATTACAAAACTCGAACTCAAACACTCTAGTAATTAACTAATACGTGAGTGGTACAATATAGATAATGAAACTATATTCGTGGAACGTAAATGGCATCAGGGCGGTAATTAATAAAGGCGTCTTTCAAACCTTTGTAGCCGAGCATCAGCCAGATATCTTGTGCCTACAAGAAACCAAGGCTAAACAAGGTCAAGCTGAGATTGATTTACCTGATTATCATGAATATTGGAATAGCGCCGATAAAGCCGGGTATTCTGGTACGGCGATTTTCAGTAAGACTAAGCCAATTAGTGTTATTAACGGTTTCGCAGATGACATCGCCAAAAAATACAAGCTTGCTGGCGACAGCTATGGTGATCCAACCAAAGAGGGTAGAGTAATCTCGGCCGAATTTGATAAGTTTTGGGTCGTAACGGTCTATACGCCCAATAGCAAAGGCGACTTGTCACGACTAAGATTGCGGCACGAACAGTGGGACCCAGCCTTTTTGGAACATCTTAAACATCTCGAAAAGTCCAAACCCGTTTTGTTTTGCGGCGATCTAAACGTTGCCCATAACGAAATTGACCTAGCTAATCCTGGTCCAAATGTCGGTAAGCACGGTTTTACAAACGAAGAACGTGAGGGTTTTGATAAATTCGAGGCAGCTGGCTTTGTTGATACTTTTCGCGCCAAATACCCCGATAAAACCGAAGCCTACAGCTGGTGGACCCACTGGGCTAATGCTCGGGCGCGAAACGTCGGTTGGCGCATCGATTACTGGCTAGCCAGCAAATCTATCGCAGATAAAGTCATTGACGCCCAAATCCATCCCAACGTCATGGGTTCTGACCATTGTCCTGTAAGTATAGAGGTAAAAGTATAATGAACAGCAAAACACTATCATTATTATTCCTTCGTAAAGACGATTCGCTACTATTAGCTATGAAAAAACGTGGATTCGGTGAAGGTAGATGGAATGGGGTCGGAGGTAAAGTTGAACCAGGTGAAACAATAAAACAAGCAATGGTTAGAGAATCTCAAGAAGAGATTGGAATAACCCCAACAGCTTACGAAAAATTCGCAGAAATTAACTTTGATGAATATTTCAAAGGTGAACCAACACTTATGAACGTTCATGTTTTTGTCGCCACTGCTTGGAAGGGCAAGCCGACAGAAAGCGAAGAAATGAAACCCAAATGGTTCAATATCGCCGACATACCTTACGACAAAATGTGGCCGGATGATCCGTACTGGCTACCTGTTGTTTTAAAGGGTCAAAAACTAACAGCAGACTTTACACTTGATGAAACAGATGTTATAATTTCACATAAATTAACGGAAGTGAGTGGGTTTAAGGATTAAAACATGGCTCTATCGCCAGAACTCCAAGCCTTGCAAGATCGTCAATCTAACTACCAGGGTAATGTGAATACGCTTGATGCCCTTAGTTCAAAAATGCTACATATGATTGTTGGTCCAACTGGCATAGGCAAGTCGTCAATTATTGGTGAAGTTTTACAACTCGAACCCGAATGGGATATTGTCGGCACCAGAACTACCAGAGACCGCAAACCGGACGGAGGGGACCCAGAACACTATCAAACAGCCGCTGAAGGTGTGACTGTAGATAAAATGAAAAACGAAATTATTAACGGAGAGCTCGTCAATTATTCCATACATAATAATGGAAATATTTATGGCACATTACCAGAACAGTTTCGTAAAAAGCATAATTTATTACCAGTTATTCCAGACAGCATCAAACAACTTCAACAAGCCGGTTTTAGGAAAACCGACACAACATATATAGTATCCCCAGCCGAACAATGGAAAAATCGGATAATGACCAGTAGAGTTGAGTACAGCGATCTAATCCCAAGATTAGAAGAGGGAATCGCTTCTATCGAATATGCTATCGATAATATCGAATGGTTAAATTTTGTTGAAAACATTAATGGCAAAGAGGGTCTTCAAAAAGCTGCCCGAAAGGTTATTTCTATCGCGAAAGGATATCAAGATGAAAAAATTACAGATGATATCAACCGTAGTTTACAGGGCATGTTAGCGGTAGCCAAAGACCTTGCTGTACACTCATAGGTATGGATTACGACTATTGGAGCAAGCAAACCGCCGACAAACCGTTATATCCTGATATCGAGTGGTCTAAACCCGAACAACGCTCAAAACGCGGTAAATTAGGCATAATAGGTGGCAATAAACTAGGTTTTGCAGGGGTAGCTGAAGCCTATAGTACAGCCCTTAATACCGGCGCCGGTGAAGTCAGAGTTCTACTGCCGGATGCGCTCAAGAAATCAATTCCACCGATCATGACTGATGCTATATTTGCTGCCACCAATCCGTCCGGCGGTCTGTCGCGAGACGCATTGACGGAGATGCTAGCTATAGGTGAATGGTCAACAAGTGTTCTGCTAATCGGTGATGCCGGCCGTAATAGCGAAACCGCAATCCTATACGAAGATTTTATGAATAAATATAACGGCCCACTAATAATCACTCGTGACGCCATCGATTTAATCAAAAACGCTAGTGCTAGCGTGGTGGAACGCCCAGACACGCTACTAGTGGTGTCGTTCGCTCAACTCCAAAAACTGTTTCAAGCTGTCTATTACCCCAAAGTTTTAACCTTTAGTATGCAACTAACTAGCCTAGTCGAAGCTGTTCATAAATTCACGGTTTCATACCCAATTAGCATCGCGGTCTTGCACCAGGACACCATGGTCGTCGCGACTGAGGGCAATGTCACATCTACCCCGTGGAGTGACCCAATGCAGATTTGGCGCGGCGTCACGGCCACTCGGGCTGCGGTTTACGGTATATGGAGCCCTGACAAAACTCTGCAAGCCATCACAGCCAGTCTAGTCTCGAACGAATAATTACATTTCAATCGAACTATTATTTGAAAACTGTGAATTGAAAATTATTTGAAAACTGAAAACTGTGAACTGAAAACTTTATTGTCCGCCACCAAAAATTCGTTCAAAGAAAGTAGGAGAATTACCAGGTATGGTGGCTTGGGCTGGTTCACCTGAATCAGCTGGAGCCTTAGTCGCAGCGCTAGGGTCGGGGCTAACTTGCTCGGCAGTAACCAGCAACCTATTAGTTGATGTACCTAGTGGCGTACAGGTAATTAACGTAAGCATCGGCTTGTCGGTTTTGTAGACCAACTTGTTGACATCGGTTGGCTTAACAACTTCTTTTTTCGTAACGGTATACGTGTAGCGCTTGCTTTTGTAGTTGGCGTATATGGTGTCACCAACATTTAATTTATCGAGCTGCGCAAATATAAATTTGTAGTCGCCCGGGTCTAGCAGGTCATTACTACTATGACCTGATAGTACGGTGTTGCCAACCTGTCCGGGAACACTGCTGGCACCCGGAATCGAAAAGTGCGCCACACCTTTGACCATAGCAGCCATTTGCGAATCATAGTCGCTACCAACACCATAAATTACGGGTACATCTACGTTTATCTTTGGAATAATTAACATTGGGTCAGGACCGACTACGACGTCAGTACTAGGATCGATAACGATATTTTGTGGATCAATATTACCGGGGCTAACATAGGCCATAACGTTCGATATAATAACGCGGTTATATTGTAAAAACGCGAATATCAAAACGACAATTAGTGCAGCCGTAATCGGAACAAAATGACGACTTTTTCGAACCTTTTTGGCCGAATCTTTTACTTTTCCTAGTAATTTCTGCCTTAGATCAAAAACTGCTTCGTCAGGCGTCATCGACACCTCTTCTTCGACTGGTTGGTTGGCAAAGTAGCCCCCAGAATTATTAGAAGTACTCTGTTGATTTAGAGAACCTCTGGACTGCCTAAGACTCTGTGCGTAATAACCTTCGTAGTATTTCTGGTAATAGTTTTGCCAGGCGCTATGATATTGTTTCCAATCTTCAATCTGAGGTTGTGGGTGAGTGGCGGCTGTTCGGTCATAAGGGCTCGTCTGAGCATATTGGTCAGCACCCTGAGCGGTCTGAGAGTTATTTGAGTTACCGTCATATAAATTATTGATTTGGTTTCGGACTATTTGAGCGGCGGCTTCTCGCGAAGCATCACTAACTGGTGTCGTGGGTTGAACCGGCTGTGGTGACAGCGGCACCCCACTCTGGTCGCTACTCGGTTCGTCTGGGCTCATATCTATAGATTCCTACTGGTTTCTATTGTACAATACATTGGTGGTAACCGCTATGACACGGTTATGTTATATCGCCGATGGTGGCTGCGTGAAACGTAAATTAATAGTAGACACAGTGTCTACCAATAAACACAGGGTGTCCGTGACGACGTTAAACTAGTACCTTAAGCTAATCTCTCAGTACGCCCCTGGTGGTGGCTGCGTGAAACGTAAATTAATAGTAGACACAGTGTCTACCAATAAACACAGGGTGTCCGTGACGACGTTAAACTAGTACCTTAAGCTAATCTCTCAGTACGCCGCGATGGTGGAATTGGTAGACACGCAAGACTCAAAATTTTGTGTCCGTAATGGACGTGCCGGTTCAAGTCCGGCTCGCGGTACCAGAGATAGTATGAGTAACCTAGTTTTCAGTTCTCAATTTTCAGTTCACAAAAAAGTTTCAATTCTCAGGTTTCAATTTGAAGTTAATTGAAAATTGTGAATTGTGAATTAATTGAAAACTGTAAATTGATAATTAAGAATTGAATTAAGGTTCAACCTTAGGTTGAACCTTACGGTAGTATCATTCGTACACGCTGCAGACTAACTCCAGCGTCTGTCTTTGCAAAGCTATACAGCCAGCGACCATTATGCGTCAGGGTTACGTCTTGTCCCGCAAGCACTGTATTTATTGTATGAACATTCGCACCATCAAATTCACGAATTGTTAATTTACCATCTAGATCTGACCAAATATAGTTATCATCCAACCACTTTAATTGTCGTGCCGAGCCATTACCATTAATTTTTGAAGCAGCATAGACTTGGTATTCCATGTCGTAACTTGCGAAATTACTGCCATTTTGAACAAAGACATATTGCCCGGTTGGGCTGAATTGTAATATATCTACATCTCGACTAACCGTAAATTCGGCAAAAACCTTTAGTCCCGTCACATCATCACTGGCTGTAGTTGGATAGCTACCGTTATAAATAGTTACAGTCGAACCTTCCGATATAGCAATGTAATTCTCGTTAAAATACTTTGAGGTAGCGACATGAAGCTTGACACTCGGCTGACCATCTAACACCTTTAATACATGCGGAGCGTCGTCACCCTCGCGGTACAATCCAACGACTCGTTCATTTGGTTTTTGTTTATCATTCGCAACATAAGTTATGATATTTGACTCATATACACTAAACTCGTTCACGTCACTAATTAAAGGCCTCGAGATGGTGCCCGCCGCCAAATCTAATTTACGAACATCCTTACTGCCGAGAACATAATATTCATTACCGCTAGTTCCCGAAAACTCAATCTCCGTAATCGCAAAGTCAAACAATCGAGTAATATTTTTACTCGCTGCTATATCCTGCGTATCCATAACCAACCACTCTGTTTTACCGTCAAAATCGTGTTTAATCAAGACGTAACGCCCACCGTCATCCCATTTTATAGGTGTAAAAACGTTACTTGTGCCAGCCGAATAAATAGTACCGTCGATTGTTAAATCTACTGAAACGACTTTATCGGACGTAATGTCGACCAAGCTAAACGACGGGACGGCAGAGTTGGTCTGAACCAAAATGCTCCGACCCTCTGGCGAGGCTAGTGAGCTTACAACATTTTCGTAATTAATAATAGGTTCAACGTCAAGCTTTTTAGGCACCAACAGGGCATAGTTCAGCCAAGTCAATGCACCAGGTTTAATATCTACGGTTTTTTGCCAGGTATCATAGCCATCTCGCCAAATCGAAAACTCATGACTGCCGGCTTTAATCGTAGCCTTCGCAGGCGTCCTAGCGTTTAATGCCAGACCATCTATTGCTACAGCCGCTCCTGACGGAGTAGAGCCAAATTGCACCAAGGCGCCCTGTTCAATCTGGCCATTCCCCAAATCAAACCTAAAACCTAACATAAATAGTACAACTATCGTAACCACCGAAAACACCAAAAATGTCATACCGGTGTAGGTTAGCGCCAGACGTATAGATACCCATTTTTTTGAATTGCGACGATGCATATATAAATACAGTATAACACTTGAACAAGCGAATGAATCACACTACAGCAACTACCTAGATAAGCCAAGATTGAATACATTTTTTACTAGCAGACCTTGTAATATCGTCGTCTAGCACCTAAGATAGTGATATCGCTTATGTTAGCGTCCGGCAAAATATAAGCTACATCTGCGAGGAATTTATGGAAAAAAACAAAATTGTTACTATTAATGGTCAGTCCTACGATGCAAGGACGGGTCTTCGAATTGTAAAACCAGTCGCCAAAAAACCAGGTGCTAATCAAAAACCCGCCTCAGCCGACATTATACATTCATCTACACAAAGATCGCAGACACTAAATCGCCGCGTAACCAAGAAACCTACACCCAAAAACCCGCCAACTAGACCTAAATCTATAGGTCGCAGTATGGATATTGCTCGTAGCACCAAAATCACGCGATTTGCGCCTCATCCAATTCCGAAACCGCCTAAACCCGCTGCTAAATCCGACGACATAGCCCCAACTAAACATCCGATCGCCGCCAAAGTTGCCAAAGCTCGTCAAGCCGCACCAAAATCCATTACATCTAGCACTCCTAAATCATCCAAAGAAATCAAAGAACAGGCCATCGAAGAGGCGATTAATCGACCAAAACCTAAACAGGTCAAAAAGAAATCATTTTTTTCTCGTCATCCCAAATCAATTAATATCATCAGCCTAGGCGTCGTATTACTTGTAATTGCTGGATATCTAACATACATTAATCTACCCAGCCTGTCGGTTCGCATAGCCGCCATCCAAGCTAATGTAGACGCGACTTACCCCGGCTATCATCCTGATGGATATAGCACCGACGGTCCCGCTAGATATAGCGAAGGAGAAGTAACAATTAACTTCAAAGCCAACACTGGCGACAAACGTTTCACGATTAAACAAACAAAAAGCACACTAGATTCAACCGCCGTCCGTGAACAAGTAAATCAGGCATCCAAGGGCGCGTTTAGCGCAACAGAAACTAACGGACTCACGATATTTACATATGACGGCAACGCATCTTGGGTGAACGGCGGCATCAAATACGACATTACAGGTGACGCACCTCTATCAGGCGATCAAATTCGTCGCATGGCAACAAGCTTTTAGAAATTTTGCTATAATAAGGTTAATATGCCAGATTCTAATAGCCAGATTCCAACTTCCAACCTACGTACTCGTTTTGCTCCCAGCCCAACTGGCTATATGCACGTCGGTAATGTCAGGGCAGCTCTGTTCCCTTGGCTGCTGGCACGTCAAAATAATGGAAAGTTTGTATTACGTATCGAAGATACTGACCAGGCCCGACTGGTCGACGGCGCAACTGATTTAATTCTTGATACCTTGACATGGCTAGGTATGGACTGGGATGAAGGACCGCGAGTCGGCGGCGACTTTGGGCCGTACGTTCAAACTGAGCGACGCGACATTTATCTACGGTGGGCGCAAAAACTAATCGATGCTGGCCATGCGTACGCTGATCCGTACACCGCCGATGAAGTTCAAGCTTTCCGCGACCAAGCCAAAGCCAACAAAAAACCATTTTTATACCGAGACTTCCGTCCTTCTAATCCACCCGTATGGGACGGCTCCATGCCACTACGTTTCAAGGTTCCTGAAATCAAACGCTACACTTGGAACGACCCAGTAATGGGGGAGTTAACCGCCGGCCCCGAAGCGCTAGATGATTTTATTTTAATTAAATCTGACGGTTTACCGACGTACAACTTTGCCCATGTCGTTGACGACGCTGAAATGCAAATTACGCATGTCATTCGAGGGTTAGAATTCATTCCGTCGATTCCAAAATACCTGTCGCTCTACGATGCGCTGGGGATCGAGTGGCCAGTTCTGGCGTGTCTACCTCATATCATGGCACCCAGCGGTAACAAAAAGCTTGGCAAACGCGACGGAGCCAAAAGTGTGACCGAATACCGTGACGAGGGAATTCTACCCGAAGCAATGATTAACTTCCTTGCGACAATGGGCTGGAACGATGGCACTGAACAAGAAATTTTCTCAGTCGACGAATTAATCGCCAAATTTAGTCTAAGCCGTGTTCAGCGCAGCGGCGCCCAGTTCGATGAACGACGTCTGCTTTGGATTAACGGTCAATGGATACGCAAACTATCGCTTGACGAACTGTCGATTCGAGTTGAAAGTTTTTGGTCGGACGCTGCCAAGCAATCTAGTGATGAACATAAACTTAGTGTACTCGGCCTGGTCCAAGATCGCCTCAAAACACTATCTGAACTTCCTGCGATGACCGATTACTTCTTTACCGAACCAACGCCTGACATAACACTTATCGAAACTAACAAACAGCTGTCTAAAATCTCACGCGATCAATTGATCAGCCTGCTTGATTCCGCCAAAACTAATCTAGAAACTAGCGAGTTTGACGCTGACTCGCTCCAAGTAACGCTGAATAATTTACTTGAATCAGCTGGCGAAAAACCAGTCATCCTATTTAGTATTATCCGCATCGCAGTATCTTGGGCACCGTTTAGCCCTGCACTTAATGACACACTCGCAGTCTTGGGTAAAGAAACAACCCTAAATAGGCTCGCCAAAGCAATCAAAATCTTGATTAATTAGTCAGAAGACGGGCAAATGCACGGATTTTCATCGTATACATTTTCTTCGTCTGGACCAGGCTCAATTAGACCTTGCCGACTCATAACACTGACAGATTTGGCAATCGCCCCGACAACCAATCTGTCGACATCCTCGATATCCTGACCAATTGCATCGACTTCTAATCGCTCGATTTTAGCTTTTGGAAATAACTGCGTAACTCGTGCTTCTTCCATATACTATTCCTTGACGCCCAGTATACAACACTTCCATAATTAGTTCCTGACTCATCCCGTTAATGCTATAATTACACCTGAACATGGAACCCGATACAACCAAACCAAAATTCTGGGTACGCTTACTAGCGTGGGTTAAACGTCACAAGTGGCCGATTATTATAATTGGTGGTGCTTTAACGCTAGCTATAGGCACATTTGCATATCTAATTTTGTCACCAGCGCCTGCCGCTGCACCTGTCGTCGTCAAACACACTATCGAACCTCCAAAACCTGCGGTTAAATATTATTCGCCCCTAACTGGTGTCGAAGTTGCTAGTGAAGCCGCCACCAAAGCGCCCGTTACCGCCATTATGATCGAAAACAGCCCCGATGCTCGTCCTCAATCTGGGCTCAAGAATAGCGGAGTCGTCTTTGAAGCAATCGCCGAGGGTGGTATAACCAGGTTCTTGGTGCTGTATCAGCAAGAAAAACCCAAACTAATTGGTCCGGTCCGTAGTGTCCGTATGTACTATGTCGATTGGTTAGCAGCCTTTAACGCCAGCGTAGCGCATGTCGGGGGTAGCGCTGCAGCACTTGTCGAAGTGCGAAACGGCAAATACCGCGACATCGATCAGTTCTTTAATAGCGGCAGTTATTGGCGAGCAACCGACAGATACGCACCCCATAATGTCTACACCAGTTTTGAACGCCTAGACGCCCTCAACGCCAAAAAAGGCTATACCGAATCCAACTTCACTGGATTTACTCGCATAGACGGCGCACCGTCCAAAGAACCTGATGCCACCAAAATTAACATTACTATTAGCAGCTTCCTGTACAACAGTTCGTACATCTATGACGCCCAGACCAACACTTACGCACGTTCGGAGGGCGGTGCGCCACACATGGACCGCGAAGACGGCCAGATTACACCTAGCGTAGTTATCGCCATGCATGTCAACGAAACCACAGTGCTTGAGGACGGTTATCGACAACAAATTAATGCCATCGGTAGCGGTGACGCCACAATCTTCCAAAACGGTACCGCCACCAACGTCACCTGGCACAAAGCCAGCCGAACCGATCAAATCACATTTACAGACGCTGTCGGCAAAGACGTTCCGCTAGTTCGTGGACAGACATGGATAGCTGCCGTACCTAATGGTAGCGGGGCAGTCTCATGGCAGTAACCAAACCAACCCCCAAAATTCGCGATTTTTGGCCGAATTTCTTTAAACGAACGTTAGTTATTGTTATTTTAATGCAACTTGGCATTGCAATTTTAATCGGCGGCCTACTGGTAATAACCGATACGTTTGTACTTACCGAAATGTGGCTTTGGATAGTAACTGTAGCCGTTTTCGGCCTAGGTACGATCGTTAGCATTGCTACGCTTGCCATTGCAGGACATCCTGCCAAAGATTTGCTAGCTGCCGTTATACATATTTCTGGCGAACCAACCAACCTGACACCACCAAACCCAAACGAGAAGAAATACGCTCATAACGGATTCAAAGACGCGCTGCAGGCAATTTATGAATTATCGTCAGGAAATCGCACAATGCCGGTGGTAGAGCAAACCAGTGACTCTGCGCCAGCTGTTGACAACTCATCGTTACTTGCCAGCGCCCTAGACAACACCACTTGCGGTTTCGTTGGACTAGATAGCAAACATGCAATTATATTTGCCAACAAAGCTGCTCCAATTAACATCAATAGCGACGGTGTTAAATCCCTAAAACTGATGTTCAACGGCAGCGACACACTCGATACTTGGCTAGAAGCCTGTGAACAAAACTCCGTTCACGCCGAACGAATCTGGACGCGAATCGCTGACCGACTACCTAGCGAAGAGGGTAGACGCTTATTTGACGTTATCGCATCGTATCAAAAGGGTGCTGCAACTGAAACCGTCCTAACACTAGTTGATCGAACCGAAATATATACCGTTGACGAAGAAGACCTCGACTTTATAGCCTTTGCCGCCCATGAACTGCGTGGACCAATTACAGTTATCAGGGGCTATCTAGACGTTCTCGAAGACGAGCTGTCTGGCGTTTTACAGGACGACCAACACGAGCTATTCCGACGCCTAACGGTTAGCGCCAACCGTCTGTCTGGTTATATTAATAACATCCTTAACACTTCTCGTTATGACCGCCGCCACCTAAATGTTCACCTGGCAGAGGATTCGCTATCATCAATTTACGATACGATTAGTGACGACATGCAGCTGCGCGCCAGCTCACAAAGTCGTCTGCTGTCCGTTCAAATCCCAGCTGATTTGCCGACTATCGCAGCCGACCGCACTAGCCTGGGTGAAGTCATCGGCAACTTAATTGATAACGCTATCAAATATAGCAACGAAGGTGGGGCAATTAATGTCACGGCCGAAGCCAAAGGCGAATTTGTTGAATTATCAATCGAAGACCACGGAATCGGCATGCCCGGCAGTGTCATGAGCAACTTATTCCAAAAATTCTATCGTTCACACCGTTCGCGCGAAACTGTCGCCGGAACGGGTATCGGACTATATATCAGCAAGGGAATAATCGAATCCCACGGTGGTCGAATCGGCGTCCGCAGCGAAGAAGGCAAAGGTTCAACCTTTACCGTATCGATACCAATCTATGCAACAGTTGCAGATAAACTAAAGGCGGGTAATAATAGTAATGAAGGCCTAATTGAACAAGGCGTTGGCTGGATTAAAAACCACTCAATGTACCGTAGCTAAATTGGAATATAGAATTTAGAATATGGAATATGGCGGCTAACTCATTCCAATAGCCAATAGCCAAATTCTAATAGCAAAGCGAAGCGATACTATGGCAATCAAGACAATATTAACTATCGAAGATGACCGCTTTATCGGCGAGATGTATATTCGTAGTCTCAAAAAAGCGGGATACGAAGTTGACTGGATGGTTGATGGTAACGACGGCCTAATTGCCGCTCGTAACAAATCGTATGACCTGATATTGCTGGATGTAATGCTACCCGAACGACGTGGCACTGAAATACTCGAAGCCCTACGCGGCGGCGGAGAAGACCTGATTCCTAACACCAAAGTGATTGTTCTAACTAATTTCGAACAAGACGATGCGTCAAAACTCGCCATGCAAAAACACGCCGACGCTTATTTAATCAAAGCCGAAATAACCCCCAAAAAACTACTAGCCGTCGTCGAAGAGCTGTCTAAATCCTAGACATTACTAGTGTTATTTGATAAAGTAATGCGAGTTATGGTCCCGTCGTCTAACGCCCCGATAGGACTATAGACACCAGGTAACCTGGTTATCTGCAGAGTAAGTGCGTTATCATAATAAACGAACACATCATGGTCCCGTCGTCTAACGGTTAGGACACCAGGTTCTCATCCTGGCAATCGGAGTTCGATTCTCCGCGGGATCACCAATAAAATAATCTCATCCATGTGATGGGATTATTTTATTGTTTGTCCCGGCGCAAGAATTGAATTCCGATTGGTTTTACCAATGGTAAAACGCAAGAGGAGTGCGATAACAAGGAGCAGGACAGGGAAGTTTACTTACCTGAACGCGACGATGGTATATATAATATTCTCCGCGGAATCACCAAAGAAGACTTTTCTAGTTCAGAAAGGTCTTCTTTTGTAGTTATGTATCTTTAAGGTGGGCTTATTTTGGTATAGATGTAAAACCAAAAAATGATACTGCTCCTGACAGTCTTCTCTAGCTTACCTCTTCAAACACTCCTTTTGCATAAGCCTTTTCAGTACGAAGGCTGAGTAGTTTGGCAATATCTGTCACGAGTTTTACTCCATCGCGGTTAATCTTATTTGATTCCACTTGGTCTTCGTAATTTAGGGCAATTGAAAGTTTTGAAAGTTTCTCGGTTGGCTCAAACATTGCTTTCGTAGTTTCATCAAGTATGAGACCTAGTGTTTTAGCCTTTGTTGATTTTACGTTCTGGATTTCAGTAGCAACGTCAACTCCAGACTTAAGAGTGCGGATACCATTCGAAACGAGCTCGTTAATAATGTTCGATGCCGCCTGTTGAAGTAATTGCGGTGAGGTTAGTACGTCTTCGATTGACTTACCATCGGAGAGCTGGAGGATTTGAAGTGTTTTAGACCCAAGCTCTTCACCACAAACTTTTTCAAGTCGTGTTTTCGCACTATTACCCGACGAATCACCGTCGAGGATTGCAAGCACGTTCCTACCTTCCTCTAGCATGAGTTTCGCTAGAGCAACATAATTACTTGAGTCACCAGCATCAACAATACTTAAGTCATTCAAGTCGATGTCAATCTTATTAGTAGCCTTGAGCGCCTTGATAGCATTGAGTAAGTAAATGACATCCGAAGGTCCCTCTACGAGTACCGTCTTTTCTGCAATTAGGAAGTTATTGCTTAGTAAAATACCTAACGATTCACGGACGGCTTTCCAGTTTTTCTGGAATGGCTTGAGGTTGATTTTAGTTCCATCAACCGTCTTTACAACCACCATATTTCGGTCTGGGTAGTTCTTGTTGATAAGAAAAAGCGAGTGAGTAGTATATAGAATCTGCGTACTGTCAGAAAGTTCTTCGAAACTTCGTTGCAAATCAATTTGCGCTCTTGGGTGCAAGTTTGTTCCAGGTTCATCAAAAAGATAAATGTACGAGTTACTTGGATGCGACTGTGAACGAGCGAGTGTAATCATAGAAAGTAAAAAGTAAGTACGGAAGCCTGATGACTTAAGTGATGGTCGAGTGTAGCGACCCTGAACGGCAGGGTCTTCAATTTTGATTGCGATTTTATTTGTACCCAGATGTTTGAGATGCCACTTTAAATCTTTGCCTTGATTCCAAGTACTGTTTAAGACTTTTGTTAGACGCTCGGAAGCTTCATCAAGAGCACGACTGTTTTGGTCATTCGCAACAAATATCTCATTACGTTTGTCCCAGATTCCAGCAAGTCGAAAGATACCCTGCATAAACTCGAAGTCTTTACTCTCGGTCAATTCTTTTAGGGTTGTCTCGTCTTTCAGCTCAATTTTCGGCGGCTCAAAGAGCTCAACTCGTGGACGAAGCCTTATGACCTCATCGACTTTACTCAGTGGAATTGGGTAGGGAGCGGAGAGGACTCTAATAGGACTATTTATACCATCTCTGTAGAGAATAAGGAGCTTACCTTCGTTTGAAGCTGTTGTTTCTTCGGGTTCAAGCTCGACCTCAGATTCGGGTTCCTCTTCCTTAACTTCTTCTTCAACCGATGTTACGGGAGCAACGCCTACTCCCGCTAGTGTGGACGTGGCTACATCGGGGGTTATTTCCTCAAGCTCCTCTTCTGGTTCAGGTTCAGGTTGACGGTCGGCGACTTCTTGAATCTTTGTTATAGTCTCATCGTCACACTTAAATGTCCACATGATAGTGGACTTACTCTCGGGCGGTAAGTCCCAGTGCCTATCTTCATCTGTAATGGCTCTGTCGTCATTGAGACGGAGTACTACCTCAAGCAAGTTACTCTTACCGTGGTCATTAGCGCCGATAAAAACAGTTACTCGGGGGTCGACGACCAACGAAACCTCTTCTTTGACTGATTTAAAACCTTGTACCTCTACCCGAACTAACTCCATGAAATCTCCTTAATGACAGTATACACCTAAACTAAATTAGGTCATATTATTGAAATAATAATAGTGCTTTATTGTGCGCTTTTATGAATCGCTTAAGTTTGCTTATTATTACCAAGCAGAGTAATAATAAGCAGGTAGGCTTATTCGCTTATGGTTACCTGGAGCTACTTCCAGGTAAGAATGTTATAGCCCCTCACTAAGATCGCAACGTCAGGTGAGGGCTATTTGCTTCTTCGGTTATATGGACTACGGTTAACAGGCTTCAAACTTTTTGATTGTGCGCTAGCTTGCGAACGAATCGAAGCTTCGCTTCGTTGCATCTTGTAAGCAATCAAAGGCGTAGGCGTATTGCCATCTGCGAGCTTGTTAAGCTGAGCTTTTGCTGCTGGAGTCCATGGTTTACCTGAGTTATTCGGCTTTTTTACCATAGGGTTATGTGTCCTTCCCGGAATCGTATAAAAGCAGTACGGTGATTCCTTGACAATCTCACGGTGCAGTAGCACACACATGAAGGTGTCGTTTATTCCGCACCCTTTTCTTTACAAGATTTCCGTATACAAGGAAAAGGGTGTGGACTAAGTCCATCGGTTGCAGATACCACTCCAGTCAAACCTCACACTCTCCCTTGTTACCAAGGTTATAATTATTATATCTCAATAACCATACGCTGTATGTAGTGTTATTTACTTTTTTCGAACGCTATATAGCTTATGCTTATAATTCAAGGTAATTAGAAACAGACTAGGTTCCTGTCTAAGCAGGGATAGCTAACGACCACAGTCCACCCCTGAGTATCTCTACTCAACGTAATATTTCCTCACAGATAAGGTTCCAGTTCGCCTCTATCAGGATCACCAAAGAAAAATATCTATCCTAGCGATAGATATTTTTCTTTGGTAGGTTTTTTATAAAACTTAGCTCCGAAGTAGTGCGATAACTACCTAGCTAACTTTTGTGCCAACCGTCTCGCCTGATGCGGCGCGCAGGATGTTTCCGTCTTTGGCTAGCTCGAACACGATAACTGGCATGTTTTGTTCCATAGCTAGTCCTAGCGCAGCTTTATCCATAACTTTTATCGAATTTTTCTCAACTGCTTCCTGAAAACTAACTTCATCTAACTTAACGGCATCGTCAAATTTCGATGGGTCTTTGTCATAAATTCCATCAACTTTCGTAGCTTTTAATATCACATCGCAGCCTAGTTCAAGTGCGACTGACGCCGAAGCGGTGTCAGTAGTCAGGTAGGGTTTACCCAGGCCACCAGCAACAATCACGACTCGACCTTTTTCGAGGTGCCGAATGGCACGCAGACGAATAAACTGTTCGGCCACCTGATTCATATGAACATTCGTCTGAACCCGAGTAGGTTGTCCGCTAAACTCCAACATATCCTTGAGCGCCAAACCATTCATAACGGTCGCCAGCATCCCCATATAATCCGCCGTTGCACGGTCAATCCCGTCGCCCGCGAACGTCGCCCCGCGCAGGAAGTTACCGCCGCCAACAACAATCACAACCTGAATGCCGGTTTCAGTTACTTTTTTAATTTCACCCGCTAGCCAGCCAACAAATTCGGGGTCAATCCCCGAACCATCTGCACCTGCTAACTGTTCACCTGATAACTTTAATAGAATTCGTTTATAGCTCATATTTTCTAGTGTACCAGATACGAATGAAATTGCTTATTATACAGATAAATGTTATAATCTAAGTATATGTCTGAAAAATCTCTAAAAGTTAACCCCAACACACAAATCCATCCTATTAGTCTTGCTGATTATCAAGATTCGCGTATCAATCAAATCCTTCCGAATCAATTAAGCCCAGAAGATTTGTATCGTTTTAATGGTATCGGCACAAAAGGCAGGACCAGTCACGGCTTTGAGTCGTACGCAACCGTCGACGAGCTAGAGTTTTATGATGAATCAGCAGCAGGTCTACTTATCATGCGGCATATTGACACTAGGCATAAATTCACCGACCTCGAATTCAACATGGACGCCGACGGCGAAGTAACGCCTATAAACGGCAGCTTTCTTAAGCTAACCGGCCGCAAAATGGGACGTTCCGCACTAACTAAGGGCTACTTACTGGGCGAAAGACCACTTTAGATAAATGCCATGGACCCTAACGAGCAAAACTACCAACCATCGAAGGCCTTAGCTAGTCTAAAAGACACCTTGACCCCTGAAAGCGCAAGAAGCTTTACTGACGACCTATTCGCAAAAAACTTCAACCCAAAACACCCTGACACGCTACTGAAAGCGTCTTTAGAAGTTGAGTTTGTCGACAACGTACTTGGGTATGACTCAGCCACTCTAGCAACGCACGCGTTCTACAGAGGTGGTCTGATTGGTAATCATATAATCGATTTATCTACTGCTCAGTACAAAATTAAACCACTTGTATCAAAAGCGCTAGAGAATATGCTCGTTTGGTGTTACGACACAACAGACAAGATCGAAGACAATGATTCCCGTAGAATGGCTCGTGCACAACAAATTCTTGACCTTGGTAACTTGGGCTGCAAAATGTTTCCAGAGTTTACCGCCGCAGTCGAAAATATAGAAGATTACGTAGTAGGGGATGTCACTAAAAGCCTTTTCATGAGACCAGGCTTAGGTTTTTCGCTATATGCACTAAACGAAGCTCTAAAGAAGCGTAAAAAAATAGAGCTTAATACTGACATTATCAGAATGAAAACTGAAATTGCACTCTTAGATAATGGAGAAAATGCAATCAACTGGGACGCGTTTCCGGGACTTTCATCAGATAGTTGAATCCTTGACTCGACACACTCCCTAAGGTATTGTTAGTTAAACGAGGGAGCAAAAATTAAATCATGAACTATGCCTGCCCAATGCACCCCGAAGTGACGTCCACTAAACCCGGAACGTGCCCTAAATGTCACATGGCGCTCGAAAAGAACTCTAAATCTGGCCACGACGATCATCACGACAAACACGCTGGCCATAACCCCAATATGTTCAAACAAAAGTTCTGGCTCAGCCTGGTACTAACCATTCCAACACTTTTATTCTCGCCAGCCATCCAAAGTTGGCTAGGCTATGACCTAACTTTCACGGGCAGTCACTATATCCCCGCCGTATTTGGGCTAATTATATTTTTCTATGGCGGTTTAGTGTTCCTACGTAGCGCTAGAGGCGAACTAGCCGCGCGTCAGCCTGGAATGATGACCTTAATTTCAATGGCGATTACCGTTGCACTCGCTTACAGTCTGCTAGTAACATTCAATCTCGTTGATGGCATGGACTTTTGGTGGGAGCTAGCCACGCTAGTTACAATTATGCTACTGGGTCACTGGCTAGAGATGGCCTCTGTTAGTAACGCTCAAGGTGCACTAAATGAACTTGCTAAACTACTGCCTGACGTTGCCGAATTAGTTATTGGTAGTAAAAACAAAATCGTTCCTATTGCCGAACTAAAGCTAGGCGACAACGTACTAGTCCGCCCCGGCGCGCAAATTCCTATCGATGGGCAAGTGGTAAAAGGCGAATCCAACGTCAATGAATCAATGCTGACGGGTGAATCTAAACCAGTCAAAAAGAGCGTTAGTATGAATGTAATCGGCGGCACCATTAATATGGCCGGAGCCCTGACTATCAAAGTTACCAAAACCGGCGGCGATACAGCCCTTGCTGGCATCATGAAACTAGTCGAGGACGCTCAGGCCAGTAAATCCAAAACCCAAGTCCTCGCTGACCGAGCAGCCTTTTATCTGACATTTATTGCCATTGGTGCAGCGTTACTTACATGGGGTGGATGGTGGATCGCCGGCGCACCAGCTGGGTTTATTTTTGAACGCATCGTAACCGTCCTAGTCATTGCTTGTCCGCACGCACTTGGCCTAGCGATTCCACTCGTTACATCTATATCAACGACCCTGGCTGCCAAAAATGGCCTGTTGGTGCGTGACCGCATGGCGCTAGAGTCAGCTCGTAATATCGATGTCGTTTTGTTCGACAAAACTGGTACATTAACGAAGGGCGAACAGGGTGTAGTCGATGTAATTTCTGACGACACAGCCCGAACACTTGGCCTAGCGTCCGCACTTGAACATGAATCCGAACACCCAATCGCAAAGGCGATAGTTAATTACGCTGCAGCGCAAAACGTGCGCGGTGCCAAAATTTCGAAATTTACGACGCTTGCAGGTCGTGGAGTTCAGGCTAAATCAGGCGGCAAAGACGTCTATGTCGGCGGACCACAAATACTAAAAGAGTTAGGTATTAAACTAACCGCTAAACTGCAATCAGCTACCGACCGAGCCTCAAGCGATGGCAAGACGGTTGTTTACGTGATCGACGGCAAATCTGTCATTGGAACAATCATGCTAGCCGATGTCATTCGCGAAGAATCACGCGAAGCTATTAACATACTGCACGCCATAGGTAAGCGTGTCGCCATAGTAACAGGCGATAGTGAAGGCGTCGCTGCCTGGGTCGCGGGCGAACTTGGAATTCAAGAATACTTTGCCGGTGTCTTGCCCGAGAACAAAGCTGGTATTGTCAAAAAGCTGCAAGCTGATGGTAGCCGCGTTGCTATGGTGGGGGACGGCGTCAATGACGCACCAGCCTTAACCCAGGCAAACATCGGCATCGCAATCGGCGCCGGTACTGATGTCGCCATTGAATCTGCCGGTATCGTTCTAGCCAGCAGCGACCCGCGTGGAGTTGCAAAAATAATCAAACTTTCTCGTGCTAGTTACCGCAAAATGCAACAAAACTTATTCTGGGCAACCAGCTACAACGCCCTAGCTATCCCCCTAGCTGCTGGTGTTACGTCTGGACTAGGCTTTGTCTTGTCACCAGCCCTAGGCGCCGTTCTGATGTCACTATCGACTATAGTTGTCGCCATAAACGCCCAGTTCCTGCGTAAAATAAAACTATGAAAAAAATACTCCATACACTAGTCTTTACACTCATGTTGGCGGTCATAAATATTCTGCCACTAGGAACACACACTGCGGTCGCCGCACCTTTACACGCAGAATATTCACACAACACTTCACACACATCAAACTCGGCAATTTGCTCTACCGCTTGCGTAACGGCGACGCAGCAAAAAAGTAACATAATAAAAGAAACCGACCAAGATGACGACGAACCGCAGCCACCTTTTTATGCCAAATCACAATCCGACCATGTAGCGAACCTACAGGTGGAACATTCTCAAAAAACAAAACTATCTATAGCTAGCGACATACCACCAGACAGTGTTCCGACGTATATCAAACTAGCTGTTTCTCGTACCTAAAATTACTTATTGACGTATTTCAATAAATAATTAATAGAGGTAAAAAATGAATAATAGCGAACAAAAACTTAAATTCGGTGTACTCCCTATAACAATAGTAGCGATAATACTAATATTTATAGGTGGAGTGGTTATTGGTAAACTAAACGGACAACCCGCTCCGCCACGACCAGGTACAGAACATAACGACAATGGCCGTGAGCATGCAGCTGTCACGGAGTATGGCGGAGAGGAGCCTCCAACGTCAGGCGCACACGCTAACGCTTTGGCATGGGGCGCATATGAAGCTGAAGTCCCTGACGATCAATCGTTACACAACCTAGAACATGGTGGAATCTACGTATCTTATCAACCGGACCTACCCAAAGACCAAATCGAGAAACTGACCCAACTACTGTTTGAACCGTTCTCGAACAAGAACTTTCAACCACCAAAAATTGTGTTAGCACCACGAAGTGCCAACAAGTCGCCAATAATATTAAGCTCATGGCTACGAAGTGAGGCACTAACGGAATTTGACCAGCAAAAAATCGAAAACTATGTGGTTCGCAATCTAGGCAAAAGCCCTGAGCCACTCGCAATTTAAACGCATATAGGCCAAATACCCTGAACCATCGCGCTCATCCTTGCCGAGTGAGTAGTGGTTGACTACAATATAACCTTAATGGAATTCGAAAAAGAAGTTAACCCAACCAGCGTCGCGGATAAACTGCGTACAGCTTTGTCGACTAGACATCCGCAAAAATTCTTGAATGAGTTACTACAAAGGTACCGACGCTCGATAGATATTAATGACATAACGCTTGTATGCCAAAGTATTGAGCCATATGACAAAGCTATGGGACCAGACTATGAGGCATTAACTGCCAACGTCTTCTTGCACGGTACCAATATCGGTAAATACGTATCTGAATCGCTCCACCCAGAGGTCGGATTCAAGCGACTACTTTCAATCGAAATAAAAAATATGGTTAAACAAGCTGGAGATATAGTCGGAATCATTAGCGACGATTACGCACGAAAACAGGCTTTCGCAGAGATTATGCTTGGCTTTGGATGGGAAGGGTGTAATCAATTTCCAGACCTTACGTCTATAGTCGAAAGTGCCGAAGATAGAATTACTGGCGACTCAGCAAGAAGCCATTTCATGCGACCAGGCATGGGTTTTGTGTTAAATGCTATGAATAAAGCCGCAACGAAGCAAGATTTAGAAACCATGGAGCAAGAATTAGCCCTGTTAAGCAGCGGTGAGAACTTCATGGATTGGGACGCAGAACTTAAAGGCTGGAGCGGTGAAAACGATCAGTAATTAGAAAAGGCCGGGTGTTATGACACACCCGGCCAATCTTGAAACTCCAATCTAATAATTCAAACGTCACGCTGAATGGCGTCGTCAAGGGTTGTTTCGTTTTCGAACTTAATTGTTCGAATTTCCTCAACCAAACCCCAAACATACTTCCCGACAAGCTCAAGAGCTCTCATTGCCAGAATTATCATCCAGATAATTGCAAGCATCGGAACTAGCTTCGCTCCGCTCAGAATGAAAATGAGGGTCGTGGCGACGTTTACATACATAATCCACTTCAAAAAGCCTTTTTCTGTGATTCCCATTTGCAAAAAAACTGCAAGCATAATCAGACTAAACAAAAGGTCGCTCACGATTCTCCAATCAATAGTAGAGTGCAGTTCAAGATCGTCAGGAGTGACAATCACTCGACTGATTCTCTTATTATAGCATAAATACTACGAACTGTAAATCTGACAAACTGAACCGCCTTTACTTCTTTTTGCGTCGAAAGAACGCGTTGGTGATAACTGAAACAGTCACCATGCCAGCGACAACGATGGCTCCTAGGGCCCAAGCTAGTGGGTTCGTAGGAACGTAGTCGACCTTTTTCTTGTCCATTTTCGTTCCAATCTAATCGTTTGGTGCATTTCAAGACTACATCGGGAATGACGATCACTCACCGATACAGGTACTATTGCATAGTCAAGATAAAAAGTAAAAAGCTAAAGCTTAGTTCGCTTTACGACAACAATCTCATCACTAGAATCAACCTGCTTGGGCGAAGTACAAATCGTAACCGTGTACTGCCTGCGATTATCGGGTGTTGCTCGCATAGTTAAAGGACCCTTACAACCCATGGCGTGATTAGCCATAGACTTTCTTAAACGCTCTACGTCACTTTCAATTTCTGTCATAGTTTTTCCGCCCAGTTCGCGTAAGCCACTTGCAAGCTCGCCTGAGGTCATTTCACTAATCGGGTGATTCGGAAAATTTTCGTGAATCTGATCAATAAACATACTCGCTTGTTCGTCCAGTTCACTGCTAACAGATATACGAATTAACTGATCAGTAAAAGATTCGGCAACATCAATAAACCGCGCATCTTCGCTCAGCACAGGGCAGTTCTTACACTTCTCTGGTATATCTTTTGGCGTCTCCATATTTTCTTATTATAGCATAAATAGTATGTAATGTAAATACATACGTTAAATCACTATCAGCAAATTCTAAGCTTGTGATAAAATATAAGCATGAGCAAGGATAGACCTAACTACGCCTTCATCGACAGCCAAAACCTGAATCTTGGCGTCCAATCTCTCGGTTGGAAACTGGACTACAAGAAGTTTCGTTTATATCTAAAGAACAAATACGATGTACAGCAAGTCTATCTATTCATCGGCAAGTCTGCTGGCAACCAAGGGCTTTATGTAAACCTCCAACACGCTGGATATAACCTGGTATTTAAACCGACAGTGGCTTACTTTGAAAATGGCAAAAAGACTATGAAAGGCAATGTCGATGCTGAACTAGTACTATATGCCTCGGCAAAGTTATATGAGCACTACAATAAAGCTGTTATCGTCAGCGGAGATGGAGATTTTTATTGCCTAGCCGAATACCTAGATGAAAATAAAAAATTATTGCGTATCATCACTCCAAATCGTCGATACTCCAAGTTATTGAGCAATTATCGCAGATACATCACCAGCCTTGAACTGCTACAGAGTAGGCTTGAATACCACAAGGGCGAAAAACGCAACAAAAAGCCGACTCATGCGGTCGGTCGAAACCTTAGGCAGAGTCGGCAAACGTCTCGGAGTATGCGGTCGGTCGAAACCTTAGGCAAGCCAAGACATGGTGATTCACACATAAATATAGCAAAAATCACGCAAAAAGTCAATAAATGGGGGCGAAAATAACATGACCACCATCCACGACAAACCAACCCGTGACAGACCGCGCGAAAAACTTCAGGCCAGGGGACCTGCAGCCTTGTCGGACTTTGAGTTATTACAAGCCTTAATCGGCAGTGGAAACAAACAAGCCGACGTAACCAAAATTGCCCGCAATACTCTGACGCTATTCAAACAATACGGCGCCAATGTGTCTTACGAACAATTGCAACAGGTAACTGGTCTAGGACCGGCCCGCATTACCGAAATTTTATCCGCCCTCGAACTATCCAAACGCTACCTAATCGACAGTGAACAGCCAATTATCGATTCGCCCGAAAAGGCAGTTGAACTATTCGACGAAATAGCGGCTGGACAAATTAGCCTACATGACATAGACACCAAACAAGCTTTCACGACACTTGATATAAACATTACAGATGGTGAAATCGCCCTAGAAAACGGTGATTTCCTACAACTAGGCCGTGAATTAGGTCACACCGCCTTAAAAGCAGGTTATCTACTTCACTCCAATAAGCCCTAATCAACACAATAACGCCATGGAAAAACGTCCCGAATTAATCCCCCCAACACCCGAATTTGTTATTCAGCAGATTGAACGTGAGAAGGGGGAGAGATACATGCAAGAATACATTAGAAAACTCTTAGATACATATTCTTTTAATAATAACCGCACAGTCAGTCAGGCCCATGCTTTCCGCGATAACATGCGGCACGTCGTCGAGTTCAATAATTCAGGCATTGACAACAAAATCATCCGTACATCTTTTTTTAATAGCTTCATCCTGGGTTATCACGTCGCCCGTAAATCACTGATGGACCAATCAGCAGAGCGTAGGGCCAACATTGCTGATTTGCTATATCAAAAACTACAACTGTTCAGAGAGTCTATCGATGAAAACTCAGATACAGATCGGGTGATGTCTTCGTTCTTTAGTCTAATTCAGGATTTTGGGAAAAAGGGTTATAGTGATGCGCAAGAATATCACGAATGGTTCGAATCACACGAACTCGAGATTGCCACACATCCTAACGTGACATCAATCGCGCGCGTAGGCTTTGGAATACCACTAGCCCTCGCAGCCGTAGCACGTGACGCCATAATAGGCGACGACACATTCCCATTATAGGCTTATGTAATTAAGAGCCAGCGTAGGTCAGCTGGCTCTTTTATTCCTATTTATGTTGCTTCGGCTTTTTCGCCTGACGCTTAGGCCGGTTTTTACCTTTAGCCATATGCAAACATCCTTTCGTTTAGTTAAACGATTTAAATTCGGATGAATGCTAGCGTTTCATGATAAATCAATAATCTCCTTGACCTACGGAGTTATTATAGCAAAGAATATGGACCTTACCCCTATTTTAAGGTAAAATGAAGATTAGATAGACACCACGATGTGGTGAGGAAGAATGACCACTAAAGTTACTCAGCAAGGTTAATATGGCTAGTTTATTCGGAAAAAACAAACTTCGTGAAGTTGCATCAAAACTCCAAACCTCCGATATTGAAAAATTTATCGAAATTATTGAAACTTGGCATAACGACTATCACAAGGGTAGCCTAAGAACTGACAAAGAAACATCTCGTGAGCAAGCTTATAATCAGGACTTCTTTGTGCGCATACTTGGCTATCAAGAAAAGCCAGCTTCGCCATTTAGTCTTGAGCCAAAAGCAACAACCGAAAAGGGACAATTGCCCGATGTTGTCTTAAGTTATACGGATAAGGCGAACGGTGTAGAGAATATTGCCGCAGTTGTAGAGCTTAAGGGTGCAGCTATTCCACTTGACCGACCTCAACGACGAGAGGGAAACATGAGTCCTGTACAGCAAGGGTTCAAATACAAGACACAATATCGTAACTGTCCTTTTGTCATTGTTAGTAATTTCTACGAGTTCCGCCTTTACCATGACAACCAGCTCGATTATGAACTGTGGACATTGGATGACCTCGTCAATCCAGAGGATGATTATCTACTATTTAAAACGTGGTACACACTCTTACGGAAAGACCACTTTGTATCAAAGTCTGGTCAATCAAAGACAGAACAACTCCTTAGTGACATTCGGGTTGAACAAGAGAACATCGGGAAGAAATTCTATAAGGTATACAAAGAAGCCCGTATTGAACTCATCCGTGATATCTATCGTCGTAATTCCTCGGTACGTAGTAATGTCGATATAGGTATTCAGAAAGCTCAGAAGATTATCGACCGAATCGTGTTCGCTGCCTTTGCGGAAGACCGTGGGCTACTTCCTGACAATACACTGCACAGAGTTATTGCGAGTGCCGACAACTCAGTTTTTGGCGGTAGCCTCTGGAATGCTCTTAAAGGCTTCTTCGAAGCAATCGATAAGGGTAGTCCGAAATTAGAGATTCCTGATGGATATAACGGTGGACTATTTAAGGTTGATCCCCAGCTCGATGCATTAGAAATTGATGACGCACCACTACGCAAAGTTGTGGGGCTTGGTACGTATAACTTTGCTGAAGATTTAAGCGTTAATATACTTGGGCATATTTTTGAGCAATCTATTAGCGACATTGAAGAGATTAAGAACAAGGTGAATGAGAGTCAAGACCTTGAGATGTTGTCGCAATCTCGTCGCAAAAAAGATGGCATCTTCTACACACCCGATTATATTGTGCGGTATATTGTCGATAACTCGCTCGGTACTTACTTGCGGGAGCATGAAGAAAAGTTCAAAGAAGAGTTTGGATTGAAGGGTGATATTCTCGACAAGACATACGAAAAGCGAGAGATACAAGCGTACACAAAGTACCAAGATTTCTTGCAGAATGTTAAAGTAGTCGACCCAGCCTGTGGTAGCGGTGCATTTCTCGTTTATGTATTTGACTATCTATTAGCCGAGAACCAGCGTGTTGGAGATATTTTGGGCATGTCGCTATTCAGCACCGATACATATGTGCGAGATATCCTACGTAATAACATATATGGTGTGGACCTGAATAAAGAGTCGGTTGAGATTACCAAACTGTCACTTTGGCTTAAGACTGCACAAAAAGGTAAGAAACTTACCGCGCTTGATGAGAATATTAAATGTGGAAATAGCCTTCTTGTAGATTGGGAAGAAAAGTTTCCGGATGTATTTAAGGACGGCGGTTTTGATGTAGTAGTGATGAACCCACCTTACGTCAAAGAGGCTGCTGGCAAACAAATTTTTGCTGACCTGCACGATAACCCGCTCTACCAGGGCAAGATGGATCTTTGGTACTTATTTGGTGGTTTAGCTCTAGATATAACCAAGCCAGACGTCGGTATCGTTGGCTTGATTGCCCCGAGTAATTGGACGACAAATGATGGTGCGACAAAATTTAGAAACAAGATTGTATCAGAGGCTAGACTTGATAAGTTTATAGACTTTGGTAATTACAAGGTATTTGACCAAGCGGGCATACAAACAATGGTGGCAGTATTACGCCGTACCAGTAGACCGCCTAAATATAAGGTTGTATATTCTAAGGTTCTGGATCACACAATCAACTTAGACGGCGTCAGGGACTTTCTTAATAAGATAGAAGACATAAGGTTTGCCTATTTCAAATCCGATTTTGACAGGTCAAGACTTAAAGATTCGATCTTTACATTTACCGACACTAGCGATGAGGCTTTACTTTCCAAGATTGAGCGTTATGGCAAGCTACACTTAGAAAAGAGGGAAGTATTTTCCGGTATAGATATAGGTCAAGACTATCTCAATAAAAAATCACAGGCAAGATTAGGGGAGCCGTTTAAGGTTGGTGACGGCGTCTTTAACTTGTCAAAAAAAGAGTATGAGCAACTCAACCCAACTGATGTAGAGCGTGAGATCATAAAGCCCTTTTATACGACACGGCAAGTGAATAGATACTTAGCTAACCCGGATAACGAATCTTGGGTAATTTATACCACCTCACAGTTTAAAGACCCTAGTAAGATTCGAGGATACCCTAATGTTCAAAGGCATCTTGATAAGTTTCAGCCGATTATTACTTCTGCAAATAAACCGTATGGATTGCACCGTTCAAGAGATGAAGAGATATTCTTGGGTGAGAAAATACTCTCGATTCGCAAATGCGCTAGACCATCGTTTTCGTATGTAGATTACGATACTTATGTGAATCGAACCTATAATATAATTAAGACAGACAGGGTAGATTTGCGGTATTTGACTGCTATATTAAACTCTCAACTCGTGGCCTACTGGCTGCTTAAGAAGGGTAAGATGCAGGGAGAGCAGTATCAAGTTGATGTAAATCCAATATGTTCGATCCCGATAGCAGTAACAGAAGATCAGAGCCAATTATCCGGATCGGTGGCTCGTATGGGTTCATTGACTCTAAACCTCTCCAATGCGAGCACAAGATTCAGGCAGCTATTGAAAATAGAATTTGGACTTGATAATCTGTCTAACAAACTAAATAGGTGGTGGACGCTTAGTTTAACGGACTTTACAAAGTATCTCAATGTGAAGTTGTCATTACAGCAAAAGGATGAACTGTTTCAGTTATTTGAAAAATACAAAGGAGAATGCGTGGAGCTAGACGCCCAAATTCAAAAAACCGACCACGAAATCGATCAACTAGTTTATAAACTCTATAGCTTAACGTATGACGATATCGCTGTCGTAGAAAACAATACAGTGTGAAAAAGAAATCTTTTCTGTCAAACAGTAGTCATGGGGAGTTGCAGACCAGTTGTATTGAGTTTATACTCTCGAATTTCTTTGATTATGACCAAAAGCTATCACCCAAATCATATGTCGCTCAGGGCCGTGAGCTTACTATAGAAATCGATCCGCCCAAAAAATTAGATATAACAATAAGGCTTACTTTTAAAGATGGCATATTAGCTGATGAGGTGTACGATTATCGTACGAGAGTGCTTAGATTCCTTACCACTTATATGCAGGCTCCCGTTGAGATACCTCAAACTTTCTATTACCTAAATGATAAGAGGTACGCACTGAAGCCACACGATAACGATACCCAATACCTAGACAGAGGTAATGCAAATCACATCATATATGGTAATACTGGTTTTATAAATGACTTTTTGAATTATGTGTTCAATTTTAAGGTTTTAGGGAATACCGCGCATCTTTATGCGGCGTATATCGAATTCTTTCACAGAGATGTTTATTATGAATCTATCATTTTTAATCTTCTCGCATGTGTCGATTCGATTGCCTCTAAGATAAAGATTCGAAACGAAGTTTCAAAAACACATAAAAAACGAAGTGATGAGTACGATAAGTTTATTGGTGAGATTACTGGGCTTAAAAAGAGTGGGGGAATTCGGTCGATCAAAAGCGGTTTATTTGCACATCTTCGAGACGAGCGCTCAAAAGAAAACTATGTTGAGAAATCTGACTTCAAAATGAAGTTGCATTTACTTTTTGACTACGTAGATTCCGATAGACTTGATGATAAGATCGCTAGTGCCTTAAACTCGCTTCGCAACGATATTGCTCACGGAAATGACTACGATTTCGATAGGTACGCAAATGGGTATACGGATAGTCAAGGCGTAGAATATCCGCCCGTTACTGGGGATGATATAAAGAAAATCGCCGATGTTTGTTGGCATGCAATTTTTAAATTCTCACACAAAGAAGCTGCAAAAGTCTAACTTGTATGAACCTCTCTAAATCCGACTTCCTCAAATACCACACCTGCCCAAGTTATTTTTGGCTTTGGAAAAACAAGCCAGAGTTAGTTCCGGAGGATTCACCAGAAGAAGTTCGTGAGAATAAGTTTGAACAAGGCAACCAAGTTGAATCGCTAGCAAGAGGGCTGTTCCCTAATGGTGTTCTTGTCGAGGGATACAATACGCAAGCGGCGAGCAACACTGAACGAGTGATTTCGGAAGGTGCGGATGTTCTATTCCAAGCAACTGTCATCACAGATAATAACTTGTTAGCTATGGCTGACGTACTGGAGCGTGATGGTGATGGCTGGAATCTTTATGAAGTAAAATCATCAAGCAGTGTCAAAAAGGACAAGCATATACCAGATATGGCATTTCAAAAACTTGCCTTTGAGACGGCAGGTTACAAAATCAACAACACCAGAGTTATTCATTTAAACAAAGAGTTTATACGAAGCGGTGATGCTATTAATCCTCAAGCCTTTTTCATCACGGAAGATGTATCTGGAAACGTTGAGGCTATTACCCCAGAAGTGCGTGATCAGGTCGCGCTCGCACTCGAAAAAATGATTCAACCTGATGCACCAACGGTATGTCCATGTCGTTCACTTTCACGAGGTAAGCACTGCCCAACATTTGCGTACTTCAACCCAGATATCCCCGAATACTCAGTTTATGATGTGTCCCGTATGCAAGGCAAAAAGCTTGCCGAGTTGGTTGATGCTGAGGTGTTCAGTATCAAGGATATCCCAGATGGATTCTCGTTAACACCTAACCAACAAGCACAAGTAGATATTGAAAAACGAGGTACTCCGCACATTGATAAAGAAGCAATTCAACGTTCACTGTCTGAGCTCGAATTTCCGCTGTACTTTCTTGATTATGAATCGGTGAATCCTGCTATACCACTCGTCGATGGCGTTCGTCCACATCAGCAGATGGTATTCCAGTATTCGTTACACATCCTTGATGCTCCAGACGGTGAACTACGTCACGCTGAACATCTGTCACGAGAGGCGAGTTTATCTGCACTCGAGGCACTTGCTTCTCAGATGCGAGCGGATATCGGTGATGGTGGTTCAGTTATTGCATGGCACAAGACTTTTGAGAGGGATCGTAACAAGGAATTGGGAGAATTATTCTCACAGTACAAAGAGTTTTATGAATCTCTCAATGAACGAATATATGACCTTGAGGATATCTTTTCAAAGAATTACTATGTGCACCCGGGATTTCTAGGCAAGAGTTCGATTAAGTATGTTTTACCTGTACTTGTTCCAGAATTATCCTATAAAGAGCTTGCGATCGGTAAAGGTGATATAGCTTCAGTGCGTTGGTATGAAATTGCTACGAAAGAAAATGATGATGACGCTGAACGGGTTTTTACCGACCTATTAGCATATTGTCAGTTGGACACCTTGGCAATGGTCAAGATATACCAACACCTAGAGAAACTCAAGCATTAGCTCATGAAGGTCTCCATATTTTAATCTATACGTAATCTGAATTGATCAGACACCTAACCTCGTCATTATGTTTTACAATCATTGCCTGGTCTGTAATATTAGCAGTCTGAATCGACCTAACAATTCGTTCATACTCATCTGAGTCATAGACATGTACCTTACATCGTGCGATTTTCTCAACTACACCCCATGCGCTACAATCTGTCTCTTTATTATCGACTTTCACTTTATCTGCATTTGGAAACGAAATAAGTGAGATCACACGTGACTTCAAATTTTGCCCCAACAGTAATTCAAGTGCTTTTGTATGTGCGAAATTCTGCAAAACTGGGCTATAAAACTTGTATTTATCACGGTAAAGAACCTGCGTCCACTGTTGTCGATCGCTAAACCCAAAAATCCAGCCTTTGTGTGATTTTGTTTCGATGCAAAAAATACCGAATCTAGATACAACGATATGGTCAATTTGGGTTAGGGAAGTGTTACCACGTGATGGTAGCATCACGTTATTTATAACCGTGTAAAAATCGGGGTCAAGTTGTGCAAGACTATGTGCCACAAGTCGTTCGGTGCTATCAAGACCTGAATAATCTTGTGTACGAGATCCAAATAGACTATTAGCAACTAACGAAGAGATCGCCGCTATAGCCACTAATATAAATACAAAAGTCAAAAATTCCATAACATCAACCTCTCAAAGCTTATAAGTATATAATATCATATCATTGACTTTTAGTCAATAAACTCATGCTTGCATTTATTTAGTTTGTATATTTAAATACACCTAACATACCGATAGGTATGACTTCGCTCCTTGACAGAATTAGGTGATAGGAATGGCAAGGTTACATACAAACGTGACCCGTTCGACCCGCACGGTGGGCAAAACTTCACCGATGCGCAAGACGACTACCCACAACGTATTAACCGTGAGAGTATGTCCGGTGAGTTTGGATTCCGTTGCCGTTTTCGAGGCTACGACGCTTATGTAGAGTCAAACACGAACCGAGGAGGGCGTGCAAAAATCGACATCTACTACGGACCCAATGGTCCGTTCGGGCCTGGACATCACCATGCTGTCGCTTACCGCGAATCTCCGTTTGACTTTGTGTCGGACGAGTTACGCTAGGTAAGCCGAGCGAAGATACCCCGCCACAGCCAGTGGCGGGATTCTTCATTTCAGGTATAATAAACCTGCAATGGACGACAAATTTATCGAAAAATATTACGAAACAGTGATTTTACCACTCTACGGTGACGCAGTCACATTTTCCAAAATAACCTGGAAAGACCATGGAAGAGTTGGCCTTGATGCATGGGGCCACTATTTTGATGATCAAAATGGACGAGAGTACGTACTGATATATGAAGATTTTCCTGGTAGTGAATACCTAAATGACGACTTAACGCACGAAGTCGTTCGTTGTGGTGATGAGATAAGCGTTCAAATAACTACAACTCCAAAATCCACCGTTGATAATATTACGGGTTATTTTACGCTTTACGCCGAAAAACAATAAATAATTATAATTTTAGTTATTTTTTGCCGTATTAACTGAGCCGTTGTGCCAAGTCCCGCAGTACGGGCAAATATATTGTTGTAGCTCGTGAGTCGGCGCGGATAACTCAGCGTCTAGCTTGGTTTTGTAGCGGCGTTTTTTCTTGTCACCAACCGTGCAATATTCACTGTCGTTCGGCAACAGGGGATTAGTCGGACCGCGTTTGGGGTGTTTCATGGGTTAACCTAGACAGCCCCGGCAGATAGTATCACGCCAATCACCATGCTGATCAGCACAATGTCGACCAAGAAATAATATCCTAACAGCCATTTGGTCTTATCAGCGCCACGTACCATGCGCAGAAACACTATCATGGCAACCGAAACTAGCAGCCCGCCGATTCCAACCAAATAGTTAGTAGTACCCAGAGTATATTTAATTACCGTTCCGGCAATCACTGCGGCGCTACCGGCGTTGAATAACGTAAAAGCTATAATCATGTCACGCGTCGAAACTTTGACCCTAGCCAGCCTGTAAACGCCTAATCCCAGCAATATTTGGACCACTCCGACGACTAGAACCAAATAGGCTACCACCCATGACAATACATAACTGGGACTACCAGCCGCGATCGCCGATAATATTCCGCCAGCTACAATCGCTAGCGACCCGAATCCGATAAAAATTGATACATTTCGGTTCTTCATAAGTTAATAAACCTTGTCCAAATTAACGCGTAGCCAACGAGCGACCAACAACTGTAAAACCAAGACAAAAATCGCAATTAATGCCAAGAAACCAGCCACTAACATTGTTAGCGAATAGGTAATTTGCGATTCAATTTGATAACTAAACGCCACGACAATAACCGGCAACAGGCAAATCGTAAATTTGATGTAGTTAACAATCCGCTGGTTCAAGATGCGCTTTTTCTTGGCTGACATTTTGGCACGACCAGACACAATCGGTGTGATGCGTACAGCAGCTGATTTAGTGACCTTTTGTCCCAATTTACCGGCAACCGATGGCAGTTTCAAAAATACATATATACTAATACCGATAAACAAAACTGTGATAGCGGCGGCGAATATAACCATCGAAGGCGAGGGCGGACCGACTACGACCAGGTCATTAACCGGTATGATTGTCACCGGTTTTGACGGTTTTGGAACATTAATAAATTTGATGACGTGTGGCAAATACGGCATCAGCGACCACAACCACTGAAACATACAAACCAAATAGAAAACCGCCCCAATAACATTGACCAAAACGCGTCGTTTAGATATAGCGGACATGGTTATATAATACCAGATTGATATAAGTCTTAGTGGTCCATGTGTTCGTGGTTATGTCCGTGCATAGCGTGAACAACGGCGTGACCTTTGCCGCGTGCAATCAACCAACGGTTTACTGGGACTGTCACTATAAAAGCGAGGACTAATGACGTCGCCAGACTACCCCAAAACAGTCCACTATTTAATCCCGCCATCATAGCACCTGGGATAACAATCATAATCAAGTTATCAATAATTTCCATTGATGTAATCGAAATAGTATCAGCCGCCAGCGTAGTTCGAATTGCGGCCCTGGTCGACATACCACTTCGTTTTATCGGAATAAACGTCAGTGTATAGCCAAACAAAAAGGCAAGCGTAATCGACAAAATAACCGTTACAGTATTACCTAACTGGTAATGCGTACCGATCATCATGCCTAATATTTCACCAATCGCACAGCCTGTCAGGCAGTGCAATGTCGCACTAATCGCATTTTTAGTCATTTGGTCCATAAATAATATTGTAACACCTACTGTACTAGCTCGATGAACGCCCGCGTTTCATCAGTTAGCATGCTCTGCGTAACCCGCCTAAACGGACGAACGATTTCGCCTCGTAGGGCAGTAGAGCGCCCGTTGACGTTAACAGCAACATAATCGCTAAAATAACTATCCAGTCTAACCACAGGAATGTTAAGCGGCACGTTGTCGGCAAGCTCGCCATAAAATTGCATGTTGCAATCCAGACAAACGCAGGTCACGATGCGGTGACTGACATGAACGTACTTCCACAGTGGATAGCGGAACTTACGTACTTTGCGATGCGCCACACCCTCGGTACCGTGACACCACAGCAAACAGTTCTGATCAGTGATACCCCGATAGACTTTTTGGACCGTAATGGCGCTATTCATATTTATATAATAACATTCGAATATTACTGCTTGCGATTTAATCGTTAGTGGTTTATAAATATAAGCAATATGTGCATAAAAATAAACACAGAGGACACCAACTAAATGACTAACCGGCGTGCTCATTATGATGCACAGCCGGTCTATCATTTACCGCCACCTGAAGTCCTACTTATTAAACGCGACCCACATAATCTCATACCGACACCAGTCGATGGCAGAGGACTTGTCGACACCAAAGGCTTATTAATCGAAATGGCAAAAACGGTCGACCCTAGCTATAAATGGGCTTCACCGTTTAACGACGTACATCACTTGCAGTGGCCAAGCAGATGGTATGGAGATGAAGAAAGCGACAACCATACTCCTAGTGAATTTCGCGAACTTGCTATCAGCAAGTGGGTTCTACCGCGAGTTTTACATAACTACATTCACTGGCTTACTGAACCCCCCGAGATGCCAGAACCCGAAGTAATGCATTACCGAATTGAGGCGCAAAGAGTTGTTACCTCGCTATTTCAATCGGTCAAGGTCAGTAAACATATCCTGAGATCACGGAATTTGACTGAAAAACAGATTGATAGAAAACTGCTTCAGCGTTTCGGGTCGTTTTCAAATCAATTAGAAAAAGCAAAGCAAGCCATACCAATAGAACTACAACCAGTTGACCTGACGGTTTATAAACCCGAAACTGTTGACGACATGTTTAATATTGGATCAATGTTAGGTAAATATGCCGTCGCTGGATCCGCCAATATAGCAATGCGTTTGATGCAACAACCTCAGCGTAATACCACCTTAGTAATGGTATAATACCTACAAAAGGAGGTTTGATATGAGCGAAGGTGAACCAGTATACGAACTAAACGGCGAATTGTTCGAAACAGCAGGCGAGTTCTTGGACGCATTAGCCCACGAATACAAAGTTGGGGACAAAGAGCTCGTCAAATCTACCCTCGAAGATTATGGATTCGACATGTCTGACATCGGGCAATAACAATTTAGCGTATCTTGATTTTGAGTTCTAAATTAGCAATATATTGCACTGGGTCAGCCAGTTTGTTTTTGCGTAAATAAGCCAAATGTATCTCAGAAAAAGGCAAGACATTGCCCGGGTAATCAACTGCTGTCGGACTGTACATTCCCTTGGTGTGCATGGTTGGATCTTTTTCGAGTTGTTTTAGTTTTTCGGTAATTTCGTCTAGGGTCATTTTGCATCCACTTCTTTAAACAATGTATCTATTATGCCTGAAAGGTGTAATAATAGCCAATCTGTAGGTGTATGCTTGTAAAAACAAACCATAATCGTCATAATATCTGACAGATACAGCTAAAGTAGGGGGCAACATCCAACCACTCACGTTAACTCGTTTTTGGCATCGCCGCATTTGCGAAGCGGCATTTTTGGTGGCGGCTGCAATTATTGGGTTGTTTATATGGATATTTTTGACCGAAAGTAGCGTCGTTGGCGACTCATTACTGGTTAGTGTACCTGCCGTTATTTTGGCCGGTGCAACCGCAGTCGTCAGCCTGGTTTCATACATCTGGACACCCAAAAACCTTATAATACCGTTCGCTTTGACCGCCTACTTGTTACTGGCTGCCACAATCGCCGCCTTGATCATAGGCACCGGGGGACTCAGCTCGCCATTTATTGCACTGTGGATGTTAATCGTTGTTTTCGCTGGCGTCTTTGGACTATGGGGGTTAATTCCAATCCTGGCCGCCATCGGCACCTTCGCTGGGTTTGAATACGTTGCCAACAATTTATCGACAGACTCAATTGTTATTATCGGGTTTAGCGGTATTTTGCCGTTAATAGCCAGTTTTATTGTCTGGCACAGCAAAGTCGGTGGAACCAAAGAAGACTCTAATCCCGACTCCAAAGCCTACCGCAACCTAGCTAACGAATTAACAGAGGTAGCTAGTAAGTCTGAGGTGGTAATTAACGCCATTGGCGACGGGGTAATGGCAATCGACAGCCAGGGTATAATTCAGCTAATCAACCCCGCTGCCCAACGAATAATTGGATGGGGTAAACAAGACGCCTTGGCACTCAATTACAAATCAGTACTGCAACTGGTTAACGGCAAAAACGAACCGCTGGACGCTGCCGGCGATCCGATACAACAAGTTCTAAACACTAATCAACAAATCAGAACCAACGACCTGACGCTAATTACCAAAAGCACCAAAAAACTGATGATATCACTGGTGGTTTCACCAGTTGGCGACGCCGGATCAGGTGTAATCGTGGTTTTCCGCGACATTACCAAAGAAAAGGCCGAAGAACGCGAACAAGCCGAGTTTATCAGTACCGCCAGTCACGAAATGCGCACACCGGTTGCATCAATTGAAGGTTACTTGGGACTGGCGATGAACCCAACCACCGCGACAGTTGATCAACGAGCGCACGATTACATAATGAAAGCACACGAATCTGCTCAACACTTAGGGCGATTGTTTCAAGATTTACTTGATGTATCCAAAGCCACCGATGGTAGGCTGTCTAATATCCCCAAAGTTGTTGATGTCACCAAATTCGTCTTTGACGTTGTCCAGGGTTTGCAACAAAAAGCAACCGACAAGGGCCTGCGCCTATCATACGTTCCTATGCCCGAGGGGGGCAGCAAAACTATCGCTCCGGTTTATAACGTCAACCTAGATAACGACCATATCCGTGAAATCGTCAATAACCTAGTCGAAAACGCTATTAAATACACGCCAAAAGGCGAAGTAATTGTCGATGTTACCGGCGATGACGCTCATGTAACAATTAGCATCAAAGACAGTGGCATTGGTATCCCAGCCGAAGACATGCCGCATCTGTTCCAAAAGTTTTACCGCGTCGACAACAAAGACACGCGCGAAATCGGCGGCACAGGACTTGGACTGTATTTAGTACGCCGTCTAGCCGAAACACTAGGTGGTCGAGTATGGGCCGAGAGTGTTTATGGATCGGGCAGCACGTTCTTTGTTGAACTACCTAGAGTTAGCAGCAGCGAAGCAACCCAAATAGTCGAGCAAGCCGGTATGCAAGCCGCCGTTGCACCACCGGTAGCACCAACCGACGATTCCGGCGCTATACCTGTAGTCCCAGAACCAGCCGCAGCCGAATCACCTGATAACGCCCCTGTTAAACCAGCTCAATCCGTACCACGTGGTGAAAGTTTGTCGCGCGAACAAATCGAAGCCTACGTTGCCAAACAAAAAGCTTTGATTGCCGAACAACAATCCGCTGGTCAGCCAGCACCAGTACCGACCGAGCAACCAGCCGAACCTGCACCAGCTAGTCCACCTCAACCGACTGCTACGGAGCGGCCAAATACAATCTCGGTTCCAACAAGAAATAACGAGGGAGGCCAATAACCATGAGTGGTATAGCAATTTTAAACCGTGTTAGGTACAATAAAGGGTAACTATGACTAAAATACTATTGGTAGAAGATGACAAGAGTTTACGCGAGATATATGGCGTTCGTTTACTAGCCGAAGGTTATGAAATTGTATCAGCCGGTGATGGGGAAGAGGCCCTAGCAACAGCAATCAAAGAAAAGCCTGACCTAATCGTCAGCGATGTTATGATGCCCAAAATTAGCGGTTTTGACATGCTAGACATACTGCGTAGCACCCCCGAGACCAAAGACGTCAAGATTATCATGATGACCGCCCTTAGTAGCGAAGACCAACGCGCCCGTGGCGAATCACTAGGTGCTAACCGTTATCTAGTCAAATCTCAGGTAGGTATCGAAGACGTTGTTCGTTCAATTCACGATGTGCTAGCAGACGTTCCAGAGGCACCAGCAACCGCAGAACAAAAATTCGGCGGACCTGCCTCATCGACTGCTACACCTAATAGTCCTGCGCCTATGCCAGCAAGCAACCCAGCTCCTGCCACTCCAACTCCGCCACAGGCACCAATAGCCGAGACGCCTGCACCCACACCGGCAGCTCCAGCCCCAGGACCAGCCCCTTCTGCACAACCACCTGTCATTAATATGCCTTCGACACCTACACCGGCCCTACAACCAGCCCCAATAGCCCCAACGCCACCGGAATCAACAGCACCATCACCAGCACCAACTGTAGCTCCGCAACCAGCCCCTCAGCCACCAGTCGAGCCACCTGCGCCAACCCAGGTAACACCACCCACACCAGTGGCTCCACCAACACCTGTTGCGCCTACACCATCAGCTATGCCACAACCAACCGCACCATTTTCGTCGCCACGCCCGGGATCATCACCAACTGGATCGATGGGTGAGGACCGAGTAATGCAACCTTTGTCGGATTCTCCAGCTGACTCAACGCCAAAACCAGACATTGCAACCCTTATGAATCAAGAACTTGGCAACGACAACCCTAGTTAGGGTTAAATTTTCAGTTTCCAATTTTCAAATAATTCTCAATTCACAGTTTTCAAGGATTTTTCGGACTTGAGAATTGAAAACTGGTACTTATTTCGTAAACTGCAAATTGAAAACTGACAATTATATCCTCCCCGTATCTGTTATACTAGAGAAATGAATAACGACGAGGCTTCGATTAGGCTCAACAAACACCTAGCTTTACAGCTGGGCGTTTCGCGTCGTGAGGCTGACAATATGATTGCTGCTGGCAAAGTGTCGGTAAATGGCGAAAAAGCTCAACTTGGATCAAGATTTAACCCTGGTGACAAAGTAATCGCAGGCGGTAAGGACGTTTCGACCACGACCGAGCTTGTCTATTTGGCATTCCATAAACCTGTCGGCTATGTTTGTTCACGCCGTCAACAAGGCGAAAACCCAACAATATATGACATTATTCCGCCTAAATACCACAATCTCAAGCCAGTAGGTAGACTAGACCTTAGTAGTAGTGGGATTATTCTATTAACAAACGACGGTGACTTTGCATACCAGATGACGCACCCTAGTTTCGCCAAGACCAAACTTTACAACGTACGTCTAGACCGAAACCTTGAGCCGTTACATCAACAGATGATATCGGATTACGGCGTCACACTCGAAGACGGCGTCAGTCAGTTTCAGCTAGAACGAATGAACGAAACTGACCGCAAAAGTTGGATTGTCACCATGCGCGAGGGTAGAAACCGGCAAATTCGTCGAACCTTCGGATCACTAGGCTACACGGTTACTAAGCTGCATCGAACAAATTTCGGTAATTATGCGCTGGGTGATATAAAGCCCGGCGAGTTCGAAATCATCAATATATCATAAAGAGTATAAAGAAAAACTCCGCCCCGGCAAGGGCGGAGTCTTACTCAACGCCTAAGCAGGGGCGGTTTGGGGTGCGAGTTCTTGAAGACTCACAATAATGCGTGTGACGATGATGCGCTCTTTTAGGACGTATTGACTATTCGCTGCCTGTTTGAGAGCAAACGTCCCACCAACAGCCAATTCTCCGCCGAGCACCCAGAACTTCGTGAACTGCATCTCGTTGATGACATCGGCGTCTCGAACTGGATTGATTTCCTTCAGGACGAACGCCGGGGCGTTCTCGCCCAAGAAATTCTTCTTGATTTCGAACCTGTATTCGACTCCTTTGTCGCTGGCTACGGTAATTTCCGTGATTATGCTTGGTCCTTCGGAGCGAACATCTCTCGTAGAAACCCTATCCAACTCTGCGGTCTGACTCGACACGTCTTTCGACGATCCCATGTTGCTTCCTTTCATAGTAGAACAACTAGACAACATAATACTATTTATTACAGAAATTGCAAGTATATTCCGCTTACGCTCGCAAAATGACCTTATCCCTGTTATAATTACCCCTAATTATGGCATCGAAACTACCTACGGTTGCGATCATTGGTCAAGCGAACGTCGGCAAGAGTTCGCTTTTTAATCGTCTCGTGCGTTCACAGCAGGCAATCGTAGCCCGTGAAGCCGGCACCACTCGTGATAACGTACTGGGTCGAGTCGAATACAAATACCACAATTTTTGGCTAGTCGATACAGCTGGTTTAAAAGACCCAAACGACGAGTTCGAAGCTTCAATTCAAGATCAAATAACAGAGGCGGCTGAAGTCGCTGATGTAATCTTGGTCGTTGTCGACAGCACCCAATATGTTAGCGACCAAGACCGAACTGTCGCCAAAAAAGCCCTTCGTAGCAAAAAACCAGTTATCTTGCTGGCCAACAAGGTCGATTTAGCAGATAATCTACCTAGCGATGAATTCCGTCGCCTAGGCATCAAAGATATTATTCGTACCAGCGCTGAACACAACGTCGGCATAACAGAGGTCCTTGATAATATCGTCCGACTAATTCCAGCTACCCACGAAGACGAAGCCGATGATGTAGTGCGTATTTCATTAATCGGACGACCAAATGTTGGCAAAAGTAACCTGTTTAACGCCCTAGCCGGTAAACAACAGGCGATTGTGGCAGATCTAGCCGGCACAACCCGCGACGTTAACCGAGTTTCAGTCAGGTACGGTGCGCGTAATATTGAAATCCTCGATACTGCTGGTATGCGTAAACCCGGTAAACAAGAGGTAGGAATCGAGAAATTCAGTGTCCTGAGGACCCTGCAGGCCATCGAAGAATCTGACGTATGCTTCCTATTAATGGACGTAAATGAACTGAACACAGGACTTGATCAGCGCCTAGCTGGCATCATTGACGATGCAGGCAAGGGGATGGTGATCGTTGTGACCAAATGGGACAGCGTCGAAGACAAAGATTCATTTACCCACGACTCGTTAGTGCCCGGGATAGTCCGAACCTTTAAATTTACGCCTTGGGCACCACTAATCTTTACCAGTAGCGTAACTGGTCAAAACGTCACGAAATTATTTGATCTAGCGCTAGATATTGACGCTCGACGCAAACAGCAAACCAAAACCCGCGTCCTAAACGACCTGTTGCAAAAAAGTGTTCAAAAGCACCCACCGGCCGGACTCAAAAACACTCATCCAAAACTTCGTTATATGGTTCAAACCGACAATTCACCACCATGGTTTGTAATCTACGGCAGTCACCTAAAATTCGTACACTGGAGTTACAAGCGCTATCTAGAACGACAACTACGTGAAACCTATAACTTCGCTGGCACCCCAATCAAATTCAGCTTCCGCGACGAAAAACAAATCAAAGCCAACAAAGAACGCGTTGCCGCAGGTAAGGACCCAATTACCAAGAAGTCCAAGTTAGAAAAAGCCGAAAAAGATAATAATTCAAAAAAATAACCCGTCGCTTGTAAGCGACGGGACCTGGGATCTCCAGGAGTTTGATTGAGAATTTTATTTCTCAGATTGTTGTGGCTTGGCCTGATGTTTCGGCTGTTTCCACTCCATCAACACGTAAACGATAGCGATGGCGACGATGGCGACGATTGGCGACAATGACAACGAACGTGACATTGACCCGGTTAGAGCGGCAAACCCATGGAACATGGCCAGCACAACTCCGATAGATAGAATGATGGCTGTACCCGGGGGAGCCAGACGACTGCTCTTAACCCAACCCTCTTGGACCATTCTGTGCGACACATAGATCGCAACAAAAATGCCAATCAGGTCGAGAGCGAAAAGCCACCACTCACCCCAGGGAACAAAGTTCCAAACCAGCCAAAACCCTACAAGGTACATGGTCACGAAGACAAAAACCATAGACCTTGCGCCAATCAATGTAAACTTTCTCATTTTCAGACCTCTTTCATTCAATAAATAAGAAAAGTGTATATATTATAGCATATTTATCATAGTATTACAATGCGATACAATGGTTTACAGTATGAAAGTAATCTTTGCCCAAGGTAATCCCGAACCACATTACGAAAAAACCCGTCACAATACGGGATTTATGGTATTGAACGCTTTAGCCAAAGATTCTGACGCAAAATGGGTTACTAAAACTAAGTTGCAAGCTCATATCGCCGAAGTAAGTATTAGCGGCACCAAAACCCTGCTGGTCAAGCCCACGACGTTCTACAACGACTCCGGCATGTCGGCCCGTGCAGTAGTTGATTTCTACAAACTAGACGCCAAGGACGACCTCATGGTGCTACATGACGATCTGGCGTTACCGTTTGGTACTGTTCGTGTCCGTAAAAAGGGTAGTGATGCTGGTAATAACGGTATCAAAAGTCTTAATTCACACATCGGACCGGATTATACCCGTATGCGAATCGGGATATGGAGCGAAAAGCGTGATTTGGTGGACGACGCCGACTTTGTACTGTCTAAATTCTCGAGCAGCGAAGCCAAAAAACTCCGTGACGACATAATCCCATACAGCATCGGTCTAATCGAGCAGTTTGTGTCTAGTAGTCTAACCGTCACCAGCCATAAGATTTTGGACAAATAAAAAAGCGCCAGGTAAGGGTGGGCATCACCTGGCGCCGTTTTACCCTTTAACCCACCGCGGGGGCAAGCGTAACGATCTCGTTCATTAGATACGCAGATGTTCGCTGGTTAAAGGGGTTAGTATACATGCAATGTTTAAAAATGTCTTAAAGGTGGAGGGTAGTTACCTTAAAAACACATTGCATGTAATCTAACATAAGTTAGAATAGGGGGTATAAGGTACGTTTGGTTAATCTCGCAATGTAACCAATCGTTGCCCATAGTAGCACGTATTTGACATATAGTCAATACTTTTGGACATAAAAGTCGTGAAAATCAACACAATCTTACCCCAGGACAATAATTTTACCCAGATTATTAGTACTATTGCCGTTCCGCCAAAAAGATTGTATTTTATGGGTAAACTTCCGCCTGAACGGACACCTACGGTGGCGATCGTTGGCACTAGACGACCAACTGCCTATGGCCGCGAAGTAACCGAACGATTTGCCAGAGAGTTAGCGTCCAAAGGGGTAGTTATTCTTAGCGGCCTAGCACTGGGTGTTGACAGTATTGCGCACCGAGCCTGCTTGCAGGCGGGCGGCACGACACTCGCTATCCTGGCAAACGGACTAGACTATATATATCCAGCCTCACACCGGCAACTTGCAAAGGATATTGTAGATGCTGGTGGCGCGATTATTAGCGAGTACGAGCCAGACGTACCAGCCCGAGACTTTAGATTCCTAGAGCGCAACCGAATCGTCAGCGGACTAGCTGATGCCATTATTATTACTGAGGCAGCCGCGCGAAGTGGCACATTATCGACCGCCACACACGCCCTAGAACAGGGTAGAGAGGTGTTCGTAGTGCCAGGTAACATCACTAGTCCATTGTCGGCCGGGTGTAACAGTTTGATTAAGCAAGGCGCCATTCCAATTACCAGTTCTGATGACGTGTTAGAAATAATTGCGCCTAAGCTGCTTGATCCACAAACCATACTGCCACTAGGTAATAATCTGTTAGAGTCTAAAGTTATAGGTTTATTACAATCCGGAATACGAGCGGGCGAAATACTACAAGCAAAATCTGGCGCTAGTGCTAGTGAATTCTCTCAAACCCTAACAATGATGGAAATAGACGGCACCATTCGCGCCCTTGGTGGTAACCAGTGGACACTTAGGTAAATATAATTATCAGGTTTCAGTTTTCAATTTACAAATTAGTTTTCAGATTCCAATTTTCAATGAGCTGCACTAAATAAAGCTTTGTGAACTGAAAACTGTGAATTAATTGTGAATTCGTGAATTGTGAATTGTGAATTATTTTTTTCAGCGTTTACAAAACACATTACATTGTGTAAAGTTTAGCTTTGTGTTTAGCTAGCAAGCGAACATAAGTATTGTATGAAAAATTTAGTTATCGTCGAATCACCAGCCAAAGCCAAAACTATCGAGAAATATCTCGGCAGTGATTTTAAGGTGTTATCTAGCGTCGGTCATATTCGTTCTATTGCCAAAAAGGCCAAGGGCGGCGCTGAACCGATCGACGTCAAAAATGGCTTTGAGACTGTTTATGAAATCGATTCTGAAAAGAAAAAGACCGTCGCTGAACTACGTCGAGCCGTCAAAGATGCCGAGACCGTTTGGCTAGCAACTGATGAAGACCGCGAGGGAGAGGCGATTGCTTGGCATCTTTGCGAAGTCCTGAAACTTGATACCAAAACCACCAAACGTATCGTGTTTCACGAAATCACAAAAGACGCTATTGAAAAAGCGATCAAAAACCCACGCACAATTGATATGGACTTAGTCCGCGCTCAGCAAGCCCGACAAATCCTTGACCGCATTGTCGGATTCGAGTTATCGCCAGTTGTCTGGCAAAAGGTACCCGGCGGTAAATCGGCTGGACGAGTTCAGTCGCCGGCCGTTAGATTATTAGTTGAACGTGAACGTGAGATTGATTCGTTCAAAGGGTCATTCACATTCAAAGTTACGGCTGAATTTACATCTGACGGAGATGTATTAAAAGCAGAACTGCCAAACAAATTCCAAACCGAAGATGAAGCCAAAGAATTCCTAGAGAACTTAATTGATGCCAAGTTTACAGTTACAGACGTATCAACCAGCCCGTCAACCCGTAATCCATCAGCTCCGTTTACTACATCGACCCTACAGCAAGACGCCAACAGCCGACTAGGCTTTAGCGCCAAAGCGACCATGTCAGCTGCGCAAAAGCTATACCAAGAGGGTAAAATCACTTACATGCGTACTGATTCTATGACGCTTAGCGGTCAAGCAATCGCCGCAGCAACTGAATTCATCAAGTCTAAGTATGGTCCAGAATATTCTCTCGTCCGGGCTTTCAAGACCAAGTCAGCTAGCGCTCAAGAGGCACACGAAGCAATCAGACCAACCAACATGGCGCTTGAACACGCCAGCAGTAATGAATACGACCAAAAACTATATAATTTAATCCGCAATCGCACACTTGCCAGCCAAATGGCCCCCGCAAAATTAGAGAAAACTACAGTAACTATTGCGATCACAGAGTCGCCAGTACGGGTGGTGCCCGGTGGGGCAGCGCCCGCTTTTGAAGATTCCGAAGGAATTTCAAAAGAAGGGGCAAACCGGGCGACAGAACCCGTGGTATTCGAAGCGAAAGGTGAAGTAATTATATTTGACGGATTCCTCAAAGTTTACGGTGGCAGCAAAAAAGACGCTGACATTTTGCCAGCCGTCAACAGTGGTGACACACTAGATCTAGCGTCAGTGGTTGCCAGGCAAGTATTTGCGCGTCCACCAGCTAGATACACCGAGGGTGCGCTAGTTAAAAAGCTCGAAGATCTCGGCATTGGACGACCTTCAACTTACGCCACAATAATTAATACCGTCCAAGTCCGCGGTTATGCCGAAAAGGGCGAAAACGAAGGCAACCCGAGAGATATTATCGAGCTATCACTACAAGATAACAGCGTGAATAAAGTTATTGTTCAAGAAAAAACTGGTTCAGACAAGGGCAAGCTAGTCCCGACTGCGGCTGGCCAAATTCTTAGCGATTTCCTGAGCAATCACTTCGAACAAGTTGTAGATTACGGCTTTACGGCATCAGTCGAAGAACAGTTTGACCAAATCGCCGCCGGGTCTCTGGCTCGTAACACAATGCTAGATAATTTCTACAAACCATTCCATGAACTAATTGCCGGGTCAGGTGATATCGACCGCAGCAAGGTGGCGCAGGCTCGAGAAGTTGGCATCGATCCCAAATCAGGCAAGCCAATTTTGGCACGATTTGGCCGCTTCGGACCAATGTTACAGCTCGGCAGTACCGAAGACAAAGACAATAAACCTCAGTTTGCACCAATGCCAAAAGGCGTCAAAATTGAAACTGTCACTTTAGACGAAGCCTTACATGCATTTAAACTACCGCGCATCGTCGGCGAAACACCAGAAGGTGAGACCATCAAAGCCAACATCGGCCGTTTCGGTCCATACATCCAAATCGGCAAGTTGTTCGTAAGTATCAAGCCGCTCGACCCCCATGACATAACTATCGAACAAGCACTTGAACTATATGCCGCTAAATTACAAGCCGAAGCCGAGAAAAATATCGCCGACTTTGGCGATGGCATCAAGGTTCTAAGGGGTCGTTATGGTCCATATATTACTGATGGAACCAAAAACGCCAAAATACCCAAAGACGTCAAACCCGAAGACGTGACCCACGAACAAGCCATTGAATTAATCGCAGCTGCTCCTGCATCTAAAAAGCGTCCGTTCAAGAGCGGTAAGCGCAAAGCTACCACTAAAAAACCGACTAAAAAGCGATAAAACAACCTAAAATTGCTACTAATAAACTCATAACACTATTTACATAGAGCGTCTACTTCATGGTATAATGAGTTCAGTACACAAAGTGTTTGACATTAACAAAATAATCTTTTATAATCTAAGTTAGATATATAAAAAACACTCCTCTTTGGTGGCAGAGAGAAAGAACAGATTAATGAGCGAGACAGTAGCATCAGAACAAAAAATCGACCTTAAAGCTGGCGTAAACGACATTTTGGCTGTGATTGACCAAGAGCGCGAACGCGAGATTATTACACGCCGTTTCGGACTATACGACCGCCGTGAAACCCTAGAACAAATAGGGGAGTTGCTTGGTATTACCCGTGAACGTGTACGACAGCTTGAAAAAGCTATTTTGTCACGTCTTCGTACAGCCGCCCAAGACGGCAAAGCTGATGCTGTCCTGGCACTCGAAAAATCTATTATTCGTGAACTAACCGAGATGGGACGCATCGCTCGCGTCTCTGACCTAACCGACAGCTTACTAGGCCGAACTAGTGACCAACGCGAACGATCTCATGTTGCATTTATCTCAGAGCTGGCGCCGGGGCTTACTGTTATTAACGAAAACGATAACTACCACCACAGCGTAGGTATCCGTGAATATGGCGACGAAAAGAAAATTCGCCAAGAAGTTGACGCAATTGTCGCTGCCATCAAAAAACACGGTCAACCAATCACCATCGAAGAGCTACATACACAGCTAAACTATGAGCACCCTAACTATGTCCGTGCCCTCGCTACCGTTTCTAAGTTACTTGCTCACCTCAAAGAAAACTGGGGCCTAGTTAAATGGCCAACCGTCAATCCCAAAAATATTCGTGACAAAATCTTCGTCATTTTAGAAGAAAACGGCAAACCAATGCACTTTTCTGCGATTGCTAAATCAATCAAAGACAGTAGCTTCAAGCGTAAAGACGTCACAACCCAGGCAATCCACAACGAATTAATCAAAGACAAGCGCTTCGTATTAATTGGTCGCGGCATCTATGCGCTAGACACCTGGGGCTTTAGTAAGGGTACTGTTGCTGATATTATCGCCGACGTACTCCGCAAATCAGCTGAACCCTTGCACCGCGACGAAATCGTCAAACGTGTTCTAAAAAGCCGCCACGTTAAAGAAACAACTATTCTGTTGAACCTTCAAAGCAAATCAGAATTTAAACGTGTTGCCAAAGCAACCTATACACTGGCGCCAGAAGTTAAGGCATAAGTTGCCAAGTAGTCTCTTGGATGAGACAATAAAAAGGTAATTATGGGCATTTTATCATCAGTTTTCAACTTTCTATTGCAATGGTATGTTTGGTTGCCCGTCGTAGCAATCCTCGGATTCTTGACCTGGCGCAATTATAAGCGTCTAGATAACAGCCTTGAACCTGAAAGTGATCTGTTAATACTTGAAATTCCACGCGCAAATGACAAAAAAGAACTAGCCGCCGAACAGCTTTTTGCTAGCCTGCACGGAATACTCCGCAACAAAAGCGAACTTAAATTAAGTGATGGCAGGCAAGAACACCTAAGTTTTGAAATTGCATCTGTTAATGGCCAGATCCGTTTTTATGTCTGGGTACCGAGAACACTACGTAGCTTCGTCGAGGGGCAAATTTACGCCCAGTATCCATCTGTTCAAATTCGCGAAGCTGACGAGGATTATGTTGCTCACGAACGCGACCATAGCGTCATCTACACCTCAGAAATAACCCTTACTGATAATGAAATGTTGCCAATCAAGACCTTTCAAAGCTTCGAGGTTGACCCCCTGGCTGGAATTACCGGGACACTCGCTAAACTTGAGTCAACTGGCGAAGAGTTGTGGGTGCAAATTTTAGTTAAACCAATCGCCGACGACTGGCACAAATCGTCCGAAAAATGGGCAGCCGGCGTCAAGCGCGGTAAATCAACAAGCGTCAGCAATTCAGGACTAGAGTGGATGGGCGGGCTGTTTGAAGCCCTATGGAAACCGCCAGCAGATGGCAAAACTACCACCACTGTCGTCAAGGACATTTCTGATCGTGACAAGACTCGTATTAATGAAGCTGCTACCAAAGCCAATAAACTAGGTTATCAGGTTAAAATACGCCTGGCTTACCTCGGTGAAAGTACCTCTAATGCTAGGTTACAAATGCAGGCAATTGTCGGTACATTCAAACAATTCAATAGCACCAACCTAAACGGATTCAAAATGAGTAAAGCTAGCTTCAAAAAAGAAGACTTGGCTAATTATCGCAACCGTTCGTTTAAAAGTGGGGGATACATACTAAACATCGAAGAGCTTGCCAGCGTATTTCACTTGCCACATACCAATGTCGAAACCCCTAATATCGTCTGGGCCAGCAGCAAAACTGCCGAACCACCAGCTAAACTACCAATCATCACTGGCGATATGGCGATTGACGAAAACATCAGCGCTTTTGGGTTAACTAATTTCCGCGGTATTAATCATCAATTTGGAATGTTACGCTCAGACCGCTCGCGCCATGTTTATATAATCGGTCAAACCGGAGCAGGTAAGTCTGGAACGCTAGAGCTATTCGCGCTTAGCGACATCTATCACGGCCATGGCTATGCCATTATCGACCCGCACGGAGATTTTGCTGTTAATAATATGCGCTTTATTCCAGGTAGTCGCCTAGACGATGTAGTGTACTTTAACCCTGCCGACACAGCCTTCCCGCTAGGATTTAACCCCCTCGAAGTTACCGATCCCAGCCAAAAAACCAACATTAGCTCAGAGGTTATTGGAGTCTTGAAACGTATGTTTGGAGAGTCGTGGGGCCCTAGGCTGGAATATATTTTGCGCTATACAATTCTGGCACTACTCGATAGGCCGTCAACCACAATGCTTGATATTACACGCATGCTAACCGACAAAAAATTCCGTCAAGAAACACTAGACTACAGCCAAGACACGGTGGTATTAAACTTTTGGAAGGTCGAGTTCGCTAGCTGGAACGACAAGTTTGTGTCTGAAGCAATCGCACCAGTCCTAAACAAAGTTGGTGCATTTACAGCTAATCCAATCATTCGTAACATTGTCGGCCAACCAAAATCGACATTTAATATTCGTAAAATCATGGACGAAGGTAAAATCCTGATAGTTAACCTGTCTAAGGGCTTGATAGGTGAGGATAACGCCGCGATCCTAGGTGCCTTTATGGTGACCAAAATCCAACTAGCGTCGATGAGTCGTAGCGACATAGAGCGAATCGAAGACAGGCGTCCGTTTTATTTATACGTTGATGAATTCCAAAACTTTGCGACTGATTCGTTCGCAACAATCCTATCTGAGGCCCGTAAATACGGCTTGAATCTGACGGTGGCTAACCAATACATCAGTCAAATGACCGACACCGTACGAGATGCCGTGTTTGGCAACGTCGGCACTATGATATCATTCCGCGTCTCGGCTGATGACGCCCCAATTCTAGCCAAACAGTTTGAACCACAGTTTGAAGCAACCGACCTGCTACAAATGCATAACCGCCACTTCATCATTAATATGGTTATTGGCGGTGAAAAGGCGCCGGCGTTTAGTGCCACCACTTTAACGTTACCGCCTCCACAGATAGACAACTCTGGTAGAATCATCGAGAACACCAGGCGCAACTACAGCCGCACCCGCGCTGCTATCGAAGAAGAGATCGCTAGCGCTATCAAGCCACCTGAACACCTGCAAAAGCGCCCTCAATCAAAAGCCCAAGCCAAACAGTGGCCAGTTGGCATTCAACCAGTCGGCGACGCGGCAGTTCAGTCAGCAGGGCAGAGTAGTAACCTCCCTACCCCTGTTACCACCTCTGTTGACAGCGAGGATACACCAAAGCCAAAACGTAAGCGAACTCGAACACGCAAGCGTAAAGCAGCCACGCCTGATGCTAGTAAGGAAACCGACAAAGAAGATTCGCCAAGCGGCACATTAACCGTTAAGCACTAAGTGAATACAAAACAATGTAGAACAAAAATAGAACATGTGAAATATGCGGTTTTAAATTGTACGGATTCGCATAACGATCAATGAATCACGAAGTACTAATCAAACGTATATAAAAACCAGGACAAACAAATGAAATAGGGTGCAGTAAATAAAATTAATTTAGGACCAAGACACATAAAAGCAAAATTCCAGAATATAACATGCGCGGGGGATGAGTTGTAGTATAGAAATCATAGTTATATCTTACGTCGCCAAATATATCTTTTACGACATTGTTTATATATACAATAGATGACTATTGGGTCGTCTATTAATAACCACTATTTACTCTGCTAAGGGTAGTAGTGCTAGTATTAGCCTCGTCGCATGTGTGTATCGCTTTTTATTTTTATTTATAAATGCTATACACCTAACTTTGCTAACTAATGAAATCAATACTAACCATTGTTAATTGTGCATCGTCTGTTTATCCACAATCCCGTGTGATCTTTGTTGTTACTATTTGCAAAATCCAGGATTTGTTTTCACGCACTACTACTCTTGTTCTAGTACGCCCTATTTGCTTTTTCTTGAAATAATATTTTAATATAGTTTTTTTCTATATTTATATTGATCAAGAAATAGAACAAATATAGAACAGAGCAGAGATGTACTACTCTCGCAACGGTTTACGGCGGTGATTAATTTTATTATCGGTAAAATGCTTTGCCACTAACTCGAACATCAATATACTGTGGCGATTGCCCGTGGTCTTTGAAGTACTGCACTGCCCTACTCATATCCTCTACCTGCTCCGCAACTGGCCTGTCAATCGATAATTTTACCAGAGGTCCAACACCTTGAAGTCTGACCTCTAGCTGCCTAGTTGTGCCCGCTGGTAGTATTGCCTCGGTTACAGTGTAGCCACTACTACTCGACAAGGCAACTACCCTACCGACAAAACTAAGGAACCTATTGCTGGCAATAGCAACACCTTCATTAAGTGCAATTCCACTCTCATCAATAATTTGAACCTTCGGCTTATCGTAGTAATTAATTTCAAACGGCACGCCACTAGCATCAACGTAGTATTGTTTGTCGCCAATAGACCAGCCGGCAACTGGTTTACGCATTGTAACCGCAAAGTCTGTCTGTCCAATACCCGATGCCCCTCTTTGTTCGACACCTGCTACCTCACTAAGATCAGCTGATACGAAATTCGACAACGACTTATCATCCAGTAAGAACTGCAAGCGGCCAAGTGGGTTGCTTTCTAGATAGTTTTGAATCGATTTAGCGTATTTATCAGTATTAATCGATTTTGTAATGGTAGTATCTGTCACTATAACCGTTGGAATAGCTGTAAACTGGTTTATTAGCCACCACAACAGCCCGGCGCTCAGAATAACAATAACTAGTACTCCAAACACCTTGCGACGCATAGAAGCTAAGTTATGCGCTTTAACCCTAGGAGAGCGTAGGTCAGAACTAGAACCACTGCTATGAAGTCGATTCGATGTAGTGCCTGTTAGTGTGCGATTCCTCCGAAAGATATCGCTACTAACCTGTGATTCATCGGACGCAATTCGATCACCAGATGTACGCCTACGACGTGGCAGTTCAGACTGTTTTTTACGCTGAAACAACTTCATGTCGTTATTTTACCAACCCAAGTATCATCCTAGCGACGTCTTTGGCTGCATTTGGTCTAGCGAATTCTGCCAAAGCTTGGCTCATTTTATCTGCCTTTGATTTATCGTTTAAAACACTACTGATAGCATCGATTAAAATCGTAGGGTTATCTATCATTTCTTCTTCGTTAACCACCACAACTGCACCGCTTTCGCTATATACATCAGCATTTTTTACCTGATGGCCACCAGTAAGTTTAGCGTTTGGTATCAAGATTGTCGGTTTTTTAAGCGCCGCTAGTTCCAAAATTGTAGTAGCCCCAGCCCTTGTAACTACGACGTCTGCCGCCCCCAAGAGCGATGACATGCCACTGGATATAAAAGCATGTAGTTGAAAATCCTCACTATTTTCGGGTGTAATAGCACGTAGTTCATCGTACTGAGCCGCACCCGCAACCAAAACAACTGACCCAAGTTTTTGTAAATCCTTTAATAAAAGAGCAACCGTGTCGTTAATTCGCTTGGCACCCAAACCTCCGCCAGTAATTACAATTAATGGTTTGTCGGTAGCAACCGACCACTGTTTTTTAGCCTGTAGCCTCTCCTTAGCGCTAAATTCTTGGTATTCAGACGAGATTGGTATACCGACATATTTAGAAATCGCAGCTGGATACGGATAAAATTTGAGTGGTGATCCGGTAGCAATTGCTGAGGCCCAACGGCTCAAGATACGATTTGTTAGACCAGGATGAGCATCAGAATCGTGAATCGCTAGCGGAATCCTAAGTACATGGGCTGCCCATCCAACCGGTAAACAAACATAGCCACCCTTAGTAAAGACGACATCTGGTCGCCAAATAATAAGTTTAAAGATACTCTGAATCGCTCCCAGGATAACTAAAAAGCTATCGCGAATATTAGACGCAACTAACGATGGCCAAAGAAGCTGGCGCATCACACTCAGGTGATGGTATCGTCTCAATTTACCTGCGAATATAGTCTGAACTGGCACATTGTCGTCAAGAGGCGACATAATCGATTTAGCTTGCGGCGTGAATTTACGGTCACACCAGAACCTAATCTCGGCATCAGGATGAGCTCGTCTAAGCTCTCGAAGAACTGCGACTACCGGAGTAACGTGTCCGCCCGACCCCCCGCCGACTGCTAGAATTCTCATTATGCGCCTCCTTTAATCTTGATGTATGCACCGTGAACCTCGAAAGCTGAAATACCAGTCCAAGAGCAGCTGCAATAAATATCATACTTGTGCCGCCAAAACTAAGTAACGGCAGAGTGATACCCGTTAATGGAAATATCCCTAACATCGCCGCTACATTAAGAATAACATGAGACCCGAACCACCCAAAGACCCCAGCCACCAGTAGTTTTAGTCTCATTTCAACCAAGTGGTCCATTAGCTTGAGTAGTCTCATCATAAGCGCCACAAATAGTACCAAAATAGTGACTAGACCAACAAATCCAAAGGTCTCGCCCATGATCGCAAACACCGAGTCATTTATCGCCTCTGGTAAATATCCAGTCGCTTGAACACTATTACCAATACCAACACCAAATAACCCGCCTGTTCCGATAGCAATTTTGGCATGCTCAATGTGATATGCCCCCGCATCATCTACCGAAGTTGAATCGCCCTTTAAGTAAGTGACTATTCGGTCGATGCGGTGCGGCGCCATCAAAATAAATATAATTCCGACACCCAGTAGCGCCAGTGCAACAATTATTAGCATGCGATTATTAATGCCAGCAACAAATAACATTGTAATAATAGTTCCAGCAATCGCTATTCCGGTTCCCATGTCTTTTTGAATTATGATAATAAATAACATTGAAATAGCCGTTAAAACAGCCAGTGGTATCAAAGTTGCCTGTACGTCGTTAATCTTGCCCTGGCGTGCCTTCATGCCAAAGAATCCAGCAAGAAATACCAAAATTCCAAACTTCAAAAACTCCGCTGGCTGCAAACTACCAAGTGGCCCCAAGTTAAACCACCTGGTGGCACCTAATGATTTTTGAGCTATACCTAAATCCAGCCAACCAGCTATCGCCAGCAGAACGCAAGCCAGTAGTGCAATGATCAAAATTTTACCAGCGTACTTTAATACCCACTTGTACGGAAAATATGCCATTGCCCAAAATGCAGCTAGCGCTAGCACCAAACTAATCGTTTGTTTAATGAAAAAATATGAATCACTATAGTCACTGCCATACGCATTATTAAGTACATTTGCGCGCTGCGGTCCAATTGCATACATAATGATTAAGCCCAGTAGCATCAAAAGCCCCATGTATAGAACAATCAAATAATCTGGCCGATGCCTTCTAACAACAACTGACTCGGTGCTGTTTAGGGGTTTAGCTAACTGAGCACTAGCCTGTTTAATGCGCCCACCCAAGCTCATGCTAAATATGACCCCCTGCCAGAGCCAACAGCACGCCGATGAACGCTGCGACTGTGCCAATTACCCAAAACCGCATTGTTACTTTGGTTTCAGGCCAACCGCTTGCTTCAAAATGTTGATGAATTGGAGCCGAAATAAATACCTTCTTTTTAAACAAACGTTTACTAGTAATTTGAATCAAACTTGACCCCGCTTCGATGACAAAAACAATACCAATTATTGGCAGTAAAAATATTGCATTAGTCATCATAGCAACCACGCCAAGCGAAGTTCCGAGGGCGAAGCTACCGATGTCTCCCATAAAGAACCTAGCCGGATAAATATTAAACCACAGATAACTAAGCAGCGCCCCCACGACCGTAAAGCAAAATCCAGCTAGTATCAAATGACCTTGGAAAAGTGCGATAACTCCAAAGGCACCAAAACTAATTGCCGTCAGTCCCCCAGCTAATCCATCCATTCCATCGCTAATATTAACCGCATTGCCAGTGGCAACAACAACGAATGCAAAAATCGGAATCATTAACCAACCCAGAGCCACATCACCCAAGAACGGGATATGAACCGCGCTAATACCAAGTTTTACGAAGAAAAACCAACCAAGTCCGATTCCAATTGCCGTAATCATCGTAAACTTAAAACTCGACCTAAGTCCCGCTACGCCGTCGCCGTGCCCTCTTACATTAATCACGTCATCGATCAACCCAACTAATGCGCCGCCAACTAACGCTGCGAGCGGTAACCAAGTCTCTCCCCTATCTAGGTTAAATACTAAGGTTACAACAGTAATAGCAGTTACAAAAATAACTCCTGCCATAGTCGGAATATTGCGTTTGAATTTACCGGCGTGCAATTTATTAAAGACCTCTAGTTTTTCGCCCGTTGTGGTAGTGGTACGTTGTTTTTTCCAAAACTTATATTTATATGCCAAAAAAGTATAAAGAGGCGTCAAAATCATTGCCAGCAAAAACGCTCCCACACTCAGCAGGAATGTCGAGTTTAGTTCACCAGTTAAATCGGTTAGTGCTGTAGTAGTCATAGTTATCCTCTCGGTTGGAGCTTTAAGTAATCTATCATCCAGTTAGAAATATCAGTAAATATAGGCTGGGCATCTCTGGCACCCTGCAGTGCCCTGTCTTTGCCTGACACCTGTACCATTATGACATATTTAGCGGTGGTATCGCCACCGAATCCGACATATGACCCAATGCTCTCGGTTTTACTATAACCACCGTCTTTTGGCACCTGTGAAGTTCCGGTTTTGCCACCAATCATATAGCCTTGCTTGTCGGTATAACCAAAAAAGTCTGATCGACCCTTAACGGTCATTTCTCGCACCTGATCGGCCGCTGATTTACTTACGATTTGCATACCGTCCTCAATTTTATCTGGAACGTACGTGCCATCTGGTTTAACTTCACCCGCCAGAACTGTCGGAGAATGATATACGCCACCGCTTACAATGGCACTAAATGCAGACGCAACCTGAATCATAGTTGTGTTCATGCCCTGACCAAACGCCATAGTAGCATACCTAACCGCACCACCCTGTACGTCGGTCGGTGGAATTATAATACCAGGCGACTCGCCACTAACCTCGATACCCGTTAGTTGACCCAGTCTGAATTTGTCGTGGAAATATGAGTACAAAGTATCACGTGCCTGGCGTGTCACATGCGACCCGTCCCCTAACCGCTCTAATACTGTCACAAATCCAGTGTTTAACGACCAGTTAAGAGCGTGCTGAAAAGTAATCGTTCCAGTTTGGCCTAGCGTTGCATTCGAAATCACACTATCCTCAACTCTTATGTGGTCAGTGTTTACATAGGTAGCGGTCGGCGAAACAGCGTTTTTCTCGATTCCGGCTGTCATAGTCAAAGTTTTAATTACCGAACCGGGTTCGTACGGCTCTGAAACAATCGGATTATTGAACACCTCGGGATCTGAAACGGTATTAAATGTTGCAGGCTTATACGACGGCAGGTTCGCCATCGCCATTACCTGGCCAGTTTGTGGGTTCATAACTAGTACGCTACCCCTGGTAGCTCCAGTCCGTTTTAGTCCCTCCGCCAATGCCTGCTCAGCATAAGACTGAACATTACTATCAATTGTCAAAACAATGTTCTTGCCGTTAACGGCTGGCTGATTAATATTTTTGTTACCGATCGTCAGTGGCACATCTCGGATGTCAGTCACAGACTGCAGCAATCCGTCAGTACCAGTTAGTTTGTCGTTCTGGGCACCCTCAACGCCGTAACGGCCAATACCGCTATAATCTACGAATCCTAACGTTTGTGCAGCTAACCCACCCTCAGGATAAACACGCTGGGAACCTTCCTGAAAACCAATACCAGCTAGGTTCTCAGCCTTAATTTTATCAGCCTGAGTTCTGGTAATCCTAGTTGCAAGTATTTGGTATCTGCTATCAACTTTATTTAACAGAGTTTTTAGATCTGGTCGCAAATTACCACCAGCAACCCGCTTGAGAACGTCGATTATCTTATCGTCATTCTCTACGGTTTGCGGATCAGCAAAAACAGTATAAATCGTTTGATTCATTGCTAGTGGCACAGGTGTATTGCCATCAAGGGCATAAATAACCCCTCGCTTGGCAGGTATTGTTAGTCGTTTAATCTGTTCGCTGTTGGCGACTTCTACATAATGGCTATGTTGAATAATTTGCAAATAAAATAACCTAACAACAAACACAGCCATAGCGATTAGAACGATGGCTGCTAAGATTCGCGACCGGCTACCTTTTTGTAACTCTAACTTCATAAGCCTACTGCGATACGTAACTAGTGTGCTCTGGTGTTGTCATAGTAGAGGCAACGGCGCTACTTTTGATTGTTTCAAGCGCGGTTAGCCTGGCGTTTTCGATATCCAAATCACTTTTTTGAGTGTTTAGTTCTGCAATTTGGCTATCGACTTTCTGGGCAGCGTAGTCATATCCTGTAGCGCGAGTTGCTTGAGTTAAATAAATCAGTCCCAAAACCGTTATTAATAATGCAACCATAATAGTATGTGCAACAGGACCTAATTTAACTTGAGAAACAAATGCTACTGTGTTTTGGTTACGAGACCAACTTGACGAGCGACGACTATTAAAATATTGAGTTCTTTGATAAGACATGTGGTGGTTTTTCTATTTATGTTTATTTTGGCTCCTGCCGCCGGCGAACCGGCGACAAGATTGTTTGTTGTTACTTTACGCGAACTGTCACAATTTGTGTGACATCGGCGTATTGTACCGGAATGTGGATTGGCATGGTGTTTTGCCCTTTCCTTTTGTTTATTTTTTCACTGCGACACGTAGCTTGCTGCTACGGGCACGCGGATTGTGAACGTCGTTAATATCTCCTGCGATTGGCTTTTTGGTTAGTGGCTCTAGTTCCGCTTCGTATCCCGATTCAAATTGACTTTTCATGAATCGTTTAACTATTCGATCTTCTAGGCTGTGAAAGCTTATGATACCGACTCTCCCGCCTGGTTTTAACAGGCGAGGGAGTAATGGCATCAGGTCCTCGACTTGCTTTAGCTCATCGTTGACCGCAATCCGGAGTGCTTGAAAGGTGCGTGTGGCAGGATGTGTTTTTTTCCATTTACCACGATATGTTTGTTTGATTAGACTGGCGAGCTGTTCAGTTTCACTTATTGGCCTGTTTTCGACTATTGCCGTAACAATTCGTCGTGCTACACTCAGTGGCTCTTCACCGTACTGAGTGATAATACGCGTCAGTTCCTCCGCCGAGGCGGTGTTAACCAGCGTTTCTGCGCTCATCGCCTGACGTCGGTCCATCCGCATATCTAGCGGACCTGTCCGTGAAAATGAAAACCCTCGCTCACTCTGATCGAGTTGTGGTGATGACACCCCCAAATCAACTAGTACCATGTCGAACGACTGACCCTCACCCTGTAATTGCTTTGCAGCGCTTACAAAATCAGTGTGCAGTAGCCTAACTCCCCTGTCCGAAAGTGACTTCAAACGCTTGATGGCGTAATCATCACGATCAACCAAAACAGATTCGGCATAATTCGTGGTTTTTTCTAAAATTAAACTTGCGTGACCACCGTAACCCGCTGTCAGGTCGAGATAGCTCTCGCCTTTCTTTGGATTTAGTAATCTGTAAGTGTCATCTAGTAAAACCGGAACATGTAAAACAGAAATATCTATCGAATTTTCATCGGTCGAAGTTTCTGGTTGTGGTGGATGTTCTTTTATACTCATATAACCTCTCCAATATAACATGGACAGGTTACTCGAGATCACCTAACTGATAGCTAAGCTTTTTGTTTTTTTGTGTGTTTGTTTTATATAAGTGTCCGAACAATCGTATGCGGTGAATGCCAAAGGCAAATCATGGTCCGCAGGATTATTCGGTTGAGAGACTTATGTGTGAGACTACCCCATAAAAACAAGTTTTTGTGGGGGCCCCGTGTGAGGTGGAGTTTTTTGGGAGGTGTGTTTTAAAGAAGGTGCGCGGATTTTTTAATGTGGTTCCGTAGCCCACTGCCTAACTACCAGATAGTTGATCTCGAGAGTTTTCTAATCGCTAAATTGTTAAAGTGCCAAAAAATCAGCTTATGCATCGGCTTCTGCCGGAATCAAGCGCCAATAGGCACCTGCTCTTACCGCAATAACTGATCGGTCTATCCTAGCGTAGTCCAGCAAATGCTGTTCTATAGTCACTCGACCTTGTTTTTGGTCGAGTTCGGCATCGGTCTTGCCACGTCGGAACCGTACGTTCAGGTCAGCTGTCTTCTCATCGAGAATATTGCCGCCCAGTGCTGGTTCTACTTCCCTATCCCACACATGTTGTGGATATAGATGAAGGTATTGGCCAAAACCGCGAGTTAGTACGACACCGCTAGCAAATTCATTTCGAAGTTCTGACGGTATGGTTAACCGTCGCTTGTCATCAAGCTTTCGTTCGAAATAATCTACGCTTGCCATATCTTGTACTTTCTCGGCCCCGCTTAGGTTATTTTTTAATTTAGTGGTTGTTTGTTTTTAGGTGGTGCTAGCCACTTTTGCCACTGGACTCACTATACTACCCACTATTACCCACTTCAACCCCCAAGTTTGACAATAGACTAATAAAAAGTGATAGTTATTCACAGTTTTGTGGATAACTGCTTATGTTTACAGGGGTAACAAATTTATGCTTAAAATACAGTTGTAGTGTTTTTAGCTATGAGAGTAACTAGATTCCAGGTCGATAATTTCATCTATACTAGACACGGTTTGTATCAGTTCATGTTTTTCGCCACTCCAAAACGCAGTTGGACCACTGTGGTTTTGCACCCAATAACCCCTAACGCCTTTTGGTAAATCCTTGAAGGCAGACTGTTTATCGTCAATTAGGATAATTTCTCTTGTGGAACGTGTGGTTTTATCTACAAAATTGTCTGCTGGAACTGTAAAAACCTCAGAATTATCGTCATACCACTTTAAAATGTGATTGGTTTTATATTTCGTATCAACCAAAGACAGAGGTATGTCTGAGAACCCAGCCGCGGATATTTTTACTGCCTGCCAATGGGGGTCGCCGTAGCTCATAATACAGAAATATTCACCATGGCTTATCAAGTAATTTATGAATTTACCTGCCCCGGGCTCCTGAAGTGACATGGGGTTCTTTTTGGCTCGCTTTATATACTCGGCTTCTATAACACCAAAGTCCACATTAGTTTTTACGTTTTTGATGTAGCTAAATACACTGAATGATATTCTTTTCGACTCTGCCTCATGGCGTGCTTCCAATAACTCTTTACTATCAACAATTCTTAGGTCTGTCACAATATCAATCATCAAATTAAAACTACTATCGACACTACCTAGACACCTGTCAAAATCAACAACAAAAAACTTATCTATCATTCTCCGATTGATCTCATATAAAGTTTGATAATGGTCTCGGCAACCGCATCGGCATCATGCCTAATTAAAGAACGGGGTGAGATTAATGAATCTGATTTCTTTGACACGGCCATTTGACCAAGGAACTTTCCGCCTATCGCTGTGTATGGAGCTTTATTTAGAGCCTTTTTATCGACCTCCACCAGATAAGCATTTTCTGCGTGGTAGCGCTCTTCTACTTCCAAAGAAGGTTCCTGTTCGTTATATAAAACATAGTCAAGAAACGGTCCGCCAGCAAACCTCTCTATCTCATCAGCATGCTCACTCACTGTAAAGCCCTCAGTCTGACCATCTTTGGTTACTAAGTTTGCAACGTAAACAATCTTGGCTTTAGTTTTCTTGAGCGCATCAGCTATACCTTTGATCACTAGTACTGGACCAAGCGAAGTGTATAGATCGCCAGGCGAAACAACTACGATATCGGCTCGCTCAATCGCCATCACTGCAGTCGGATTAGCTGACGCCTCAGGCACTAGCGACAGGGTTGCTCTCCTAGGATCGTATTTAAAGTATTCGTCATCTATCACCCTCTCTCCATGCAAAATCGTACTCACCTCTGGCCACTCCATCTTGAGCCTTACGTCATCAAGCGTCACGGGAATTACCATCCCGTTTATTCTAAGAATTTCCGATGCCGTCTCAACCGCCTCGGCAAAGTTTCCAGTTACCTTTTCAAGGGCGGTTAATAGCAAATTACCAAATGAATGACCCTTAAATGTTCCTTCTTCAAATCTATAGTCGAACAAATCTCGAACCTTCGGCGAGTCACTAAGCGCCACTAAACACTGCCTGACGTCCCCCGGAGGTAAAGCACCCAATTCATCACGCAGCACCCCAGTGCTACTGCCATCATCAGCCATATTTACTAACGCTGCGAGTTGGGTTGTGTGATTTTTTAATGCAGATAACATCGTAAAACTACCGGTCCCTCCACCGATTACAGCAACTTTGACTTCATTCCTTGAAAATGGCTCTTGCATATAAACTAAACTCCCCTTACTTTCTTGATGACTGTGCCGAACCACCTGGCGCTTGGACGCAAACTTCGCTTACCGGTTGAATAATCGATTGCAACTAACCCAAACCTCGGCCACTTTCCATACGCCCACTCAAAGTTATCCATTAAACTCCAGTGTAGATATCCATCTAGCTGAACTCCATTTTTTATGGCGCGTTTCATACCAAGTAGTGTTTCAGTTAGCCACCATTTGCGCCACTCATCTCTGTTATCGGCTAGACCATTCTCGGTTATCAAGATTGGTTTTTTGTATTTCTCCCACAACCGTTCGAGCACATATTCTATGTCACCTGGCGACATCGCCCACTCAACGTCATTATTTTTATCAATCGGATTGTGGATGCGATAACCATATACCCGCTGCGATTGATAATAATTAACACCTAGGTAGTCACAGTGTTTAATATATTTCTTTATAAAATAGTCGTCTTGGCAGTATTGCATTATGCTCGCCGACCAATTACTTAGCCAGCTATTGTCGCCTGCATAAAAATAATTTGAATTCTTTGATATCGAAACTTTGTACCGGCGACTAATACCATGGATTATTTTGGCTGAACGTCTATGCGCTAACGCCATATTACAATTAACCCGCCAAAATTTGTATAGGTTTGATCCCATCGGTGGCCAATTGCCCAAATAATAACTTTCGAATGCATATACCTCGGGTTCATTAATAGTTATGATGAATCGGACGCTAGCGCCAAGTTCATTTACGATTTTGTCTACGTATTTCGTAAAATATTTAACATTCGATCGTTTTTCAAACCCACCTTTATCACTAAACCACGTTGGTAAGGTGAAGTGAAATAATGTCACAATAGGTTCGATTCCACGTTTTTTGAGCTCTGTTAAGTAGTCTTTGTAGTGTGAAATTGCTTCAACACTCCACACGCCCTCACTCGGTTCAACTCTAGACCATTCAATGCTAAACCTAAAGGCATTCATGTTCATCTTTTGCAACATATCGAAGTCTTCGTTATATCGATTGTAGTGATCAGCTAACTTATCAGACACATAATTGCCAGGAGTCTTGGCGCTAGCCTTAATCCTATCCCAGCTGCCATAGTCACCTATCTGGTATTCAGACTGCGCCGCAAGCGACTTAGCATTTTCTAATTCCCACACAGTCCACTGGTTATGATTGCCACCTTCAACCTGATGCGCGGCAGTTGCCGCACCCCAAAGAAAGCGTTTAGGAAATTTGCTTTTTGAATCCACTTCAGCCATATACTTACTCTATTATAACACTAGTCAATAGAGTTGGTAGACTATTGAACTACATCTTCTCCAAAGTGTTTTTGCAAGCGCATTTTGATCGAATTTTCATGACGACCCAGCAACTTAGATAGTTGCTTAATAGTTACCCCGTTTTGAAACTTTTCCTTTAATTCTGAATCCTGCATTGATTCCCATGGACGATATGCATTTGGATAAGTCTCGCGCATCTTAGCAATCTTGTCACTCCAACTACTGGATTTGGTTTTTTTGGAAGAAATCACTGGATTAGATTCCCGCTTTTTGACTTGAGCCTCCAGATGAGCGAAGCGTTTATTGTCCCTGGATGCCCTATCGCGTAAATTTATATCGATCTCCTGTGCATTTGGACTTACCTGCAAAGCCATTCGATTTATCCCTGTTAAATACAAGTTGCGCAAATTTTTTACTCGGCTAAGTGCCACGTATCCCATGCCCTCAACAAACGCTTTTCGTAAATCAATTCGCGCTGCGTCCAGCGTCATACCCTGAGATTTGTGTACAGTAATTGCCCAGGCTAAACGCAGTGGTATTTGAGTAATACTAGCTCGCTTTTTCTCACCATCACGAAGTTCCCACGTATCCGGAGTCATTGTTACAACTTTACCGTTTTTAAATTCAACAACTGGATATTCTGTCGCCGGTTCAAAATCAATTACTACACCTAAACTGCCGTTTACATATTTACGGTCCAAACTGTTTTTGACAGCCATAACTAACGCACCCTTTTTTAACCGCAAAGTGGCAGGAGCAAGCACAGATCGCTGCAGATTCTCTACATAGTTAGCGCTTCCTGTTGTCGTCTGAGTATAGAATAGCTCGTCACCGTCTAGTTGCTCTAGCATGGCATTGTTTATTTTGTCGACATCTACGTTAACAGTGTGAAGTTCAGTTAAAATCTCACCATCGTCAGGTTGAACCTCAACCCTCGCTAGTAATGCTTCGGCGTGCCCACGACGAAGCTCCCCGGCCCTCAGCGAGTTCAATATATCAAGTAGCTCTTCGTCGTCTTGGCGGTGCTGTTCGGACAGATAACAAACTGCTGGGTCTAGCTCACGCCAAACATTACTATTAACCACAAAGCCACCAGCCCTGCTGTCACCACGATTTATCGGTGGTAGCTGAAAGAAATCACCACTCATAATTAATTGAATTCCGCCAAATGGTTCGTCTTTTCGGCGCACCAAACGACACACCTCGTCAACCATATCTAGGCGAAAATCGTGCATCATACTGATTTCATCAATAATCAAAACGTCGGTTTTTTCGATTATTTCGCGTCGTCCTTTGGCCATTCGATCAAGAAACCCATCCGTTATTTCATCGGATACACCAATCCCCGCCCAGCTGTGAATCGTTGTACCGCCTAAGTGTGTTGCAGCCAGACCAGTCGTAGCGGTCACTGACACATGCTTGCCTTCGTTTTTGGCAATCCGAATAAATTGATTCAAAACAAAAGTCTTGCCGGCCCCTGCCGGACCGGTCAATAGCACACTTTCGCCTGCTAGCATTACCTCTAGTGCAATCCCCTGATTCATTGCTACTAGTATAACACTACATCAATTTTCAGTTTTCAGTTTTCAGTTCACAAATTAATTTTCAGGTCTCAATTTTTAAATTAGAAAACCCGAGCGTCACATCAACGCATAACCGAAAGCGCTAGACTAGGTGGTTTTCGTATCCCCTGGAACCCGAGTTCGATAAGGCGCCGGGGCCCTTAGCGGACCCGGAGCGAAGAAGGATATGAAAATCACCTAGCCTGGCGCTGGAAAACGGTATAAAACTTAGCCTCGTGGCGGTTCGCCCTCGGGATCGTCCAACAGGCGTTTACTTTTTACTTCGTATCGCCTGCCTGTGATCTCACTAGTAATATAATCTTCGTTAATTAAATTAACGAACGTATCTAGGTCATTTCCGTCCAGAATTATAATTGCACCAGCATCATCAGTCATAATCTCTAGCTGCATCTGGTCGGCGTAATCGACAACTTGTTCCTGTGTAATATCTCCGACTTCAATTTTTTGTAATTTGTTAACAGTTTTCCTGCGGTCTTTGACGAGTGTTTGTAAATCCATTCCGTCGGGAAAACTTAGTTTAAATTGCTTTTCAATCTGGGCAACTTTTTGATCAGCCAGTGCCTGCTTTTTGTAATCATAATTAAATAAACGTTCAAATTTACTCTCGTTAAATACAAAGATGTCTTTATCGACAATTAACACCTGATTATCGCCAGAGACCTTGAGCCCTACGTCCGCCTGAAATGCTCCAAATTTCCCGTCTCTAAACTCCCAGGCGGTCGCACCCTGCAGTACATTACCCTGCGAAATCTGTTTGACTACGTAAAAGGGTTTCTTGGTATCATCCTTACTGGTAAACTTCGCTACTATTCCTTTAATCCGCTTGAATTCGTGTTCGGTTTCGCTAAATTCAACTATGTCACTACGTTGATGTTCGATCAAATGAATTAACGTTTCAGCTCGGCCCACCTTCTCTAAATCAGTTCGAAGCAATACGTTGTCTTCTTTGTCAGATGATTCAAAATCTCGCACACTAAGCCCAGTTCCAGCGCCCAAATTAACAAAGTTAATAACATCGTACAAAAATAATGGTTTAATCTGCGAACTAAGGTCGCTACCAAATTTAGTGGTATATGGAGTGTAATTTTTATTAAACAAAAAGAACTCAACATCTAGGTCCTTTTTGACTCCATCAATATTATTAGCCCATAAAAATATGTCAGTCGTTTCGTGTGTTTTTTCAGTCATTTTTACCCTTATTTAGATTACAACAGTTATTAATTGTAACATTACTAGTAAATTTTGAAACAAAGCTTAACTATCAACTAATTACTAGCTTCTATAGCCGACAAAAACGAAGCCAATCCACCAAGCAGGACTTTAAGTTCGCTTCGTTCTTTAATGTTTGTCGACTCTAGGGTTAGAATTTCTTTATCGGCACCAGTTCTAGCACTAACTATCGACGCCTTGATATTCGGATCTCTAAAAAGCATAAAAACAGTACCGACCGAGTCAGACGAACCTATAAAAACTGGATAGCTCCACTCTTTATCCCATTCAATAGGCCTAATCATACTTTTCTTGGCTACTTTTGCCATGCCCTGCGAAACCTTTCGACTAAGCTCGCTTATTGATTCGTATGAACCATAAGTTTTAAACTTCTCTATATCGGCTCCACCAACTTGCCCAGTAATATATTGGTCTCTCGCATTTATTCTAACGAGGCTTCCTCCACTAAGACTAGTACATTCAGCGTAACTTAAACCGTGATCAATCAAGTTTATTGCGGTTTTAATTTGATTTTTTATACCAGCCTGCTTATTTAATGCGGGCAGAGGATCGAGTTGTCGTTCAGCTGTCATTGTTTAATATGAATATATATTGTTTATATTAAATAACAAGCATAAGCACAGAGCTTAACTATTTTTCCCAATCAAATTCGTGACCGAAATGACCATACGATGCGGTCTTTTCGTATATGGGTCGCCTAAGGTTTAGACTTGATATTATTTCCTTAGGAGTTAAATCGTATCCAGTTATAGATTCGCCGATTCCATCAATTATTACCGTTGCCTCTAGTGGTTCGATTACACCAATCGCATAAGCTAGCCTTACAAATACTTCGTTTGCTTGGCGTTTTTTTAAATATTCGATTGCTACCTTCCGCGCCATGTACGCGGCACTGCGATCGACCTTGCTCGGGTCTTTGCCACTAAATGCACCGCCACCAACTGGGACCCCAGGGCCGTAGTTATCAACTGCTAATTTACGTCCAGTCAGACCCGCGTCAGCATCAAACCCGCCAATATCCCAATCACCCGCTGGGTTAACAAATAATTCTACGTCGCCTGTTGAATCAAAATCTAACAACCACTTATTTACTTCCTTTTTTAGTTCCTCGCTTTTGGCGTGCTGAAAACTTGCTACTACGTGTGTAATCAAAGAGTCCTTGGTCGTTATTTGAGTTTTCCCATCAAATGGCCAAATTTTATATAAATATTGATTTAATTTACGTGACAACACAACTTCAAGTGGCAGAAATTCTGGCGTTTCACTGGTTGCATATCCAATCATAATTCCTTGGTCGCCCGCGCCTCCCGTATCGACCCCCTGAGCTATCTCGGGACTTTGGCGTGCTATGTTCTCGATTAGCTCGATATCACCCGCCAGGCGTCTTACAATAGCTTTGATATCTACGCCAACCGCTTTTGACGTTACTTCACCGGTCACAAATATTTTTCCGTGCCCACCAGCGACATCAACTGCGACTCTAGCAAACGGATCCTGCACTAGGTGTGCATCCAAAATTGCATCAGAAATCTGATCAGCAATTTTATCAGGATGCCCCGGTGACACACTCTCGGCAGTTTTATATTGATTAGTTTTTGTGACAGACATATTAATCCTTTCTATCTGTCCCGAACAACCAAGAAAGGATAATATTTATCTACAAGATTTACATATATCTTCCCGAATCATTCAGGCTGGAAGTAGCACCTTGTTCTGTTCAAAGAATAGGTTGCTGGCGAGTCATAGGTCCAGTGTCCCTCGTCGCGCTCTTGATATTAGTTTGTTAACTGTTTGATTGTAACATGTAATAATTGATGCGCAAAACTAAACTTGACCACTAAGTCTTTTTTCACGCGCGCGATTCGCCCATACATCGGCTAATTCGTTGCCGATATCACCTTCGTGACCACGCACCCATGTTAGTTTTGCATTTGAATTTTGATACAGCGGATATACCTCTTGAACGATATCTAAATTCTTAATTTCACCACCCTTTTTCTTCCAGCCTTTCGCTTCCCAACCAGGTGCCCATTTGGTTATGACGTTAATCCAAAATTCACTGTCGGTAAAAATCTCGGCATGTTCCTCGCCTGCGTCTTTTAGTGCAGCAATGAGCGCTTTGCCTTCCATACGAATATTCGTTGAATCCATTTCATGACCAACAATCGCTGGTTTCATATCTTTTATCACAGCAAACCCGCCAGGACCAGGATTTGGACTGCAACTGCCGTCGGTATAGTAAATAATCATCTTTTCTATTCTACTACACCTCATCGCATGTTGAGGCTTGATATTGTAAGGCGTTAGCGCATAATAGAGTTATAAAGTTGTAAGGAGTAAATATGGCCAAAGGTCAAAACAAACGCAAAGAAGTCAAAAAGCCTAAAAAAGCAAAAATTGCTGAGTAAACGCTATATCTAGCGTATTTATACAATTGACACGCTATATATAGCGTGTCCGTTTTATTCGATAACCTCTATGCCGTTCCAAAATGCCACGTAATTCGAGAAGTCTTTTTTAACTTTTTCTATCGAACCACTTTTTGGTTCAGGATAATACCAAGCACCGAATTCATTGCGTTCGCCATTAATAACTACGTCGTAGTAGCTTGCTTCACCCTTCCAATGACATGTTGTATGGTGATCACTCTCTTCAAAAAACTGCCACTCCAATGTTTTCGGTGGAAAGTACCAGTTACCTTCAATTCGAATTAAATCTTCTTTCGGAGCCTCAGCGATTGTTGTGTTATTCCAAACTGCTTTCATGTCACTTCCCTTCCTTTTTACTTAGTAGTTCTGGCATCGGGTCATTAAACTTTATGACTGGCCAACTATCGTTTATCATTTGCCTGCCTTTATCACCGATATGCGGATACTGTTTTAGGTAAACATTTGCCACACCACCGAAAACAGCGTCATCCCAGGATAATCCTAATAATTCTGCAGTTTGTTTGACCAAGATTTCACTCGGACCTTCAATTTCCATATATGTATCTAACCACGGCCACTCATCAAGCATAATTTCAACGTCTCCAACCCGCCAATTTTCTCGCTTTGATTCTTGGTATGTGTCATGAGCCAAACCAGCCTCATCAAGCGTAGCCACCACCGTATCAAAGTCACTCACTATCACCTCAAGTTCCTTGGCGCCATCAATCGAATCATCGTCAAATTGTTTATAGGTCATAGTAACACGTTGACCTTCGTCGCGAACACGCAAAAAAGCATTCTTGGCTGTCATCGCCTGATTATGAACCACGACACGTCGCATTAATCGCATCGGTTGCTCACATATAGCACCAATCGATTTTAACTTCACTCGCATATCATCATGGTTTACATGAATAAACTTTGCCTCGATTTCGGACTGCATTATTTTTTTATATACCCCTTCATGCAAACTCTTGAATCACATCACGTAATCTATCAATCGAAATCTTCATACACCTACTATACAATACCGATATCCGTTGGGCGCTCACTCATCATAGCTTCGTACTCAGCTATGTTGTCATATGGTATACCTAGCAGACCATGCCAAAATGCTCTGCGATTCAATTTTGGTAAAACTTTAGTCTCAAAATATGTCATCTCTGCTTGACGCTCTGTTTCCATTATTTCCTCGAAACGCGCCATTACATCGTTCATTACTGTTGGGTTGTATACTTTTTCATGTTCAATCAAGTCGTTAAACGTTGACCAAAAATTGCTTTCAAGCCTCTTGTTTATTGAATCATCGATTTCGATTAACTCTGAGGCGGCGGCTCGTAGCGCCCCACAAACCCTAGACCAGTCTTTATTAACGTTATCCCCCACCGCTCGCAGTTTTTCCATCGCATCATGTGCCGCTTCTGATGAAAAGTCGCCCTCGGGTAGCCGATCCATCGCAGTTACCTCGTTACCTCGTCAATACTGACTCGTTTTTGTTCAGTCGTATCACGGTCACGTATCGTTACGGTGCTATCTTCTAATGTTTCGAAGTCTACAACTATGCAATGAGGTGTACCGATTTCGTCTTGACGACGATAGCGTTTACCGATGTTACCGTTATCATCCCACATGACATTACCGTGTTTTTCTTTCAGCATTTCGTATACCTCACGGGCTCTCAGGACCAGCTCGGGCTTGTTGCGAACAAGTGGTGAGACTGCGTATCTAACTGGTGCCAAGTGCTCTGGAAGCTTCAAGAACACTCTCTTTTCACCATTAACTTCGTCTTCGGTGTATGCGGCCGATAAAACAGCCATAATTGTCCGTTCAACACCAAACGAAGGTTCAATAACGTGCGGAACAAATGCATTATTAGTACCTTTGACGGTGTATTTCATGTTCTTGCCAGCTGCGCGCTCAATGTTATCTAAGTCAAAGCTACCGCGATAAGCTAGGCCCAGCAACTCCTCGCGTCCAATCGGGAAATCGAATTCGAAATCGATCGTTCGCTTGCTGTAATGTGCCCTATCTTCATCTGGTACGACCAGCTCGTGTACGTTATCAGCCGGCAGCCCCAATAAGTCTGTCCAGTCACGCACCAACCTAACCCACTTCTCAAATTCAGCTTCCCAATTTGCTGGATCAATAAAGTATTCAATTTCCATTTGTTCAAACTCGCGTGCTCGAAAAATAAAATCACGTGGACTAATTTCATTTCGAAAAGCTTTACCAATCTGTGCGATTCCAAATGGCAAATCAGGATAAAAGCTATCTAAAATATTCTTGTAATTGGTAAATATACCCTGAGCAGTCTCTGGCCGTAGATAACTAACACTTGATTCATCCTCGACAGGACCGACATTTGTTTTAAACATCATATTAAACGTACGAACATCAGATAACTCGTTGCCATTCGGACTTTTGATACCTTTATCGTGAATAATATTCGTCATATCCTCTAGCGACAAACCGTTGACGTCAACGCCAGCGTCTTTAAGTAAATGGTCGGCTCTGAATCGCTGCTTAGTCTCAACATCTTCAACTAGCGGATCCGTAAATGTGTCGACATGACCGCTCGCTTTCCAAACGTTTTGATTCATCAAAATCGCCGCATCAACACCGTACATGTCGTCTCGATTGTCGACAAACATCTTCCACCACAAATCAATGATATTTCGCTTTAGCGTTACACCTAAGGGTCCGTAATCCCAAGTCCCACTCAGACCTCCATAAACTTCACTACCCTGATAAATAAACCCTCTGCGCTTTGCTAGGCTAACAATTGCTTCCATTTTTTCGTTCTTGATGTTTTTGTCGCTCATAATAACATTTAGTATAACAGTTGTTGCTTTATTTCATAACAGACAGTACAGTGGATATTTGGTTTTCTCCCACCTAAACTCTACCAAGAAAGGCGGTGGTCGATTGAAGACTAACCCGTAAAAAGTCGCCGACGACATGTACAATCACATCGTTGACGACAAATATGCAAAAGCGCTTGCTTTGGGTAACAAATGGCGAATCGATCCTCGATTCGCTGGACACATGTTGTTCTGGTTGAACTACGCTTTCGCCTACATAATGGCAAAGCCTGGAATCACCAGACGAACAGCAACGCCAGTGTATTTGTGTCGGAAATTCGCCAGACGCGACTCAAATCACACAACCAGTCTTGAAGGCAACTTCTGGTACACATGCCAAGGTATTGCCAAACACAAAGGCAACTTGAAAGCGGCAATAAAAATGTTGAGACTGGCGCAGCAAATGTTTCCTGACAACCACAAGGAAATGACACATAAGCTACTCGCTGAATACCAACGTGACTTGTTAACCCAAAAGGCAAAGCGCTAAGCCCCGTCGTAAATGACGGGGCTTTCCCCTATCTAATACTTATAGTTTCTTTATAGACTTATGTCATAAATTATGTTATTATATTGCTATCTCAAATCACTGGGAGGTGACGTAATGAGTGAATCAAGTAGCGCCGCCGTCCAGGTTGGTGCGCTGATTAACAAGGGTAAATTCCAAATGGCCAAGAAACTCAGCAAAAAACTGCTGGAAGAAAACCGTAGTCTTAAAGACAGTGCGGTGTTTTTATTCCAAGTGATTCTTGCTGAAAGGTTGACTGGTGACAAACAGGGGCTCGCTGACGAGCTTTGGGAATCATCCAAGACGTGCCGAGACTACACTCGGGAGATGGAAGGAGATCTCTACCGCGATCTCGCGCTTGCTGCAATAAGAGCGGGCAACATCGATCAAGCCGAATCGGCACTAGGTAAGGCTCGTGCAATCCATGAAGACAATGTGAACCGGATGGCTGCCATAACAATGGTAGAAGGACGTATCGCCTACTCCAAGCGCGACTACTATCTGGCGGCAACACTTCACGGACGAGCCGCATTTGCCTGGCACAAAATCGGAGAACTGGCTGATGAGCAGTGGGTGAAGAACAACACCTTCCACCAACTGCGAGCAATCGTAGTTAGCAGAAGGTTTGACCACACATTTCAACAACAGCTTTACAACCAAGTTCTACGTTACGACGAAAGTCGTAATCATCACATCGGAGCCTGGCTGGCATTCCGACTCGGAAGATTTGGCAATGTCATCTATGACAAGCTTGCCAAGTTTCTCGGATAACCCCCAACCCAACCCCGCCACAGCCAGTGGCGGGGATTTAACTTTAGACCGCGGCGTGTTCGCGCGCTACAAGTGCACAAAGTGGCAATGTCTCACTAACACCACCGACTTGCGCTAACGCTCGTATTGGCTTAGTCGCAATTAATCGTAATAACTTTATGTGATCCGAATTTATCCCTCCATTTTTAACCTCACGTAAACCCTGCTCGCTCTCGTCGTATCGATATTTCAAATCTGACGATAATTTATTACCGTCAATGTCACGTTCTAAACTTAGCTCATGCCCCATCAGCGACGCATATCGTAAATAAAACCACGCCTGTACTAGTTCTAAATCTATAGTGAGCGCGTCTAACCCCATCAACACCTCACTCAGCACATCATACCAATCCGGTTCGTCCATCATTTCACTAGCTCGCGTAACCAATTTTATTACGCTATACCCAAACTGCATGCGGTCAAAATCCTTCAATATGTTTCCGTAAAACTGAACCAAACGCGATGATGTCAACACTCCCAGTTCACCCTTACCCTCGCCTATTACAACATCTGAAACTGCAAAAAGTTCAATTCCGCCAGCTAATTTACTTTTCTCACGTCGCACACCACGCGCCATTACACTTCGTTTACCATCGGGTGTAAGTAACTGTAAAATTCGATCCGCTTCACCATAGTTTGTCCTACGCAGCACAATAGCACGTGTCCTGTTTGTTCTCATAACGTAACGCTCCGAACAGCCGCCACTATGTCGTCAACAGACATAGTTGCTTTATCCAAAATCTTTTTAACGCCATATGGCTTTAATTTATCGATCGATAAATCCGCCGCCAAGTTAGTGCATAAAATAATCGGGATATCACCTGTGTCGGTATACGATTGTAACTCGTTCATTAAAGCAAAGGCAGTGCTGCCAGTTAACAAAACGTCCAATAAAATCACATCTGGTTTTTGGTCATCGGCAGCATCAATTGCTGCGAGTGCATTTAACGCAACAACGGTTTCGTACCCAGCTTTTTCAAGCACTCTCTGGTACTGTTCTGCAAGCCACCCATCGTCCTCTACGATCAACACGTGCGCAGCGCTCATAATAAACTCAGCTGGTGCGACGCAAATAAATCAACATAAAATGTCGCTCCGTCCCGATGTTTAGTAACGCCTATTCGCCCGCTCATCGCATCGGCAAATTGACCAGCGATATATAGTCCTAATCCGCTACTTAGCGGTCTAGCGTTCACAGCCTGTGGAGCGGTGGCTAATTTGCTACGCAAAGACCTCCACACGTCACTCGAAAGCGATGGACCAAAATCTCGAACTCCTAAACGAATGGTTTTACCATTATTAAGAGTCCGAATCTGAATCTCGACCGAACTGTCGGCGCCCGCATAATGCAGGGCGTTGTCGCTAAAATTCATAATTATTCGGCGCAGCAAATCACGATTGGCAACTAGTAACAGAGGGTGTTTGCGCGTCACCAACCTAACACTACGTCCGTGTGCACTAAATAGCGGCGTCAGTTCATGGACAATATCCTCACAAAGTTGTTGCGGATTAATTGGCTCTAGTTTAAACATTGCGTCAGTCAAATTAGCCGCTCGGGTCAAATCGCTAGTTAATCTAAGCGCCCGCTCGCTTGTTAAACTAATCTGGCGTAACATTCGCTTGCTTTCGATGTCGTTTGCTTGTCCAGACTCTAACATCAGTGACAGCTGGCGCACTAGTGCAAGTGGCGATTTTAGCTCATGCGCAGCGGCAATTATTGGCGACAAACCAATATCAATTTGGCTACCCTCAAACCGCTCATGCTCCCTGTTATTCACGCCCATACTAACCCTAAGTATACCATGTGCTAGTGAGGACTTAGCTTAATAATTAAGTATTATTTCTAAATCCCCATTTCCCATTTCCCGGCCCCGAACCCCCAAATTCTATTGGTTAAACTTAACGGTCGCGACAAGTTTGTCGAAATCAGGCTTGAACGTGTCAGCGTCCGATCGAATAGTCAAAGTTTTATCACGAATCTTGAATATCGCAGCTGATCCACGAATATCTTTACTAAACGACCCGTCTAAACGTGTGCCGTTCACGCCATTCGCCGTAACACTACTTGACCTTAAATCACCTTTTTTGACAGCCGAATCATAACTGGCAATAACCTTGTCGTAATCTTTTTCTTCGATAGTAACCCTCAACGCGAACTGTTGCGAATTACTAACCGGCGGTACAGTTACGGGGTTTAGATATGCCGAAAAGGTTCCACCATTTGTGACGTCCTTGTCGATATACACACTCCAAGTTTTTGGGTACTTGAACGTAACCCGACCATAATCATCAGGACCAACAAATTCACGGTTTGGTTCTTTTTCGATTTTGGCAAATTTAATCTCATCAGCATCTGCCTGGTTTTTCTCTGCAACTGAAACAGCATTGGCAATTCTAGTATCAACATCAGATTTTTGACCCAAATAACTGATTAGCGCCCAAATAAATAGCCCCAGAAAAACAGCTGAAGTAATTGATAAACTTACCGTTACAACCATGCGTTTATCTGCGAAGCCTGATTGTGATTTATTTAACCTCATATTCATAGCGTCATTATACTTGTGCTTTGTCGCTCTGTAAAGGAAGCACCTCATAAAGGTCATAGGCGGCTAGTGAAACTTTCGGTTCCCAGCCAGGTAGTTTATTGCCGTAGCTAATTACATGTAGGTTGTGGTTCATTCTGTTTGCCTCATTCTGAATTTTTCGAACCACTCTTTTAGTGTCTCGCTTTACCGCAAAAACATACACTACAGTTGTGTCATCAGGAAACGACACACGCCAATAATCAGATAACCTAGTCGACACTAGCGGCTGACGCCGCGACAAAAGTTTAGACAAAGCAACTAGAATTGGATTAATTTCATATCCGATCGCTCTAGAGCCAAATTTTGCAGCTTGTCGAAGCACGATTCCGTCGCCGCTACCGATATCGATCAATAAATCATCGGGGCTTAGCGGATACAAATCCTGAAAAGCTTGATTAATATAGCGCTTTTGGCTAGGTACATACGGCGCGCCTCTAAATACAACTATGCCAAATATTACTACCAGCCCACCTAACGCCCATAACCAAATCATTTAATCTACGCTATCAAATTTTTGTTTAACGACTTGGATGTCGTTTTTGAGTGCTAGTAAATCTTTTTCAATGTCGCTAGCCAAGGTTTCTGCAAGTTTGAATTTATCTAAGGCTTCTTCTAGGGAAAATTCGTCGCTATCAAACCACGCCACTAAATCGGTTAGTTCAGTTGTTTTTTCTTGAATTGTCTTACTTGTTTTTGACATCTAATACCTCTGCTCTTAGTATAGCTTTATTCGTTTCAATCTCAACCTTGTTACCAACGACTGCCTCGCCTCTTAGTAGCGCATATCCCCTAGCCAGTACGGTACGTGGATCTAGTTGGCTAAGAATACTTTTTAATGATTCGACCTGTGCGGACCTATTATCAACAGCCGCTACCGCCAACTCTAGGGCACGGTTCAGCTTCGTTCGTATATCGACTTCGTACGATTCGATTGTGCGCATCATTCGTGGAATCAAAGACTGAAGTTGTGCGCCGACCGACCTAATAATTTCATGTTTATCCGGTACCAAAATCTGTGCAGCGTTACTAGGCGTAGCCGCCCGAACGTCAGCCACCATGTCTGCCAGACTTTCGTCAACTTCGTGACCAACACCCACTAATGTCGGAATACGACTAGCAGCAATCGCACGCACTAACGGCTCATCATTAAATGTCGCCAAATCATCAGCACTACCACCACCCCGAATTATCACTAGAACTTCGGGTAGGTCTTGCTGAGTATTAAAATAATTTATGGCTTTGATTATTTGATCAGGCGCACTGTCGCCCTGAACTTGAACGTGAGCCACATCTACCTTAACCCCGCCCCACCTGTCACCAAGTATCTTGATAAAGTCAGCATAACCCGCAGCTTGCGTGCTACTAATAACTGCAACGTGGCTAGGAATACGCGGCAACAGCCGTTTACGCTCTGGCGCAAACAAACCCTCTTTGTCCAATTTAGCCCGTAAAAGCTCAAAACTTTTTTTGAGCGAACCTTCGCCACTTGGACGAATTGCCTTTACTGTCAGGCTAAACTTGCCCCACTGAGTTAGTTTAGGTACTGCCGACACAACAACCTTCATACCGTCTTCGATTGGAACCCGCAGCTGAAACACCATCATAAAACAACCAACGCTACCACCGGCATCTTTTAAATCAAAAAACACAAACTTACCTTGATTCACTTTAAATGACGATACTTCACCTTCAATTTCAACATTAGGATACGCAAAGTCGAGGGTCTGATTAACGACAGCGATAAAATCACTAACGCTAAATATCGGATTTAGAGACTGGGGCTTTTCCATACTTCATTATCGTTAATTGATAAAATACATATCCAAACAAAATCGTACCTAACACCAAAACAACCCTAGCAAGCAACGTTCCTGCAATCGCCATACCTGGTGGAACTCCAGCCGAAGCTAGAAACGCGATCATAATCGCCTCGTATACTCCAGCGCCCCCGGGCATAACCGAAAGAACGCTTGCCACTGATGACACACCGTATGCAATAAATATAATGGCCGGGTTGACCATGTAGCCAAGCGACCAAAACGCCAACCACACCAATAAAACGTCCATCACAATATTCATTATTGACCACACAAACGGCATCCTGAGTATCTTGCTGTCCTTGCGAATCTCAATATAATCCTCGTGCATTTCTAGGAAAAAGTTTTCAATAGCCGCTAGTTTAACGACGTTTGTTTTCTTGCCTCGAGTTATTTTAGTTATGAACTTATTAGAAGTTTTTGTGAACCAAGCCGAAAACCTAACTAGTCTTGCTCTGTTGCCAGCCAAAAACACAAATAAGAACATCGCTACTACCATCATCAGTACCAACGCACTACATATTAAAACAATCGGCCTATCTACTTTGTGGTCTAACGTAAGTGCTGCAAAAGCAATCAACATAATCAAAATAAACGAAATAAACGTCAACACAAACCGCACGATTTGTGACATCGTTGCCCTACCCGGACTAACACCATGCCTTCCAAGCACCCAACCAAGATACGAGAACCCGGCCGCACCACCGCTCGGAATTATGTGATTTACGAAATTAAGTTCTAGCGCCATCCGAGTCATTTGCCACCTAGTTGTGTCGCGAAGATTGCCTTTGGAGCGCAAATACGAAAATATCATTCCGCCAGTCGCGAAATAACTAATTAGTTGCACTGGTATCAAAAGTGACAAAATCCATAAATTTACACTACCTAGTAAATTATAGGCTTTGTGTATTTCGGGCCAAGCAAAGACAATCACTAGTACTAGTAGCGCCGTGGTGATAATGGTAACCCAAGTTCTAAATGACAACCTAAATGACATACTTAGGGGTAATTATATCACTTTTAGACCTAGACAACGTATAATGAACGTATGCATATAGCGATTTTGGGACGACAACCAGCCCTAGGCACAGCAGAGCTTGAACGAATTTACGGACAAAACTCCGTCAAACTACTGTCGAGTCAGATTGCCCAAATTGAAACTGACTCCCTGGACGTCAGGGATCTTGGTGGCACCCTAAAGGCAGGGGTGATAACCGACATTATAAATGGTCATGACTGGCGAAACGTGAGTCAAAAAATTATTCAAAATTATTTTGATAAGTGGTCATCACACTCAGGCAAAATAACACTTGGAATTAGTGTTTACGGATACAATCTGAATCCACGCGAAGTTCAAAAACTTGGCATCACACTGAAGCAACGGCTCAAGAAAAGTGGTGTTAGCCTGCGACTAATTCCCAACACCGATATCGCTCTCTCTACCGCTACGAGCCATCACAATAAACTTGGCCTGTCAGACAATAAAGTCGAACTACTAATAGTGCGGTCCAACAACAATCAAACCATCGTCGCCATGAGCACCGGTGCCCAAAACATCACCGCCTACGCCCTGCGTGATCAAATGCGCCCTAAACGTGATGCATTCGTCGGCATGTTACCTCCGAAACTCGCTCAGATTATGATAAATCTAGCCGCCGGGATGGAAGGTGGAATATGGAAGGTGGAATATGGCAATAAAACTGCTAATAGCCAAATTCCAAATTCCAATAGCCACACCCTCCGGGTGTTAGATCCGTTCTGTGGCACAGGCGTAATGTTGCAAGAAGCCGCACTGATGGGGCACGCAGTCTACGGCACTGATCTGGCCAAGAAAATGATTAGTTATAGCCGCGAAAACCTTAAATGGCTTGCCGACAGCCACCACGTCTCGATTGATAGTGAATTGCAAGTTGGCGATGCTATGAAGCACAAATGGCAGCCCCCTATCGACGCAGTTGCGACCGAAACTTACCTCGGTCAACCATTTAGCGCCCCGCCTTCACCCGCTAAACTAGCTGAAGTTCAAAAGATCTGCGACCTAATCATCACTTCGTTCCTAAAAAATATCGGGTCTCAAATAAAGCCAAATACCCCACTTTGCATCGCTGTGCCCGCGTGGCGCGACAAAAATGGCGACTTCATTCACCTGCCGTTAATTGAAACAATCGGTAAACTTGGCTACAAACGTCATGAATTCAAAAACGTTTCTCAAAACGAACTATTATATTACCGCGAAAGCCAAGTTGTCGCCCGCGAACTTCTTGTCCTGATAAAAACATAAAGTAGCGCTTAGCCCCTTGACCAAAACGCCGCTTTAGAGTACAATTGAACAGATTGATTACAAACTTAAGGAGCAAGACTAATGTCACACGTCAAAGCAGGTGGTTCATCCAAAAACATTCATAATAATGCCGGTCGTCGACTTGGTGTTAAGCGTTTTGGTGGCCAGTCGGTTCGCACTGGTGAAGTCTTGGTTCGCCAAACTGGTTCAAGCAAAATTGCCGGACCTGGTACATTCATCAGCCGTGATTACACTATTCACGCCGCAGTTGATGGCGTCGTACAGTTCAGCAAAGTCCGAAAAGGCCACTTTACAGGTAAAACAGTTCCTCGAACTCAAGTTTCAGTACAATAATAAAACTGCTCCGGATGGAACAGTTTTATTATTGCTGTTTCATGCTTTTTGCCATCAGATACGCATCGTTCGCTAAGGCATCTAAGTCAGTCTTACGTCGTTCACGCGTTAAACGGTCATCTTCGCTCTCTTTCGGCCGGACTGCAGCAGCCTCAACACCTGGTGCTTTATAGTTAGGATCTTGTAACAAATCCCTGTAGATGGATTTATTGTTTTCTGATTCAACTGTAGGCATAAAGCCTGTGTCACTTGAATGAGTGTCATCAGACTCAGTCGCTTCTCTAGCTTTTCTTCGCAACTCTCGCATTTCGTCTTGAGTAAATCGTTGAAGACTTTCGTTAACACCACTCTGATTGGAATCTTCGATTGGCCGTTGCACGTCAACCGAACTAAGTACTGTATCACCTAAGTCCTCTTTGACAGAAACTGAAGTAAACCTTTCGGCGTTATCGTCTGGTTTATTAATAGCGCTTTCAGGAACCATCATCACGTCTTTATCCCAACCTGATATATCTCGGCTCTTGGCTGTCAATTCGATAATATTTACTCTGTTACCTTCTTTGTCATAAAAGTATCCTATTTTAATACCCCGAAGGTTCTCTCCGGGAACTTGAGAGAATCCAACCATCTCTGTAGCATGATCAAAATCAAACAATACTGGATCTTCAACAGTAGGATGATTAGCTTCCAGCCTATCATTCTGTGCCTTTTCAGACCAAGGGCTAACACCCTCGGCCTGTGAGTTATCACTTGATGTTTTGTGTTCTGGGGACATTTATTTTATTCAACTTATATTCAAAAATTATTTATTCGATTCAGTAGGGTTTTTAGCTTCAAGTAGCTCCCTTGATGCGGCTTCTAGTGCCTGAGCACCTACACTGTTTGGGTCGCCAATACGTGGAGTAGTCTCAGCGGTAACTGTTGGAATCGGACTTGTGTCAACATCCCAATTGCCGCCTTCATCTTCGCGCTTACGAACGACTGCTTGCTGTTCTGCTTTAGTCATCAAGAATGGGTTGCCGTTAACACTTTCGTGCACATTAGTAGAAGGATTACTTCCCATTTGGTTTTCGGGTGTCTGTTCGGCACCTTCTGGACTCAATTCGACAGTGCTAGGTTGTGTTACTGGGACTTCTGCTGGATTAGATTGTGTGTTTATTTCAGGTGACATTTTAATTTTCCTTTTTGTTTGCTTTATTTATAGTTACCACTATAGCATAAGCTTGATAAAAAAGCAAGCCTATGGCACCCTGAAACTAACGATTCCATGTTTCATTCAGTGAGACTGTGGAATCCGAAGAATTGAGGATTTCAGCCGAACGCTTAAATGAAGCTCCAGTGGAGCTTCATTTAAAGAGTGTGCTCACTGAAGTCGAGCACGATGCTACTAGTTTTAATGACCACTACCCTATTCTTGTTCAGTAGGAGAAGTGTGATTATGTTCGTTTAGTCCTAGATGGTGCTTAACGCGCTCTACGACGTCACCAATAACAACCTGAGACTTAACTAGGTAATCATCAACGCCTAACGACTCAGCGCGTTCTTTGTCTTTGGGCTGGCTAAGAGCGGTTAGCATAATAATACGGATGTTGGCAGTTTCTGGGGTGTTACGAAGAATGTCTAGAACGTCAAAACCGCTAATTTTTGGCATCATAGCGTCAAGTAGTATCAAATCTGGTTTAAAATCAATTGCAGCCGACAGTGCATCTTCGCCATTATTAACTTCCTTGGTCTCAAAGCCTTCAATATCGAGCCTTGATTTATACACTCCCGAAAGGGCAACGTCGTCTTCTACTAGTAAAATCTTTTTCTTTGTATCCATATTACCTCTATGTTACTACACTCGTAAGCTAAAACACAAGCACTATAACCCTAGTATACTAATCGCCTTGTCTAGCTGAGGGTCCTTACCAGCATTTACGTCGGCTTGGGTTAGATTAACCGCAAAGTCAGGCATGATTCCATTCTTGGTAACACTGACGCCATCAGGCGTGTACCAGCGCGCTACAGTGACCTTGAGTAGTGCGCCGCCAGGTAAATCAATCGGTTTTTGAACGCTTCCCTTACCGTATGTTTTCTCGCCCACCAACTTGGCTGCCTTGTGGTCTTTTAGGGCTCCCGCCAAAATTTCACTAGCACTGGCTGTACTGCCATTCACAACTACTACTGTCGGAAGTCCAGCCAAAATCGCATTACTACCAGATTTGACAGTATCGACGACCTTACCGTCTGTTTGTTCAGTCACGACGACTTGGTTATCCAGCCACAACCCAGCAACATCTCGAGCTGCCACCAAATAACCGCCGCCATTACCGCGTAAATCTAGTACGATGCCTTTGACACCTTTATCAAGTAGGCTCTGGGCTGCAGATCGAGCTAGCACCCCTGTTTCGTTGTCAAATCTAGAGATAGTTATAATCCCGACCTGACCCTCGGCCTTGCTTGTAACACTAGGATTAACAATTGTATCCCTAGTGACAGTGAAGTTCTTTGTCTCTCCGGCACGCTCAACCGTCAACTTAACAGTCGTACCTTTGTCGCCTCGAATAAGTCCAACTGCCTTTTCGACAGTCCAGCCACTAGTGGATTCATCATTAATCTTCACGATAACATCTCCCGCCATCAAGCCGACTTTCTCGGCCGGGTTTCCAGGCAAAATTCTAACTATCGTCACCCTGTCATTACGAAGTCCGATTTCAGCACCAATCCCGCCACCGATATTACCGGATAAACTATCGTCAAATGCAGTCGCTTCGGATGGACTCATATACATCGTGAATCGATCACCGGCTGCAGCAACTAAGCCACGATTCGCACCCTCAATCAAAGCCTTTGTGTCTAGCGTCCCATCAAAATTAGCCGCTAGTTCTCGGTAAGTGTCTTGGACAGAACTAAGGTCAATCGAACCTGAGTGTACATGATAGCCAAATATCGGACCTAGCGCACTCAGTATTTGTTGATTAAACGTACCAGCAACATAGCCACCAGCAGCAACCAAAGCAACAATAATGAATATTACTATTGGCGAAGTTGGCTTCTTTGTACCGACACGCCTACGCCTCTTTACAGTCAACTCAGACTCTTGTTTAGTTTCAGACATCAATTCCCCTCTTGCGATATTTATGTGTGGCTTAACTTAATATAATTATAGCGCACCCTGTTGAATGTGCGCTATAAAAGTTATGGTTTATTAGTTACAAAATATGAATGTAATGATCGAAAGCACCAGCCGAAAGCCACATCATGCTATACATACCGTAGCCTGCGCCGTAATTGTAGTTATACTGACTTACTAGAACCTGGCCGCCGTTAACTGCCTCTACCCAAGCTACGTGTCCATAGCTTTGTCCAGCAGAAGCTGGATCCATTACGGCAATCGAACCTGCCTGAGGGCCACCCTCTACGTAACCTAGTGATTTAGCGTTGCTCGTAAAATCAACTGCATTTCCCCAACTTGGGTAAATTCCTGTTTCTTTCGCAAACCTCCAAGCGACATAACTTGCGCACTGACGACAGCCGTACCCACGACCATCCCCACCATTGCCGTTAGAGCCACCAGTTGATAGATAGCCCCACATTGGACAGTTGCTGGCGTTCCATGGATAATCTCCAAGCGAACCCGAATCAACTAATGTGTAGCCACCAGTTCCGTTAATCCTACTATTAATAATCGCCTGAGTTGCCTTGGCTTCAATTATCTTTGCCTCGTTGCTACTAATCATTTTTTGATAGTTAGCTTCTTGACCCTGAGTGCTTGCCAGTAGGTTTTGCTGCTCAGCTTCTTTGGCAACTAGGATTGCCTTTTGATCTTTTTGATCTGCTAACACTTTATCAACATCGGCTTTTTGTTGATCCAACTGCGCCTTTAACTCTTTAATTTTAGTAATTGTTGAACTAAGTTGGTCACGAACTGAACTGCGATATTCTTGTTTATCCAGATAGTCACTTACACTGGTGCTACTAGCTAGCATTTCAAGTGGTGAAATTTGATCATCAACATATAAATCCGCGATGGTAACGCCGAGCGCATCTCGATTGTCTTTGATTTGTTTTTCGGTATCGGCAATTTGAACTACTAATTGATCATGTTTGGCCTGATTAATATCAATTTGAGCCTGAATCGTGCTCTTTTGAGTCGCTAACTGCGCCAAAGCAGACTGCAAAGTCGAAGCCTGACTATTTAGTCGATCAGCTTCTGCTTTGTAAGCCTCAATTTCTTTTTGCAGTGTCGAGATTCTTTCGTCATACTGGTCAGCTGCGACTGGACGAGTTACCATTTGAATTGGTAGTAAAACAGCTAAGAAAATTGCCACAACGAACAGCACTACCCTAGTGTGTAAAGAGGCCGAAGCTGGTGTGGTGGTACGCAGTTTCATACTACTGTTAATCCTAGCATAAGCGACATGTATTTGTCAATGAGCTTCAAGCAGCGGCGAACCCCAAGCATCCTACTATTTCACGCCAGAGCACACTTTTTTAATTTAGCTCCGTATGGAGCTAAATTAAAGCGTTCGGCTGAAATCGGTTATTACAACCGATTTCACAGTCTCTGGCTTAGAAATAATAGGATTCTTGGGCTAGCGAACAGTGATAACCTTATAACTTCAAATAACGATATGTGGCCAGTAACGATGAGATAACGCCGATAACCGACCCAGCGACGATCATCGCCAGCAGTACAAATGGGAAGTAAGTAGTAATCAAATCAATCGTTGGCCCAACTGCAATTTTATAACTAGACAACGTATCGGCTGCACCATATAGCGCTAGTATTCCTAGTCCAGTAGCAATAATGGCGGCAATAAAACCATACATCAGTGCCTCAATCAAAAACGGTCCGCGAATAAAGCTTTTGTCTGCTCCAATTAATTGCATCATGTGTATTTCTTCTTTGCGATTAAATATAGCCATGCGAATCGTGTTAAAGATAATTAGTGATGAAATCACCACAAAAACCGAACCAGCTATTATTCCAACTTGCTGCGCAAAATTAACCGCCCTTCCGATTGATTGAATAGCTGCCCGCCGCTCTCCAGCAAACGACGGTTTGTGATCTGGATTAATGTATTGTTTTACTAGTTTATTATTATCGACGAAAGATTGCAGTTCGTTAGTGTTATTAATATCCTGTACGGTTACCTGCAGGGTTGCCGGAGTCAAATTTGTAGCCTCTTTGATGGCGTTCAGAACATTTTGATTGTCTTTGTTTTCTTGGGCAATTTTGTCTCTTGCCTCTTCAGAACTAATAAAAGTAGCTGACCTGACCGACGGCAGTGCTTCGACTTGATTAATTAATTTTTTACCAACGTCATCAGTTGTATCGGTCTTGAGATAAATCGACATCGCAACCTCATCGCGTAGTTGCCCAACCGTGTCTGACAAAACCGCCTTGGCGACAACCGTCGTAAAAATGATTAGTAAGGTAATAGTCATAACTGCGGTGGCTGCAATTGTCAGCCAGGCATTTCGAGAGAAATTATTAACCCCATACCTAAACATGCGATAAAACGTTAACATCTTACGCCGATTGCGTTTTTGTTGAGCAAAAGCTTTTGAATCTAATTTACGTTTAGCTCTAGCCATATTATTGCCTATAGCTTCCCTCGGCTTGATCACCCGTTATCTTGCCGTGATCTAGAGTAATTACGCGTCGTTTTAGTTTATTAACAATATCAGCGTTATGAGTGGTCAGTAAAACCGTTGTGCCGTATTTATTAATTTTCTCGAGTAGGCGTACAATATCCCAGCTGTGTTTGGGGTCAAGGTTGCCGGTTGGCTCATCGGCAATCAAGATTTTCGGTTGACGAACGACCGCCCGCGCAATCGCCACACGTTGTCGTTCACCTCCAGACAACTGATGTGGAAACTGCTTTTCTTTGCCAGTTAGACCGACAAGTTCGATAACCTTCGGCACTGTGCTTTTAATTTCACGGTTGGTCATGCCTGCAATTTCAAGCGCGAAGGCCACGTTTTCAAACACCGTTCGTTGTGGCAACAGTTTGAAATCCTGGAAAACTACGCCAATTTTGCGCCGTAGCATTGGAATGTGGCTGTCTTTTAGGGTGTCGTAGTCAATTCCACCAACTACAATTTTGCCGCTGGTTGGTTTTTCTTCACGAGTTAAGAGCTTAAGTAGCGTGGACTTACCAGCGCCACTAGTTCCAACCAAAATAACAAATTCGCGTGGTTCAATAAATAAACTCATGCGACTCAGCGCAGGATTCATGTCCTTGCCGTATGATTTTGTTACCCTATCAAGTAGTATCATTACTCGGTCAATTATAGCATAAGCGAGTCTGCAAATGAAACGCTTTTCAGGTTATTCGCGCTCTAAATACGCCTCTATAAAACCATCGATTTTGCCATCAAGCACCGCGCTAACGTCATGTTCTTCGTACTTAGTCCGCGTGTCTTTGACTATTGTGTATGGGTGCAATACATAGTTTCTAATTTGCGATCCCCAATTGGCCGATTCCCCCGCCATTAGGTTTGCCGTATCTTCGGCTTGTTGCTCCATTAACAGTTGCGCTAGTTTAGATCTAAGAATTTTCATGGCGGTCTCGCGGTTTTGAAGTTGCGAGCGTTCGTTTTGAATCGCCACCACTATTCCAGTCGGGATATGGGTTATCCTAACAGCGCTATCGGTCGTATTAACCGATTGACCACCATGACCACCTGCTCGATAAACATCAATTTTTATATCTTTGTCGTTAATCTGCACCTCCTCTGGTGTATCGATCTGCGGCAAAACTTCAATTAGTGCAAATGACGTCTGACGCAGATTATCGCTATTAAATGGACTCAGTCTAACCAGTCTGTGAACTCCGTGTTCACTCTTCAATTTGCCGTATGCAAACGCTCCGCTAATTTCAATTACGCTAGATTTAATTCCCGCTTCTTCTCCAGTTGACCGATCAACGACTGAAGTCTTCATGTTTGACTTCTCTGCCCAGCGTAGATACATTCTCTCTAACATTTCAGTCCAATCCTGAGCATCTGTACCGCCAACCCCAGCGCTTAGTCGTAATATTGCGTTGTGATCATCGTATTTACCGTCAAACAGCAGGTCTTTACGCCTTTTGTTGAACTCGGTTTCTAGCGCCTCAACCTGAACCTCAAACTCCCCTACCAAACTGTCATCACCCAAATCCATTAATTCTTGAATATCATCCGTTTGTGATTTCAAAAGCTGCCATGGTTCAGTTATTGCCTGTAGGGCCGCAAGCTGCCTGCTAATATCCTGGGCATAATTTGGGTTATTCCAAACCTCTGGCTGAGCTAACTCATCTGTTAACTTTGAGGCCTCAATAACTTTCTCGCTTATTTTAAGTCGCGAAAAAGCACTATCAATCTGTGACGATAAGGCTTTAACTCTTTTTAACAGTGGTTGCATTAATTCCATTGTAACAGTGATTGTTTAGTAATTGACCGTAATAGTCTGGTCATATTGGTGCTAAAATGGTTTACAGTATGAGAATTGGCGTATTTGATTCAGGTATAGGCGGCGAAGCAGTTGCAGTTAAAGTGCGCGCACTTATTCCAAATACTGAAGTTATATCTATCAATGATCACAAAAATATGCCTTATGGAACTAAGCCTCCATCCGAGGTGATTGAACTGACTAAATCCGCCATTAAACCTCTGATTGATTCAAATTGTGACGTAATTGTACTCGCCTGTAATACAGCAACTGCCGTAGCCATAGATGAGCTTAGAAAAATTCACCCCGATACCCCATTTATTGGAATCGAGCCAATGGTAAAACCGGCTTCAAACTTAACAAAAACCGGCAACATTGCAGTCCTGGCTACCCCTGCTACGTTAAAAAGTAAGCGTTACCTGGAGCTCAAGACAAATTGGGCGGCCGACTTAAACGTCATCGAACCCGACTGCAGCAATTGGGCTGAGCTTATCGAGACCCAAAGGTCGGAAGAGATTGACGTAGATTCGGTCGTAAGGTCGCTAAAAAAATCAAATGTCGATGTAATTGTCCTAGGGTGCACACACTATCACTGGCTTAAAGATCGAGTAATAAATATCGCAGGCAGTGACGTCCGTGTCCTAGAACCGTCAGACTCAATCGCTGAACGTATTAAAAGCTTACTACCCTAGTTGCTTAACGGCAGCTATAAACTGTCTGCCGCGATCTTCGTAGTTTTTAAACATTCCAAAACTAGCACAAGCCGGGGACAAAATAACCACGTCGCCCTGTTCGGCGTTGGCTTGAGCAGTCTTTACCACCGTATCCATATTGATATCTTTGCCTAAATTATCTATCGCTCTATACCCAACCTTAATTAAGGAGTCTTCGATTACTGGCGCCTCATCGCCAATTAGTACAACTGACCGAACATTTGATTCAACAACCTTCATAGCTAGTTCACTAAAGTCTGCACCCTTTGATGATCCACCAAGTATTAAAATTTTCGGCTGATCAAATGACGCTATCGCAGCAATCGCACTACCTGGTGTCGTCGCAATGCTATCATCGTAATAGTCGACTCCATTTATATGGTTTACCAGCTTCAAACGATGTTCTAAGCCCTTGAATTTGCTAATACCCCTCCCGATAACCTCTCCGTCTTGCACATATGGGTAGACAGCACTAATAGCAGCGCATGCATTGTCTAAATTATGAACTCCGGGAAGTGTTAAATCATCGATTGAACACAATTTTTGTTCACCGTAATAGAAGTAGCCATTCGCCACATGTGCGTAGACTTCGTCTTGATAAGGCACTCTTATCCCTAAGCTTATATCTGCAATGTCGCTCGAATATCGATTAGCTTGATTGTATATTACGATATCTTCACTAGTTTGAAACTTTACAATATTTGACTTGGCACCTAAGTACTCATCCATGTTACTGTGAACATCAAGGTGTTCGGGTTCAATATATAAAACCACAGCTATATGAGGTGAGCGCACAGCGTCCCATAACTGAAAGCTACTTAGTTCGTAAACTACAATATCACTATCCAAGATGTCTGTTAGAGCGTCTAGCGCTGGAACACCTATATTGCCAACGAGATGGACATTTCGTCCAGATTCGCGCAAAATACTAGCAATTAAACTTGCTGTTGTGCCCTTACCCTTACTACCAGTTACACCAATTATCGGTGCTGGACAATTTTCGAAGAACTCATTAGTAGACGACCATATTTTACCATTCGTTTTGATTTTTTTAGGATCTAAACCTGCCGTTCTAATAACTAGATCGAAATCCTGCAATTCATTTAGCACACCTGCACCAACCTTCACTTCGACCCCGCTTGGCAGCGTTCCCTCGGGCTGTTTTTCATCAACGATCGTAATCTTGTTGTTTGAGTCCTTCGAATAATACTGGTAATTTGATTTACCCTCTAGACCGTATCCTGCAATTGCAATCTTCATAATGATATTCTAACGTGGTTCAAATAAAGTAGCTACTTTTTCGTTTAAATCTATTATTTCTTGCTTTTCGCCACTACTGACCGCTGCTAGAACCCAAATATCACCATTAATAAACCCGCGCGCGGTATCTATCATGCGATTTAGAGTAACGTTTTTGATCATGTCCGGAATTTTATCGTAATCTTTGATGAAATCGTCACTAAAATAACGGCCTGTATAAAATCCACTAATTTGAGCAACAGTCTGTGCTCCCATCTGGTAGCGGCCTAGCGCGTATGATTTTGCAGCTTCTAGTTCACTCTCTTTGATCGAACCCTCAAGCACACAGTTTATTTCACGTTTGATTATGTCGAATAAATCACTGGCGGTCTCATGATTCACCTGACCGGTTATATCCCAACCGCTGTCGTATTTACTGGTGGCAGTGAAAGCACTTACATTATAAGCTAGACCTTTCTGTCGGGCTGCACCAAAGATACGTGAGTGCATCGTACCTGTTAAAATATGGTTTAGATATAACATCGCGTCCAGCTCTTCATCAGATAACTCGCGCGGAATGGCCATAAACAGACCAAATGTTAGATTAGTCGCGTCTTTACGTCTAATTAACCCGGGTCCCGCCTTTGTAAGTTCGTCTCTAGGCACCTCAAATCGTTCACCCTCGTTTAAATTAAAATCTTCGATTTGGCGTTTAATTTCAGCTTTGCGTCCAGTTAACTGACCTGCGATGACAAACCGCATATTACGGGTCGTGTGTGTTCGGCGATGGTGCTCGCGAACATCAGCAAGACTAACGTTGGCAATGGTCGCAAGCGACTGTCGATAGGTCAAAGTATCTTCTCCAAGCATCTGGGAAACCCTTGGGAAAAGTATTCGGTGATGATCATTTAAATAATTAGTTAGTTCACCACGAACGTTGCCCTTTTCGGCATTTAGTTCTGTTTCATTAAATTTAGGGGTACAAATCGCTAATTTTTGTAACTCTAAGATTCTATCCCACTCAAAGTCAGCACAATCTGCTTCATAAACCATCGACGTGTCGCTGGTATAGGCATTATGGTACGCCCCATTTTTTGTAAATTCAAACTCGAACTCATGTTCGCTTTTAAATCTGGCATTAGCCCCAAACGCCATATGTTCCATAATATGAGCGACCTGTTCGATGTCTTTGGATTTAGCGTATCGATTACCAGCCCTAAACTGAAACTGCATACTCATAACCGTCGCCCCAGGGACATCTATTAATAGGCCTCTAGCTCCGTTTTTTAATCGTACTTCCTCGACGTTATGATTCATTGTATTTTACTTTCTGCCACCCGTTATTTTCGGCTATGCTTGCGGTTCTGACGCTGAGTTTTCTTTTTCTTGCGCGCTGCATTCTTTTTTTGATTTGCTATATTTGTAGCTGACTTTTTAACTTTGAAGTCACCATCGCGACTAGCTTCACCACCAGTTACTTCATTAACACCCTTTTCGACTGCATTTTCAGCTAGTCTCGTCAGCTCTGTTTCGTAATCTTCTTCGGTCTTGGCGATAACATCGTGTTTATGAACGTTCATCACAGCTCGAAGCACCTCATCGCGAAGCGTCGCCTGTAGACTATCGAATAGTTTTTGCGATTCACTACGATATTCCACCAGTGGATCGCGCTGACCAACACTGCGCCAATGAATTCCCTCACGTAAGTGCTGCATATTCTCTAGATGCTGCATCCATAAAGTATCAAGCACCTGCAGGTAAACTTCACGCTCAACCTTGCGCAACACATCAGGCTCAAGCTCTGTTTCTTTGGATGAATACAGTTTATTAACTTCTTTTAGGGCAAGGTTGTAGCGCAGTTTATCACTTTTCTCATCACCAATCGCCTTGATTTTTTTGTCAGCCAGTGGAAAGACAGCCGTAAAATCTTCGGCGAAATTCTTATTGTTTTTTGCTGGAAGTGCAGTTAGCTCAAGTACTTTTTGCTCCAACAAACTAACAATTTCGGGTTTAATGTCGCCACCCTCTAAAATCTTGCGTCGAATTGTGTAAACTACACGACGATGTCGGTTAATAACGTTATCGTATTGAACAACGTTTTTACGGGTATCAAAGTTAAATCCTTCAACTCGTTTTTGCGCAGCTTCCAAAGTTTTTGAAACAGCCTTATTTTGAATTGCCATGTCTTCGTCTACACCCAAGCGATCCATCAAACTAGCGATACGCTCGCCCTGGAAAATACGCATCAAGTCGTCTTCGGTCGAGACATAAAACTGAGTTTCGCCCGGGTCACCCTGGCGACCACCGCGTCCACGCAGCTGATTATCAATTCGGCGAGATTCATGACGTTCGGACCCAATTACGACCAGTCCGCCAAGCTCTTTGACGCCTTTACCTAACTTAATATCGGTACCGCGGCCGGCAATGTTGGTTGCCAGTGTAATCGCACCCTTTTCGCCAGCTTTTTCAACAATTGCGGCTTCACGTTCGTTGTTTTTGGCGTTAAGTAATTCATAGGGAATACCCTCTTTGTCTAGGTATGATGCAATTAACTCGTTCTTGGCGATCGAAGCCGAGCCAATCAATACTGGACGACCTTGTTTGTGATACTCGGCGATTGCCATAGCAACGGCTTTTAACTTTGCTTTTTCTGTCTTGAAAATCAAATCTTGCTTATCATTACGAATGATTGGGCGATTTGGTGGAATCTGAATAACATCCAAACTATAAATCTGTTGAAATTCTTCGGCTTCGGTAAAAGCCGTACCTGTCATACCAGATAGCTTTTTATAAAGCCTAAAATAATTCTGGAACGATACGGTTGCTAAGGTCATACTCTCCTGCAACACGTCGACGCCCTCTTTAGCCTCAATTGCCTGATGTAGGCCCTCGTTATATCGCCTACCCTGCATTAAACGCCCAGTAAACTCATCGACAATCACAACTTCACCGTCATTTGTAACAACGTAGTCCTTGTCGCGACGAAAAACTGTCTGCGCGCGAAGCGCTTGATCCATGTGATAAACTGACCGAACATAATCAGGGCTGTATAAGTTCTTGATGCCTAGCATTTTTTGAACTTTTTCGACACCTACGTCTGATAATGCCACGGTTCGATGTTTTTCATCCAAAACATAATCTTCTGGCACTAATTTGGCAGCAATTTTAGCAAATTGATAGTAACTATCTGGGTTTTCTGCGGCGGGCGCACTAATAATTAACGGTGTCCTGGCCTCATCAATTAAAATGCTGTCCACCTCATCTACGATTGCAAAGTTTAGTTCGCGCTGACGTAGTAAATCCACTTCATTAACCATGTTGTCGCGCAGGTAATCAAAACCAAATTCGTTGTTGGTGCCATATGTTACGTCGGCTGCGTATGCTTCTTTACGCGTAACTGGACGGAGCCGCTTCATGCGCTCATCATCATGCTTTTCATTGCTAAATGTAGGGTCGTAAATGAATGACGCTTCGTTAATAATAACACCGGTCGAAATACCCAAGAAATGATACAATTCACCCATCCAGCTGGCGTCACGTTGTGCCAAATAATCATTAACGGTGACTACGTGAACACCTTTTTCTTCTAGTGCATTCAAATATACCGGTAGTGTTGCCACCAAAGTTTTACCCTCACCGGTCTTCATCTCGGCAACGTTACCTTGGTGCAAGGCCATGCCACCAATTAACTGGACATCGAACGGTCGCATACCCAAAATTCGATCACTCGCTTCTCTAACTAAGGCAAATGCGTCAGGTAAAATTGAATCGAGTGTTACACCCTTTTTTGATAACTGCTTTTTTAATACATCAGTCTGTTTCCTGAGGTCAGACTTAGACATTTTCTTATATTTATCTGCCAAGTCATTGATTGCGGCTACCTTTTTTTGTAGTCGCTTCAAAATCTTCGCTTGCGGATCGCCAAATATTTTAGTTAATGCTTTTTGTCTACTTACCATAATCAAAAACCCTGCTCCTAATTAGAAATTCAGTCAAATACTGTGTCTATTATAACACCGACAAGATGAGCAACAAAGCTTGATTGTAAAGAAAATTACCTATTGCTCTCGAGCATAGCTTCGCTTGAATCGACTCAGAATGCGACGACGCCCAATATGAGCAACTTGAGATTGTTTATATTTACGTAATTGTGCCGCTAATTTTGACTCAACCTCGTCAATCGCAGTAAAGACATGAAGCCCACTGGATTTAGCGAGAATCATTTTTTCCGGTACGTCAATTTGTGCTTCAATTTCATATTTAACACCACTACTACCATCGCGCTGTTTAATACGAACTTCAGCCGAAGCTGTCCGGCGTGCATGCCGCGGGAGGAATCTATCTAGCTTGCCTATCTTGTTTATAACGTATTTATTGGTTTTACCATCTAGTTGATATCCAATTCCTGTTACTTTAGTTGACGTAAGCATACTACCTCCTTTTTTGTTGGTCGGTACATATATTATACCACTTGCATAGCGGTTGTGCTTAGCCGAAATATCAAATTAATCAACTTATCCTTCGGGTCCTGCCGTCCGATTTACCCCTAAAATTTTTTTGGATTACCAAAAACAATTTTGGGGTGGCCCCATCGAACGTCACCCGCAGTGATAAGGCACCAAACCGGAGCTTATAATGTTGCGCGAGAACCAATATATGGTCGCAAAACCTCTGGGACAGTTAGGGTGCCGTCAGGATGTTGGTAGTGTTCAATGATTGCAACTAGCGAACGCGCAAGCGAAACGGCCGTGCCATTAAGCGTATGTAAAGTTTCAACTTTACCGTCGCTTCGACGGACGCGTATGTTTAAATTACGAGCTTGGAAATCTGTACAGTTTGAAGCGCTAGTTAGTTCCCGGTAAATTCCATCGACTGGCGACCAGTACTCAATATCATACTTCTTGCTGGCAGGTGCGCCTAAATCGCCGCTAGCGATATTAATAATATGATACGGAATGCCAATTGCTTGCCAAATCTCTTCCTCGATCGCTAGGATTTTTTCGTGCATCTCAACGCTTTGTTCAGGTGTGGTGAACAAATACATTTCAAGCTTATTGAACTGATGAACTCTAAATAAACCGCGTGAATGCTTGCCATATGTACCCGCTTCTTTGCGATACGACGGGCTGTAACCAACATACATCAACGGTAAATCAGATTCGTTAATAATTTCGTCAGCATGATATCCAGTCAGTGGCGCTTCGGCTGTACCGATTAACGACAAGTCTTCGCCCTCGATGAAGTACTCGTTACTTTCGGCACTACTGCGCGGCGAAAAACCAGCGCCTTGTGCTGTTCGACTGTTAACCATATGAGGCACCGTCATAAACGTAAAGCCTTTTTTAATGACAAAATCTAGCGCAAACTGCGTAATTGCGTTTTCTAGTAGCGCTAAATCACCTTTCAAAAAGTAGAATTTCGCCCCAGCAACCTTGGCGCCTCGTTCAAAATCCACCCAATCGCGCTTAACCGCAAAATCCAAATGATCGACTGCGCCAGTTTTTTGTTCACCCCATTTTTTAATCTCAACACTATCTTCTTCTGCCCCAATCGGAACGTCAGCTTGCATCATATTTGGAACTTGTGCGGTAAGTTCGCCGAGTGATTCATCAATCGGCTTAAGCTGTTGTTCTAGTTCGCTTATCTGATCTTTTAAGACCTTGCCTTGCTCAATAACTTCAGCACTTGGTCTACCGCCGCCCTTTAACTGTTCGTTAATGGCATTACGCTTTTCCCTCAGCTCATCGGCCTGCGCTAGTAACCCCCTGCGTTTGGCGTCCAACTCTAATAGCTTAGAAATATCAACTTCATAGCCTTTGTCCTTGGCGTTTTTAGCGACCGCTTCGGCGTTGTCGCGAATATATCGTATGTCTAACATTACCCCTATTGTAACAAACTAAATCCAATTTATAATCACATTCCCCCCATCTGTTACGGGCCAGACCTGTAACAGATTAGAAAAATGTGAATTATAGGTTGAATTGTTATTCGGTTCGCAAAGCTTCGATTGGATCTAGTTTAGCGGCTTTTCTGGCAGGTAGAATACCAGCAGCGACCGCCACCAAAACCAAACCAACAATTACACCAATAACAGTCAAGGGTTCAAATATTAGCAGGTTAATATCGCCTAGTTTCAAAGCTTTGGCGATAATTGGATTCCCAATTACACCCACCAAAATTGCTGCGCCAGCCCCAAGTGCGCCACCTAGGAACCCAATCCAGGCCGCCTCTAACTTGAATAGTCGCCCAACATCCCGCCTGCTCATACCTAACGCCTTCATTAACCCAATCTGTTGTGTACGCTCTAAAACACTTATGTACTGGGTGTTAATTATTCCAAACACCGACGTCAACACTGCTAGGGCGCCAAATCCAATTAATATTCCCTGCAAGACATTAATGAATTGGAATATAAAACTCATTAGGTCTTCGGCAGTCTGAGCTTCGTAGCCAGCTTTGCCTATATCAGCCTTGATATCGTTAACGTCTGCCACGTCTTTTGCAATAACTGTTGCTCCGACATACGTTCCATGCTGAGCAGTGCCCTCCGTTGTAAAGTCATACAACGCTTTTGTATCGTCTTTAGATAGACGTAAACTATCCGAGCCAGATACTGCCAATGCAGATTGTTCATACACGCCCACTACAGTAAAGTTGAACGGTTTTATCTCGGGTGCAACTAAACTGCTTGACCCTTTTTCGGCTGCTATTTGAACGTCCTTACCGATAGCACCTTCAGGACTCTTAAAGCCAAGTGCCTCAACATAACTATCTGGAATAATTACGCCTTTTTTATCAATTCCGTCAGCACTTCCCGCTACATAGTCGACCTTGACGCTTTCGTTATAAGTAGCGACTGAAGCCTGATATTTATCCTGGCCCTGACGTGTTACGTATTTAACTGTTACTAGATAAACTGGCGTAACTGATTCTACGTTTTTAATTTTATTTAATTTATCAATATCCGAATCCTTTAGCAGTTTAACGCTAAATCCACCGCCGTAACTCATTGTTGGATCGGTCGAATATTTTTTAGGCTTGGTCGGATCATTATTAACGTCAGGTTTTGGTTGGACATAAAGTTCTTTGACATTCGTGTTACTGCTGATTATGTCTGCTGTATAGGCGCGGCCACCAGAACCAGCAGCAAGGCTAAGTACAATCGTAAAGGCACCAACACCGATTGCTAAACTTGTTAGAATCGTTCTGGCTTTTGCCTGCCTTAGACTTCTACCAGCCCTAATTGTTATGTCGCGTATTTTCATAGCTGAACCTTCGCCTGGCGCTTCAATTTAACGCTTTTGATGGGTGCTTTGGTTCTAATTTGTTGTGACTCGGATTTATTTTTGATTGATTCAATTTTGCCGTCTTTGATATAAATTTTAATGTCACACTTACTCGCGAGGTCTGGGTCGTGAGTCACAATTATCAAAGTTATACCGTTTCGTTTGTTATAACTAAACAATAAATCCTCTACGACTTCACCCGTAACACTGTCTAGGTTGCCTGTTGGTTCATCGGCAAAAATAATTTTGGGATTGTTAACAATTGCACGCGCTACTGCCAAGCGTTGTTTTTGACCACCAGATAAATCACGGGCCCTGGATTTCTTCTTATCCAGTAATTCTACGGCCCTCAAAGCGTCTTCAATTTTTTCACGACGTTGATGAACTGGAACGCCAGCAATCTCAAGCGGTAAACTAACGTTGTCATAACAACTTTCATTCGCCTGAACGAAGAAGCTTTGGAAAATAAAGCTCATAGTAGCAGACCGAAACCTATCAACCTCTTTTTGTTTAAGCGCTAGGATATTGCGACCATCAATCACTACTTCGCCAAGTTCTGGTCTATCAAGACCGCTCATAGCGTGCATCAATGTGGACTTTCCGCTTCCCGATTTACCGATGATAGCCACGCTCGCACCATCCGGTACTACAAAACTTATATCATTTAGTGCAACAAACTTGTTGTCTTTTTTACCATAGGTCTTGGTAACTCTTTTTACTTCAATCACACTTACTTCCTATCTAACGCTTTCAATGAATCCAACTTAATCATTATAACCGATAAACTATTTAACCTGGAACTTGGCATCGACTATTAGCGATGTCGTCTACCGCGTTTATCGAATTTACGTTTAATGTGTGGTCTACGAATGCGCCGACCGAAGCGTCGTTTTTCTCCGCCAGAATGCTCGGCGATTTTTTGCATTGTCCCCTCACCTAAATGTGTATCTAATCGTGCCAGGTCGGTTAATTTACGCTTTTGGTCTGGGCTCATTTGCTCAAGCGATATCACGCCACCGTATATAGACTTAACGTCTTGTTGCAGATCTCGGAGAGATATTGACGGCAAGCGCCTAGAATAGTGTTGATTTAGGCTGCGACGTTCGCGTTCCAGCCGTTCGTAGGCCCATTTGGCAAATGACTCAACGAATAATTTCTGGTTTTCCTTGGTGTTATCGTAAATTGGCGTACTGTCACCTTCGATCACCTGCCCACCAAACCTGACAAGTTGCTTTTCGGCTAGGCCACCCATCTTAGGGTCATAGTAAACTTTTCCACGTCGTGGTGCGAACAGATCAGGCGATAACTCAAGTAACCAATCGGTATCAACCGCGGTAATGCCCTGCACTAAATGCAAAGTTTCAAGATCGCCCTTGTAAGTCGGAATCTGCAGATCAAACGGTGTGCCAGTAAAAATATGCGGATAACGAACAACCGTGCTACTTGATAATTCACGCCGTTTTCTGGTTATTAAATGTTCGGCTTCGCCTTTACTATTAACAATCCACAGCTGATGGGTCTGCCCAGCAACGATACTGCGCATCAAGGCAACTTGTTCATCCTGAGTTATTGGAGTTAGTGGTTGTTCGCCAAGACCTAAATCACTATTTAACCGCTCCATTACTTCCTGAGCCTTAATTACGTTCTTGCTAATAATTCCTAGATCTTCGTAGTCGTCTGGCAAAATGTCGGGTAATGCTAGTAGTATGTCGTACTGCGCGAGCAAGTCAGATTTAGTTTGTTTAGTGTATTTACGCCACCCGGTGTAGCGCGTACCTCCCTTTATGATTCCGCCCACTTCTTGAATTCCAATAATGGCCGCTAGTTTCACCTGGATAGTTTTGTCATATTTTTCAGATTCAACTAACATCCTAGCGTAGCTAGATTCAACCGGAAATTGCTCCATTTGCCGGCCTATCGACGTTACGTCGCCCGTTTTAGTCAGAGCGCCAAGTGAAACCAAGGTTCGCTTAGCCTGAATAATCGCCTTGTGGCTTGGGTCGTGATAAAAATCCAAGATTTCGATATCAATTCCAACATTTGCGAGTCTGAGTGCTAGCCTGTCGATATGTTTACGAAGTATTTCGGGCGTGCCGTATTCAGGTCTATCCTCAAAATCAAGACACGGCAAAACATCGTACTGAGCTAGCACATACTCACCAGGTTTTGTTCGTCCAGCCCGTCCCGCTCGCTGCAAACAGTCAGCTTGGGATGTCTGGGCGATGAATAGTCCCTCGACACCATCACGCACTTCGCTGCGTCGTTCTAGGCCACTATCAATCACTACGTCGATGTCATCTATAGTCACGCTCGTCTGGGCAATGTTAGTCGCTAGGATCACCTTGCCGCCCGGATAACTTGCGAATGCCTGCTGCTGCGCCGTCGCCTCCAACTGTGAATGCAGAGGAATAACTGGAACTCCCATATCTTCGGCTTTAATTTTAATGGCATCGGAGACCGCCTGAATCTCAGCTTTACCAGGCAAAAATACCAACATATTACTTTTTTTAGCATCTAGGCGTTTAAATATTTCATCGATTACGTCCTGCCCACGACTCCAAGTCACTTCGTGTAACCTACCGGGAACATTAATAACTGCCGTGGTATCAAAGTATTCCGCCAAACTGCCAGTTTCGATAGTGGCGCTCATAATTACAACTTTAAACCTTGGCTCTTCTTGGCAGCGTTTTTTTGCCCAGGCAATTAGAACCTCCATATTCTCATTCCATTCATGAACCTCATCTAGGACTAGAACTTGTTTGTCGCGCGTGCCAGCACCAGTAATCTCACGGACAAGTTGCAAACCGTCGGTACAGTATAAAATCTGAGTATCGGGGTTATCATCGCGTTCGTGTGCCGTTCGGTATCCGATAATGTCATCACTATCAACTAGATTTCGCGTTGCCCACTCTTCGCGGACGCGCCGACTTAAGTTGCGAGCCGCTAAAATTCGAGGCTGCGTAACGATTACTTTTGAATATCCGTGTTCTGCCAAATACTGAGGTACCTGGGTGCTTTTACCGGCACCGGTTTCTGCGGTAATAATCGTAACCTGATTAACGTCAACTGTATTTACAATTTCTTTGTGGAAATCAAAAATTGGTAAATCATCCGAAAACTCTTGTCCGCTAATTGCCTTATCTTCCACCAAAACCCCCACCCCCTCCGCCACCACCAGCGCCACCAGAAAAACCACTGCCCCCAGAACTAGGCGGTGCACTAAAGTTAGTTACGGACGCTGACATTCCACCAATTGAACTAGCAAAGGTCGCTGCGTTAAACGCAGATGCCCCAACATACCAACTGGGTACCGACCCAGCCTGTTCGTAATATACAGTCAACTGCTTTGCCCATTCTTTTTCATAACCAAGCAACACAGCATACGGCAACACACGCTCATATAATTTCACTACTCGTTTGGTATCACTAGGATCAATTGGTGTTTTGTCCGCACCTTTAGGACTTTGAAGAACTCTCAGCCGGTCGGCCTCGGCAAGTTTAATATACATCTCTAGTCCCGATACGTAATCAACCAGCTCACGACCTTTATCCGTTAGAGGACGAAGTGACCCAATCACTGTAAAGACTATAATTAAACATATAAACGCCAGCGGCACGACGAAACCATAGATTACCGTTATAGGATCAACCACATACTGAAACTCAAACAAGCTCAATATAAATGCATAAACAATCGCCAGCACACTAACTAGCAGTACAAATGGTTTTGATTTCACCGTGCGCCTGTAGCCTTCATTAACAACCAAAATTCGAGCCTCACTTTGATAATGTCTAAGCGAACTGCCAACCGTATAATCGCTAGAGTCAAAGTTATAAATTGACCCAAGCTTCATACCGTCAAAAAATACTCCCAAAAACTCTGTTTCATCAGGAGTAAGTCCGTTCGCGTTAATTAGTTCAATACTGTACGATTTCGATGAGCCAAACAGTACCTTTTTGTCTGATTCAACTACTCGAATCTTGTGGCTAACCGCCAGGCTAATTATTTGAGACGCCACAACCTTGGTCGGTTTTTTAATTAAATCAGCCACCAACCGAACTGGTTGTTCTGGAGGCAAATATTCGGGAACAATAATACCACGACCTTTTGCGTCACGGCCTCGTCCAAACCTTAATACAAATGCGAATATCAAACCAGCAATTGATACCATAGCCGACAACATAACCAAGCTACTTTGCACCATACCAGTTAAACCTGCCTGAAATGGCTCAAAACTACCAGCCTTGAACGACATCACAATCGACATGTCCTGATTTGGACCAATTGCTCCATTAGACTTATACATATAAGTCTGACTATCTACACTAGTGATTCCGCACTTATTCGTGGAGCCTGACAACCCCTCATAACAAACTGTTTGACCATTAAAGTGCCTGGCAATTGACTTGTCTAAATGAACACTAACCTGAACCGAATCAAAACTTTGGCTATGTTGCAGGCCAACCACATTCCAATACAACTCCTGGTGGTCACCCAAATCCTTTATCACATCTCGTAACGTATAGGTTAATTCGTATGTTTGCGGACCCAGTACATACGAATCGTCACCAGTCGATATCAACAAATTTTTATTCTGTTTTTCCTTGCTATAAATTGGCTCTGGCTGACCGTTTCGAGTTAGAGATTTGACGTCAACGGATACCGGGTGCCCGTCAAATACCATTGGAATTGCCCTAACTACACCTTTGTTTTGATTAAAATCAGGAAATTCGGCAGTAAAGTTTTCGACGACCCGCATAACTGATCGCCCACTATCATCTTTGGATAAATAATAGTCAGCCTTAAAGTCACTAAAGTTAAAATCGTTAACAGATGCGTTAGCAGTTTTAGGGGCTAATACAAAGCCTAGCGCTGTAATTAGCGCTAGTATACTTACCCATACCGCTACTTTTTTCATCTACCTCCAAGTATAGCAAACAGTCCGAGCAATTTTATTCTGTTTAATATTTGTGTTATTGATATTGCTTAATATGAGCCACGAATGACTTCATGTATTCCGTCAAATTCTTGCGCCAGCGCTCATCCGCCAGTTCACCCGCTTCGTTAAATACATCGTCAGCGTTTGCTATATAAACTTCGGGTTGTCCCATTAATTTCGTATTCAAAAATGCCACAATATGACGTAGGTCTGACTGGGCCACAGCTGTACCAGTCGGACCACCAGACGCTCCAACTATCCCAACGGGTTTACCGTTAAATGAATTTGTGCCCCATGGGCGACTCGCCCAGTCTATGGCATTTTTAAGTACACCAGAAATACTACGATTATACTCAGGTGTCACGAACAACACCGCATCAGATGATTCTACAATATCCTTAACTGCTTTCGCCTCTACTGGATAATTCGTTTCGAGGTCTTGGTTAAACAGTGGTAAGTTGATATCTACGTATTTAAACTTTACACCTTCTGGCGCTAACTTTTCTAGACTGTGCGCAAGCGACTTATTAAACGATTGTTCACGCAAACTTCCAACGAACACGGCAATTTTTGTCATGTATTTATACCCTTCTTTTAATTACTATATTTAGTATAGCAATCAAAATAAGGTAGTGCAAGCTACTTAGTTACAGTTTAATATCTGGATATATTTCGCGAGTAGTTGAGTCTATTTCACTGCGAAGTTGTGGGAAAGGCACACCTTCGCGGGCCGAAACACCTTCGAATATCCAAAAAACGCGTTCACTAAAGCCCCAACCGCAGGCTGGTGGCATACCGTATTCCAGCATTTCAACGAAATCTATATCTAACATCATTGCCTCGTCGTCGCCTGCTTCACGCATACCTTGCTGCTCAACAAATCGATTCAACTGATCAATTGGATCATTTAATTCCGAGAATCCATTACCCAGTTCGCTGCCAGCAATGATTGGCTGGAATCTCTCAACACTTCGCTCATCGTCGGGATTGGATTTAGACAGCGGACTAATAAATTTAGGCGTATTGATTAACCAAACTGGTCCAACCACGTCTTTACGAATATTCTTCCATAATTTATCAATGCCACGAGCGCGGTTTTCGGTTTGCTCAACTTCGAGTTTGTTTTCTACCAAAGCCTTTTTAACATCTTCGAGTGAACTTTCGTACACATCTAGCCCGTATCGGTCTTTGATGACCGTAGCGTAATCCCAGACTTCCCACTCGCCACTCATATCGACGTCTTTGCCGTCCAGCTTGAACTGCAAAGTTCCGAATGTCTTGTCCAGAATAAATTTGTACATGTCTTCCATGAACTTCATGCCGTCTTGCCAGTTGGCGTAGGCCCAGTACCATTCCATCGCCACGTGCTCCGGTAAATGTTCGTCGCTATAGTTTTCATTCCTAAAGCGTGGACCAATGTCGTAGACCTTTTCGTAGCCTGCGCCGATTAAACGTTTTAATGGCAACTCATGACTAATTCGTAGGTAAAAATCGTGGTCTAGCGCGTCCATATGTGTCACGAATGGAGTTGCATCAGCCCCACCAGTTGTGTGTTCAAGTACTGGAATATTAATCTCGATAAACCCATGTTGGTTCAAAAAGTCACGGGTCGCCTGCCAGAATTTACTGCGGCGCACAAACCTATCGCGCACATCCAAATTAACGTTCATGTCAACGTAACGTCGACGCATTCGCTCTTCTTTGTTAGTAAAACCTTCAACCTGAGTCGGCATTGGTCGTAGTGACTTAGTTAATAGACGTAAATTAGTTGTATCAACCGATATCTCTCCGGTCTTGCTTTTTATTACTTTACCGGTTGCCTCGATAAAATCACCACTGTCAAGTAATGGTAATTGGTCAATACCAAGTTGATTATTATCTACGTTCAATTTTTCCAGATTATCTGACTGTAAAAACAGCTGAATTTGACCGCTAAAATCCTTTAAAACAATAAAAGCTAGCTTGCCGAATTTACGAATACCCATAATGCGACCCGCGACCGTCACGGTTTGGCCCTCAATATTATCAAAATTACTGATAATATCGCTTGACATATGAGTTCTATGCGACGTTGCCGGGTAAGGATTTAGACCTAAATCACGTAGGTCTTGTAGTTTTCGTAGTCGCTCGTCTCGGAAGTCTTTTAGTGTCGCCATATCTGTCATAGTATAGCATATAGTCCGTCCACTCTTGTTTATTTTTGCCCGCTCAATAACCACCTTGCTCCTAAGCCAGAGACTGTGAAATCGGTTGAATAACCGATTTCAGCCGAATGCTTTAATAAAACTCCAGTGGAGCTTTATTAAAAAAGAGTGCTCTGGTGTGGAGCAAGGTGGTTATTGGGGTTTCGTGCTGACAGGACCCGCTGAGAAGAAGGTAAGCCTAGCTGATGCTGGCGATTTCGTAAGTCACGCTGCCTTTTGGTGTTGTGATGACAGCTTTGTCACCAACTTTTTTACCAAATAATGAGGCACCAATTGGAGATTCATTACTAATTTTACCACTGAGCGGATCTGCCTCAACTGGGCCAACAACGGTGTAAGAAACAAGTTTTTTGCCAGTTTTAAGCTCAACTTTACTACCCAAAGCAACCTTAGTCTTGCTACCGCTCTTGATAATGTCAGCGTTTAGTAAAATATCCTCGATTTCGGCAACACGAGTCTCAAGTAACCCCTGTTCTTCACGAGCAGAGTCATATTCGGCGTTCTCGGATAGGTCACCAAAGTCACGAGCGTTAGCAAGCTTGTCGGCAATCTCACCACGGCGACTTTTAAGTTCAACGAGCTCTTTTTCAAGCTCTTTCTTACCTGCAGTAGTTATTTGATACATTTTCTTCATAATTATTCCTTCTCATCATAAAAGGTGCTATCACCAGCACCAGGCACGCTATATATAGCGTATCTCCACAAAAACTTGTTCAGTCAGCCCAGTTTAGCAATTACTTGTTCAAGTGTCAATATGTTAGTCTGACCACTGGAGCGTAAGGTGTATTCGTACTTGTCATCAGCTATTAGCCTATCACTTACGGTAATCCGATGTGGAATTCCCATCAGTTCACTGTCGGCAAACTTTTCGCCAGGTCGTAAATCACGATCATCATACAGCACTTCGATACCCTTTGACATCAGTTTCTCGTACAAATCGTCCGCCCGTTTAATAACTTCTTCTCCACCTATACTAACTATGTAAACCTTGGCAGGTGCGACTACTTCTGGCCACACCAAGCCTTTATCGTCTGCAAAATGTTCGGCTAGTAATCCCATTATGCGACTTGGCCCGATGCCATAACTTCCCATGATTACAGGTTTTGCTATACCATCCTCGTCTGTAAAGGTAAGGTCGAGAGCATCGCTAAACCTGGTACCTAATGTAAATATATTGCCCACTTCGATAGCAGTTTCTTTGACTAATTCATCTTTGTTAATGCCAAGGTCAGCCAGCACCTCATCGGTATAGACCTCTTCATTAATAGCGATGCCGCGTTCGGCGTGCACGTACACAGTGTCCTCGCCAACTGGACTCAGAGTTTGAAATTCGTGACTATATTTAGTAAAACTACCACCACTTGCAAAAGTTTTATAAGTTTTCTCGCCAATTCCTAGTCTGTCATAAATGCACGCATAGGCTTTACTAATCTTCTCATAAAAATCATCGTGCTCCTGTTGGCTTCTACTAAAGCTATAGAGGTCTTTCATCCAGAATTCTCTACCGCGCATCAGACCACTCTTACTACGTAGCTCATTGCGGAACTTAATCTGAAATTGATAAGGATAAACCGGCAAGTCTTTGTAGCTATGGATAAAATTCTTCATGAGTTGCGTTAGCGGTTCTTCGTGAGTCGGAGCTAGACCTAGTTCGCTACCATTAGCCAGTTTAGTTTTGAACCAGACGTCCATTACGTCCTCATTCCAACGCCCCGACGCCTCCCAGACGTCTTTTTGCTGAAGTGCTGTCATGCTAATTTCATTGCCGCCGATTTGATTCATTTCTTCACGAATAATTTGCGTTATGTTATCTAAAACCCGTTTTCCGAGTGGTAAGTATGTATAAACACCCGCCATATCCTTGTAAATAAAGCCGGCTCGAATTAATAGTTGAGCATTCTTGGCTACTTCGTCAGCTGGTGCGGTTTTACTGGTCTTGGTGAATAATTCTGTGAGTCTCATATTATCCTCCTAGTGTAGTCAATAATATCGGATTAATAAAGAGAAGATAGTACGCAATCCCATTTTTTAGCATATGTAGCAGCACAGACGCCCAGATGTTACCTGTCATTTCACGCAAGATACAAAGTACTACGCTCAGCGCAAACGTATCGATTGCAACGTTCCATGCCCCGTGAATCGCTCCAAACAATATACTAGTTACAAGTATCGCTGCCCAAATCGGCACAGTTTTACGAAGCTTACCGTACAAATAACCCCTAAATAGCGTTTCCTCGGCCAACGGCGCAATGATAACTAGTGAAACAAAAGCTAGGATATACTCAAATCGTAAATTTAGCTTATCAAACCCCGTATCTTGAACCTGCTCAACGTTGAACCATGGCAATAAATGCGTTGCGGCCAAAATCAAGACTGCCGATAGTAGAAAATAAATAATCAAACCAGTTGGCGCCAACCAAATATCAGTCCATGACGGTAGCCTGGTTATACCTAATTCCTGTTTGGAGGTTTTGTATCTATGCACCCACCAAGGTAACCCGATAACCAATAATAGCGTGATGGCATAAATCAAAATAGAAAACAACGTGTTTAGCGTCGTCTGATTAATCAGTTCAAGGGATACACCGGTTAACTCCAGGACCTTAATTAACGCAATTACGATTAGCTGCGAAATAATAAACCCACCAAACACCCACGCTGGAAGTATCAATATCCCCCAATTTAATTTTGGACGCTCGTCCTCGACTGGCGCCTTATTAGAAGAATTTTGTAACATCGGTTATAGTCACCAAAATTATTAATGCCATCAATATCAAAAACCCAACAGTTTGAATTTTTTCTTCACGCTCTTTGGTTAGCTTCTTTTTTAATAGTCTAAATATCGTCATTACTGTCCACCTACCGCCATCAAGTGCTGGAATTGGTAGTGCATTCATGACTGCTAGTGTCAGTGATATAACGGCGGTCAGGAACACTAGTTGAGTCGGTCCTGCTGCGTTAGCTGCCGGGAAAATCGTACCCAAAATTCCAATTGGACCCGCTACGCTATCACCAACCTCTTTTAATTCCTGCGATCCATGTTCGCGCGTAGCGCTATCGGGACTGAGTTGGGACACCAAGCCCTGAGACAGGTTAACAACCAATCCACCTAAGCCCTGTAAAGTTGCCCACGTAAACTGTCCAGCGGTCGCCACACCAACAATTGGTGCAGACCAAGACGTTTTGATTAGTTCCCGCTGCCCAAGCCCAGCTCCTAGTATTGGACCACTGTCATCGTCTCGCAAAGTCACCTGCGTACTGTGCTCGACGCCTGCTCTGTTATAAATAACGGTCACTGTTTTGCCCATGTCCGCTTTGGTTAGTTCGATTAATCGTTCAGCAGTTGGAACTTCCTGGCCGTCAAATCTTACGATCGTATCACCAGATTTCAAACCAGCTTTCTCGGCAGGATATCCAGGCGATACAGCTGTTATCTCAACCGGCTGACGTACCATTGTTGTGTCGCTTGGGATCACAAATTGATCTGGCAACGCCTTCGGTAAACCTGTCAAAGCCAGGATTGTAAACAAAAGCGCCGCCACCAACCAGTTAATCGTGACACCAGCTAGTAAAATCCTAGTTTTTTGCCAAAAAGTAGCTGCACCGTAATCGCCTTTTCCCTCAGACGCATCGTGTTCGCCTTGAAGCTTAACAAACCCACCAAGTGGTAGCCAATTGAGCGTAAATAATATCCCGTTCTTAAGCTTTTTCTTCCAAGCTCGTGGCGGGAATCCAATCCCAAACTCTTCTACCACCACACCATTTCGCCTGGCCGAGATTGCATGTCCTAATTCGTGTACAACTACTAAAATTACAAGTATTATCAGTCCCACAGCCACACCAAGAATCAGTTCCATTTATCCCCCAAATCGACGAGTACGTTTACTATATTCATTAATTATATCGGTAACATCGTCTTTTGTCATGTCTGGCCAATACTTGTCCATAAACATCAGCTCGCTATACGGTGATCGCCATAACATAAAGTTACTAAGACGTCGCTCGCCACTAGTCCTAACTATCATATCTACCGGCGGTACTTCCGGTTGATAAAGCGCACCATTAATCGCCTCGATGGTCACGTCGGCTGTATCAATTTTTTGTTCAATTAACTGCTTTACGGCATGCACGATCTCTTGCTGACCCCCGTAATTAAAGCAAACCGCAATCGTAGCTTTCTTACCACCAGCTGACTTTTCTTGAGCGTAATCGATTGCATCGTTCATGCGTTTCGGTAATTTGTCGCGTGACCCGAGAACTAGGAGTTTCAGGTCGTTGTCGAGTAGTAGTTTCATGTCAGTTTTGAATAAACGCATCATGAGCGACATCAGATTATTAACTTCCTCTTTGGCACGTTGCCAGTTTTCGGTTGAGAAAGTATATAACGAAATATATTCAATCCCAGCATCTGCACAGGCAATAATCACATCTTTAAGTGCATTATACCCAGCTAAGTGGCCTTCATATGCCGGTAGACCGTGCTTCTTAGCCCAACGCCGATTGCCATCTACAATAAAACCTACGTGCCTGGGGGCTATGTGATTAGGCGTGCTATTCATGCAAGTATTGCTCTAACATCTCAATGTCCTTAATGTCCTTTTTATTCCCTCGTTCCCGTTTACGTTCTATGAGAAAGTGAGGATTCACGAACCTAACACCTTCAACCGTAACTCCATCTTTCCATAATGTCGCAAAGTCATTACCTACCCCCCATGTCATCCACACCTCGACCTTACCCTTTAAAAGGTATGCCTCGCCGTGTTTCTCGCCTTCGATATATTCACCAGTTGACTGGAGCTTTTTATATAATTCCGGCGTAACAACAAGATCAATGTCGTCAGCTTGGCGCAAGCCATACGCATCTAATATACCGCTACCTATAACAATGATTTGATCAAGAGGAAAACGAAGCTCTTTGATACGCTCTATAATCATCACTTAAATTGTTAAGATATCTTTTTCTTTAATCTTGAAGTATTCATCGATTTTTTGATTAGCCGTCGACATTAATCCATCAATCAACTTTTCAACCCGTTTGACATCATCCTCAGACAGTTCTTTGGCGTCTTTTTTGCGCTTCAGTTCCTTTAATGCGTCTTGACGGACGTTGCGCAGAACAATTCGAGCATCCTCAACCTTTTCACCAGTTTGTTTAACTAATAGTTTTCGACGCTCTTCAGTGAGTGGTGGCACTGGAACTCGGACTAACCTACCGTCGTCACTTGGGTTTAGGCTCAGGCTCTGATCGTTACGGATAGCAGCCGAGATTGCATGTAAATTAGCAGGGTCAAATGGCGTAATTTGTAATAGTTGCGCCTCTGGTGCAGTAATATTAGACACCTGGTTAAGTGGCATGAATTGACCATAAACTTCAACCTGCAGTCCATCTAACATTCCCGGATGCGCCCGACCAGTTCTAACTTTCTTTAATTCATCCTCAAAATGACTTAACGCTGCATCAAACTTATCTTCGTATGGTTTAGTATCAAACATATATCTCTTTTCTTTTATACATTATAGCAAAAATCGCCCGTAATAGGGGCGATTTTTAAATAACCGTATAGTTAATTTATTCGCTAACGCCAAGTTCAATTCGTTTGAACTGACGGATAACTAGATTCTCACCAGTCTTGGCAATGTTTTCTTTGACGAAATCAGCCACTGTTTGCTTTTCGTTCTTGATGTATACCTGGTTCAAAAGTACCTTGTCGGCAAAGTGCTTTTTAACCTGACCATCAACAATCTTTTCCGCCATTTCAGCAGATTTAGCCTTCAAAGCATCGCTAGCTAATGCCTCATCTCGAACTCGCTTTAGTTCAGCCGCTGGAATGTCAGCTTCGCTAATGTATTCAGGCGACATAGACGCAACCTGCAAAGCGATTTCGTGAGCAAATTCTTTGAAACCATCAGTTCGAGCTACAAAGTCGGTCTCACAGTTAACTTCGACTAGCACTCCGATACGTCCACCGTGTACATAGCCGTCAATTATACCTTCACGTGCTTCACGGTCACCTTTTTTCTCGGCCTTAGTTACACCCTTTTTACGCATTGCGGTTAGGGCTTTATCGAAATCACCCCCAGCTTCGACTAGTGCCACCTTGGCGTCGGTTAGACCAACACCAGTTAGCTCTTTGAGTTTTCTAATATCATCAATCGATACACTCACTTTACTTCTCCTCTACTGTTGCTTTAACTGCGTCAGCTGGTTTAGCTGACCCTGCACCTTCCTTGACGGCTGATGCAATATAACTAAGTAACAATTCAATACCCTTGATAGCATCGTCGTTACCTGGAATCACGTAATCAATCAGACTTGGATCGGCGTTAGTGTCAACGACTGCAACTACAGGAATACCCAAAGTTCTAGCCTCTTTGACAGCGTTAATATCGCCAATTACATCAGTTACAACGACGGCACCTGGCATACCATTCATGTTCTTGATACCACTATATTTAGTGTTTAATTCATCAATTTCTTCTTGGAATCGCTGTACTTCAAGTTTTGAATAACGTTTTTCTAGGTCACCTGAACCCATACGCTTTTCAAGATCTTTTAGTTTCTTGATTTGCTTGGTAATAGTAGCGACGTTAGTCAAAATCCCGCCCAACCATCGTTCTGTAACATACGGCTGGTTGATTGATTCAGCAGTCGATTTAACGATAGCCTTGGTGTGCTTTTTGGTTCCAACGAATAGAACTTGTTTGCCGTTGCCAGTAACTCTGGTCAAAAACGGCAAAGCTGCGTCCAAACCTTCGACTGTTTTTGTCAGGTCAATAATATGACTATCCTGACGCTTACTGTGTATATATGGCGCCATTTTAGGGTGCCAACGGCTTGTTTTGTGTCCAAAGTGAACACCAGCTTCAAGCAAAGCTTTAATATCGACATTAACTGTCATTTGTTTGTACTCCTTTCGCCGTAGCGAATCCTCACTGACGCTGTTTTATAAGGAAACTTCGCGTCAGTTGTGTCATTAATTATTGTTACTTCACCATTTTACCAGAGGTGAGAAGTGATGTCAACGTTTGCTTACAAACTCAAAACTTTACCGCGGGTGGTGTTCGGTGGGGCAACGCCCGCTTTTTAGAATTTCGAAGAAATTTAAAAAGAAGGGGTAAACCGGACGACAGGACCCGCGGTAAAGTTTTGAATTTGTACTACTATACGCATAGTTACGTCGAGAGTATACTAAACATTATCATGAAGAATATATTTCGTAGAGTCGCCAGCAAAATATCAATCTGGACAGGCAGCGCCTTCGTATTCCTGGGCGCAGCGCTCATTATCGTCGTATGGGCCCTAACAGGACCTGTATTTAATTTCTCGGACACCTGGCAGCTCGTAATTAACACTGGCACGACCATTATCACCTTTTTGATGGTGTTTTTGATCCAAAACACCCAAAACCGCGACGGCAAAGCCGTTCAGTTAAAACTGGATGAACTAATCCGCGCAACCAAAGGTGCTAGATCCCACTACGTAGGTCTTGAGGATTTAATGGATGAAGACTTGCTAGAACTAGATAAAGAATTTAAACTACTTACTCAGCAACCAGGTGCAGTCAGAGCGATTAATAAACTTCACGAAAAGATTCAGGCCGAACACAGCAGGCGCATGACGCTCACAAAAGCTGGCAGCTCGCTATTAAACATGATTCATCATGAAGAAAATACCAGCAAAATTGATTCGAAACCCCCGGCTAACCTTTGACATTTACACCAAAAACAGATACAATTATTCAGATTATGAAAAGCAGTATACACCCAACAGACTACCGTCCAGTCGTATTTAGCGACGATGTGGCGGGATTTGCCTTTTTGACTCAGTCAACAGCGCAAACAACCGATACCATTAAATGGGAAGACGGCAATGAATATCCACTAGTTAAAGTGCATATTTCTAGCGCCTCACACCCATTCTTTACTGGTGAAGAAAAGATTATTGACACCGAAGGTCGTGTTGATAGGTACAAAGCTAAATTTGCCGCAGCCGAAGCTCGTAAAAAGCAGTTGGCTTCAAAAGCTAAGAAAGCAAGCGCCACCAAGGCCAAAAAAGCTAGCGCCGACAAATAGCTAAGCAAACCAAAGAGAGGCTACGTACGCGTTTGCCTCTTTTTTGTTACAATATAACTGATAAATAGGTGCAATTATGGCAAAGATAACTCTAAACACGAATGAGCTTCAGCTCGAAAAATCCGAGCTTAGTTCGTTTTTGTCTTCGCCTGATGCTTATGCTGACCCAGAATACACCGCCAAAAGTAAACGCTTAACAGATCTAGAAGCCATTATCGAAAAGGCGGTTCTACGTGACAAATTAGAAGTCCAAATTGTCGAAGCCAAAAAATTAATTGGTGGAGGCGACGAGCTGGCGGAACTAGCCAAGCTAGAACTTAGCGAAAACGAACAAAAACTTGAAGAATTAGAAAATGATCTATTTATCATGCTTGCCCCCAGCGACCCCAACGACAGCAAGAATGTCATCATCGAGATTCGAGCCGGTGCTGGTGGCGACGAAGCTAGTTTATTTGCGTCTGAACTATATCGAATGTACCTGCGTTACTGCGAAACGCATCATTTACGCACCGAGCTAATCAGTGAAAGCGCTAATGACACCGGTGGATACAAAGAAGTAATTTTTAGCGTCAAGGGCGATTCACCGTATGCCCAGTTAAAGTTTGAATCTGGTGTTCACCGTGTTCAGCGCGTGCCATCAACCGAATCCCAAGGACGCATCCACACCAGCACGGTAACGGTAGCCGTTCTGCCCGAAGCCGAGGAAACCGATATAGAAATAAACCCAAATGACCTCAAGGTTGATGTCTATCGTGCCGGCGGACACGGAGGACAATCAGTTAACACCACTGACAGTGCCGTTCGTATCACTCACCTACCAACTGGGCTAGTCGTCACTAACCAAGACGAAAAATCTCAGATAAAAAACAAAGACAAAGCGATGTCGGTACTGCGTAGCCGCCTGTTACAGGCCAAAATTGACGAAGAACAATCTAAACTAGCGGCCGAACGACGTAGCCTAATCGGCAGTGGCGACAGATCCGAAAAAATACGCACCTACAACTTCCCCCAAGACCGCATAACTGATCATCGAATCGGATTTAGCCGCTCTAATATTCCTAGTGCACTTGGTGGTAGTATCGAAGATTTAATCGAGAACTTACAAAGCTATGAACGCGAATTATCAGCCGCCAACGTTACTGGTTAAAGATTGGCTAAAACTAGCCAGTAAACAGTTAAGTGACGCTCATATACAGTCGGCGCAACTTGATGCCGAGATAATCCTTTCACACACTCTCAATAAACCCAGAACTTACCTGCATGCACATGGCGATGACACCCTAAGCCCGCGCATGGTCGAAATCGCAAACGCCCGAATCGATTTGCGTAGCGACCGTGTTCCGATTGCCTATATTATTGGCCACAAAGAGTTTTATGGGCGTAATTTTCGGGTCAACACCTCAACTTTGGTACCAAGGCCCGAATCCGAGGATATAATTAACCTACTCAAAAAACTAATTCCGCCTACCATCTACCATCTGCCATCGACCACGATGCGCCTAGTCGACGTTGGTACCGGATGTGGTTGCCTGGGCATTACAGCCAAACTAGAATTTCCTAAACTAGAAGTTACACTATCTGATATCAGCCCCCACGCTCTCAGGGTCGCCAAACAAAATGCCGACCTATTAAACGCTGATGTTAATACTATTCAAAGTGACTTGCTGGCATCATACCCTTTCACACCAGACGTAATCCTAGCTAACCTACCATACGTCGATCCTGAATGGGAAAGATCACCCGAAACCAACCACGAACCACCGGTCGCCTTATTCGCCGCAGACGAAGGCCTAGCAATAATAAATAAACTAATATCTCAGGCTGCATCATCCCAAAAATTAGGTGGTACGTTAATAATCGAAGCCGATCCTGTGCAACACGCTCAAATAACTAGCCATGCCAAAAACACCAAATATCAATTAACCGATAAGCTCGGATATATTTTAGCGTTTAAAAAGCAATCTTAGACAACACCGGTACTAACGCTGTTAAACGCTAGGACCAGCACCGCAATGACCGAAACTGTGAATAAAAGTGGCAAAATAATATCGTTAGTTCGAATCTTTTGATTATGAAAATACGAATCATAGGCTTTATATGCAATAAACCCAACACACATGACAATTATGGCGACTTGCGGCAGCAAAATATTCTGAATAATTGGCAGTCGATACGCAATTGTCCAGTGGTACGCAAGCCATCCAATTTCGGCAATAACTAACCCCCAAACAATACTGAGGAAAATTATGTGACTTTCGTCGTAATTAGTTAGTATGTGTCTAGCTGTTGAATATCCAACCACCCACATGATAGCCACGATTAATATATCCGGCCAATCAAATGCAACCGTATAGGTTGCGGCAACACCCAAAAACAGCGCCACGGCGGACTGAGTAACTATAAACGCTCGTTTAGATCGAGGCTTAATAAACAGTAGCCAAATAACATGTACCAGAGTAATTATCACTTGCACCAGTAGTTTCTGACCGTCATCAATATTGGCAGAGTTTGCGGTCAGCAAGAATATTACCAAGCTAATACTGACGATAAAGTCAACCATGTTGGCTTGGATATTAACAAACCAATATCTTGGTCGAACTGCCAACACCCGCCATTTGCTAAGTAACACTAGTGCCAAAGCGGGCAGTAATGAGCCAGTTGATCGAACTACAAACAGCAAAGCAACAGCAAGTGCAATGTTAAGTGCCATGTAAATGACTTCGCTCATAACCGAACGACGTTTGGCGTTTTTCAAAAAATCCATATCTAGACTCAATTATATCATTGAAATAACATTAACAAACTAGACAACAGAACTATTGGTTTTGACTGGGTGCAGCACCAAATATAATGACGAATTTAATATTAGCGTTTACAGGTGTGGGTGGCGTGGTTGTTAACACTTTAACACCGAACCTAGATTCCAAAGCCGAAGTTGTTGCGTCATAACCCGTTCCAACCTTATATATTACTACGTCGGGGTAATCTGTACCGTCTGCATTGCCGACCATCGTCACGTTATAGTTATTATTAGTCAATTTGTCAGCCTCGGTTTGCGCTAATCCCGCTTGACCCGATCCATTTAGCACTGCAATCGGTGCTGCCTCGCTAATAATTGGGTTGCTACTAAGAGTCTTGTCGATAAACTGCCTAATGTCACTGTAATTATAAATTCCAGCTGCCGGCATCACCACACTCGCACCATTATAATTGCCCGAAATTACTAGTTTATTATCTTCATCGACAAAACTCAGTGTATGAACATTTTCGGGCTTAATCTGAGCCGCCAGTTGCACCAGTGTTCTAATTTCTTTGGTTTGAATATTGGTTCGAAGGTTATTACCCAAAGTATCAATTAACTTTGTTACTGCCGATAAATTCGTCAAAGTTCCAGTCGATAGTGCCTTGTCCTTTAGGGCAATCAAAATCTTTTGCTGATTAACCTCTCGGTCAAAATTGGACCTACTTAATCCATAGGTTGGTGCAACATCACCCCTGGCCTTCGCTAAATACAGCGCATGTTCGCCGTCCAGATGATGAACACCGTTTGTGTACTTAACTAGATAACATGTGTAGTTACAGCGCCAATCAAAGTTACGGTCTAGCACTCCTGGGGCTCCATTGCTACCTTCGATATCAACGTCTACTCCACCAACCGCATCAACGGCCTCCTTGATAACAGTATGATTAACGTGAATACCGTACTGAATGTCGAGTCCGAATATGTTGCCGACGAATGCTTGAGTTTTAGACAGTCGTTCTTGTTCGGCTGACTCTTTGGTATAGTCATCGTTTACACAATTGAAGTATTCATTAATCTTGCCGCTATATCCAGCGTTACAAGCCATACCAAACTCTACATACAAATCTCTTGGAACGCTAAACATATAAATATTCTTTTTTGTCTGATCAACGCTAACTACCAAAATTGAATCTGTTAAATATGCGCCGTCGTGACCCGGATCGTCCTCTGACGTTCCGAGTATCAAGAAATTACTACGACCGTTACTGTCTTCTTTTAGCGGCTGGTTCTGAATTATGTCAAATACGTTACCTTGAAAAATATTGCCACCCGCTTGCATAAACTTATATACAGCGAAGCCTGCCACGGCCAAAATTATTGCCAGAATTGTAAACACTATCCATTTGATGGTCTTGCGAATTCTATGAGTTGGTCGATTACGCTTTAGCGTTTTACGACGCTGACAACGACTTAGTTTCTTTTCAGGAGGAGTCGATTGATCAATCTCACGCAGCGACTCATCGATGTCTGAACGACCAATTCCACGACCCTTTTCAACTTGGCCCAGCACCCTGACCGAACTATCGCCACTATGAAGCGACTTATTGCTACCGATAGTACTCGATATATCTTCGGGTATATCTAGACTAGCCTTGTAGGTTTTGGTGTGGAGTTCACCAAGCTGACTACCCTTTTGGCGCGGAATAAAACCATCTATGGATGTGGGTTTCTTTTTCATAAATACTCATACTACTATACCTGACTAGCCCCACTATTTAAACATCTAAAACATAGGCATTTTGATGTAATCGTGCAGAAAAACGTGTATAGTTGGTTGTACATGGTAGTGACATTCACACAGCGACACCCTTTTGTTAAAGATGCTATAAACATCTTTATCTTTATTGTTCTGGTTTTAATTGGCACACTGTTAATCAATACTTTCGTCTTTAGAAGTTTTAGCGTCGTCGGACCCAGCATGGAGAAAACTCTCTATACCGGCGATAGATTGATAGTTAATCGTTTGCCTGTCACCTGGGCACAGCTACAAAACAAAAGCTACCAACCCGAACGCGGGCAAATAATCGTATTCAAAAACCCGCATTATGGATCAGGTGACAATGATGAGTTTATAGTTAAACGGGTAATTGCATTTGGCGGCGAGCGCGTAGTTATAGTTGACGGGCACTACATGGTCTATAACAAAGAACACCCCGAAGGTTTTAATCCTGACGACACCAATCACGGCGAACCAGGCAGTCCAACTAGCGGTACGGCTGATGTTGTAGTACCAAAAGGTGAACTATTCGTTTCGGGGGACCATAGACAGGGTAATTATTCGTATGATTCACGCAACGGGTCTAGTGGACTAGGTACAATCCCGCTTTATGACGTGGTCGGACCAGTCGGAATTCGAATTTATCCGTTTGATAAAATTAGATTATTTTAATTATTCAGATAAAAGTTTTTGGATTCGATCAAATTCTTTGTCGCTTGAAAACTTGATTATTAACTTGCCTTGACCTCTGGTATTTGTACTAATCGTAACTTCGGTCCCTAAGCGCTTTTTGATTTTATCAACCACAGGCTGGTGAATGTTTGTAACCATACTCTTTGGCGTTTTTGCGGTTGGTTTGCCCTGTTTCTTCAAATCAACCGTAAATTGTTCAATTTTGCGTGCGCTCCATTCATCACGAATAATCAGTGGCAAAATTTCACTAACGGTTTGTTTGTCAAGCCCGACTAACGGACGAGCCTGCCCTTCGGTAATCTTACCAGCGATCAATGCATCACGAGCATCATCTGGTAGCCTTAGTAGCCTCAGGGTGTTACTGACACCACTGACCGAACGATTACCTACGCGTTTGCCGATTTGCTCAAGCGTCATATTAAATTGATCGCGCAGTTTCATGTAGGCTGTGGCTGTTTCGAACGGATTCAGGTCGCTTCGCTGTAGGTTTTCAATCAATGAGACTTCTAGTTTGTGTTGCCCGCTGATGGTTCGGATAAGTGCAGGGATTTTATCAAGTCCAGCAATTTTCGCTGCCCTAAAGCGACGTTCACCAGCTACAATTTGATATCCACCCTTATAAGGAGTCACGACAATTGGTTGTAAAACACCATGTTCAACAATCGAATCGGCAAGCTCATCCAACGAATTCTGCTCGAAACTGCGCCTAGGTTGGTCTGGGTCAGCAGTAATTTGATCTAGTTTAATCTGGCGTAGTTCACTAACCTGTTCGTCCTGAGTTGCCGTAGGGTCGAATGATTCATCCAATAAATCCATTGGAATCAATGACTCAAACCCACGTCCTAAACCTTTTTTAGATACTGGCACGATCCATCACCTCCTTTGCAAATGACTTATAAGCACGTGCGCCCTTTGAAAACCTGTCATATACGCCAATCGGCAGACCGTGACTTGGCGCTTCGGCTAGGCGTATATTGCGCGGAATTACGTTACTAAATACTTTGCCTGGAAAGTGTTTTTTGATTTCTTCGTGCACCTGACCACTTAGTGTAGTACGTGAGTCAATCATCGTTGGTAGCACTCCTAACAGCTCAAGCATTGGATTCATGCCTTTACGAACTAGTTTCATAGTCTCGAGCAGCTGTCCTAAGCCCTCTAGTGCATAAAACTCAGCCTGAACCGGTAACAACACGTATTTAGCTGCAATCAGGCCGTTGACCGTCAGTAGACTTAGGCTTGGCGGACTGTCGATAATAACTACGTCGTAATTTTCTAAACTAGCATCGATTGCAGATTTTAAACGCGAAAAGCGCTTGTCTGCCTGAGCTAACTCAACCTCGACATTGGCAAGTTCAGGTGTGGCAGGCGCTAGGTACATATTCTTGTGTCCAGTTTTAATCACGATGTCGTCTAGAATTGCCTTTTCCATAACAACCTCGGCAATAGTGTCGCCCAGTTGTTGTTTATCTACACCTAAACCACTGGTCGCGTTGCCCTGGGGGTCAAAATCAACTAATAATGTCTTTTTGCCGACTTTGGCCAAATAATAGGCCAGATTAACAGCCGTTGTTGTCTTGCCCACTCCACCTTTTTGATTTGTTACCGAAATTACAGTCGCCACGTTTTGATATTCCCTCTTCTCTTTTAAGTAATTATAACATTGGCGAGCCGAGTGAAGCGAAAGCTTGCTTTCAGTTCCGAGGCGACCCAATGTTTCAATTGCCCAATAGGGCAATTATAACATGAGCAATTAAAAATCCCCGCTCGATTGCGGGGATTCTGCTTAACTATTTGATTGATGTTATTTCAATCTTGCTGTATTTTTGGCGGTGCCCGTTTTCTTTGTGAACGCGCTTTTTAGATTTGTAGCGAATCACACGGATTTTGTCACCTTTGACTAGGTCGGTTACAACCTTGGCTGTTACTTTGGCGCCTTTAACTGTTGGAGTACCGACAGAAATTTTGTCTCCATCAATAACTAGTAGCGGGTCGAGTACGAGCTCTTTTGTGCCTTCCTGGAGGAGGTCCACCAGTAGGGTCTCTTTTTCGGCAACAATAAATTGTTTTCCGCCGATTTTGACGACTGCTTTTGTCATATTATTCCTTTATACTGTATTAATCAGTTGTCCATTGTAACAGATAGAGGAGGTCGTTACAAGGGTGACTGCGTTTTACTTAGCCTTTAGCTGATTAGGTTAGAGTTTTTGGCATACTCTAAGAATGTTAGTTCACGTAGCCTTTCAAAATCTTGTCCATATTCCTTAGGATTGCCGGATTTGACCAGACAAATTGCCTCGTCAATGCCCTTTGCCCAGACAGTTTCATAGCCATGCGCCAGCTCTTGGTCGGTTCTGTGTGGATCAACTGTTGGGCCAGTTAGTTTCGTCAAAAAGCAATGGTGTTCACTCTTCATATCCCACTCATCTCTGTACTCATCAATCTGACCAACTTCGGATATAACATCTACCAAATTCGCTCCAACTTCTTCAATCAACTCCCTTTTTAAAGCTGTTTCTAGACCCTCGCCATCATCAACCCCACCTCCGGGTAACTTATAGTAGTCGTGGTTCGCTACATACATCAAAGCTATTTGCTGCGAAGATTCGTCTAACAATATAGCCCGCGCACCCAGCCTGGTATTATACGTAGACCATTTTTCAGGAGTCTCTTGCCTGTCAAAATCTTTTTCCGTAATCGATCTGATTATACTCATCTTAATTCATAATAACAGATGGCCCGTCCGTCAACTAAATAAAACCTCATCTGTTTACGAACATAGCTAAACCTGTAGCCCCGGGGTCTGGGGTATATGGAAAGACCGTATAAATAACTAATTAATATCATGGATTGTCGAGGAATACCTGAATCCTACTGTAATCAATAGGCGTAAGGGCGATCCCTCCTGAGGGTCGTTCCGCAGACAACCAAGATATTAATTAGTTATTCATTACGCGTTCTTTACATTAACCTCAGCAGTTTTGCTTCTTTTGATGACAAAAGAAGTGGAAAATTACTCCCCACAAACCACATTATTCGCGTGCAGCCAACCTTCGACACTACCACCATCCAGGTATTCGCCCATGGCCGGAACAACCTGTAGTAATCCACCGGAATGAACATAGTGATTAATCGGTTCGGTAATATAATATTCACCTCCGCCTAAGTCGGTGTTAGAATAATCAACGATTTGCTTGATAATGTCGCTATTTAGCACGTATTTACTAACGTTAATCAGAGTGCTGGGGGCGTTACCGGGTTGAGGCTTTTCGACGATGCGAACAAATTTGTTATTCGCATCCATATCGATGACTCCGTATCTGTTAACTTGCTCAATTGGCACGTTAACACCTAGCATTGAGCTGTCACCATCTGGCGTTGCAGATAACAATCTGGCGGTCTCGCTACTGCCGTCGGCATTATAAATAAAATCATCTCCCATCAGCACCACGACCGATTCACCGTCGGGTATCTGTGGGGCGACAATTGCAACTGTTATCGCAGTACCATATTTGCCAGCAGTGTCCTGAACGACATAGTGAAAGTTAACATTCGAGTTTTTGGCGACCATCGGCAGGTAATCTTGTTTACCGTTGGCCGTTAGGTACTCGTTCAGCGATGGATTGTCCTCGTAATACGCCTGTAGCTGCGTACTACCATCGCTGATTACGAAATATATGTCCGTAATCCCGGCATCAATACAATCCTGAACGACATAATCAACCAGCGGTCGGTTACCGATTGGTAACATACATTTCTCGATCGCTTTGGTAATTGGCAGACGCCTAGTTCCCCATCCCGCCACCGGAATAATCGCCTTCGTAATCTGTTTTTCACTCATCGTATTCATCTCCCCTTAATTACTGCAGTTTACTGCTATATTCCAATAGCCAACTTCCATATTCCAACCCGCGTTTCCTACTTCCCATTTCCCAATCCCTAATCCCTAATCCCTAACTTCTCACTCCTATTTCTTACTTCCTATTTCCCAATCCCCAGCCCCTAAATTTGTCCGCCGCCGTATAAAAATATCACAACAATACCAAACGCCATCAACCCAACCGCCTTGTAAATACCATGATGACGATACCACGAACGCTTGAACGATGTCGGTAATTTACGTCGAAAGGCGTGTGTGATAACCGCTACGATAGTAGCCGCTGCTAGTAGTACCAATCCACCCAAGGCCGCTGGAGTAATTGACTGAATAGCTGACCCGAATTGAGCCAAAATGTTAACAGTGCCATTTGGATCGGCTTCAATCAGTGAAGTTTGAATACCAGCCACCGCATCGCTAGCTTGCAATCCATAAAATGCCACTATCAATATCGTGTCCTCACCCTTTAAATCACCCTTTACTATCGCAAACCCGACGTCTTTGTAATCGTTTTTGAGTATATTGGCGCGGTGTTCTGGTGACGCCAACCACGCTGTCATAACAGCACCAGTCGTAGTAAAGTTCTTGGCCAAGTTCTCGCCTGCTTCGGAATACTTGTAACCCGCATCCCCGAACCACTTCCAGGGCTCTACACCAGATGGCGAGTCATGTGCCCAATATTGGTTATCGAACATGTCCTGCGCTTTCATATAGGCTGCCTTGGTCAGTTTGTCGTTCAGTTGCAGTTCGTGTTCACCATTTTTGACACGCGCATCGTTAGTCTGATTGACCAGTGACGTGATTGTAATATCTGATTGATGACCCAGTACATTACCGGTAGTCGCAACGTTGTAACCTAGCTGTACTCCGATTACCACCAGGGCAATCGCAAACAATCCGTAACCCCTAATCAGGTGCGGTTTATAGTCATTCTTTTTGTGCGGAATAACCGCCATTTTGACGCCATGATTAATCTTTTGCTTGACCGTCTTTTTCTTGGCAGAACTAACAGACCTCGTAGGCTTGCGTTTTCTTGTGGTGGCTACGGTTCGTTTTGTTGGTTTTCGGGTCGCGATCTTTTTTGTTTTTTGGCGTGTCACGATAGTCCTAATATAAAACACTTATGCAAAAAAAGCGAGCCCCTTGTCGTAAAGGGGCTCGCAAATGGGTTTGTTTTGGTTATCTATTAAACGTTTTGGTTGTCACGGCGACGAAGTGCTGCTGCAATAGCCCACCACAGTGCGATGATTGCTGCTAGAATTGCTAACCACCAGTACCATGCAAGTCCGAACAGATTCATTGGATTGCTGGTTGCATCACCCAGGATGCTAGCTGATGGGTTGGCGTGTGAATCACCAGTCTTAGCTGCGTCGTTGTTGGTTGTCTGATCACCTAGAACTTCACCAGGTGTAGTTGTTTGAGTTCCGGTTCCACCACCAGTACCAGTGTTGCCTGGACCGGCTGGAGCTTGGAGGTTGTTTACCTGTGGTTGAGCTGCTGGTGCTGCGTTAACAGCTAGGTCAGCATTTGCACTAGCAGCTGTTCCGTCGCTCACATTACCAGCTAGGTCAGAGGCTAATACTGTTATGGAGTGAGTGCCAACCCCTAGAGCAGATGTGTCAACAACTAATGACCATCCAGTATCAGATACGTCTGCAGGTTGTACAGTAATTGGCGCTGCGCCGTCGATCGAGACAGTAACAACATTGCTTGAACTATCGTTACTACCGGTAATCGTTGTTGTTGGTGTCCCGACTGTTATTGCACTTGGAGTATTAACTGTAACGGCTGGAGCGGTCGTGTCATAGTCCACAGTAAATGGTGCGCTACATACAGATTCATTTCCAGCTAGGTCAACGGCTACAACACAGAAGTGATGAACGCCCTGACCTTGATTTATCACACCAGCATAGCTAGTTGATGATGTAGACACAGGATATTCACTACCAACCTTGTATTGGTTACCTATAATATCGTTCCAGTACTTGTAGATGAATGTAACTGGTTCGGTGTTATTACTAGCCCATGATGCGGTTATGCCATTCTTGTTCGTAGATGAACCGTCTGGAATATTAACACCGCTCGAAGTAACTTTCATGCTTAGGTTGTTAGGTACGTTTGGAGCTGTTTTATCAATTGTAAATGCTTTCACTACATCATCACTACGGTTTCCAGTACTACTACCGCCTCCAGCTGAATCACGCGCTGCCAATGTGACAACATAATTACCTTCCTGAGTTAACGTAGCAAGAAGTTTATTTGTAAAGCTACTACTTAGAACGGTTGAGTTAACGATGTTTACTCCATCTTTCTTGATATTCAACCAATAGTGACGTAAGTGTGGGTCTGTAACTGAGCCCCTAACCTGCACATCGGTATTAAATAGATTTCCGGTTGGACTATCAATTGATACAACAGGTGCAGCGTTATCTACCACCACCTGTCCCCGATTGGCATTGTATCGAGCGGTGCCAAATACATCGGTTGGCCTTACGTCTAGCGTGTAGGTCCCGTCGTTCATAGTTGTCATATCGACATCTACATACCATTCATCGCCAGAGCCATGCGTAAGGTTAAGTTGCTTAGATGTTGGACCATTAAATTTCACATATGCACTGGCAACCTGTGTGTCATCAGTAATATTAAACGTAAATCGCTGTGTATTGTTCACTACTGACCCACTAATAGGGTTTACAAGCGTTGCCGATGGGCCACTGTTATCAATTAATATGTTACGGAAACTAACTGGCTTCGTTGAACCATGATTACCTAAAGTGTCATACAGGTTGAATGCCAATGTATAGTTGCCGATGTAATTCTGATTTAAAAAATTAGTTGTATCAACAGTAACTTTGTAAGTATTTCCAGATACCAGTACTGGCGTAAACTTAGCAGATTCTTTTGCCTTATGGCTAACATTAGGGCCATCGGCAAATAGTACCTTAGTCTTTGTTAAATCAATACCGGTGGCGTCGTTTAAATCAAAAGTAACTGTTACTGTTCTACCGATATTAGAATTTACTGTTGGACTGATTGATATGTTTGAAACAGTTGGTTTAGATGTATCTGGTAACTCAAAGTTATATTTAATATTGCTACTGTTCGTTGCTAGGTAAACGTTATCGATGTAATTATGTGTATTATGTTCTGAACGAACCAATAATTGACCTAGTAGACCATCTTGTATTTTTGCGTTTGGAAATGCGGTTACTATATCGTTCCACGTACGCTTAATACTCGTGCTACCGTCAGGCCATGTTAAAGATCCACCAGTTGTCATTTTGGACCACTCCCACAGACCATTTCCGCCCTGAATACCTTCGTTTTGCTGCCAAGAACCATTGCTGTTTGCAGGTATGAACGTAAGGCGGTTTTGCCAGTTATTTGAGCCGTCAAAACTCACATTGAACTGCATGTAAGTGCTAGCGTTTTGTGCTGACGTATTGTAGCTAGAGTATCCAATTGCTGTAATGTCAGTCAGTTTCGTACCTGCGTACAGATTTGTAGCAATATTTAATTTGTTTGGCGAATTGAATTCCAACGCCCCTTTATTAGAGTCAGCTGGGTCAGTAACTATATTATACTCACCTGCTACTCCTGTAGTGGCAAGTGTGTCAGTATTATCGTTCCAATAATACCATCCAGTGGTCGACAAATTTGCAGGACGGACGACTTGTGTTGTTTGTGATGCGGATACTGGAAGGTTTGGATTAAGACGATATACGTCAGTATTGCCGTAGTGGCTAACTACGTATTGATTAGTATTGTCGTTGACCGTAACGTTCTTGCTTATATCATCAACCTTAACGGGCGCAACTTCGCTTTGATTACTTGTACCGTTAATATTGAGTACAGCTGGTGAGGTGACACCAGTTCCCAAGTCGACATCAACACCACCCCAGCCATTATTTGAAGTGTGTAGATTATCAACAGTGACAACTGAGCCGTTTACGACTAATCCATTACGGTCATTGTTTTTTGTTGTAATATTATTCAAATGAACATCAGTAGATTCATAAACATTTATACCATGAAGAGTTACTCCAGATACACCGTCTATAATAAGGTCAGCGATAGTAACACCCGTAGTACCATTAATGCCAATAGCAGCGTTATTGTCAGTACCCGTTTTTGTAAAACTTGAGAATATAGTGTGACCATTTCCGTTGACTGTAAGTGGTTTGTTTATATTAATAATATGATTAAGCGTAGCGTTACCACCAAAAGATACTACGTCACTGTTATTAGCATTATCGATTGCGGTTTGTATAGAGTCTGCGTCACAACTAGTGTCGCATATTGTTATAGTACTAATAGCATTTGCGTTTTGAGACAAAAATAACGGCATGGCCGCGCTTAAGCTGCTGATCGCAAGAATAAATGACGTCACCATCAAAGTACTTCGCTGTAATAAAGTTGATACAAGACTCTTCATGATCTGAAACCTCGCCTCTCCGCACTCCACGTGCGGTATTAATACTGGTAAATCTCTCTCTGATTCGCCTTTATATTTTCCTCACTATATCACTAAACTAGCTTCTTGACAAGCAGTAAAATAATTTATGTAATCTTAATTTTTGCTGAGAAAATCAGTTACGTTTTATTGATTCTCTAGTTCGTGAATCCGGTCATGATCTAGGCCGTAATAGTGGGCAATCTCGTGCCAAAGCGTTCGTTTAACCTGTTGAAATAACTCTTCGGGACTGCTTGATACCATCATAAGTGCGTGTTTAAATAACGTAATTTTATCAGGCAGCACAAACGTATAGCCCGCTCCACGTTTAGTTAGTGGTATACCCTCATATAAACCCAGCAATAACCCACCGTGTTGCAAATTAGCCTTGGCACGTTGGTGTTCATCAGGCTCATCGGCATAAACAATCGCCACATTTTCAAGGCCGTGAATATATTCCTGAGGCAACTCATTCATGGCACGAGTAATTAATGTGTCGAATTCAGAGTCAGTCATATATTAAGTATAGCGTTTATTGATCGGAATAGTTAATTCCGCTGCCAGAATGTATATCATTCATCACATCATCCCAAAACGTGACAATCGAATCGCTGTCGACTTGTTCGTCCAGGTTAATTTCGTCAATCGCTCGGTGATTATCAGAAATATCATCTGACGTCGCGTCGATTGGTTGAAATTGCAGATATTGATATACAGATGACATGTTTATTTTTGTTGTACCTTTATACTTACATATTAGCATAAACAGTACAAATTGTCAAATGTCCTACCTCTAGACGGATTAGCTTTGCTTTTGTAACGAGACGGCTAGTTCGGCGCCGTCAACTTTGACGGATGCGCTGTATTCGTAGTCTGCGCTATCTGACAAATTGGTGGCCAGTGTTTCGTCGGTAATTACTTGTTGATGTGTTTTGATAGCATCTTTTAACTCGTTGTTGTCAGTCGTAAGAGACAACTTGATACGGTCATCGACGTTGAGTCCGGCGTCTTTGCGGGCTGCCTGAATATGTCGAATAACCTCACGCGACAAACCCTCGGACTTGAGTTCCGGCGTAATTTCTAGGTCTAGGCTGAATTCACTACCCTGCAAAACGTCTTTGACGTTCAACTCTTCGCGCAGGATTTCAGCGAAATCGACAAATTCACCCATAGTTTGAATCGTGACGCTCGCCAGTGGCTGACGAACCTTGATTCGTTCTTTGGCACGAATACTTAGACCTTGATTAACGTAATCACGCAGCTGCTCCATGTCATTAACGACTAATTCATTAACGCGACCAGCAGTTGGCCAATCTGTTAAGTGTACACTTTCGCCACCTGTTAGGTTTTGGTACAGCTCATCAGCCAAAAACGGCGTAAACGGTGCGATAACCTGACTAAGTCGTACTAGTACATAGTGTAACGTCCGGTATGCATCGTTTTTGTCGGTATCATCGCCTGATTTCCAGAATCGACGGCGACTGCGGCGGACATACCAGTTGCTGGCGTCTTCGATAAACGGCAAGATTGGTTTCATGGCGTCCGGTATATTATATGTATCCATATTCTTCTCAATTTCGGCAGTCAGTTGATGAACGCGACTAATCACCCACTGGTCTAATGGATTCGTTACGTCAGCCGACGGATCGGTCAAATCGCCATTCCACTCCCAATTATCAACTTCGGCATACATTGTAAAGAAATCGTACATGTTCCAAATCATGCTAAGTTTACGCGCCACATCACCAACTTCTTTGTCCTGCAAAGTGAAGTCTTCACCGTTTAACAGGGGTGATTGCAGCAGAAGAAATCGCAAACTGTCGGCACTATATTGATCCATCAACTCGTTCGGGTCAGTATAGTTACCTCGGCTTTTACTCATTTTACGTCCATCATTACCGGCAACGTTACCTGTTACAATCACGTTTTTGAATGCATTGTGACCAAATAGTCCAACGTTCACAGCGTGAACATAGTAAAACCAAGCGCGTACCTGACCGACGTATTCAACGATAAAGTCGCCGGGGAAATTACGTTCGAACTTATCAACGTTTTCGAACGGATAATGGAACTGCGCAAACGGCATACTACCTGATTCGAACCAACCATCCAAAACTTTGTCGATACGCTCATAGTGCACGCCGTCGATATCAAATTTGATGTCGTCTACCCATGGACGGTGATAGTCGTCGAGTTCAACTCCACTAAGTTCCTTTAGCTCAGCGTAGCTGCCAATAACTTTGATGTGCTCGTTACCGTCAGCGTCGATTCCCTTCCAAACAGGCATAGCAGTCGCCCAGAATCGATCGCGTGACAGATTCCAGTCGGGCGCTGACTGAATTGTTTTTTCGAAACGACCGTGTTTGATATGATCCGGGAACCAATTAATATTGTCAGAGTTTTGCTCTAGCATTTCAGTTCGCTGACCGTCGATATCCATGAACCAACCTGGATGAGCGCGGTACATCAAACGATTACCAGTCCGCGGGTTGTGTGGATATTCGTGACGAATATAATCAATTTTCCAAACAACGCCACGTTCTAGTAGCGTCTTGGCGATAGTTTTGTTGATTTCCCAAACATCCTCGCCTAGCCACTCGCCTTCGCTATATTTGCCGTAGTCATCTAGAACGTGAACCACCGGAATACCGACTTCGCGAGCTAAATCAAAGTCTTCTTCGCCGTATGCAGGCGCCAAGTGTACGATACCCGTGCCTGATTCGGTTGTTACATAATCAGCTGCCCAAATTTGGTGGGCGTTGTCACCACGATGTTCAAAAATTGGTTCGTATGATTTACCGACCAGTTCTTTGCCCTTAAATGAGCGGATGACCTGATAGTCCAAAACATTATGTTTTTCATCTGTTAACTCTAGTTCTAGCGTGTCTTTGGCTAGGATTAGGTGTTCGTCGCCGAGCTTCACTTCAACGTAATCAACACCCGGATTCACTGCAACGGCCGTGTTACCAGGTAGTGTCCATGGCGTTGTCGTCCAGGCCAGTAAGTATGGGGTTTTGCCGTCAACATTCTCCCACTCGTCGTCAACCAGTTTGAATTTTACATAAACACTAGGGTCAGTAACCTCAATGTAGGCACCGGCGTCCATTGTGACTTCGGCCTTGGACAGCGGCGTTGCCCATTTGGTGTCATACATTAGGACGCGTTCGCCCTCGTAGATTTTGCCTTTTTTGTACAGCTCGCTAAAAGCCCACCAAATAGATTCCATGTAATCTTTGTCCATGGTTTTGTAGGCGCCCTTGAAGTCTACCCAGCGACCAATTCGATCGACTGTGTCCTCCCATAATGCGGCGTTAGACACCATGCTTTCGCGGGCGGTAATAATGTAATCTTCCAGACTTATCTTTTCGCCGACTTCGTGGCGGCTGACAATACCCAATTTTTTCTCGACAAAGTTCTCGGCTGGCAGTCCATGGCTATCCCATCCCCAAACACGCTCAACTCGCTTGCCTTTCATAGTTTGGTATCTAGGCACGGCATCTTTGATGACGCTCGACAGCAACGTTCCGTGATGCGGCACACCAGTGATAAACGGTGGACCATCATAAAAAACGTATGAGTTATCGATCGGCCGCATTTCAACCGACTTTTCGAATGTTTTGTTCGTCTTCCACTGCTGAACTAAATCTTTTTCGTATTCAGCCGCCCGACGTCTGGTGTTTGCTTTAAATTTCACTCTTGTACCTTTCTTTAATACAAAAAATCCCTATTTAGTTACTGGAATCCGCAGGTGCGGACGGTGCCATCCAGTTTCTAAAAAGAGATTCTTCTTAGCGCTTATTTGTTCGATCTAACGTGTCGATTGCCGTTCGGGTCTAGTTTCTTTGCAGATTTCTTCCGAAGGACTTCGCGATTGATAGTCGCTCACCTAATAAAGGGCGTCCTATACGTTATTATACATCAGATGAGTCTAGATGCTAAGGCTAAATTACCAAAGCCAAGGATTCTTTTTGACAATCGGAATCGCTAACCACTGATTAACTAAACTAACCCTTCGTGGGCTAAGTGCGAACACAATCATAATTAAAGCGTAAATAATGTGATCATCGATAAATGGATTAGATTTAACCGGTAATAATGCTGCCCACATCATTACTACAAGCGCGGTGCCTGCAACTGCAGCGACACGCAAACCAATACCCAAGATTAAGGCTAGCCCTACACCTAGTAGCGCGCCCATAAACAACCAGTCAACCCATGGCTGACCAGCTATGATGCTGAATAGGCCCGCAAAAGGACCCGAACCTTCACCTGCCGCTGTCAAAAATCCAGCCGTTGGCGAAACCCCTGCCACACACGACCCTGCCGGTGGCGTAGATATCCCTAGTCCAAACATTTTGTCCATAAACGCCCACAAGAATACAAAGCCTAATCCAATTCTGGTAATTGCTAGTGCAAACCAAGCGTTCGAATAATTTACTTTTTTGTTTTTCTCTGCCATCTAGACTCCTTTATGCGAATAATGATTCGCCGAATTTAATGACCACCAAACCAATCATAGCCACAATCCATGCGGCGACGATCAGTTGCAAATAACCTTTTTGAAGAAATTTTTGGACCCGGGCATTAATCGACTTTGATAAGCCAAAATTATTCTCGTGCAAGTTGTAATAAGTTATCGCGGCAAATAACATCGTAGAACTAAACGTCACTGTTAAGCACCATGGACAAAGCGTACCAATTGTATAAACGCTGCTAAAAAACAGCCAGTATGCAAAAACTGCGCAAACCGCCAGGCCCAAGTTGGCTGCGTTATAAAACCACCTGAGTTTAACGCCACTCAGTCCAATAACACCAACGGTCATAATCACAGGAAAGGCCATCAGGCCAATAAACATATTAGGGAATCCCAGTAGGCTCGCCTGCCAGGTTTGCATGACGGTTGAACAGTTCAAGACGATATTAAACGAACAACTCAAAACCGCATCTGGATTCTTTAATACGTTGATCTCATCGATGGACAAAACCAAACTGGCCAGTGTTCCAACAGCACCAAACGCTAATATCAATCCAAACGTCCAGGTATCAGCCCGACTGAGTTTTTTAGGACGTTTAAGGAATTTAAGCATAATAACTAAGCTCCTTTATGGTTGGTAATGGTAGTCCCCGCCACATATTTTGTAAAATTCCATTATCGCTAAGTGCCAAAATGGTTGGATACTCAACTACGTCATAAACTCGACAAAATTGCGCTCCATCAGGGGTTTCAGGGTCCATGGTTTCAAGTTTGCGGCCGGTTTGACGTTCAAAATCACGCAAATAATCGATTACGGTTCGGGCGTAATCTGTTTGCTCTTTGTAAATCACCACCGCCTTCATGTTTTGCCTACGACTTTACTCGTTTTTTACGGCGCTGCTCCAAAATCGCTACGAAATCATCGAGTGTTTTGAACTCATGGTAAACACTGGCAAAACGCACATAAGCCACTTCATTCCGCATCGCCAGCTCATCCAGTACCTTGTCGCCAATTTGCTTGGATGTAATCTCATTTTCGCCAATTGCGTACAAGGCGTCTTCGATTTCACTAATCATCTCTTCGACTTCGACTTCTGAGGCAAAAAACTTGCCGACAGAACGCTTGATTGCATTTGATAATTTGTCACGGTCGAATAATTCACGCACGCCGTCCTTTTTGACGACCGCGAGGTTAGGCTTTTCTACACGCTCATAGGTTGTAAATCGTTTGCCGTCAGGTGATTCACGTCGACGACGAATTGTTACGCCGTCACTAACTTCACGCGATTCAATTACTTTACTGTCGCCGATATTGTAACTAGCCATGGCTATTATTTATCCTGGTCTTCTTCTTTTTTGTCGTCAGAATTTTTGCGATGTTTCTTGCGTCGTCTTAGGAAAGCCGGCGTGTCGGACTCATCTTCGTTTTCGGTAGGTTGATTCCAAATATTATCCTGATTTTCTTCGGCAAACACAGCTGCAGATTCAGAATGATCTAGGTTCATATCGATATCTTTGACTGCGTCATCTGCATCATAGGTGTCGGTTAAAACTGCTTTTTCCTCAGTTGCCTCAGGCTCTGAATGGAAGTATGCCGAATCAAATCCAGTTGCGATAACTGTAATAATCAACTCGTCTTCTAGGTCAGGTTTCAAAGTAGCACCAAAGATAATATTAGCGTCAGGTGAAACAGCGCTAGTTATAATCTCGGCTGCTTCTTGGATTTCACTCATACTCATGTCGTAACCGCCAGTAACGTTGAATAGGACGCCTTTGGCACCATCAATCGAAACTTCGATTAGCGGTGACTCAATCGCCTGTTGCGCAGCCTGAGCAGCACGGTTGTCGCCACTTGCACGACCAATTCCCATTAATGCTGAGCCGGCGTTACTCATAATGGCTTTGACATCAGCAAAGTCGAGGTTAATTAGTCCGTGTTCGGTAATTAACTCAGAAATACCCTGAACACCCTGACGTAAAACGTCATCAGCAATCTTGAAAGTTTCAAGCAGTGGCGTTCGACGATCGATGGTTTGTAACAATCTGTCGTTTGGAATTGTAATTAGCGTATCGACTTGGCGGCCTAGTTGAGCGATTGCCCATTCAGCATTTTGACGACGTTTTTCACCTTCAAAACTAAATGGTTTAGTGGCAACACCAACAACCAGAATTCCAAGGTCACGTGCAACTTCGGCTACGATATAGCCTGCGCCACTTCCGGTTCCACCACCAGCACCAATGGTTACAAACACCATGTCAGCGCCAGTAAGAGCTTCGCGAATTTCGTCGCGTGATTCATTAGCAGCAGCTTCTCCAGTTGATGGATCAGCACCAGCACCTAAACCGCCAGTTGTGGCGCGTCCTAGATGTAGTTTGATGTCAGCTTTGCTATTATGTAACGCTTGCGCGTCTGTGTTCATCGCAATAAATTGAACGCCAGTTAAACCAGCATCTTTCATGCGGTTAATGGCCGACCCACCGGCACCACCAACACCTACAACTTTGATGCTGGCAAACGTTTGTATGTCGCTTGGTTTTACTTCAGGCATGTATCTGTGATCTCCCAATATTCGTATTCATAGTCTAGTATAACACTAGCCAAGCGAAAAATGCTATGACTTGAATCGGTCCATAAATCGGCCAATTGCACCTGCGCCCGATTTAAGCGCACCTTTACCAGATTTCTTTGAGGTTCGTTTATCAACAACCGAAGCAGTGTCAGAATCCATCAACATTAAACCAATAACAGTTGCAAATTGTGGCTTTTCGATATCATCAGCCACACCGCCATAGCCTGACGATTTGCCAACTCTGGCAGCAAGGCCTAGTGATTGTTTGGCGTACTCAGCGATGCCCTTTAGGTTAGCGGTGCCACCGGTCAAGACTACCCCGCTTGGTAATTTACTGGCACGGCCCGCTTTTTTGAGTTCGTTATTAATTGCGTCGAACATCTCTTCCAAACGCGCCTCGACAATTTCGTCGATTTCGTCAGTCTGAAATGTCAAAATATTGCCGTCATGTTTGAGACTGACACCCGATGCATCACTACGAGCAATTGCGTTAGCGTGTTCTAGTTTAAGTTTCTCGGCGATTTCTGGATCTGTTTTAAGCCCAATTGCCAGGTCATTAGTGATATTAATTCCACCGACTGGGATAACGGCCGCATACTGCAGGTCGCCCTCTTCGTAAATCGCAACCCCAGTAGTTGCCCCGCCAATATCAATTAACGCAACTCCGTTTTCAATTTGAGATTCCGTTAAAACCGCTCGGGCTGCAGCGACACTAGCGACAATAATCGATTTAGGCTCAACTTTGGCGGTTTCGGTCGCTTTTTGCAGGTTCACTAGATGTGGCACAAGCGCCGAAACAACGTGTGCATCAACCTCTAGCCGAGTACCTGTCATTCCGATTGGATCTTTGATATTATCCTGTCCGTCCAATTTATAGACGTGAGGGACAACATCCAAAATTTCGCGATTAGCTGGCACTTTACCGAGCGTCGCCACCTCTTCAATTCGCAGTAAATCATCTTGATTAATCTCGTGATCAGCTGCCCCGACCGCAATCATACCGTCAGCGTGAGTGCTAAGAATATGCGCACCGTTAATACTAATTGTCGCCATATCTACCTGGTAACCGCTCATACGCTCGGCTTCGCCTAGCGCATCGTCGATAGCCTGGGCTGGACCAGCTAAATTGACGACATTACCTTTGCGCATACCGCTGTTAGCGGCACTTCCGACACCAACAATTGTTGGCGCACCCGTAGTAGCATCAATATGACCAACTACGCATCTAACTGTTGTTGTACCGATATCAATTCCGACAGCGTAACGTGAGGTTTCTTGCATAGTATGAGTATATCGCTTATGGACAAAGTTGCAAAGTGTAAAGACTTAAAAAATAATTAATTTAAAATTGTGTTAAAACTTCCACGCCGTCTTCGGTGACCAAAACGGTGTGTTCAAAGTGTGCCGATAAACTACCGTCGCGCGTTCGAATCGTCCAATTGTCTTCGTCGGTTTTGATTCGTTCACCACCAAGTGTTGCCATTGGCTCAATCGCAATCGTATCGCCAGGTACTAACAAAACACCTGTGCCACTGTGGCCATAATTAGGAACTTCGGGAGCTTGATGCATTTCATGGCCTACGCCATGACCAACAAGTTCCCTGATAATACCTAACTTGCCTTCGTTTAATACTTTTTCGATCGCTGCGCCAATATCACCCGTGTGGGTTGGGCCCTTTATGGCATCGATTCCAGCCAGCAAACTCCGTTCGGTGAAGTTTAGTAAGTGCTTTTTAACGCCAGTTGGTTCATCGCCGATAACCATTGTAAAGGCACTGTCGGTTTTCATATTTTTGTACGTAATAACTAGGTCAAAACTAACTACATCGCCGCGTTCAAATACGTAGTCGGTCGGTACGCCATGAACAATCTCGTCGTTTGTTGAGATGCAAATAACACCGGGGAAATTAACTTCGCTTGTTTTGTAGGTAGCGATCGCGCCGAATTTATTAATTTCATTTTCTACCCAAGTATTAACTTCACGTTCGGAAATTCCGACTTTAACGATTTGTTTTAGACCGTTAAAAATAGTGGCAAGTATCTTGCCGCCTTCGCGCATAGCGTCGATTTCAGCAGGCGTCTTTATACGAGCTTGCATGCCTGTAGCTCTTCGACAATTCGGTCGTGAATTTGCCCAACCGTACCGGTACCATCAACGTGAACAATATTAATATTTTGTTCTGTTAAGTAACTTAGGATTGGATAAACTTCTTGACGATAGACACTGAGTCGCTCTTCGATTGCGTCAATGTTATCATCTGCTCGTCCACGTACTTCTAGGCGCTTCATTAATTCATTTTTTGGAACTTCTAGAACAATTACTAAATCGATGGCTTTGCCGTGATCTGGTTGGCTAGCAACTAACCATTTAGCTTGAGCAAGCGCACGAGGCCAACCATCCAGAATTACCTGCGAAACATTCGTGGCACGTTTCAGGGCATCACCCATAATATTGTTAACGATACTATCGTCGATTAACACACCCTCCTTCATTTGTCGCATCAAGTCCATATCGCCAGTCTCACGCAGCAATTGACCTGCGCTTAACCAACGCCAACCCTGACGGGCAGCAAGTATTTGACCTTGTACACTCTTGCCAGATCCAGCCGGACCAAAGAATATAATCATTTTAACGCTCCTTTGTTTTAGTTTAGCGCGTTTTTAACAAGTTTAGCTACGATTGCACCATCAGCAGAACTACCAAGTTCTTTTTTAACAGCACCAATAACCTGACCCATAGCGCTAGCATCCGAGACACCTAGGCTGACGATAACTTTATTTACAACCGCTTCAATATCGGCTTCTGATAGTTGTGCTGGTAGGTAGGCGCTGATAACTTTTAATTCTTTACGTTCGTTTTCGGCTAGTTCTGGTCGTCCAGCGTCGTCATAAATTAGCGCACTTTCGTTACGCTTTTTTACCTCTCGGGCAATCAGCTGCTCAATAACAGCGTCGTCTAAACCTTCGTCACGCTTGCCTTTGGCAACCTCTTCGTTCAAAATTACAGCTTTTAGCCCGCGCAAAACCTCGCCCTTAAAACGATCGCCGCCCAGAAGAGCGGCTTTTAAATCATCGTTAATTTGATCTTTTAGAGCCACGATTTAACGTAGTCCTAAACGAGCTTTGTTTAGTTTGTCTGCTTTGCGCTCTTTGCGAATAATCGCTTTAGCGCGACGCTCAGGTTTACTAAGTGGCTTTGCAAATCGCATCGAAGCTTTGGCCTCTGCGAGCACGCCACTTTGCAAAACTTTGCGGTTGAAACGACGAATAATATTTTCGTTCGCTTCGCGTTCATCTTTTCGGGTTACTTGTACCATATCTGTCACATTGTAACAGAGAGGAGTAACCTATGCAAGATTAATTATGTTCAATATGTATTAATCGACCCTCTACAGACCTGCTGCCGTTCCACTCATTAATACCGGGATGGTACCAAACACTAACGGACTTACCCGGCTCGACAAAAAATTCTGGTGGCGCGCTGAAAGCCAAGAATTGCATCGTTTTGCCGGCTTGATCCTTCAGTTCAAGTTTAACGTGTTGAGCATCAGCACCCATCTTACGAACATTTAATACTAATAAATTAGAACTTTTCAAAATCGGTTGTGGATTGCCGTTGCCAAATGGCTCGAGTGTAGCTATCTGATCCACCAATTTCTCTGTTAACTCGTTAAGTTCGGCGTCTGCATCAGCTTTAGGTAACAACAAATCAGCTTGATTTTTTAGTTTTAGGCTGTCATAAAATTCATTTACTTTAATGCGGAACGCATCGATGTTTTCGGTCGGCATCGTGACGCCAGCTGCTAACTTGTGCCCGCCGCCCTTTGTAACCAATCCTTTTGCGGCTTTGATTGCATCGGCCGCACTAAAATCACCGTAGCTTCGCGCTGACCCCTTTGAATCATCGCCCATTTCCTGCAATACGAAAGCTGGTTTCTTGTATTTCTCTAACAGTTTCGCGGCTACAATCCCGACAATACCGTGATTCCAATTAGCGCCGCTAACTACTAATACTGGATCGCTGTCTAATTTATCCGCCTGCAGGCATGCCTCTTTAAATATTATGCCCTGATCGGTTCGACGCGAAATATTTAGTTCCTCTAGCTGGTTAGCCTTTTCAAACGCCGATTTAACTTCGTCCGCCAACAACATCTCTAGTGCATACGTTGCAGTTTCTAGTCGCCCAGCTGCATTCATGCGCGGACCCAAACCAAAACCTAATGACCTGGCAGTAATAGCGCCAGGCTCAACCCTAGCTACCGACATCAAAGCCCGTAACCCCGGCCGCCTAGTCTGCGACAAAACCTGCAGGCCAAAATAAACAAAAGATCGGTTCTCATCAACCAAAGTCACAACGTCACAAACCGTCCCAAGCGCCACTAAATCAAGCAGCCACTTCTCCTGGCCAAGCGGCAGACCATCAAGTCGCGTTTGCAAAGCCTGAACTAGCTTAAAAGCAACGCCGACACCTGAAATGTCTAGGAAAGGATAGGGGTTGGTAGATGGTAGGTGGTAGATGGTAGATGGTAGGTCGGAACTAACTGTTGCTTCGGCACGTCCCTTGTTAAGCCCGGATGATTTTGATGCAAGCTCCTTGCTCGTCGAGGACTGTTTGACCCGTGCCTCACGAGGCACGGGGAGTTCCGCAGACGACAAAGAGTTTGTAGCTAAATCTCCCGAGCGCGCGACAACAGGACGTGCCGAAGCTACAGTTAGTTCGGGCCTCAACTTAAAACCATCATAGGCGTCAGGATGATCTGCTAGTAACCTCTTGGGGTTTATGACAGCAACGGCTGGTGGCTGTTTTTCGGCCACATTGTGATGATCGGTTACGATGACATCCATACCTAGTTCATTGCTGCGTTCTATTTCGGCGTGACTTAGACTGCCGCAATCAACAGTAATCAAAAGCTTCGTCCCATCAGCCGCAATTTTTTCAATCGCATCAATCGTCAACCCATAACCCTCAACAAAACGATTAGGAATAAAGGTTTCTACATGACCAAACCCAAAAGACTTAAATGCATCGACAAGCACCGTTGTAGCAGTTATACCGTCGATATCATAATCACCATAAATCGTTATCTTATCCTGACTACCATGTGCCTTTATTAGACGCTCAACTGCGTATTCCATGTCTGGTAACAAAAACGGGTCATGTAGCTTCGAGTAGCTAGGGTTTAAGAACTCTACAACAGAATCAGCATCAAACCCGCGAGAGGCAAGAATTTTATCAAATAAAGACATACTAGAATTCAGTCGATGAACGCTTAGGGCGTCCGGCGTGCTGTTGTGACTTGATGACGATACCCTGCAGCTCTTTAAAGATTGGGAATTGCTTGTTAGTCGAGTAGATCTTGGTGTTACCTTGTTTCTCACTATTTAAAAAGCCGACTTTTTCTAAACGCTTAAGTTCGCGTTGAATGTTGCCTGGATCTTCTTTGATCAGCTTAGCAAGCCCCCGGACATGTGTTCGGAAATCAGGATATTTGGCGTATACCACCACAATCTTGCGTCGCACCCTGGATGTAATAAAAACGTCTAGCATGTTTCCCTTTTCTTATTCCGCGTCACTCACTTCGTTGCTTTTTATTCTACACTTTTTTACCCGTCCGGGTCAACGCCAATTCAAAACAATCTGGTTTATTTTTGCAATTGTATCTTCATGCGACGGAATATCGTTCTGATTATAGTAATGGTCTACGCCAAGATAATTATCTTTTACAGATAGAATGTGTAGTTCGTCGGCTAACATGTGTAGCTTATCGACCGACTGAACGGTTGCGACCGGACTCGCCACAACTAATCGTTTGATCCGAACTGGCTTCAGAAAGTCGACTGCAACGTCAAGCGACGCACCGCTATCAAGTCCATCAGACACCAGTATTACAACCCTGTCTCTTAGCATATCGTTATTAATTAGACCACCATCACCAAGAAGCCTATTCAGCTTTTGAAACGAAATCCGCTTTTGTTCTTCCAGGTATCCGTGGAATTCACTTGTGTACTGCTCTATCTCACCAGCTGAAAACATTCCGTTATAGGTAAACGCACCGTTCTGAGATACACCCCCAAAACTCATACCTTCACCAGGTATTTCTATATTCTCTATCAAAAGCATCGTCAGAATAGAGTGCAAGGCTGTTGCGATTTGCTCGCCAACAATAACAGCGCCGTCAGTCAGTGCGACCACCGCACAATCCTCATAGCGGTACTTCTCTAATAGTTCGGCGGCTAAGATTTGGCCAGCCTGAGCACGATTCTCAAAATACATATGCTTAGTTTAGCAGTATACTAATAGATATGCACTACTATGAGGTGGCCCCAAATCAAATTATTCGAGCTGGAAGTTCGGTTTTTACATATTCCAGTGATAAGCCTGTGAAAATTGGCGCTCTAGTTACTGTCGAGGTTGGCAAAAAAGAGATGACGGGTGTCGTCGTGAGCGAAACCAAAAAACCTAATTATGCTACTAAACAGATTATAAAGACTATCTACGACAACCCCCTGCCTGCTCCATTAGTTGAATTAAGTTTATGGATTGCGAAGTATTACACCACTCCTCTCGCCACAGTACTGCAAACCATATTACCTAGTGGAATCACCAAAAACCGAAGGTCGCAAAGTGACACGTCAGAGGTATATAAACGAGAGCGAACAAATATTGTGTTCAACAAAGAACAGAGTGAGGCGCTTAAGATACTCCACGAATCTAAACCTGGAACGATCCTTCTTCAGGGAATTACAGGTTCGGGTAAAACAGAGGTTTACATTGAAACTGCCAAGCGAACAATCGACTCAGGTAGATCAGTTATCGTTCTAGTGCCAGAAATAGCCCTGACAAGTCAAATCATCTCCGAGTTTTCTAATCACTTCGATGACATTATCGTTACCCATTCAAAAATGAGTGAAGCAAAAAGACACATAACCTGGCAAAAAGTACTAGAGTCGACTAAACCTATGGTCGTAATTGGACCTCGTTCTGCTTTATTTCTACCTCTAAGGGATGTAGGTGTGATTATCGTTGATGAAGCACACGAGCCTAGTTTCAAGCAAGAACAATCGCCCCGCTATTCGGCGCTACGAGCTGCGACGATACTGGGTCGGCTCCATAAGTCACTAGTTATATTTGGAAGCGCAACACCATCGATTGCGGATCGATATCTAGCAGATCAATCCAAACGGCCTGTTCTACTATTAACCAAACCAGCGAGGAAAAATACCATTCCTCCGTCCGTTAATCTGATTGACATGACGAAGCGTGATAATTTTTCTAACTATCGGTTTCTTTCAAAACAACTCGAAGCGCAGATTACTGAAACATTAAGGTCTGGTAAACAAAGCCTGCTGTTCCACAACCGTCGCGGTAGCGCCAGCACTACGCTTTGTAAAGATTGTGGTTGGACCGCGGATTGCCCTAATTGCTTTTTGCCGTTGACCCTACACGCTGACAAATATAACTTAACTTGTCATATTTGTGGTTTTAAGGATAAAATTCCAACGTCGTGTCCGGTATGCGGTTCAGCTGACATCATACATAAAGGCATCGGTACAAAGTTAATCGAATCTGAACTGCGCAAAATTTTCCCGAAAGCCAACATAGCTCGTTTTGACGCCGACAACACAGAGAATGAAAACGTTAACGCCCGCTACAAAGAATTGTATGAAGGAGATATCGATATAGCAATCGGTACGCAAGTCATCGGAAAGGGTCTAGATTTACCGCATCTACGAACTGTCGGGGTTATCCAGGCCGATGCCGGTCTGTCGCTGCCCGACTATGCATCAAGCGAACGAACTTTCCAACTACTAGCTCAGGTCGTAGGACGCGTCGGACGAAACGAACACCCCACAAATGTCATTGTTCAGACATATCAACCAACCAACCCGGCAATAAAGTACGGCCTAACCCAGGACTACGCATCATTTTATGAATTCGCCATTAACGAAAGAAAAAAGGGGCTATATCCACCATTCACTTTCCTGCTAAAGCTAACTTGTGTATACAAAACTGAATCAGCTAGTATAAAAAACTCTAAAGCACTGGCAGACGAATTGAGGTCAAAACTCAATAAGTCAGTGAGGGTTCTTGGGCCTACGCCTGCATTTTATGAAAGGCAACACGGAACATATAGGTGGCAAATCATTTTGAAAAGTCCAAAACGTGAACTATTAATTGACGCAATGAAGCTAGTACCGGCTACTAACTGGCAGTCCGAACTCGACCCTAACAGTTTACTGTAATCTTAGCTAACTACAAGGGTTAAAGTCTGGTATAATATCATAAATGACCAAAGAAGATATAATCACTCTGCCAAACCCAAGCCTACGACAGAAATCTAGCAAAATACGTATCGTTGAAACGGACACGCTTCGATTAATTGACAGTATGGTTCAAGCTGCTACTGATTGGGAGGATTCTCGGCCACATGAAATTAGCGCTGCCTTAGCTGCTGTTCAAATCGACACCCTGAGCCGTGTAGTTATTGTCCGCAGTGACTTTGACGATAAGTCCGTACGAGAGTTCACTGCTCTTATTAACCCTGAGATTGTTAAATTCGAAGGCGAAATAATAAAGGATTACGAAGGCTGCTTGAGTGTAAGCGGTGTATACGGAACCGTACCTAGACACAGCAAAATCAGAGTCAAAGCACTCGATACGGACGGTAACGAAGTCCGCTTTAAGGCCGACGGTTTTTTGGCACGAGTAATTCAACACGAGATTGACCACACCAATGGGATAGTTTTTATAGATCACATTCGCGATAATCAAGATGCGTTCTACACACTAGATGACAAAGGCGAATTACAGCCATTAGACTACGACGAGCACATCAAAGAAAACAAAGTCTTATGGTCATAACGCCCCAAACAACCTCCGAAACCAAGCAGCCGATTGTATTTTTTGGAACCGAAGACTTTAGCCTCGAATCCCTAAAAGGCATGATCAACGCAGGCTACAACATAGCTGCGGTAGTCACTAAGCCCGACAGCAAAAAGGGTCGTGGGCAAACCATGAGCCAACCCGTCGTCAAAAAACTAGCTACTAAACATAAGATTCCAGTCTGGCAGCCGAATAAATTAACGGAAATAGCTGAAGACATCAAAAAATTCGACTCCCCCGCTGGAGTTTTAGTAAGTTTTGGAAAAATTATTCCAGAATCGATTATTGAACTATTTAAACCTGGTATTATTAATGTTCACCCATCACTACTTCCTGCTTATCGTGGACCATCGCCGATTGAGTCTGCCATCAAAGATGGACTAACAAAAACCGGCGTCACCATAATGCAACTTGCCGCTAAAATGGATGCGGGGCCTATATATGGCCAACTAACCTATAATCTGGACGGCCAAGAAACAAAGCCTGAACTATACGAAACTATGGCAAAGGCCGGTACTGCTACTTTACTGTCACTACTTCCATCAATTCTAGATGGTACATTACGGCCAAAGCCACAAGACGAAAGCTTAGCAACCTATTGTGGCCTCCTAGACAAACAAGATGCCTGGTTAAAACCCGACGAAATGTCTGCTGAGTCAGCCGAGCGTCAAATTAGGGCCCATCTTGGTTTTCCTAAATCTAAAATCAACATAGACGGCCAAGATATTATTATTACAAGTGCTCATATAACGGATTCAAAAACGACACCCTTAGATGTCGAGTTTAATGAAGGAAGTATCCTATCCATTGATTCACTATACGTGCCAGGTGGCAGTGAAATGACCGCCAAAGCTTATCTAAACGGTCTTAGGAAGCCTTAGTTAGTTTTATCGAGTAACTTGTCACGATTAGCAGAAACTTCGCGCTTAATCTCTTCTAGGACCGAAGCAACTACGTCACGATAGTCTGGGCGATTAACCTCTAGCCACTTAGTGGCAGCGTATTCTGCCTTTAGGGCTATATCATTAACATCTAGGCCTGAAGCTTGTTGGATTTTTTGGAATGACTGGTCATTGCCGTAATCGGGTGCGTATCGCTCTAACCAAGAAGTGATTACGTCACTTTTACGGTCGATAATTGCTTCAAATTCTTCTAACTGAGCATCGCTCATACCATCAGACAACTTGGTACCAACTCGCAGCTCTAACTCATCGTATATGTGCTGTAAGAAAAGTTTCTTCTGATCCTCAGGTAATGCATCGAGCCCAATATCTGCTAAAAACTTATCGTCTAATTGAAACATAACTTATATCCTTTGTTAACTATTATAGCAGACGACGTCAGGCTGCTAAATGGTTATTTGAAACTCATCCGCCTTACGTTGTTCAATGTAGTCTCGAAGTGCTGCCTCATATATCTCGCTAACATCGACACCTGCAATGTCACTTTTGAGCCAATCCCAGATAGCCTGGTCGTCGCCCCTATCCTGTAATTCAGCGAAGGTTTTTTCTTGCTCTTCGGTCATCAGCTCGCCAATAATACCGACGGCTCGTAATTCGACTATCGTGCGAACATTTTCGACTACTCGATCTTTCATTTCTTGATCGGCATTTGTAAAACCTAGTTCTTCAATTATTTGTTCGTTTGTCATGATTATTTTACTACCCCATTACCGTTTTTGCTGCTTCATTCAATGCATTCGACATCGTGCTTGACAACCAACCTTCGTGGCTCCAGCCATAACTACCGCCTGGTAATTGTATTATATCAGGCATCGAAGGGCCGCCGACACTCGTATGATCAAGTGGGCCTGTGCCAAACTTATTAAATACCTCGTTCCAAATAGACCTAGCCTGATCCTCACTGGCGCCATAAAGCCTCTGTATAGCCTGCGTGCCACCTTCGTTGTTTAAAATAGATATGCCATCATGCTGAGGAATTTCTACAGTTGGAGGAGCGTCTGGCACGGTCTCTGGTTTAGTGTCAGCTGGAAGTTTATCTTTAGGAACTTCCTGCTTGGTTACTTCTTGTGACGTACCGGATCCACTCTCAATACTTGATCTGATAGCCGAGCCAATAGATGCTCCAACCGTACCACCAAGAGCCCCTGCTCCTGCGGCTGACTTAACTCGACGTCGGTTTCCGACCTTTTCGTTACCTGTTCTGTCCTCTGTCATAGACACGAGATCAGCTACACTAGTGAAACCATCTTCGGATTCCATTTGCCCTCTTGCGTATGCTGATTTACGTTGAATATCTTCTTGGCCCTGCACCTGAGCAAGCGTTTCCGATCCGCCCTTGGTGGTGATTGCGCTAGCGCGCTTCTTAGTAGCATACAGTCCGACTCCAGCGCCCATTCCAGCTCCAAAGGCCGTACCAGCAATAATCGGAGCTCCCGCTAGCCCTAGGATAGCGCCAGCTGTAAGTCCTGCACCGACTATAATTCCGGCTTTCATGAATTTACCGCCTAGCCCGTTCTGACGAACCCACCAATTCATAAATTTATTTGTGGTACCGCTTCGCTCCATACGTAAAGCTGCGATTTTCATTTCTAGCTGAACTTCTGACTGAATAGCGGCATCGCTGGCCTGCATTCGAATTGAATCAATCGCTTCGGGACCATCACCAAACTCAACAAGGACTCTATCCTTAATTTCATTCTGAATTGCAAGAAGGGCTTTCTTATATTCGGTACGCGCAGGTCCCAAAAGAATACTATCTTGCGCTTCATTTAACTTATCGGCGGCACCCTTTAATAACTTGCCAATAAGGGGAATTTTTGCGATAAATCTGGAATTATGCAATAGATGCCCCATGAATCCATTACGATGCTTAGCAGTTGCTTCCGCGTATTTATCCTGTGCTTCCTGTAGTGTATCGTTAAGCTCTTTTAAAATTTCTGCCGAATCATCAACAGATTCCTTTTCACTTCCGTCATCTTTTTTAGCTTCAATTGCCATCCTGGATTCATATTCCTCCAAAGATTCACCTTCAAGTGCTTCACCCTCTGACCCAGGTTCGCCAGCTATAACCTCGCCATTTTCTTTAACAAGCTCCGCATAGCTAACATACTGGATAGTACCGTCCTCTGTTTCGACACCAAATATTTTATAGTTTTCGTTATCTAGGTCTATATCGGCAACTATATTTCCTTCAATAGTATTACCTTCTCTATCCCTATATGTGACTCTATCGCCAATATTTAGCTCAAGTTCGGCTTCGGTTTCGGCTGAATCGCTGTCTTTTTCAGCAGTTTCTTCGCTCTGTTCTTGGTCGTCGTCAGCCTTATCAGAATCACCCTGATTGCTAGTATTCTCAGCGTTAACACTATCTGCGTTGTTTTTTTGATCTCGAAGTTCAAGCATTTTGTCTATGCCTGAGTCAAACGCAGCTAGCTCGGCATTAAACTGTTCGTCAGTCCTGTCAACGCCAGCATAACGCAACTTTTCAATCTCAGCCTCTTCTTCTGTCATTCCTGCGCCTATCTCGCGCGTAAACTCTTCCATAAGGTTTTGTTCAAATGCAGCCCGTATATCTTCGAGCTCAGCCCTGTCGCCAAGAACTTTAGCATCGGCTGCAAGTTTAATAAGTTCTGTACGAGATTTCGTACTATAGTCCACTTCGGCCTGCTCTCCAGGATTTTTGAGCATATCCAAAATTTCATTTTTGGGTGCTGTTTGATCAAAATAGGACTCTTGCGACGAAAATTGACCTGTTTTAACATCACGATAATCTTCACCGTCTCTAATGGTGCCGTCGTCTGGCCGACTTTCTAGATACTCTTGATAGTTAACCTCGCCCTCATTCGAAACAACGCCACTATCAAATGCGCCCATATCTTCTAGCGACTTAACCTCAATTTGTTTCTTAGCCAATTTCGCCTCTAATTTAGCCAGTTCATCTCTTTCGTCTGGTGGTGTTGGTCTCATGTTTGGTTGCGATTCAGTCTCTATTGACATATTAGTGCGCCTTTTTATGTTTTTTTTGATATCACTTCTAAATCAGATGATAACATAAGCAAGTTAAATCAACAATGATTTTATAGCTTGCGTTTAACTAGTTCACGCGTAAAGAATTCTAGCTTGTCACCCTCTTGCATGAGTAGTTTTTTGCTTATCTTTAGATTAAGACCACACATCTCGCCTTCGAATACTTCTTTGGCCTCTTGTTGCTGACGCTGAACGCCGACTACCTCTACTTCGGCTAGTTGTTCTTTACCTTCGGTAGTTTTACGTATAACTCGAGCCAGTAACCCTTTAGTGACTTTTCCGCTTGTTACCTCGCCACCAGCAATAATTTCGTCTTTGAGTGTCCTAAATATTCCCTTGACGGTGAGTTTACCAACTTCAGTTTCAACAACTTCTGGCACCAACATTGCCTCCATCGTTGCCCTAGCGTCGTCTAACAGCTCATAGATAACTTGATATTTACGCACCACGACTTTATCCCGTGCGGCTAGCTGTTTAACAGCTGGCGGCAAGGCAACATTAAACCCGTAAACGATTGTACCTTCGTCGGCCGCCAAACGAATATCGTTTTCTGAAATATTGCCAACACCACTACCAATAATTCTAATTGTAATCTCGCCACCAGTCTCGATTAGGCGCAGGCTATCAACAACAGAAGTCAGGGACCCCTGAACGTCGGCTTTTACAATCACGTTAAAGTCCTGGGACTCGTGTTGCTGGTTCATCATCTTTAACATATCCGCACCGGTAACATTAGTGCTGGCAGCATTCTTTTCGTGCTCAATTTTGGCAGTCGCAACCATTTGCCGAGCGTCTTTTTCGTTTTTAACGATTGTAAATGTATCACCGAATTGCGGCAACTCTTTAAATCCTGTAATCGTAACAGGTGTAGATGGTCCGGCTTCTTTTAGGGTTTTGCCCGCAAAATCTAGAAGTGTTCGAACTTTTCCATAAGCCGTTCCGGCAACCAAGAAGTGTCCAGGTTTTAGTACACCTTGCTCAACGAGCAGACCTACAACTGATCCGCGCCCTGTTTCCATGTGTGATTCAATTACCAAGCCTTCGGCTGGAGTATCGATATCTGCCTTCAAATCCTCAAGATCGGCAACAAGTAGCACCATATCGAGTAGCTTGTCGACGCCATCGCCGGTTTTTGCACTAACTTCAACCATGACTGTGTCGCCGCCCCATTCCTCTGGGTTAAGGTTGTGTTCGCTAGCAAGTTGAGCTTTTACTCGGGCAGAATCAGCAGATTCTTTGTCCATTTTGTTGATTGCAACTACGATTTTTGCATTAGCCGACTTTGCGAACCTAATAGCTTCAATAGTTTGGGGTTTCACTCCATCATCAGCGGCCACTACGATAACAACAACGTCAGTTAAGGTTGCGCCGTGTTGACGAAGAGCTGCAAAGGCTTCATGTCCTGGCGTATCAAGCAAGGTAATTTTACGACCATTTCGCTCTGTTTGATATGCGCTAATGTGTTGAGTAATGCCACCAGCTTCACCATCGGCAGCCTTGGTTTTCAAGATAGCATCCAGTAGACTGGTCTTACCGTGGTCGACGTGACCCATTACTGCAACGATCGGTGCACGTGATACAGCATGGTCGGACAGCTCATGAACCTTACGCTCGACTGTATCGGAACTTGCTTTCTTTTCTAGTTCTACGTCTAGACCAAGCTCTTCTACGATAATTGAAGCTGTTTCAAAATCGAGTCGTTGGTTAATTGTCGCAACTACGCCGTTTTTGAAAAGCTCTCCAATCAAGTTTGTAACGGGAAGATTAAGCTTTTCGGCTAGCTCTCCTACGGTAATTGAGTTACTGACAACAATAACTTTCTCAGACATATAGCAAGCTCCTTTCTGCCCGTTAAAATACGGTGTTTATTATCAGGGTGTTAATTTATTTCTTGGTTTTTCCAGCCAGGCTAAGAGAAATTTTACGATTTTCCTTCTCAATCTCTAGAACTACAAAATCTTTGCGTTCGTTAAGAGTAAATACCTTCTCTGGGTCCGCGTCATCGCCATCGCCAAGCTCACTAACGTGAACCAAAGCTTCAACGGCTGGACTAATTTGAACAAAAGCGCCAAATGGAGTGATCCGTGTGACAGTTCCTTCAACTTTGTCGCCGGGCTTGAACTTATCAACTTCTGTCATCCAAGGATCTTCAGATAGTTGTTTAATGCTAAGACTTAGGCGGTCTTTATCAATTGCAATGATTTTAGCGTCGATAGTTTCGCCCACCTTAACGTAGTCAGACGGATTGTTAACTCGCTCCCAACTAATTTCGCTAATATGAACAAGGCCTTCAATTCCATCAACGTTTACGAACACCCCGAAGTCTACGACGCCGGTCACGATACCCTTAACGCTGTCGCCAACGGCAAGTTTTTCGAACCTAGCAGCTAGTCCGTCTTTAACAGCTTCTTTTTCGCTAAAGATTAGCTTGTTCGCCTTACGGTCACAGTCTAGAATCCGAACAGTCAACGCCTTACCAATTAGTATGTTCAAGCGTTGCAAAATTTCGTCTTTGTCGCTACTACCTACACGTGGGTAATGTTCAGCTGAAAGCTGCGAAACGGGCAGGAATCCACGAACGCCGTCGAATTCAACTAGCAGTCCACCGCGGTTAGCGTCATATGGAGTAACTTCGATAATATCTCCGGCCTCCATTTTGGCCATAACTTCGTCCCAACCACGATCTTTAGCGGCTTTGCGAAGTGATAAGAGCGAATAACCGTTATCAAGCTCAGTATCAACCACGCTCGCAGTTACTTCATCTCCAATACTTAGGTTACGAGAGAAACCGACTTCACGTCGAGGCACTAGGCCAATCCCCTGTGCACCTAGATCAATCAAAATTTCATGTTTACGAATCGTTAAGACTGTTCCTACGATTACTTCTCCCTGTGTAATTTGCTTAGCACTATCATTCTCGATAGCGAGCAATTCATCCATTGTTATTGTGGCTTTTGCCATAAGTCTAAGTTAGACTCCTTCCTTAAATTATATATTTCGGGGCGCACATTAAGAATGGCAGCCTCCAAACTGTTCTCTATTGTACCTCAGATAGCGCCAAAGGTCAAAGAGAGTGAGCTAGCTGACGACGCGAGTTAATATAACTAAATACCGCCAAGCTAATCAATCCAACCGCAACAAGTTGAACGGCGTTTTGAGCAGGGCCAGTTTGGGGAAGTTCGTTAGATGATACTGGAGTGTTCGTGGCCGTGTCTTGTGATTTCTCGGACTTATTAGTAGCCACTTTATCACCTTCAGACTCGTTGGCTGAGGGTTTGGTAGTTTTCGAATCCTGAGAATTGTTAGTTTGTTCGTTAATGGTTGCGATAGCGATGTCTTTTCTGGCTTGTTCGCCCCGTTTGGTAACCACATAAGCCACGCTAGCGACCGCCAAAACCAAAATTACGCTAATTATTACGAAATTTACGACCGAACCACCCTGATTTGTCCGATGTAATTTAACCATTACTTCACCTCTTTTAGATATATAGTTATTATGCATCTATTTTACCCTCAATGCAACCCCTGTGACTTTATGGTACACTATTAATCATGTTAGTAGCAGTCGATACGGGTGGAACAAAAACGCTGGTTGCAAGCTTTTCAGAAGATGGGACTTTAGGCGAACAGACTAAGTTCGCGACCCCTCCAAAACAAGCTGATTATGTCGAAAAACTACGTGAATTAATCACTGAAAAGTACTCTGATCAAGAGGTGGAGGCAATAATAATTGCCATGCCGGGCATTGTAAAAGAAGGTGTGGCTGTTTGGTGTAATAATCTTCGCTGGAAAGACTTCGATGTTAAATCGGCTATGGAAGGTGTTCTCGGCGACACCCCAATATTAGTAGAAAATGATGCCAACTTAGCTGGTTTATCTGAAACACGAATCCTCAAGGCCATGCCTAGGCAGTCACTATACGTAACCATTAGCACTGGAATCGGCACAGGTATCATTACCGACGGCCACATTAACCCTGCCCTGCGCTTGAGCGAGGGTGGCCGATCACTAGTCGAATTCGACGGTGTTGTACGCGAATGGGAGTCATTTGCATCTGGACAAGCAATCCACAAGGCTTATGGTAAATATGCCCGTGACATCACCAGTAAACAAACCTGGTATCAGATTTCGGATCGAATTAGTCGTGGCTTTTTGGCGATTATACCGCTGTTGCAGCCCGATATCATAATTATTGGTGGCAGTATTGGAACATACTTTGACAGGTTTAGTAGTGATTTGCAGGGAATTCTACGCGAAAACCTGCCACCTCACATACATTGCCCAACTTTCGTACAAGCTAAATACCCCGAGGAGGCCGTAATTTACGGATGTTATTACTATGCACTCGACAGTCTCGATAATATCTCGATTTAAACTAGACTTTCCGAGTCTTTCATTCAAAAACGGTAATAGTTTTGCCTGGTCTCCATCTGAGAAAACGGTTTATTATGACGAATACGGCAAAGATGCAACTTGCCTGGTGCTTCACGAGACAGCCCATGGCCTACTTGGTCACACAAACTACAGCAAGGACATAGAATTAATTGGCATGGAGCGCCAAGCTTGGGAAAAAGCGGCTGAAATTGCCAAAAAATACGACGTCACTATTGACGAGGAAACGGTTCAATCTAATCTAGATAGTTACCGCGACTGGCTACATGCTCGTAGCACCTGTCCAAACTGTACTGCCACGGGTGTCCAAGAGACCAAAAACACCTACACCTGCCTAGCCTGCGGTCATAAATGGCGAGTTAATGAAGCTAGAGTTTGCGGATTAAAACGCTACAAAATATAAAATACACCCTGATGTAGGGCGTATTTTACTTAAATAACCTATTATTTAGGCTTCTTTGGTTGTTGCCTTGCGGCGACGGCTGATTCGGCCACCCTTGGCACCTGCAATACGTGCAAGTTCAGGGTTAGCGGCGAAACCACCAGTGTTACCGGCTTTGCCGCCTTTGGCACCAATCTTTGCGTAAAACAAAGGATCGCGTGCTAGATTCTTTTTTGCGGCTTTTTGTCCGCCTGCTTTTGTTCCTGCCATGAGATTAATTCTCCTCTTTCGCTTTCCAGCGAATTAAAAAGATTTCCACGTTAAATAACCGTGAAAACCCCCGTTTTTACCTCACACATGATATGTGTATGTTTTCATATTACCATAGCATAGGCAGTTTGTCAATATGTACATAAGCACTTTTTTATTATATTTATACTGTTGCATATATGCGCCCGGTGCGATATCATTACTTAGCACCTGTTTGAATCCGAAATTTTGATTCAAACAAAAACGACCACATCTGCGAGATTGGTCGTTTTTTTATATTTCACATACGATCGTTGAAGTAGTGTGCGTTTGTCTGAATTTCTTCCATATTTAACTCATAAAATTGAATTGCTGCTTGCATTGCTTTGGCTGCTAACCTGCGTTGAGCTTCGAGGATTAGCAGAGGACCACCAGGTTCCTCTTCGCTTACGCCGAGTTGCTTATAAAATCTTTCATAGAAGTCGTCTGGCCTTACGCCGTCAAGCTCATCAAATGAATCAACTAGTAAATCATACTCCTCTGCTCTGCCAACTGCGTAACTTAGTAAAAGCCTATGAACCATCTCGACTTTATTAAAGGGTGGAATGAATACGGGAATTTTTTCTGCCATGTGGCTTTATTGTAGCCCTTTTGGCAGCAGTGCTCAAACACAAGCGGATATACGCGGAATAGACAATACCCCTGGTATTACCGGAAGTATTATCTTATTATATTTGGTCGACAACTTCGAATGATTGAAGTGAACGTTCTACTACTTATCTTCGGAGTTTGGTTCAGCCCAACTCCCTCTACTGTCTAGTATTTCTTGGTCCGATAGAGGTTCGAACTTGTTCGTTGAAACACTAGGAGTGGCTTGCTCCACTTTACTTTGGACGCCTAAATCCGTACCGTTTTGCGCTACTTCGGCCTCTCTTAGATCAGATTCAAGCTGCAACCTCTTCTTTGACCTAATAACACTTATGCTTTTTTCTCCGTTTATGACATTGTTAACAACACGCATTACACCATCACCAAATGTTTTACTTTGCTGTTCAATTTCTGATCGAATTTCTTCGGGTGATTTTTTTTGCGACGCAGGTTCATTGTCTACCCTGACACTTGTTTCAGTTGTGTCATATTCTACAGGAATATTCGTTGTGGATTCGGGGCTTTTCATTTACTTTGTTCCTTTTTTTGTTTTTATTGGATACTGGTATAATATTAACACTTATGGTTATAAAAGTCAATAGTGAGTTCGACACCAACACCTTGAAAAATAAAAACCCTCCTATTCGGAGGGTTATTTATATAATTCGGCACCGTGCTAGTTTCCCACTTGTGGCAGTATAATCGCCGCTGCTGGGCTTGACTTCTGTGTTCGGAATGAGAACAGGTATTTCCCCAGCGCCATGGGCACCGAAGAAAGGTTTAAGGGACTTTGCGCTGATATATATAGATCAGTGGCCCTAAACCTTGCTTCGATGTCCAGTAAACTTGTCAGATGATACTCCAAACCCCTCTCTAATCCCCTATCTATCAAGACGAGGGAGAGGGAGGTATTGAGTATCACCCAACTTGGACACGGTTTTGGATGTAAGTTTTCAAAAATTGACGTTTAGTGTGATTAGCACCAAATACTAGTTAAGTCTACCTCACCACCTCGGCTAATGCAAGCATTAACTTTCAGTGATAAGGACATAAAAAGGCGATGGGACTATTAGTATGCTTTAGCTACACGTGTTGCCACGCTTCCACCTTGCACCTATCAAACTGATATTCTTTCAGTGTCCTCATAGGGAAATCTTATCTTGAAGTTAGTTTCGCGCTTAATATGCTTTCAGCGCTTATCTATTCCAAACGTAGCTACTCGACAATGCAGCAGGTGGCCACAATCGATACACCAGAGGTTTGTCCGCCCCGGTCCTCTCGTACTAGGGGTAGATCTCCTCAAATTTCCTATCGTCCGTACCGGATATAAACCGAACTGTCTCACGACGTTCTGAACCCAGCTCGCGTACCACTTTAATCGGCGAACAGCCGAACCCTTGGAAGGTGCTCCCCCTCCAGGATGTGATGAGCCGACATCGAGGTGCCAAACAGCGCCGTCTATGTGAACTATTGGGCGCTATAAGCCTGTTATCCCCAGGGTAACTTTTATCCGTGTGCGCTGTCGATCCCACGTTCATGTACATAAATGTACGTACAGCGGGTCACTTGCTCCGACTTTCGTCTCTGATTGGGATGTACCCCTCACAGTCAAGCTGGCTTGTGCGCATACACTATCACAACGATTTCCATACGTTGCTAGCCAACCTTTGAACGCCTCCGCTACTCTTTAGGAGGCAACCGCCCCAGTTAAACTACCCACCATACACGGTCCCGTTACCAGATAATGGTAACGGTGAGATCAAAGTCACAACAAGGGTGGTATTTCATATTTCGCCTCCACAAATACTAGCGTATCTGTTTCATTGGCTCCCACCTATGCTACACATGTTGTAACCCAGATCAATGTAAAGCTGTAGTAAAGCTCCATGGGGTCTTTTCGTCCTGGTACGGACAGACGGCATCTTTACCGCCAATGCACTTTCACCGAGTCCTTCGCTGAGACAGTGCCCACATGATTACTCCATTCGTGCGGGTCAGAACTTACCTGACAAGGAATTTCGCTACCTTAGGACGGTTATAGTTACCGCCGCCATTGACTAGGGCTTCAGTTCGCACCGTAAAGCGCTCCCCTTAACCTTCCAGCATTGGGCAGGAGTCAGCCCCTATACATCTTCTTTCGAATTAGCAGAGACCTGTGTTTTTGGTAAACAGTTCCGTGGGCTCTTTTGCTGCGGCCCCCACATCATTAGATATGAGAGGTCGTGCTCAAGAATCATTATCATGATTTGTCTATCTCAGTAAAAATTTTAGTAATTAAAAGGTTTTGACACACTATATATTTCTATATAATGCGTACTCATTATTCATTCTAACCACCTCTACTAAGTTAGTTGAACACGGCTCACATCGAATGATGTGGGGGCAGACCTTATCCCGAAGTTACGGTCGCTGTATTGCCGAGTTCCTTAGCGAAGGTTCTCTCGTAAGCCTGAGTCTACTCGACTCGAGCACCTGTGTTGGTTTGCGGTACGGGCGGCTATAATCACGCGTACATCTGCTTTTCTAGCCAGTGCTTTGATCAAAATCGTCATCCCGAAGGATAACTTTCACTCCCTTTGCGTTCCCGCTAGGTTGGACGGATACATACCATGAATCCGCTTCGACTACTTCACCGTGAACAGTGTACAAATTATAACCGGTTCAGGAATATTAACCTGATGTCCATCGCCTACGCTATGCGCCTCGGCTTAGGCCCGACTAACCCTGAGATGATTACCATGGCTCAGGAAACCTTGCTCTTACGGCCGACGGGATTCTCACCCGTCTTATGGTTACTCATTCCAGCATTCTCACTTCCTGCCGCTCCACCCAACTTTCCAGTTGAACTTCACTGCTGACAGGAACGCTCCTCTACCACGTATGTGCCTCACTAAAGTGATGCACGGGTGTGAGGATTGGAAAATGGGTATTGGGGGAAGAAAAACAAATCGTCTTTTCCCTATTCCCTATTTCCTAATCCCTAATCCCGTGCTCTCACCTTGGTGAGGCACACACATCCATGTCTTCGGTAATACACTTGAGCCCCGTTACATTTTCCACGCAAGATCTCTTGACTAGTGAGCTGTTACGCACTCTTTAAATGAATGGCTGCTTCTAAGCCAACATCCTAGCTGTTTAAGAAATCTCACCTTGTTTCCCACTGAGTGTATATTTAGGGACCTTAGACGATGGTCTGGGCTGTTTCCCTTTCGAGCGCCGAGCTTAGCCCCGACGTTCTAACTGCCAATGTACCACAGACGGTATTCGTAGTTTGTTAAGGGTGGGTATCCTTGCGGACCCCAGTCCTTGACAGAGCTCTACCCCCGTCTGCTAATTAATTGACGCTAGCCCTAAAGCTATTTCGAGGAGAACCAGCTATCTCCGAGTTCGATTGGCATTTCACCTCTAACCACAGGTCATCCGAGCACTTTGCTGCGTACGACGGTTCGGTCCTTCACTACCTATTACAGTAGCTTCAACCTGCCCATGGTTAGGTCACCCGGTTTCGGGTCTAATTCCTGATACTATATCGCCCTATTCAGGCTCGCTTTCACTGTGGCTCCGTCACTTGACTTAACCTTGCATCAGAAATTAACTCGCTGGATCGTTCTACAAAAAGCACGCCGTCACGGAATAAATCCGCTCCGACTCCTTGTAAGCACACAATTTCAGGATCTATTTCACTCCCCTCCCGGGGTTCTTTTCACCTTTCCCTCGCGGTACTAGTTCACTATCGATCGTACATTATATTTAGCCTTGGCAGGTGGTCCTGCCGGATTCAAACAGGGTTTCTCGTGCCCCGTCCTACTCGATAAAACACGTATAAGGTCAGCGTCGTTTTCGCTTACGCGACTTTCACGTCCTTTGGTTAGTCATTCAAACTATTCAGCTAACCACGCCGTTTTCTTACCTTACTAGCAAATGATAGTCTGCTATCGCAAACCAGACTCCTGAAGTTAGACTACTTCGCGCTGGACAAAATGCGCCTGTGAGCACAGATCGCTAGATTTTGGCTTTGTGAAAATCATGAAACGTATCGGAAATACGTTGAATAATTTTCACTTTGCCAAAATCAGCGCTATGCGTTCACAGTGTATTTTGCTCAGTGCGAAGTAGTCTTCACTTCAGTACTCTGGCTTGGTCTCGTGTTATATCACAACCCCTTATATGCATTAGCCTATCAGCCATACACGTGCCTCACTAAAGTGAGTCACGGGAACTGGGGGTCGGGAAATGGGAACTAGGATTAAATCCCTATTTCCTACTTCCTAACCCCTAATCCCTGCGCTCTCACCTTGGTGAGACACATGAACATGTAAGGTTTGGGCTGATCCAGTTTCGCTCGCCACTACTCCCGGAATCATTATTTATTTTCTCTTCCTCAACCTACTAAGATGTTTCAGTTCAGTTGGTTCCCTCTATCTACCCTATATATTCAGGCAGAAGTAACTAGACATGACTCTAGCTGGGTTTCCCCATTCGGATATTCCCGGATCAAAGCTTGTTGACAGCTCCCCGAGACTTTTCGCAGTCTTCCACGTCCTTCATCGGTAATGTACGTCTAGGCATCCATTGTGTGCTCTTGAGTACCTTTTTATGCATTGACTTAACTAGTAATTGGTAATAACCATTTATTACTTCTTACTGCCGTCAATCTTTAAAAAATTTTCTTACATCCAAATTGTTAAACAACTTGTGGTCTCTCCGCCGTACGGCGGGACTTGAGGTCACATTTCTACACATCCATTTGATGTATACCGTCTGAACTCAAGTCTGTTGATTGTAACACGTCGTCTCGCAGAAGATAAGAGGTTACTGATGTATTTTTTGCAATAAAGAGAACCTCTTACGATTCACTTTTATGCGTATCGCCAGAGGTTCATAAAGAACATTCGCTTAACTCCAACCAACTATACCCGACAGAAGCCTATTTTGCAAGTAGTTTCTAGTTAATGATTTATTGATTCTACGTCAGCTGTAGGTCCATTGACGAACTCTAGTAATTTAGCACCAATTAATCGCTTGGTTTGTTCGAATTCTATAGCAGCATCCGCCAACAACTCAATATCTGTGTCCTCGGCATCGTCACTGTTCAAGTAGTCTTCGCCTTTTTCCGTCAAAATAACATTAAAGCCACTGCTATAGTCGACCATTCCCCGGCTCTTTAGTTCATATATAACCCAGCGCACATACTCGAATGAAGCAGTACTCCCTAGGGTGCTAGTAACTAAGTTAGTGATAGTGGTGGGGCTCTCCATACCTTTTGTGAGTGCGGTAATGATGATTTTTTCAACAATTTCGCGACGCTTTTGTACTTCTTGCCCTCTTTGGTCGAGCGGCATATCAACAATATCGGCTTTTTCTATCATAATATCCTCTGTCATACACAAAAGTGTACCACAAATAAAAGTACCCTACGAATGGTGGGCGACGAGGGACTTGGTCACGTTCCGCGACCCCGTCATTATATAGCGCCTTTTAGGCGCGTATATCGACCTGATTATTTATTTATATCTGTGGTGGGCGATGAGGGACTTGAACCTCCGACCTCGTCATTATCAGTGACGCGCTCTAACCAGCTGAGCTAATCGCCCACAGATAGAAATAAATAAATTGTTAACTTGCCTCGATTTTCTCGGCCGGCGCTAGCAGTGACGCGCTCCCATGTCATCCGGCATGGCCGTATCGAATGATACGGTAACCAGCTGAGCTAGTCGCCCCCAATTCGTAGGGTATTTAATTGTAAATGAGTTCTTGGTGGAGTAGTCTAGACTTTCGCCTAGTCTACCCCATATGGTGTGAGAGGACATCGCTCCGTTTCACTTCGCTCCTCCGCTCTCTCACAAGAAAATGTAAACACTTTCTCGTTTCGTTCGCTTTGCCGAACCCCCTTTTGTTTCACAAAAGATCGGGGTTCTCGTGTTCTGGTATTCCACCAGAGTGAAATGCTAATTAATTAGCAACTCACTCTGGTGGAGCGTCGGGGACTCGAACCCCGGACCCCCTGCTTGCAAAGCAGGTGCTCTAGCCAACTGAGCTAACGCCCCATAAATTGAATGTACAGTTCATAACAACCTGTATGGAAACTGCAACGTATTATACGCTAGAGCACCGTGCTACATATTATCTTCCGGCGCTATGCGCCTTGGCAACTGAGCTAACGCCCCATATTTCAAGCCATGAACTCTGATTATTCTAGCGTAAAAGCCCCTGTTTCGCAAGACGAGTTGTTTGCACTAGCTACCTAGCAGGATTATAATGAAGCTACTATCAACTAAACTCGATAAAGAGTTAAGGAGAAATGGTATGCGGTATGTTTTAACAAAAGTAATCTATGGAGTTTTTGGCCTGGCAGAGTTATTCCTGGGTCTAAGATTCATCCTAAAACTATTTGGGGCAAATGCAGGCAACGACTTTGTGAACTGGGTCTACGAAACCAGTGGCGCAGTCCTTGATCCGTTCCGTGGTATCTTCCCTACTGAGGTGTTCAAAGGTTCGTTCGTAATAGAATTCTCGACCCTTTTTGCGATTATTGTCTATGCAATCATTGCAATGTTACTCGTTTACATCATCGAGCTAATCACTCACCCAGTTGTTACTAAAAAGAAGTAATTCGGACCAACAATAGAAAGAACCTCTAGCTTTCGCTAGAGGTTCCTCTATTTAACAACTTAGTTGTGCAATCATCGTATCGGCAAGCCGATATAATACTTCACAGACTCAGAAATAAAAGTAAACTTTTATTTCATTCGCTTGTTCGTATTATCAAGTCTACGTCGAGATTTTTTCGAACTTAGTCTTGTTCTTGGTAAACCAAGAACTGCGTTATTATGTAAGCTCAACACAATAACAAGACCGACCTAGCTTCTAGTAGTAGATCACTCGTACTACTAGGCATAACATCTCCCTAGAAAGGAGGTAATCCATCCGCAGCTTCCGCTACGGATACCTTGTTACGACTTAACCCCAATCATCCCCCCCACCTTAGGCCGACGAATCGGACTTCGGGTGTTGGTGACTTTCATGGTTTGACGGGCGGTGTGTACAAGACCCGGGAACGTATTCACCGCAGCATGCTGATCT
>CALMFC010000005.1 GCA_937863415.1 uncultured bacterium | reverse complement strand
TTGAGTTTTAATCTTGCGACCGTACTCCCCAGGCGGGATACTTAACGCGTTAGCTTCGCTACTGAAGGGGTCGATACCTCCAACAGCTAGTATCCATCGTTTACGGCGTGGACTACCCGGGTATCTAATCCGGTTCGCTCCCCACGCTTTCGTGCCTCAGTGTCAGAAATAGCCCAGTAACCTGCCTACGCCATTGGTGTTCCTTCTAATATCTACGGATTTCACTCCTACACTAGAAATTCCAGTTACCTCTGCTATTCTCGAGACAAACAGTTCGAATAATAGTCTGTATGGTTGAGCCATCAGATTTCACTATTCGCTTATTTGTCCACCTACGCAACTCTTTACGCCCAGTCACTCCGGATAATGCTTGCACCCTACGTATGACCGCGGCTGCTGGCACGTAGTTAGCCGGTGCTTATTCATAAGTTACCGTCATATTCTTCACTTATAAAAGCAGTTTACAACCCGAAGGCCTTCATCCTGCACGCGGCGTCGCTCCATCAGGCTTTCGCCCATTGTGGAAGATTCCTCACTGCTGCCTCCCGTAGGAGTCTGGACCGTGTCTCAGTTCCAGTGTGACTGATCATCCTCTCAGACCAGTTAACGATCGTAGGCTTGGTGAGCCTTTACCTCACCAACTACCTAATCGTACGCAGGCCACTCCCAAAGCGGATAAATCCTTTAATCCGAAGACCATATGCGGCATTAGCTACCCTTTCGGGCAGTTATTCCTCACTTTGGGGCATGTTCCCACGCGTTACTCAGCCGTCCGCCGCTCGTCATCACTTCTCACTTCAGCTCGAAGTTACGGTATTAGGGATTAGGAAATGAGAAAAAGATTTAGTCTTAATTCCTATTTCCCAACCCCCAGTCCCCTTCGAACCAAGGTGAGAAGCATGTTACCGCTCGACTTGCATGTGTTAGGCGCGCCGCCAGCATTCATCCTGAGCCAGGATCAAACTCTCCATAAAAAAATGTATCGATAAATCGATACAATCATATACTCAATATCTCCTAAGAGATCTCACTTCCGCATTTAGCAAGAAACAAATAAATTTGAATCTGCGTCCAATTGGTCGTGACATAAACTGACGATGATTTGCACAACTAAATTGTTAAAGACCATTATCTGTTGCAACTCCACATTGTTTTGTTCAATTCGTGCGACCAGACTGGTATCCAGAATACCCCAATCCCTACTGATTAGTCAAGAGTATTATTCTGTTACCTTGTTGCAAAAAACACAACTAAGCCAATTATTACACCCAAGACCGCACCAAGCAATACCTCAAGTGGCGTATGGCCCTGTGCAGCACGCGGTAAAGGTATCTTGCTTTTTAGATCTGTTAATAATTTGCGGAGAGCCAACCCCTGTTCACCTGATGATCGCCTGACCCTTATGGCATCATGCATTACAATCAACGCAAACAATAAAGATACCCCAAACAAGCCACTACTGACACCATCTATTAATCCAATAACAGTTAAAAGTGCAAATGCGGCAGTTGTATGTGCTGATGGCATTCCACCCGACCTCAGTAAATACACTTGTGCTGATTGTAGGTTCTCACCTCTCAATCTACTAACAAAGTACTTTATGACGTGAGAAATTAACCAACCTGCTGTTATAGCAATAATATATGGGGATATTAAATTCAGGTTGATCAACTACGCCTCTTCTTCTTTTTCTTCATCTTTTGTCTGCTCTGGCATTAATCCTAGCGAAGCAACCTTGTCGCCATCGCTCATACGCATAACACGCACACCCTGGGTTGTCCGACCCAAAGTAGGAATATCCTTTAGCCCAACCCTAATTGCCTGACCCTTATCAGATATAAGTAAAGCTTCGCTTGCATCTGGTTCAAGTGTTCGAACCGAAATAATAGGACCGGTCTTTGCAGTTACTACAGCAGCCTTAATACCCACACCACCACGCTTATGAGTCGGGAAGTTCGAAACCTTTGTAACTTTACCGTAGCCATTTTCACTAATGACAAGTAATTTTTGACTATCATCGTCAACAATATCCATACCAACAACCTTGTCGTGTGGGCGCAACCTAACACCTCGTACGCCCCTGGCGGTTCGACCCATTGGTCGAGCGTCCTTTTCGTTGAATCTAATTGCTTGACCTGCTGAAGTTGAAATAACTACGTCGTTCTCTCCCGATGTTTTTTGGATCCATCGCAGCTCATCACCTTCATCTAACCTAATAGCTATAAGACCATTAGTCCGAATATTTGCGTAATCCTTAAGCGGAGTTTTCTTTATCGTACCTCTTATCGTTGACATAAATAGGAATCCATCTTCGCTAGCATCTTTTTCATGTCTAATTATTGATGTAATTTTTTCTTCTGGCTGGAGTTGCAGTAGGTTAACAGCAGCAACACCCTTAGCCGCCAAACTAGCTGCCGGAACTTCGTAAGCCTTTAGACGGAAGATACGACCCTTATTCGTAAAGAACAGCAGCCAATCATGTGTCGTTGCAGGAATTAACTGATCAATGACGTCCATTTCCTTGGTTGTCATACCACGCTTGCCCTTGCCTCCTCGATGTTGCCTACGGTATTCGCTAACGAGCGTTCGTTTAATGTAATTCTCGGTTGTAAGTAATATAACTGAATCTTCTTCTGGTATTAACTCTTCGTCACTAAACTTGCCGAGCTCACTATTGATTATCTTTGACCTACGCTCATCGCCGTACTTTTCCTTCATTTCCAAAAGCTCTTCTTTGATAATGCGCAAAATTTCGCTTTCATTAGCTAGGATTCGTTCGAACTCAGCAATCATTGCCAATAGTTCTGCGAGTTCACTTTCAATCTTATCGCGCTCTAACCCAGTCAAACGACGCAGCTGCATGGCTAGAATTGCCTGAGCTTGTATTTCAGATAGCCCGAACTTCTTCATCAACCCTTCTTGAGCAGCTTCTGATGTTTGGCTTGCACGGATCAACTTAATGACCTCATCTATGTGATCGAGCGCAATTTTATAGCCTTCTAGTATATGAGCACGAGCTTTAGCAGCCTTTAGCTCAAACTCAGTCCTACGCCTTACTACAACTTGCCTGTGTTTAACAAATTCAGTCAAAATCTCCTGTAGGCCCAAAACTTTTGGTTGAATTCCATCAATTAATGCCAGCATATTGTAATTGAAGTTTGTCTGCATGGCTGTCATCTTGAACAACTGATTTAATATTTTCTTTGGATAAGAATCCTTGCGTAGTTCAATCACAACACGGACTTTACCGCGTGCACTTTCGTCACGTAAATCGCTTATGACTATCTTTTTATCTTTATGCAGTTCAGCAATCTTCTCTATAAGTGTTGCTTTATTTACACCAAATGGCATTTCAGTGATGACAATTTGACTACGACCTTTTTTGGTCTCTTCGATTGTTGTTACGGCACGGATCGTAACACTACCGCGCCCCGTTTGATAAGCTTGTCGCATTGGCGACCCACCATAAACTATTGCACCAGTTGGAAAATCTGGACCTTTGATATATTTCATCAAGTCGTCCAATGTGTGTTCTGGATTGTCAATCATATGTACGGTTGCATCGACTAACTCCCCAAGGTTATGTGGTGGGATGCTGGTAGCCATACCTACCGCAATACCAATCTGGCCGTTTAGTAAGATGTTCGGAAGTTTTGAAGGCAAAACTGAAGGTTCAGTCTCAGAGCCATCATAGTTATCCCTGAAATCTACTGTATCTTTATCCAGATCAGTTAATAACTCATTACCGGCCCGGCCAAGTCGAGCCTCTGTATAACGGCTAGCAGCAGCTGGGTCACCATCCATTGATCCAAAGTTACCCTGACCATCTACTAATTTGTAGCGCATAACCCAATCTTGAGCTAAACGGACCATTGAATCATAGATAGATGAATCACCATGCGGGTGATACTTACCCATAACATCACCGACAATACGCGCACTTTTACTAAACTTGCTACCTGGACGTAAGTTTTGCTGACCCATAGAATACAGGATTCGACGATGTACAGGTTTTAGGCCGTCTCGCACATCTGGTAAAGCACGCTCAATGATAACACTCATTGAATAACGGAAAAAGCTATCTTCCATGACATCTTCAACAGTTCGTTTCTCAACCAAACGAGAATGGGTCTGAGGTATTTCTGGTAGTTGTCCTTCGTTTAGTGTTGTATTTTCTTCATCGTCCATGATTAAACATCCAATTCCTCTAAGTTAGCATTTTTTGCTCGACTTTGTATAAATGATTTACGCAGATCAACCTGGTCACCCATAAGTTTCGTGAATATCGCATCAGCCTTCTCGGCATCTTCAACCTTTACCTGAATTAGAACTCGGTTTTCCGGACTCATGGTTGTATCCCACAACTGCTCGGCGTCCATTTCACCAAGTCCCTTATAGCGTTGTAAAGGTGCCGTTAAGCCAGCTTGTTTATTGCGGTCAGCGTCCTTATCAACAGTGGTACCTTTGGCGATTCGATCTTTGATTAAATTATCTAGTATTTCTTCTTTTTCTTCATCACTATAAGCATAAAACTTCTTGGCTCCCACTTTTAGTAAAAATAGAGGTGGCTTAGCTAGGTATACATAGCCCAAATCTACCACTTCGCGCATGTACCTAAACAGAAATGTTAATAGCAATGTAGCAATATGGCTTCCATCAACATCGGCATCGGTCATAATTACAATCCGATGATATCTGAGGCCATTAATGTCGAATTGGTCACCAATTCCTACGCCCAAAGCTTTAATTAAGTTTACTATTTCATTATTACCGAGCATGCGATCAAGTCTCGCTCGCTCAACATTTAAAACCTTACCACGCAGTGGCAAAATTGCCTGTGTACGGCTATCCCTACCCCCTTTAGCGGAACCTCCGGCCGAATCACCCTCTACGATATATAGTTCTGACTCAGATGGATCCTTACTGGAGCAGTCTGCAAGCTTTCCTGGTAAACTCATACCATCTAAGGCACCTTTACGGATAACATTGTCGCGTGCTGCTCGTGCTGCCTTACGGGCACGTGCTGCCAACAATGCCTTTCCGACAATTTTCTTGGCAATGGCGGGATTTTCTTCTAGGTAGTATGAAAAGTACTCATTCATGACCTGTTCTACGTAGCGACGCACTTCAGGGTTACCGAGTTTATTTTTAGTCTGACCCTCAAACTGTGGATCAGGTAATTTTACCAAGATAATAGCAGTTAATCCTTCACGAATATCATCACCACTCAAGTTCTCTTCTTTTTCTTTTAGTAAGCCGTTTTTACGGGCATAGTCGTTTATCACCCTAGTTAATGCCGACCTAAAGCCAACTAAATGCGTACCACCATCTGGGGTGAGGACGTTATTGGCGAATGGCTTAACAATCTCTACAAAAGTGTCATTGTATTGAACCGCAACCTCAACCATTGAATCTTCAACCTGACGTTCAACATAGAACACCTTGTCTGCCACGACATCTTTACCGACATTTAGATGTTTAACGTAGCTTTGAATCCCACCCTCAAAATAAAAAGCTTCTCGTTTTTTGGTCCTCTCATCGCGGACAGACACGTAAGCGCCTTTGGTAAGATAGGCTTGGTGACGCAAATAGTTAACAACCCACTCATAGTCAAACTCGACACCCTCTTTGAAAATTGTCTCATCTGGGTAAAAAGTAATTGACGTACCTTGTGGGCGGTCAGTCTTACCAAGTTTTTTGATATCACCCTGAGTAACACCGCGTATAAATTCAAGTCTATAAAGTTCACCGCTATGAACAACTTCAGCAATAAACTTCTCAGACAAAGCGTTTACTACACTAGATCCTACACCGTGCAAACCTGAGGACACCTTATAGCCACCACCGCCAAACTTTCCACCCGCATGAAGGATGGTTAATACGGTCTCTAGGGTGCTTTTACCTGTTTTTGCATGCTTATCTACCGGTATACCTCGACCATCGTCTGTTACCGTAACTCCGCCATCATCCTGCAAGACGACACTAATTTTTGTTGCATATCCTGCAATCGCCTCGTCTATCGAGTTATCGGCAATTTCCTTTATTAAGTGATGAAGGCCTTCTGTGCCTGTGCTTCCGATATACATTCCTGGACGCTTGCGAACTGGTTCTAGCCCCTCAAGTACCTGGATTTGAGACCCATCATAAGAACTATCTGTTTTTTGTTTAACCACTAGTAACTCCCTCGTTTGATTCCGACATGTAGCTATTTACAATATTACTATTATAGCGAACAATTTGTGTTCACTCAAGCTATTGCGCTGAACATATTTGTTATGCTAAAGTGTTCTACAAGAGGTATAACAAAAAATAAAAAACTATGTTTCGAAAAATAGTATCAAATCTACCGTTCAGTCCAGCGTTAGTTGGTCAGCTTGGCTTTTACGCAAAGCGACTACGTAAAGAAGAAGCAACCAGGCGAATTGGTCTAATTTTTGTTGTCTTAGCCCTGGTGGTTCAGTCTTTGGCTGTATTTCAACCGCCTGAATCAGCTAATGCATCTAGCCCAAGAGACATGGTTTCTGGGGGCTTGGGCCTCGGCGCCAATAGATCGCTCAATAACTTTCTCGTACCCTATGACGCCAACACAAAACACCTCAAAGATACCATGAACTATGTCGGCATAACTAGGGCTGAGATTGCCGCAACAACCTTCACATCTTGGATTGCTGGTGACAAGTTATCGTGGGGTTTTGGGCCACGTTTTAGTTATGCACAGGGCGAAAGGCAATACAGCATACCTGACTCAAACGGAAATATTGTAACTACAGTGTACTCTAGGCCGCTCAAACTATCTGAAGGATCCAATGCACGTATATGGGGTTGGGTCGGCTATTCCAAAAAGGTTGGTTGGTTCGCTATTATGCAAGCCTGCGGCAACTTGGTCACTGATATTGTTCCGCCGCCCCCACCACCACCTAAATGTGTCGTTAATTCAGAAATACTAGCCAGCAGCAAAGAATGTCAACCATGTCCAGGCAACGAATCTTTGTGGATTAATGATAAATCGTGTATCCCTCACATCGAAAAATCAAAAACAGCAACAAATACTTCTCAAGGTTTTGTTGACGCATCTACCAAGACCGCTCATGCTGGTGACCAAATCAGCTACACTATTAGCATATCTAACACGGGGCTTAGCCCAACCACAACACCACTAGAAGAGAATCTATCTGATGTGTTAGACTACGCAAGCTTAGTTGATAATGGTGGCGGCACACTCGATAAGGATACGAAAGTTTTATCTTGGGGTGATGTAAAACTAGACCCAGGAGCTAAACAAACCAGAACATTCGTTGTTCGTCTTCCGGACACCATACCTGCTACCGCACAAGGCAGTAGCGACAATGCATCATTTGACTGTATAATGACCAACACTTACGGCAACTCGATAAACATTAACGTCGACTGCCCCGCTCCAAAAGTTATCGAAAAAGTCGTCAAAGAACTGCCTCACACCGGCCCAACCGAAAACATGATTTTCGCAGGTATAGTTCTAGCCATTGCAACGTTCTTTTACGCTAGAACACGCCAAGTACGTGAGGAAGTTAGACTGGTACGACGCAACGTTAACGCTGGGTCAATATAGAAATTACGATCTGAAAGGGTGGAAATATGAGTAGTCCTGAACAATTAGACAACAATCAAGAGGCTAAGGTTGAATCCATCGAGGCTTCATCTGAACAACTTGAAAAAGCCAAAGACGATATCGAAAAACAAGCAGAGTTATCCGAAAGAGATGCGGATGCTGCTGCTGAACGGGCAAAGTCAGAAGCTCTTGAATCTGCCGCAAAAATAGAAACCGATAATAACAAGGCGGAAAAACAGCCAAAATCTACCAGTCGACGTGGACCTATTAGTAAAAGGCAAAAAAACGACAGCTTCAAACGTACAATGAAACAAGTTCAAAGCGAACTGCCTCTAGCTAAACGTGTATTTAGCAAAGTGATACACAACAAGACTGTCGAGAAAGTTAGCGACGTAGTCGGTAGCACAGTCGCAAGACCAAATGCAGTATTATCCGGCGCAGTATCAGCCTTCATCCTAACACTAGCTGTATATATAGTAGCCAAAACAATCGGCTACAGACTGTCTGGTTTTGAAACAATCGCAGCATTTATTGTAGGATGGACCATCGGAATCCTATACGACTATCTTCGTATACTTATTACAGGTAAAAAGTCTTAGCTTTTATCGAAGTTTTATAGACACTTCATCATCTGACTTGTCGGATGATTTAACTTGGAACTGATCTGTGTTATCTTGTGAGGCTACGTTACTATCCTTTTGTTCTATACCATCATTACGCTTAGTTGGAGTAGCGGGGCCACTAGACCCTGTCGATGCTATCTGCTGACGCTTAGCTAGCCATTCATCCAAAAACGAAGCCCCACCACCTCCAGGAGCACCCTGCACAGGCCCCGTGCGCATTGTGTTCATTCTTTCTTGTTGAGCTTTCTTTAAAGCTTCCATCTTGGCTTTTTTGGCTGCGTCACCCGAACCAAGTCGCGTAAATATCTCTGACTCTACAACCGCACGAGGACGTCCATACTTTGCTGCGGACAACCGCTTTAATGCATCAGCTAACTGAGTATTTGATGTCCCCATCGGAGGAATGAGCGACATACTAAACGCCGCAGACGGCACGCCATTAATCATAACTGACGTAATAGTTTGATAGTTGGGCAATTTAGTTAAATCTTCGGCATCAAATGTAGGCAAAAACTTCTTCTGAAGAACTTCCGCATCAGTTATACCAATTCGTCCACTAATTACAGTGCCGATATTTCCTAAAATCGCCTCTCGGATATTGTCTGTTAATTGGGTCATGAACTGATTAGCTAATACCAGATTCAATCGATATTTTCGCGCCTCGGACAAAATCGACTCAAAGCTATCGGTCGCAAAATTCTGAAACTCATCAACAAATAACGAGAAGTCTTCGCGTTGATCCTCTGGCATATTTGCTCTACCCATTGCCGCTGCCTGGAATTTCATTACAAAAACCATCCCCAGTAACTGCGAGTTAAGCTCGCCCAATCGACCTTTAGATAAATTAACAAGTAAAATCTTTTTGTTGTCCATAATGTCTCTTAAATTAAAGCCACTCTTGGTCTGACCAATGACATTTCGTAGTGTGTCATTCCCTAGGAACGCGCCGAATTTACTGGCGAACCAGCCCAAAATCTCACCCTTCGCAGAGTCGGGTGTTTGTGCCATTTCCTTGTTCCAGAAATCCAACACTACTCTATTAGTAATATATTTCATCTTCTCATCAGTGAATGACTGATCGATAAAGACCTGTTGGACGTCTAAGAATGAAGAACCAGCTGGATCACTCATTACAGTTTTGGCACCATTACGAAACCACGATTCAAAACGCGGACCAATAATACCTGTATGCCCCGGATCGTACAGTTTATATAGCATAGAAATTGATTCTTGAATTAAGAAATCTTGTTGATCTTCGGTTTCAAACTCGAAAAGATTCAATCCGATAGGATTTTCCATATCGCTTGGGTTAAAGTAGATAACGTCTTCAACGCGCTCTTTTGGAACCATTCCAAGTAACTTCTCAACAGAATCACCGTGTGGGTCAATAAAAGCGAAGCCACGACCATCCATCATGTCCTGGAATGCCAAATTCTCTAGCAGCCCAGACTTACCTGTACCGGTTTGACCAATCATATAAGTATGTCTGCGTCGGTCGTTTGAACTAAGTCTAATCTGCTTTTTGACTCCACGAAACTCGTTATAACCCAGCAAAAATCCTTCTTCCATCGTTTGCGTTGGCCCATCAACCTGTTTAGCCATCTGTCTCTGTACTTGCGATGTTGGAATACTACTTTGATCTGGCAGATGGAATAGTGTTGCTAGTTCAACGCTATTTAAAATATTCTGAGTCACGCTTTGTGGAAAAAATCTAAATATATAAGCAGTAACAAGCTCTTCGATGTCTTTTGATATGCTGAATTTAAAGCCGTTGTTGGTTGTAGAATCAAATAAAGAAAAAGCGGCAATAATATTCTTTAGTATCGCCTGTGACCTGGCTGTTGTATTTGATGATACCACCACCCTAACTAACACCTCGTAACCCGGATGACGAGTTTTCTCTTCGATAGATTCAACTAACCCCTGCTCAAGTGACGATAACTGCTTATCTTCGGGCTTTACCTCAGATGTTTCTGGTGGTTTCCAAAGTGCCCCCAGTAAATCTTTTGGGTTAAGTGTTGACCCGATGCTTGATTTCTTAACACCCTTATCTTTTTTGATTTGATTGGCTGTAAAAATAGAACTTTTAGTCCAACCCTCTGGTGCCGGCCTCATCAATAGCTGAACCGATACACCATCATCTTTAGTGACAGTAGAAAGAGCGTTCAAAAGTGCTCTGGCGGCGTCACGCTTTGACTCTTGATAGGTTGCTATTGGATAAACGAAACTCTTCTTAAGCGTAAACTCGCCACCAATTGTGCCACTAATTTTACCGGTCTGGCTAAAAATATTTTTATCTTCCACCTCTTCAAGTCTCGCTGATGGATAGGCAGATGCCACAGCTTGACGCACCACGTCAATCAACACCGTTGGAACAACTACGTAATAGTGCACTAAACCATCGTGCGCAACTATCTCAAAAGATATATGTCGCTGCCCGTACATTCGACTCTTAAATCCCTTTTGTGTAGTACTAGAAATAATATTGTACATAACCTGAGCCTGAGACAACACCTCTTCAGTTACGTCGCGTTCATCTCGACCATTAGCCTCTAAGTCATCGCCCGAGGGTGGTATGTGAATGTATAAAGACACCATTTTGAGGCCGCGTTCGTAGTTCTTTGCCTCGCGAAGGGTTTTACGGTATTGCAAAAAAATAAACACAGACACCGAGATGCCCAAGATAAAAACAATACCTGCTGTAATCCAAAAACTCATTATACCTACCTATCCCCACTTAGTAGATTGCTAATCTGCCGCACCGAGTTCCCTTCCAAATCGCTTTTTAAGATAATCAACTTGAAGTTTATTAACTCGTTCCTCTTGCATGTATGGATCGTTCTTGGTTTCAGCAACTATTTTCTTTGCCTTATCAACCCATTCTTTCTCAATTAAATCGTCGTCTCCGGCAACTAATGGTGCGTCGACAGTAGTAGCTGTTGTATTATTGTCATCACTAACTTGATCGTCTATAACAGGTGTTGGTAAGGTTGTTGCAACTCCAACATCTGCTACTGCTGCGCTACTTTCGGCTCGTTTTTCAAATTGTTCTGCGCCTCTATCTATATCTACCTCAGGATTATTTAATTCGACCGACTTTTCGGGACTAAAAGCATGCTCACTAAGATGAGCAGTCTCTGGGCCTTGATGTGTCTTCGGAGATTCTGGTTTCATATCTGTAATTATACCATGACTTTATGAAGCATAAGCCTAATAATTTACCTGATTCTTTTTGCAACATAAATACAGCCGATAATAATAAAAAGTACTAGTAAAAGCAGTTCATATATTGTGATCTCGCCCACTGACTGAAACCCTATTAGTATTATCGGAGCAAAAGCAATGACGGTTGAGTAATTGTATGACATCTTTAGGGTAATAGGTGTAATCGGTTTCCTAGCCATAAAGATATGAGATAGCTTAGCAAAACCCCTACTTACGCCAAATAGTATGATCGTAGTTAAACCCAAAGACGACAGATAGGCAAAAACAAAAATAGCCAGAATACCAAAAGGGCCAGCTGTTGCTGGCGTTGTGACGTTGAGTAATATGGCTAACAGACAGGGGCCTAGTAGCGTAATAATAATAACGAATTTCTTTAACATTGTTAACTACAGACTATATCATTTAAACATATGAGTTGGAACAAGCCCGAGCGACAAGTTATGCCTGGGTTGCAGCAAACGCCGCTAATAAAAATATTTGGCGTGTGAACCACAAGACCCTGCCGCTGCAGGCTGTTTGACTGACCGCTCTAGGAAACCCAGAGCATATAGTCCTTGTTTGCGGTTCCTCAATGTGCCTAGTTTTCGGTCCAACACCACTGGATCGAAAACAAGGCACACCGGTACTAAGCATACGCGCTCACGCGTTGGCGGAGCATCGGTAACGCCAATTATGGTACAAAGGTTCGTGACTTGCATAGGCAAATCATCTTATCAGTACCAGTCTGTCGTTACCGAGTTTCCGTCAAGGCGACGGTCAGTTACTGTTTTAATTGTTAATGTGTTGAGCTTTGTTTTTGTTTTTGTAAAAGCTTATATGTAATCTTAGCATAAGCATCGTATCTGGTCAATTATAAATGCGTATAATTCTGATGTTGTTTTAACACTATATAGACTATTTTTAGTATTCTAAGGTGTAAATTAAACACTAATGCGATTTTCACAACGTTGTGATATTTTCATTTATTTTTATCTTTTTCTTTACTTAAATGTGTTACATGTCTACTTAAATCATTAATATTTATATATTTATCTAACGTGTTCTGTTTTAATCTTCCTAATCGTCTATGATTATAGCTTGGTTGTTTTCAAATAATTTTTGAATGATTTTAGCGTCTAGGATTTCTTTATTAATACAATTTATCGTTTACGTATACACAACCTAGCTCCTACGTGCCTAATAATTAATATTGTTTGGTTTTGCTTTCTGGTTAATTTCAAGTACATATTTATTTAATTTTTTTGGGCATTTCAAATTGATTGTCTACGCAGCATAGGAATTCAGAATCTTAAATTTGCCTACGGTAGGTCAATGAGTCGTTTATGTAAGTTACCTAAATTCGCCAACAACAAACACTGGCTTGTTGCACTAGGCTTATTACGATCACTCTAGGTAGGCTTCGTTCGTCAGAATTAATCAACAGACCGCCTAATCATCCAAAAATATGTAGTATATTTTACTAATGATTTTTCATAATAACCATTGACATAAGCACGATAACGGCTTACTATAGGGGTAGCTTCTGAATAAATAAATTATACAGGAGCCAAAAATAAACAAGACATAAAAAACTCCACACAAAACAACCGTTCCTCGCAGGCGGTTGTTTTATTTTCTAAACTTATTGCTTTCGTCCACTATTAACGTCAATACCCCAACTTTACGGCTGGGGTATTCGCGTCGTTGGTGGAGCTGCGGGGAATCGCACCCCGGTCCGAAAGGTAACCGATTATCTGTCTACAAGTTTAGTCTGTCCTAGGTCTTAACGACATCATTAACTCAAGGTCAAACGAAAAACGCTAAAGTTGTCGCGCAGTAAATTGTCCTAGTCTCACGCTGCTCCCCATAAAACTAGTGATCGACATGTTTTATAACACCATATACAGTCTATGTCGCCTGCAATATATGACGGCTATAGCGTTTAGGCTACGGCTGGCGCAAATGCAAAGCTACGGAAGCTAAAAGCCTCTTTCACTGATGCAAATGCTGATGCAAGTTTGTTTGCAATTAAATTTTGTGGATTACGTCCACGATCGACTTGCAAGATAATCTGTTAAAATCCTTCCGTCAAAGCTAAAGTCAGCCCCAACGTAACAGATTGATTATACTATAATTTGCACACATTTACTAGTCGTGGTTTACTTATATTGGTTATGGTCGCAAGAGTTTTAACAGCAGCTCCTGTCGGCTTCGATGGACAGATTATCGAAGTCGAAAGCGATACAAAAAAAGGACTCCCCTCTCTACAAATCGTTGGTCTAGGAAATAAAGCCATCGACGAAGCAAAAGAACGCGTGAGGAGTGCTATTACAAATTCATTCTTAGAGTTTCCTGTTAATAAAGTTATAATTAATCTTGCACCAGCTGAATTACCCAAAGACGGCACACATTATGATCTGCCGATTGCGCTTTCAATACTATGCGCCAGTGGTCAGCTACATCAAAGCGAGTTAAGCGACTCTCTGTTTATAGGTGAACTAGCGCTTGATGGAACGATTAGACCAGTAAGAGGAATCATAAATATCACCGAATCAGCAAAAAATGCAGGCATTTCCCGAATATACTTACCCTCGTTGAACGCAAATCAAGCATGTTTAATAAAGGATGTAGAGATTTACCCCGTTGACTCTCTCAAGCAACTTTACCTTCACCTAAAGCAAGAAGCGCTGGTCACAGCATACACCCCCAATCAGAAACCTAATATTAGCGAAAAGACAGTCAACCCACCGACGCTCGATGACGTTCTCGGACAGGAGCAAGCTAAGCGTGCGCTAACTATTGCAGCTGCCGGGCACCACAATATACTCATGACTGGGCCACCAGGGTCGGGCAAGTCGATGCTTGCCAAGGCTTTGGTTAATCTCTTGCCACCCCTAAGCACCGATGAGCAACTAGCAGTCACCAAGTTATATAGTCTAGCCGGAGAGACTGAAGGTGTAGTTGCAGTTAAACGACCGTTTAGGTCTCCACATCATACAGCTAGCCAGATATCGATCACTGGCGGTGGAGTACGACCAAAACCTGGTGAAATTAGCCTCTCGCACACAGGTGTTCTTTTCTTAGACGAATTGCCCGAATATTCACGTTCGACTCTAGAGTCGCTCAGACAGCCCCTAGAAGACAAACAGATCAGTATATCTAGGTCAAACGGCAATGTAATTTACCCAGCTGATTTTATGTTAGTTGCCACGATGAACCCTTGTCCATGCGGATATTTAGGAGACAGTAAAAAGGAATGTAACTGTAGCGCATCTCAAATCTTAATGTATCAAAAGAAGTTATCCGGACCACTTCTAGATAGAATTGACTTGGTTATCAACGTATCAAAAGTACCAAATGAAACATTACTGAACAACACATCGTTGAAACAATCACAACAAAAATCAGCAGAACAAATTATAAGAATGGCTCAAAATATGCAAGCCGACAGATATGATAGTAGTACTATATACAACGCATCAATTGACAGTACAGGCGTAAAAAAATACATTAAGGTATCTTCTGCCGCAACCGAGCTACTAAAAAACGCTTCCGAAAAACTCTCGATTAGCGCTAGAAGCTACTTTAAAATCATAAAAGTTGCTCGTACGATTGCAGATCTAGCTGGCGACATTGACATTTTACCCGAACACATTAGCGAAGCTCTGCAGTACCGCCTGAATCAACCCTTGAACTAGTGTGCCGTATCTGGTAGAATAGTTAGCGAGTAAACGCTCAAACTATGAGACTAAGTTAAGGAGACACGCGATCAGTAAATCAATTCGAATCAATCAAGAAATCCGAGCTGAAAAACTGCGAGTTATTGGCCCCGACGGTGAACAATTAGGTATAATGAACCTATCAGATGCACTAAAAGTAGCCGAAGAAGCCGGTGTCGACTTAATCGAAATCTCTCCAAATGCTGACCCTCCTGTTGCAAAAGTCGTTGACTGGGGAAAATACCAGTACCAAAAGATGAAAGAGCAACAAAAGAACCGCAAGAATGCCAAAGCAGCCGAGCTAAAGCAGATGCGTATGGGATTAAAAATTGGAGCTAACGACCTTGAAATAAAACTACGTAAAATTCGTGAGTTCCTGGTCGCAGGTAACAAAGTAAAGATTTTAATCTTCTTTAGAGGACGAGAAATGGCACATCAAGAACTAGGGTATGAGATGATCGAGAAGATTATTACTGCTCTAGAAAATGATGCGATAATTGAGCAAACACCTCAGATGGCCGGGCGCAATCTGAGCATAGTAGTAAGGAGTAAATAATGCCTAAAATGAAGACACACAAAGGAACCGCCAAGCGGATCAAGATTACCAGCACAGGTAAACTGACCCGTCGTCGAGCCTTTGGAAGCCACATGCTTGCAAAGAAAAGTAAAAGCCGCAAGCGCAATATCAAATCCAATGCTACAGTTACTGGAGCAATGGCAAAAAACGTTAAAAGAGCGTTAGGAATTTAAATAATGCGAGTAAAAAGAAGCGTCCCAGCAAGGGCAAAACACAAGAAAATCCTAAAGCTAGCAAAAGGAATGCAGCATAACCGCACGCGTTCGTACAGGCTAGCTAAACAAGCGGTTATCCGTTCTCTGCAATATTCGTACCGCGATCGTCGCAACAAAAAACGCGATTTGCGTGGTCTATGGATTACCAGAATTAACGCAGCCGCTCGAGAACTAGGAACTACTTATGGTAAGTTAATTGCTGGCCTAAAGGCTGCAAACATTGAACTAGACCGTAAAGTCTTATCAGAATTAGCAGTAAACGAACCAAAAGCATTTGCAGAAATCGTTAAATCTGTAGAAAACTAAGTTGACTATAGTGTTAAATCAAAATAATCGCTCCACATGGTAGCGATTATTTTGTTTGGCAGTTCATCTATAAGCCGGGTTCTGTCGTGGATGATCATCTATCTAGCCTAGTAGTTGCCTATAAGGTCAAGCGGATATCGACCTGCGGACGGGCCGCCCTTATACAGATCTCCTTGCAGTTAACAGGGTTTACCGTCATACCACGTCACCGTGATATGCTGTGGGCTCTTACCCCACTCATTTCACCTTTTCCCTATAAAGGGTAGTTTTGTTTCTGTGGCACTTTCCCTAGAGTTGCCTCCGGTCGCCGTTAGCGACTGTTATTGCCCTACACTGCCCGGACTTTCCTCCAAACATCAAAGATGTCTGGCGATCATCTAATGAACTACCGTATATTAGTATACCAAAGTTAAAGACTATCTGACTGATGCTCATCAAGTATCTTGTTAACCATACCATCAGCAAGCCGATTGAGTTCGCGTGGAACATGAGTGAAGCTAACTTTATCAAACTTAGATGACAAATCACGAATTCTTTCGTGTATCGGCCAAAGTTCGCGGTTTTTTATCTTGTAAATACCATTCATTTGATTTACTACTAGCATGCTGTCAATATTAAACTCTACGAACCTAGCCCCCATCGCTAGTGCATGTTCTAGCCCTAATTGAACTCCATGATATTCGGCCTGATTGTTTGTAGTAACACCAAGAAACACCCCTCCTTGATCTATTACATTCTCATTTTGGTCCAAAATTACAAACCCAGCTGCCGATGGACCTGGATTACCGCGCGATCCACCATCTGAATAGACGGTTACGTGCGACTTATCGATTTTTGGTTTTGTAATATCGTCACTCGACTCAGCACTCTCGCCAGGAGACGGCTTAGTAGTCTCGGCCTTATCTTGTGCAACCAACCCTAGAATTACCCTAGCGCTATCACGCAACAAGGTTCCATTCATAGCGCTTATCTTTAGCCATTCGTATTTATCATAGCTACTACCTAGCTTTATTGCTTTAATATTCGACTCAACTTCAACTAAATAAACCAGCAAAACGTGCTGTACGTTTCCTTCTTCATCATCTAATAACGATACGACATCAAAAAGACGAATATTTTTAGCAAATAATCCAGTGTCAGACTGCAATCTACGTCTAATTGAATCTTCGGGTTGCTCGTTCGTATCCAGCCTGCCGCCAGGCAGCTCATATTTCCCTATTAATTCAGGCCGGCCAAGACTACGCCTCAAAAGTAGAGTTTTTCCCTTCCTCTGAATAATTGCTTGGACGACAACCCGTTGTTTCATTTATCTCTTTCTGTTTTTCTGTTTTCGCTTGTGTCTATATTAACATCTGCACTTCGAATCAAAAAGCCCAGGGCTTACTTTTGACGCTCGATATTCCCTACCGTAAAGGCAAGGTGGGTGTCCTCAAAACATTTCCACGGAAATGAATAATTTGAACTCCCTATCTATATGATATTCAGGAAAATCATGCACGCCTAGGTTTACCCTGGACACTTCTATTATAACACTGAAAGACCAAAGATCTGGCCGAACACCTGAATGAAGAATGTGATTATCGCAATCATAAATGTACCGACTAAACTACTACCCACCATAATAATAAGAAAGATCAACACTATACCAAACCTTTCGATTGCCTCCATGCCACGTCGTACGAATTCAGGCGCTAAGGCATAAAGCACCCTGGATCCATCAAGTGGAGGTATAGGAATCATATTAAATACAAAGAACCCTAGATTAACTAATACTGCCGTCATCAAAATCTGTCCCGCTAGACCTGACGCAGGCGCACCAATCACTGCAAAAATTCCGAACATTATAAATGCGATAAATAAGTTAGTTAACGGCCCGGCGACAGCGATCAGCGCAGCACCCCACTCACCCCACCTAATATTGTTGGGGTTAAACGGTACAGGCTTTGCCCCACCAAAGATAGGAGCGCCAATTATAGCCAAAATTATAGGTAGCAATAGTGTTAAAAAGGGGTCAATGTGTTTAATTGGATTCAAACTCAGCCTACCCTGTAACTTCGCAGTCTCATCTCCAAGCCAGTAGCCAACGAAAGCGTGAATTGCCTCGTGTAGCGTCATTGAAAACAATATTACGCCTATCACGATTAAAATATGAACAATATCAATAGTCATCTAGTTTAGTATATCAGCTAAAGCACTTTGACATATAGACCCCTTGACGTATAGGGGTGTAAACTGTATACTGATACAGATTGTTAAAAATAAATGGAAGTCTAATTATGGCAGCACGCTGCGAACTAACTGGAAAAGGTAAACAATTCGGCCACAATGTGAGCTTTTCTTTGCGTCGTACAAAACGCGCCTTTAAACCTAACCTGCAAAAAAAGACCTTCGAACTTGATGGTCAGAAAATCACAATGGTACTAAGTACCCAGGCTATACGAACGCTCAAGAAAAAAGGCATCTTAGCCTAATAACATCGACCTAGACCTAACAAATACCCGTCGCTTATGACGGGTATTTTTAACTCGCTAATCGATTAAGAACGTTCTAGTTTGATAATCGTCAAAGTAGCAGGTATCGAGGCTGGTTGTTTAATTTTATACTTTTGCACCACTTCTTTTGGCGCACCTAGTTCAGACACGAAAGTCTCTAGATTATCTTGTGGAACCTCATACTTAAGTCCTTTATCGGCATAATGAACGGGTATTACGACTCTTGGGTCTATTGATCTAACTAGATTAACAGCGCCAGTTGCATCAAGTGTATAGCCTCCGCCACCCACGGGTAGGATCAAAATATCAATCAAACCTAGTTCTTCAAACTGAGTGTCTGATAGTTTTTCATAAATATTACCAATAACGCCGATACGAACATCGCCAACTTCTATCCGATATATTGTTGATATTGGTTCATCACTTTCAGTATCTAAGTGTCTTTGAGCTGGAATACCGTGAATATCAAATGGACCAACACCATACTCGCCCGGTCCATCAATTACTAGCTGGGCATCCTGACCATTAACTGAAAACCGTTGCTCGGTTGCGATCTCGACTGCACCCCTAATGATTAAATCCTTCAAACCTACTATGGATAGTTTTGGATCAATTACAACCGTGTGCTTTTTCGTAGAAAGCACAACTGTATTACCACCTTTATATTCAATTTCAAACATAATTCACATCTCCTATTCTTTTGTCAGTACATTGTCTTTGTCGATAACAACACTGTGGTTGCTATCTAGTATCTCGGTAATGAATTTATCCCTAATACTTAATCTGTAGTAAAACTCTTCGTATGGCAGAACGCTATAATTAACGTCCCGTCCCTCTTGTTTTTCAATCATTCTTATAACTGCTTTAACTTTGGTCATAGATACGTTGCCAGCTAGAATAAGGTCAACTGGCGAAACAGAGCCTTTAACTAAAACACCAGCCGCTATTGCAACTCGAAGCCCCGTAATACCAGCAAGTTCTGACTCATAAACCTTATTCGTAGCTACTTCAACCGGTTGAATAATCTTGACGTCGTCTTTAGCATCGGCAAAAATCGCCCTTAGTGGTACGTAGTACTCATAACGTTGATTAACTTGATAATACAGTTTATTATCCGCACTATCACTAGTAATAATTCCAACTTCTAGCATATTTGACAGTTCACGACGAACTGAATTAATTTGTTCTTCAATTTTGCGCGTTATCTCGCGTACATAAAATGGTTGACCTGGATGATTCAGGAAGAGATGCAACAACTTCACTCGTGTTTTTGAACCAAATAGTGCGTCAATCATTATTTTTACTCCGGGTAACTTTCGTGTTCTATCATATCATGACCGGGCTTGCTTGGCGAGTATTTCCCCTATATATACCTCTGCAACGTCAAGACTACACCATTTAATAAATGAATTCCTTTTGAACCAAGTAATTTGTCGTTTTGCTAGTCGCCAGTCTTGAATTTCTGCTTTTATTTTTGCCTCCTCTAAGCTTACCCTTCCATCAATAAACTCACGAACAATACGATATACATTGCCAGTTAGTGGCTCTGAGTCCCAACCATATAATTCGCCCAATTTATTGGTCTCGTCGACAATTCCATTGTTAAACATTTGTTCAATTCGCAGCTTAATTCTCTGTCTGAGAAGATTTCTTTCAGTTGATATTCCTACAACGATAGTATTGCTGTTTGGTTTAGCATTTCTAGTGTTATTTATACCGTTTCTTTCAATTGCTCGTATCACATATCGTTTATTTTTACTGTTTTCAGGTAAAGATATGTTGTTTTTCCGACAATAATCATGCAATTCATCGATCGACAATGACTCAAAGCTACCCCTGTTGAATCCCACTTCGCTAGACGTAAACTTATAATCTAATATCACACCGTCAATATATAGGCCCGTGCCACCAACTATAAATGGTATCTTACCTCTGGAGCGTATGTCATCAATTGCCTCATTAGCATATTTTTTGAAGTCTGCAGCCGTAAATCGCTCGCCCGGACCCACTAAATCCAGCCCCCAATGCTTAACTTCTCGTTGCTCTCCGACGGTTGGTTTGGCTGTGCCAATATCTAGACCCTTATAAATAGAACGCGAATCAGCACAAATAATTTCGCCACCAAAATCCTGAGCTATTTTAATCGCTAGACTTGTTTTGCCACTAGCTGTTGGACCGACAATAACTACAAGTGGTAGGTGGTAGGTTGTAGACGGTAGACGGTCTTTAGCTATGGATGACACCATCGTAAATCCTTAAAGTTATCGACAATAAAATCAGTACAGGTTACTCCTTCGGACGCCAACATTTTAGCTTGTTCTTCGCGACCGCCATGATAGCCACTGGCTAGACCACCAAACCTATTAACTAGTCTATGCCATGGTAGTTCGGGATTTCCAAAGTGGGCAATTCCACCCACAACCCTGGATGCATAAGCGTGCCCAGCTAATGCCGCTAAATCACCGTAGGTAGTCACTTGGCCACTAGGAACTAACGACATTAATTCCTCTACCTTGGTTCGAAAATCGCCGTTTATAGTAGCCATGGAAAACTAACTCTACGCAAGGGACTTGATATAAGCACTTAGATTATCAAGCTTGATTTTTTCTTCCGTGTCCACTGTCCGAACGCTGACTTCCCGGGCTTCTTTGTCTTTGGGACCAATAATTATCTGCAACGGAATCTTATAATTAGTAGCCTCACGTATCTTTTTTCCTAGCGATTCGTTTCGATCATCTCGACTATATCTTAGCTCGTTATATTTTACGGGCTCCATAAACACAAAACTACTTAGTATTTCCTCAACCTCTTGAACATAATCCATTACCGCATCATTAATAGTCAAAATACGGACCTGCTCTGGCGCCGTCCAAATCGGAAACCAACCAGCTGTGTGTTCAATAAACACGCTCAAAAATCGCTCAATTGAACCCAGAAGTGCACAATGAATCATAACAGGAGTCTGCGATTTACCGTCTGCATCGACGTATTCTAAGCCAAACCGACCTGGTTGCACGAAATCTAGCTGAACCGTCGCCACCTGATGTTCGCGCCCTATCGCGTCTGTTGCCATGAAATCAATTTTGGGACCGTAAAATGCTGCCTCGCCATCTTGCTCAAAATAATCTAACTGATTAGAAATAACCGCAGACTTTAACTGCTCTTGAGCACTATCCCAAAGAGGTTGATCACCCAAATAACCATCGCCCTCGTCACGATATGATAAACGAACACGTAACTTCATATTTAAGGTCTGATAAAGCTCCCTAGCACTAGATAATAAATTATTTATCTCGGTCTCAATTTGATCTGGACGACAAAAAACGTGGCTATCATCTTGAGTGAGCGCCCTAACCCGATTTAACCCGCCCAATTCACCAGTCTTTTCGTCACGATAATCAGTCGTGGTCTCTAGATATCGCACTGGCATATCGCGATAACTGCGTGGTTTACTGGCATAAATCTGACTATGATGCGGACAGTTCATAGGTTTAAGTGCAAATTCATCACTAGTTTCTTGGCTTGTGACCAAGAAAAGTTCATCGCCAAATTTCGCCCAGTGCCCAGATGTCTCATAGAGCTCTTTTTTAGTAATATGTGGTGTCCAAACTTTTTCAAAACCGAAATTCTGCCGCAATTGATTAGAGTAATTAGCCATAACATCACGCAAAACCGTTCCTCTTGGGGTAAATAGTGGCAACCCACCACCAACTAAGTTCGAGACTGTATATAGATCCAGTTCTTTACCTAATTTACGATGGTCGCGCAGTTTAGCCTGCTCTAGCATTTCGAGGTAGTCATCTAATTCTTGCTGGGTAGCAAACGCTACACCATATAACCTCTGCATTTGGGCGTTTTTCTCATTACCACGCCAATATGCACCAGCAACCCGTAATAACTTAAACACTCCAACGTCCTTAGTGTTAGTAACGTGCGGACCACGACACAAATCAACAAAATCACCGTTCTTATAAAAGGTCACCTCATCAACTGCCGCTTCTGAATCTGTAATTGTGCCCAGTTCGGCTGCATCTAGGTCCTTTGCTACAGTCGTGCCAGATCTTTTCAGATCGTTTAGTAGTTCTTCTTTATATGGTTGGTTGTTTTGGCGCGCCCAATCGATTGCTTGGTCAATTGGCATGCTGAATTTTTCAAAATCCTGAGATGCACCAATGATTCGACGCATCTCTTTTTCGATTTTACCGAACTGAGCTTCCGAGATTTTTAGTTCTCCTAGGTCAATATCGTAGTAAAAGCCATTTTCTACCACTGGTCCAACCCCAAATTTGGCATCAGGCCACAATTTTTGAACCGCGGCTGCGGTTATGTGCGCCAAGCTATGACGCATTGCATGTAGTGTTTGTTCATCCATATCAGCTATTTTATCACGAATATTGCCCATCACCCCCGTTTCTGATAAACTACACCAGGTACGGGTCCTTAGCTCATTTGGCTAGAGCGCCACATTGACGTTGTGGAGGTGAGAGGTTCGAATCCTCTAGGACCCACCAAGTTAGCAAATGTAATATAACTACTTAAATACAGAAGACAATCACTCCTACGGGGGTGATTTTCGTTTACCCACTGATATGTGCAGTTTTCCACTAGCAATTTACGCTACGTGTTAGTCGTCATATATCATGGATGTAATATTGAGTGATAGTGTGTTCTATTGACAATTCATGCCGATTATGCTAATATCAATACATGGCTCAGAAACAACAGATTCAAACCATCGACACTAGCACTACATCTCAACTTGATCGTTTTACGCTTGGGTTTGAGTACGATAAGACTTTGCAGCAAGTTAAGCGTGATGTTCGCATCAGAACATTTAGATAACACTTAGATTCGATTACATTAATACCCCGCATTTTGCGGGGTATTAATGGTTCCTAAGTCCCTTTAATCAGTCTGTTTTGATTTCTTTTGCTTTCGTGACTGCTTACGCGCAACCAAGGCTGAATCATGAGTCGCTTTGTCGGTTACGTCAAACTTATCAAGGTATCGCCCCGTAAAAAGCCTCCCTTGAGAATAAAGCGCTGAAATTGCACTATAGATTATGGCCGTAAGGGGCATCAACACCCACTGAGCTAGCATCAATACATTGCGTCGCCTCTTGTAGCGCTCTGGTCTAGGTGGTAGCATTTTGAACGATAAAAATACTGTTATAAATAAACCTATCATGGCGATTTGCTGAATCACGCTAACTACATCTGGTAATTGGTGAGCCGGAATACTACGTGCAGCATCACTATTAATCCAAAGCGGCACCCAACCACCAAAAGCAACAAGCAAAGACACACTAGCTAGCGTTACATGCCCATCTAGCAGCCTTACAAAGCGCGCAATGCCCCCGTAAAGCGGAACGTTACGCTTATGCGTAAAGATCCTCGTTGCAACGTACGGAACGTCTGAAGCGCCATAAGCCCATCGTCTTAGCTGAACAAACTGCGCCTTTAGTGTCTTGCCGTAAGTATTAGACAGCACTGCATCTTGATAAATCGGAACATATATCGGTAAAACTGAATAATTACCCCCAAAATAGAAATAGCTGCGCCAATACTGATGCCCGTCCTCAACTATAGTGCGAGTACTCCAAAAATCCATTTCTTCTAGTGCATCCATTGGTTGTGAGTGAGATGCAAAATTGCGCAAAGTATGCGGTCGCATAGAGCTGATGATATTCCAAAACGAATTACCAGTGGCTATGACGCGCATCGGCGCTGGAACATCCCAAATATTATTCATAAACAGCGACACAGGCTGATACGACAGGTGTTTACGGTCTTCGTTTACGATGTATTCATAAGTTACATAATCAAAATAGGTTTTATGCGGCCTGTTGTCGCTATCTAGTGTCGTTACGATAACATTTTTGCTATCAATTTTTTGATCAATCAGCCACTGCTTCAAAAATCGTCCAGCATGGGTAATGTTACCCCCCTTACCTATAACCTCACCCGGTAAATCACTAGGATGTTCTACTAAATGAAAAGCCAAAAAGTGTTTACCGAACTCTTTTTTTAGCTCATTTACCGTCTGCTTTATGGCCTCTCCACCCCTTTGTTCATAAGCAATAGTTAATATAATTTTTTTATTATCATAAGACGTATCAATTACTGATTGAATTGTGGGCGCCAATACAGCGTAATCTTCGTTATAGGTAGCAATGATTACGGCATTATATAGCGCAGACGGTTTAGGAAAGAGTTCAGGATCAGCCGTTATCAGGCGTAGGTTATCGACATGAAGCAACGCACCAAAAGCTTTCGATTTGGTTGATTTTAGATCTTCATACGACTTGTCTGGATTTTCTAGGTCAGCTAAGCGCTCGCTCCAGTTAACTTTTTGAGCTTTATCAAGACGACTACGACCACCAATGGTGTGTATAGCTATGCCAACTGCCTTGACTACTAGGGTTATTATTACTAACATGACATAAATTGCAGCTAGAATTGGACTAATAATTGACAAAACAATCAATAAAATAAGCGCCCCATAGCTAAGAGTCGCTGGCAGCATCTCAAATAACCTGTATTTTAGTGTCCGTTTGCCAAGTGGTATCTCTAAATCAATCATAGACCTAAAGCATCATTCTGACATTTATAACCATGTAAGCCGTAATCCAGCCTAGCACCAGTATGCCAACTCCCAGCCACGCCAGCATAATAGCCAAAGACCTGCCTTTTACTATTAATATTTTAATCGAAAGAACAGTATGGGCGGCGGCTACAACTAGCCCAAATAAACCAAATACATATAAATAAAACCATTGACTGGTGTATAGGTGCCTAACGCCAAAAGCGGAGTAGTGTGTGACTGTCTGTAGTTCACTTGGGCGTACCGATATCCCAATATAAATCAAGAAACCGATTGCCAATAATACCAAAAATGAAAGAAGTACGACAAGATATCTGTCGGCTACTAGCTGTTTAAGTGATTCAATAATAGTTGATTTCATATCTAATTAAGTGGAGCCGCTGTCCGGGGTTGAACCGGAGACCTACGCTTTACGAAAGCGCCGCTCTACCAACTGAGCTACAGCGGCAAGCTGGAGTAGATCAAGTGTTATTATAGCACTCTAGAGCCTTAAAACAAACGTCGCTCCCCTGTTGCAACCAAACGTCAAAACTGGTATCATACCAAAGTTAAACCTATCATACGGGCTCGTAGTGAAGGGGTTATCACGCCTCCCTGTCACGGAGGAGATCGCCGGTTCAAATCCGGTCGAGCCCGCCAAGTAAAAACGCTATCATCTGATAGCGTTTTTACTTGATAGAGGCCAGACGCGGATTCTAACTGGCTAGCCCAAAGGGCGCCGGGTCTTGTAGCGCAGTGAAATTGTCTGAAAGCTCGCTTTTGAGACAATAAGCAAGCGGAAGAGCTCGTCGCTTGCAAGCGACGAGCGATAATCCGGTCGAAATCCATACTTTTTATATATTAATATTAATTATTGACCGATGATCTGTATCGCTCGGCAACAAAGTCCCAATTCACTACGTTCCACCAAGCTTTGACATAATCGTCTCGTTTATTCTTATAGTCTAGGTAATAAGCATGCTCCCAGACATCTAGTCCTAAAATTGGAGCTGCTTGTCCGTCCATGATCGGAGTATTTTGTAGTGGCGTTATGACAATCTCCATATCCGGTTGTAACCACGACCATCCGCTACCAAATACAGCAAGAGATTTTGTTGTATATTCATCAACAAAAGACTGAAAGCTGCCGTATCTAGCATTAATTGCCTCCGCTAACTCACCAGTTGGCTCACCTCCTCCATCAGGTGACATCCACTGCCAGAATAGCGAATGGTTATAATGACCGCCGCCATTATTTCGGATAGCTGTACGGACTGATTCGGGTAATTCATTAATACCAGTCAGCAAGTCATCAAGCGACCTTTCTTTTAGTTCTGGTGCTTGATCCAGGGCAGCGTTAAACTTATCAACGTAACCCTGATGATGCTTGTCATGATGCAACATCATTATGTCGCGACTTATGTACTCGCCAAGTGCTGCGTAGTCATAGCCTAGGTCTGGTAATTTGTACATTTATTTAACCCTTCTGTTTAGTTGTTGCCGATTTTGGAATATCGATGTATTCTTGGACCTTATTGCTATCGATAATTTTCTTTAACTGAGTGTCAAAAGTTGTTAGTGGAATTTCGATGTATTCATAGCTAACCTGAGTCTGATTGACGTCAATTAATCTCACGAAATAATACCCATCACCAGATATAGACTTAACTACGGTCGAGACTTCACCTTTCTTTAACTTAGCGGCTGCAGTAGACAAACCACCGTCCTGATTAGTCTTTAACACCCAGCCCGGTGCGCCATATATGGCTTTATGGCTACTACCTGCTAGTTGTGTAGTTAAATCTTTTAGGTTAGTTGTAGGAGTCTTTTGTAAAATTGCAGCAACCTGGTCGGACAGCGATTTTGCATCTTTATCGATTGCATAGGTTACCTTTTGGCGCAATAATTTATTCTTGGTTGCATGGCGATATTCACTTGGACTCCAGTTGTAATAATCGGCAATTACCGAATCATATGTCTGTTCAGATATTTCACCATCACTAGACTGACGCTGTGACTTTAAGAAAGCCTCTAATTCAACATCGCTTACCGATAGCCCCATTTGATTAGCAAGCTTCATAGCATAGGCATCAGCAATTGAATCCTGCATTGCTTGCTGTTTAGTGTATTCAACGCGTCTTTTACCATCTTCGGTTTTTAGGCTTACCTGTTCTTTCTGCTCTAAATAATAAATCGAACTACGATATTTCATTAAATAGTCGCTATAAAGAACCGGTTGGCCATCAACAGAAGCAACTGGAACTGGAATAACCTTGGTGACGCGGTACATAAATTCGCTGGTATTTTGTGCAGGATATAGTTGCCACCAACCAATTAGAACAACTATGATAAGCGCCACCACGCTAATCAAAATCGCATTAAACACTAGCCTGTGACGTGCATACTGTATAGGATATTTAAACTTACGACCACCCGCTAAAATACGCTCACGATGTTCGGCAACCGTATCATTCGTAATACGCGATGATGACGAGGTGCTGTCTCTACGAGGCTTTAATTTATGCAATAACTTCTTCATGCTCTCCTTCGGCTTCAGCGATATTGTTTACTACATTCTGCAACTGGTTATATATCTTGTCGGGATGTTCAACTTTGTGAATCACCAAATCACCAACAAATGTCTGGATAACTATGGTTCCGAACTTAAAAACTTCACCCGTAAACCCTGGTACATTATAGCTTATGTTTTGAATCTTGGACAGCCGAAGTTCGATAACATCCTTACCGAATAGCCCTCTTTGTGTAACCTGCCTTAGTCGTTGATTGGTCACAATATAAATCGTAAAATACCACAGTATAAAATGATAGAAAAACAGCAAAAGTCCGATCGCAAAACCAGCTAGCGGCAGCCAGTATAGAGTTATGTTATGTTGCCAAATTAATACAGGCAAAGCAGTAATTACAAGTGGAATCAAAAGCGAATAAAACCCTTTTCGCATCGCCAAAATATGACGTCGAAACACGAACAACAATTCTTCACCCTCACGCTGTCCGTCGAAGTCAAGTTCCGGCTGTTTATCGTTCTTTTTAACCATAGTTTTATTATAACAGTTTTGGTACCCCGGGCAGGACTCGAACCTGCAACCTTATCCTTAGGACGGATCTACTCTATCCAATTGAGCTACCGAGGCATATAACTAGAATATAGCATTTAGCTACTAGAAGATAGCAAGCTTGTTGACGTAATAGATAATTGGATAGAGTCTACTGATTATTTAATCTTATCGCTTCGCTCAGGCAATTGAGCTACCGAGTTATATAACTAGAATATAGTATTTGGCTACTAGAAGATAGCGGACATGTTGTCATAAGTGTGAACAGGATAGAGTTTACCAACTGTTTATTAACGAGTGAATTTTTCGTGTAGGGCTTGATACTCATAAAGCTCAGAGTCTGCAAACCAATGATCGATTTCTTTTTCGGCTTCTTCTGGATCTCCTGAGGCATGGATGAGGTTAGGAATACCTTTATCCTCTACGTCTGCATAACCAAAACTCATATGCGAAAAGTCACCACGTATCGTGCCCATTTCGGCTGCTTTTGGTTCGGTTGGACCGACTAACTTGCGGACTAATGCAACGGCCTCGACACCCTCAAATACCATCGCTATAACTGGCCCCTGCGTCATAAAATCAAGTGTTACACCAAAAGCGTGCTCTCCACGTCTTGACACCATCTTGCCAATTTCTTCGTAGTGTTTATAATATTGTTCTCTGGTAGGAAAAATCATCTTGGTGCCTACTATTTTAAGTCCAACTCGTTCAAATCGAGTTAGAATTTCACCAACAATTCCGCGTTGTACAGCATCAGGCTTAAATATTACAAGTGTCTTTTGAACTATTGTTGTCATGTTTCTCCTTAGTTTATACCTACATTGTACCAAACAACATGACTAAAACCACGACAATAACCGTTACGGCGAAGTAATAACATCCAAAACTATTCTCTGTTAATTATTTATTAGGTTATAGTACAATCTACGCGCGTTTTAAGCTATGCTATTAGTATGTACATGTCTGAATTATTACTAGATTATGTCGAACACCTAGAGGTTGAGGGTGGACGTGCTGCACGTACTGCCGAAAATTACGCTCAATACCTAGAGCGATTCGTAGAATTTAGTGGTGATATTACTGTTGACAAAATAACATCAGAGCTAGTGCGCAAATATAGACTATGGTTGAACCGTTACAAAAACAACAACGATGACGAATTATCTACATTAACGCAAAGTTACCACCTTATCGCTCTTCGAGGTTTTCTGCGCTACCTATCGAAACGCGATATACCCAGCTTAACTCCTGAAAAAATCGAATTGCCCAAAACATCACGTAAACAAGTTACATTTTTACATTTTGATGAAGTAGAGCGCCTGCTCGAGCAAATCGACATCACAACCGAGTCTGGTATGCGCGACAGGGCAATTATTGAACTACTTTTTTCCAGTGGACTGCGTGTATCTGAACTAGTAAATTTGAACCGAGATCACATTAACACAAAACGCAGAGAATTTATGGTCAGAGGTAAGGGCCAAAAAGACAGACCTGTTTTTATTAGCCAAACAGCTGCAGATCGAGTTAATAATTATTTAGATGCACGAAACGACAATCTAGTCCCGCTGTTTATAAGCTATAGCCGTAACAGCGTCGCCTCGACAAGTGGAGATTTTAGGCGACTAACCCCGCGTAGTATTGAACGTATTATCGGTAAGTACGCGAAGCTGGCTGGTATAACCAAGCACGTAAGTCCACACACAATGCGACACAGCTTCGCGACAGACCTACTAATTAACGGTGCTGATCTACGAAGTGTTCAGGTTATGCTAGGACACAGCAACATCAGTACTACCCAAATATATACTCACGTAACAGATGAGCGTTTACGTGAGGTGCACGAACAGTTTCATAGCGACACCAAAAAAAGCAGTTAGAGCGGTATCTACGGCTTGCAAGTACCAGGGTCGTAATCTGCGACGTCATCGGTTACCATGAAATCTTTGCAGAAGTTTCCTGATATGTCTATGGCGCCATCAGGATAAGGGAAGTTGACGTCTGATAGCTCGACTCGCACCTTAACTCGTCTGAACAAATCGTTGGCCCGACCGGTTGAATCGATTTCAGGTTGAACGGCATTAAAGTTAATTGAATCATCAACACCATTTGCCGAATCGATATTAAACATAGTTACTCTGTAGTTTGCCTTGTTGTATAGCGAACTTAACCTCAAGAATGCAGTACGCTTTCCGCCGCCTACTGGGTCTGGTAACTTTATAGTTACTGAACATGCATAGCCACCGTCAGCTAGTGTTCCCGAACACTGAACCGGCAACAACACTCGTGGTCTAGTAGTTGAATTCCTGCGCGTATCATTACTAAATGATAGGTCAGAGCTAAAACTTGGAGGTTGGCCTGTAATACCTACAGGGTATAGAAACAATGTATTCGCATTACTTTGACCGCTAGGATCCACCACACTATCAAAATCGCCTAAACTAAATCCGTTTGAACCAATCTGCACTAGTTGAGCACGCATAATAGACGGAGTTTTTTGTTGCCAAGCGCCAGTTCCGCTTTGAGGAAGTAATGGTAACTGACTAGAAGTTGGCTGCAAAACTACGTCATCTGAAGCACTGTCAGGTAAATTGTTCTTGCTAAACCATTCAATTTTTATGGTGTTAAACGAATTGTCCGGTCCGGATTCAAGAGGGATAAGCTTGGAGCCATCAACAGCCAGTGCTCCCAAGTAATCAACAGTATCCAAGATAATTTTAACGCAGGTATACGCCTGATTTAGTTTATTGGCACTTCCCTCTTGGACCTTCACTTCTCCGTCGTTGATGTCCACATCCTTTAGCCCGTTTACGGCTTCGTTGCAAGTACTCGAGTCTAGTTTAGCCTTTGCGTCAGCACATGCACTAGCATCTGAACCAGCACATATAGACTGGTACCTAACCAAAGCACGTTTAGCGTCTTCGACCCCGGCCTGGGCAGAATCATAAGCACTCTGGGATAAATCGGTTGACGACGCCTGTCTTTGATCCTGGAGCATAATACGTACAAAACTTACGGTTACAACTGTAATTAAAAGTGCAGCAAACACTACCACAAACAGCGACACCGCCCCATATTGTTTATTCTTATTCATACAACTTAATTCTATCATTTAATTGAATTGCCCGCTCTTACTGTTAACGCAAAGTTATTCACAGCACAATAATTCAAATCGGAACCTGACTCGCCAGGAGGTTTACAAGAAGTATCAAGACCAGAGTCAAAGGACAAAGCTTCTTGATCATTTGTTCCTAGCGTAAAATCAATTAAATATAACCGTTGTCCTGTTTTGGGATCAACTGCAGTTGGTTCTGTGCTTATCGTAAAGTTATGCATCGCTAAATTATGCTCACCAACATTTAATAGTTCAACCGCATCATTAGGATTGATGTCCTTGCTAGGCGTTTGACAATACGAAGAGCGAGGATCAAGCACTTTCACGAATCGCGGCACAGTTTTAGTGGTCGGTATATTGGGATCATAGATATTTAGCTCAGTCCCCACATTCTTGTTAAGTGCTGAGCCAAAATTCCAAATATAACTATACTGCCCAACACACAATCGTCCACCCCAATCCTGTTTAATAAAATGGTCGCCCGGGCCAGGGTCTATACTAAAAGCTGGATTCTCACCAACACTACGGGTAATTTCGGCCGAAATTGACCGTCCCGCCTGATTCACATCCTTGAGCGTTATACCGCGATTATAAACATTGCTAATTTGAATCACTGTCATAGCGATAGCAATCAATAACACTGAAATAAAACTCATAGCAAGTAACAGCTCAATCAATGTAAATCCGTGTTTTTTATTAACCACGTGGTTCATATAACCTCACAATCGTACCAATAGTCATAGGCACAGCTAATCCGGGGCTGTCCCAACAGGCTCGAATATGAAAATCTACATACCCAGCATTACCCTGGTTATCGCCCGCAAAAGTCTTTGACACAACCCCTTCAATCCAAATTCCTTCTGCATCAGCCAAAGACTTTGTCGATCCCGTATCTACATATCTAACCTGTGAGTAGGTGACAGCTGGCTTATATTTATCGCCGTCTAGTTTTTCAAGTTTTGCACCACTCGTATTCATAATAAAACTGCCTTCAGGTGGTGTGGATTTACAAACGCCTCCATCTGTTCCAAAGGCCGAAACATCACTATTGCCACGAGACAAAATATAATTTCGAATTTGTTGCCACTGTCCTGCTGGAGTGTCAGCCGCGAAAGTTACTCCGTTAGAATAAGCCGAAACGTATGAAGCATTCAAAAATCTTAACGTCTCTGCTTGAGCGTCTATTTGTTGTCTAACCAAAGTTATTTCGAGCGAGCGCTGTGCTGCAGCTGTGCCTTGATTCATAATCGATATTGCACCAATTGCAACTAAGCTAAATACAGTAACAGCGAAAAGCACTTCGATTAGTGTATCGCCCCGTTCAAATTTCTTGGTTTTTAACATTTTGGACCACCACCCATCGAAAGAATTGTTTGATAAGACCTGGTTTCGATAGCACTAGCGTTTGATGCATTGTCGCTTATGAAAACCGCAAGCTTGCTGCCTGGCGCAACGCCCGAAGCTGAGTCAATACATATAGTACGTCTAGACTGGCTGCCAGACGGCTTCATTATCTGGTTTTTAATAAAATCTGAAGTTATATTCTCGATTGGCGTGTCAGTATCAGTGCTAGGATCATATGTAAAAGTATAAACCGAACCACTATCAGGTGAGCGAATAATTAATATCCAAATTGCCCTAGGTGTTCCAGCAGGCTTAGTACTTGGCCCAGCATCAGCAACTGGCCATGAAAGTTTAGCCCCCCACTCCAAACTAGACTTTTCTTCACCAACCGTTGATAAATCAAATGCGTAATTATCTGTCAACATCGAAACGTCGCTACCTTCGGCTGTACCAGTCTGAAGACCGGTAACTGGTAAAGTAGTAATACCACCATCCTTATCAACCATTATAAATCGTCCGGCGATAAAGCAATCACTTTGCCCTCTTGGTACCACTGAACTACCACCCTGTTTTGTCTGCGCTCCATCACTACCACAAGACCAATCACCACTTCGATCGTTGCTGACATTATTAACGTCCGAATATTGTTGCTGGAGAAATGCCATAAAAGTGCTGACACTATCTCTATAGCGCTGGGTATTAATTGACGCACCAGTCCCCACCAGCAATGCAACCACAAGTAGCCCTGAAATACCCAAGAAAAGCATCGTTTCAATAATGGTAAACCCAGCGTTGCGTGATATGCTCATTTGCCATAATTATAGCATAAGCACATTAACCAAATAACCTGTTAAGTCCTATAGCAGACTTGAAAAATACATACTTACGATGTACCCACCGCTCAGTTGTGCGATTACTAGACCGATAATAAGTAACGGACCAAACGGAACGTGTGTGTTGCGTTTTAGTTTGCCTGTTATTATGCCAGGTAGAACAGCTATGGTGCCTACCAAATTAGCTGCGAAAAGTGCTATAAACGCCAGCCTCCAGTCCGCCAACAGTAAAGCTAACCCAAGCCCTAGTTTAATGTCACCAAACCCCACCCACTTACCGCGCGAAATGAAGTACAAGACTAAATACAACCCGCTAAGTATCAAAGCCGAACCTACAATACTCAAAATAGCCGATAGTTTATCGGACGCAATCACGACGACCAAGATGGAATACAAAATACCAAGACCAATTACAATAAAATTGACTTTATCAGACAAAATAAACCACTTGCTATCGTATGCAAACAAAATAGCCAGACCAACACCAGCAACTAGCCATATAATAAACATCGTAACTTCAATGCCACTTGTCATTGTGTACGGCCAAAACGCATACGACAATACAAAGAATGTCATAATACCTAATTCTAATAATGGCTCCATGAGCCCAATAGATTTTCGACAATTCCTACACTTACCACCCAGAAACACCCAGCTCAGAACAGGTATCATGTCATACCATTTAAGTTTATAGTCGCAATGAAGGCACTGTGATCTATCGTCCGCGATTGATGATTTGGTCAATTTCTCTAGTTGCTTATATTCTGATGTGTCGACAAGCTCGCCATGATGTTTGTCATCTCGTAGTTGCCTAGCCCTAAGACGCCACACCGTCGCGCCTGCAAAACTACCCAAAATGAGCCCCGATAATACCAACGTAACATATATAATTGTTTGTTCCATAAGCACTATGATAGCAGGTATTAAGTACAAATAAAAAATCCCTGGTGTTAAATATGCCAGGGATTTTCAATAATCAATTTCTAATTATTAACACAGGCTACACCACCACCTTCAAGTACCATTTGCATTGATGCAATTCTTGAACCAGCACTCTCTGTCTGAGCACCGTCTGACCCACATTTTGCGCCTAGTATGTAGTAGATCTTTGGACTATCATTCGAAAATGAAGCATCAATCGTATCTTTAGGGCTTTTTGATACATCCCATATGTAATCGCTTCCAGAAGGATCGGCAAAACTATCACCTTCAGACTTAAGGAAACTAGTTGTGAAATTATTTAAGTCAGACACGGTCGCCTTCGGAACAGTCCCCCTATTGACCGATGAGTAATTAGTTAGCGCTGTCTGAGCACGACTTAGATCGTTTTTACGCTGCGAATCACGCTGCGACCTCTGGAGTGCCGGTAATGCTATGAAAACCATCAAGAAAATCAAACCAGCGATGGCCAAAACCAAGACTACTTCGATAATTGTGAAACCTTTTTCTTTTTGTTGAACGTTCATAAGAATTATTTCCACCTTTCGTATGAACAAATATTAATGCGTAATTTAACGCTTATGTTTATAGTACTCTAAGGCACTCGTCCTGTCTAGACATTTACGCCGTTAACTAGGCTGTAAATTGGTAACAAAATCGCTCCGACCATACCACCAGCTACAATTGCTAGAATAACCATTAAGATTGGCTCGATAGATGTCGATATAGTCTTGATGGTCTCATCCAACTCATCCTCATACACTTGAGCGGTCTTTCCCATCATCTCATCAATACGCCCAGATTGTTCGCCAATTTTAATCATCTGCGGTACTAGCGACAGTATATATTGTTCTGGTTGAATTGATGCCGACAAGGCCTTTCCACCTTTCACTTTTTCGATTGCTCGGACGATACTTTTTTCGATAATCGTATTGTTAACCGCCTTGGATGTAATCTTTAACATATCAAGCATACTAACACCGGTACTAAGTAGGGTCTGGCCAGTCCTGGCAAAGCGCGCCATGTAAAGTTTTTGAAACAATTTACCAAAAATCGGGAAATTTAACTTTAATGTATCGCTCATCTTGATACCAGCGTCGGTTTTTAAATATTGAATTATGAAATAAACAGCAACCCCAATTACCAAAATAGCGATCCACCAAAAATGTGTCAGGAAACTAGCCACATCTACCATTATTTTAGTCAGAACTGGTAAATCACGCTTTAAATCATGGTATAGCTTCTCTACCTGAGGTACAACTGTAAAAAGCATAAAAGCCATAACACCAAAAATCACAAAAAGTACAATAATAGGATACGTTAATGCGCCTTTGATTTTGCTCATGGTGGCGGCGTCTTTTTCCTGTTGATTTGCTACGCGTTGCAATGATTCATCTAATGTTCCCGACACCTCGCCAGCTGAAACAAGTGCCAAAAAAACCGGGTCAAAAACTTCCGGGTGTTTACCGAATGAATCAGACAAGCTCTTACCACCTTCAACCGATGCTGTAATATCTTGGATGATAGATTGTAGTTTCTTATTCTCGGTTTGTTCTAAAACTGTATGCAAACTTTGAGTTAGGGGCAAACCAGCACCAATTAGCGTAGCTAGCTGGCGAGTAAAGACGATTTTATCTTTGGTAGTAATACGACCCGACAAACGAGCAATGATATTACTATCTTCGGACTGCTCTTTGATGTTCAGTGGTGTAAAACCTTGATCTATTAGTAACTTAGCAGCAGCACTCTCAGAGTCAGCCTGCACAGTAGCTTTGGTAATCTTGCCCGAAGCCTGATCACGCGCTTCATATGCGAACTTCTTCATCGATTAGCCTCTCATTAATCTTTCAAATTCAGCTAGGTCGACTGCGAATTCCCTTGCGTTGTCATAAGTAACAGTTCCACTCTGAACTAAACTCACTAGGGTTCTGTCCATTGTCTGCATACCTTGATCTGCACCGGTCTGAATTACCGCATCAAGCTGATGAGCTTTGCCTTCTCGAATAATATTACGAACGGCTGGGTTTGCAACCAAAACCTCTGCTGCAACGACACGACCACCACCAATCGCTGGCACTAGACGCTGTGAAACGATTGCCATCAAAATATTAGACAGCTGTGCTCTAATTTGAGGTTGCTGATGTGGCGGAAATACATCAATCATACGATCAATCGACTGTGCCGAGCTGTTAGTGTGAAGTGTTGCAAAAACTAGATGACCAGTCTCGGCAATAGTAATGGCAGCGCTGATAGTTTCAAGATCACGCATCTCACCAATCAACACAACGTCAGGGTCTTGGCGTAGAGCAGACCTTAGTGCCGCACTAAAGCTATAGGTGTCATAGTGAACTTCACGCTGAACAATAACCGATTTTTTGGACTTATGCGTAAATTCAATTGGGTCTTCCACCGTGATAATATGTTGCGATCGTTCGGTGTTAATCTTGTCGACTAGCGCAGCTAGTGTTGTGGATTTACCGCTACCAGTTGGACCGGTTACCAGTACTAAGCCACGTGGGTATTCAGTAAAGTTCATAACGACATTTGGCATGCCGAGCTCTGTAACAGATTTAATTTCATTTGGAATCAAACGAAGTGCAGCCGCCAGATTACCACGTTCGTGATAAGCATTTACCCGGAATCGTCCCAAAGTACCGAACGCAAAACTAAAATCAAATTCCTTATCTTTTAGTAATATTTGACGCTGGTCTTGGTCTAAAATTGCAAAAATTAATGTCTCGACAGCCTGTTCATCAAGTGGATTATATCCCATCACCGGAGTCAAAGAGCCATCAATACGTAGCATTGGAGGCAACCCCACCTGAATATGAAGGTCGGATGCACGCTTACGCACAACTTCTTCTAGCAGGACTTCGATTCTTAATTCTTGATTATTCACACTTTCCACCCTTCTTATGCTGTATCTGCTGTCACACGGTTAACTTCTTCTAGTGTCGTAATACCCTGTAATGCCTTTAGATAACCGTCTTGTCGCATCGTAACCATACCTTGTTCTTGAGCTTTTCGCTGAATTTCAGCACTCGTTGCTCTGGCGACTATTAGATTTTGGATATTTTCATTCACATCCATCACCTCATAAAGTCCGGCCCGTCCACTGTAACCATGTGGCGACTGCGGAGTATCCTGACCCTTAACTAAAGTATAAGCGGTTTGACCCGCTAGTGGCAAGTCTTTATAACCTAAATCTTCTGAAATTCGGGCTACGTCGGCAGCAGTCTTGGGCAACAAGTGTCCGACTGTTGTTAGAATATTTTGAGTTTCGATTGGATTAGATTGATAGGCGTCGCGCTTTTCGGATACTCGCCTGACCAAGCGCTGCCCGATTATCGTATTGACCGTACTGGCTATCAAAAATGGCTCTATATCCATATCAAGGAGCCTAGGTAGCACGCCAGCAGCACTATTGGTATGTAGCGTACTAAACACCAAGTGTCCTGTTAAAGCTGCCTGCACAGCCAGGTTGGCTGTTTCACTATCCCTAATTTCACCAACCATAACAACGTCAGGGTCTTGGCGCAGGATTGAACGTAGGCCACTGGCAAATGTTAGTCCGACATCAGCATTAACCTGAATCTGGTTAACTCCATTCATCTTGTACTCAACCGGATCCTCTAAGGTTACGATATTCACTGTATCGTCTTTAATTTCTTTGATTAATGCATACAAACTAGTTGTCTTACCGCTACCGGTTGGACCTGACGTTAGAACCATTCCATTCGGGCGCCTAATACCTTTCCTGATCGCCCTCAGCGCCCGACCAGCATAGCCCATTTCTTCGATATCAAAAGTATTACCAGACTTATCGAGCAAACGAATAACTACCTGTTCACCCCAAACTACAGGACTAATTGCAATACGAAGGTCAACTTCTTTGTTGGCAACTTTAACAGTAAACTGACCATCTTGAGGTACGCGGTGTTCATCAATTTTTAAATTGGATAAAATTTTTATTCGACTAACAAGGGCAGGTTCAATACTCTTTGGAAGTTGCATAATCTCGCGAAGCACTCCATCAACACGACATCGAATTTTAAGTGATCCCTCAAGCGGTTCAACATGAACATCACTTGCTCTAGATTTAACCGCATACTCCAAAATCGTACTAAGTGCCTTGCTGATTGGTGAATCTTGAACAATAGTCTTAACATCGCTGTCAGAATCCTGGCTGGCTTCAGCCTGGCTGGCTTCGGCGGCTTCATCAACACTCGATAAGTCAGTTTTGTACTGATCGAGCACATGGCGAACACCTGCTTCAGACGCCATAAATACTTTTAATGGCCTTTCAATACGACTGGCTAAATAATCCACCGCCTGAACGTTATTGGCGTCGATCATTGCTACAGCCAAGCGGTTCTGAACTTCCGCTAACGGAACTGCCATAAATCGTTCTGCAATATCCTCGGGCAGCAAGCCTAAAATACTCTGATCAATTATACTTTTGGTTAAATCAACATAAGGAACGCCCGAAACCTGCGCAATTGCGTGTGTCAACAGCTCATCATCGACAATATTCTTCTCAGTCAACAGTCCAAGAAGTGGTTTGTTAGCCGTCGCAGCTTCAGATTGAGCCTCTTTTAAGATTGACTCCGTTACTAAACCCTCGCTTACCAGCAGATTTACGAGTTTGCCTTGCATGTCATCTGTTAAGAGTGCCATGACAATCTACCTACTATAAATAAAATTATTGGTCTTTTTTAACATCAGCCGCTCCAGTTCCACCACTATCAGTCCCAGTCACCTGCACTTGGACAGCTGGGTTTATTGCATTGGTGTTAAATATCGCCGGGTCTGGTTCAACAATAGACGAATCGATTTTGTCGATAGTTTTAACCTTGGTGCTACCGTCATAAACATCACCAAACAGAGCTTTGCCCACAAAATAAGCGATCAATATACTAATAGAGGCTATAAAAACAATCATTGCTACATCAGTTTTTTTCATTATTTGATTACCTTATCCTTTAACGCTACAACAACTGCCGGCTCATAAAACGCATTCGCCTGGATTGTCAAAGTCCTAGAAGCACCCTGACTCTCAATCTGAATCGAAGTAATGTCTATTGTACGTATCGATCGTTCGAGATTACTCAGCGCCTGCTTAAGGGCGTTTTCGTCACCACTAACTGATAGTCTAAACGGAATAGCAAATGGTCCAGATTCAGTATTACCTGCCGCATTTTGAACATTTGAATTTTGGGTAGATTGGTCAAATTGAACAGTATTCACAGTCAAACCTGGTATACCAGCAAGCAGCTTCTTTTGAAGTGATGCACCCAGAGCAAGTTCATTTTTATCCGATGGCAAGGCATCCAAAATCACCTGAACTGCTTGGTCATTTGGATTAGCTTTGACTGTCGATAAGGCCTGATTAGTATCAAGTACCCGTACCTGAGCCTCAAGTTCATCAATATTACCGTTGTTCGTTTTAAGAATGGTTATTGTCTTTTCTTTTTCATGAAGAACGCGTTCGTTAAACATTAGCATTTGAACCATGAATATCGTAGCGACAATCGTAAATCCCAAGATTACTGAAACAATTGCTACCCATGCAAACATAACCCGATTGGCTTTTAGTATCTGTGTTCTTTTGCGCATGGCTGTATCTTTGGGTTGCATATTAATTACCCCCCTTTACGTCCGTAGCCCTATCGGCAAAAATGCTCTTTGGAACACCCAGGTATGAATCGGTTACGTTACCATCAGTTGTAATAACAACTTTAACGTTCTTGGATGCAGGTGAAAATAATTCTGGTGCATACTCAAACGTCATCGTAAATCTTAGTACCTTTGCTCCAGACGAATCCTCACCTAGACTCGTATTCGTGATGCTGATATTGGACGCCATATCCACCTGTTGTTTCTTGCTATCGGCATCTGTGAACTCTACTTTTGCTCCTTCGACGGTCTTTTTGAAAGTTTCGACTGTGTCATAACTGCCTGATGGTGCCTGTCCTTCAATCACAATAGTACCTGCGTCCGAATCTAGAGTTAAATTAGAAACCTGAATGTTATTTGGTGCTGGCGGAATAACTGCGCCAAGAACGTCGAAAATACGTGAATCAATCTTTTTGTTGCTATTTAATGTCGAGATCTTTGTCAACTGATTTTGAATAGTTAAAGTCTTGGATAGGTCCTCAACGTTGGTCAACTTTGCAGTTTCAGATTTGATTGTCGAATCATCGATACTACTCCTAACTGCTTGGACTGCAAAGACATAAACAGCAAGTAGCGTTACAATGGCAGCCGACGCAATCGCAATCAAAATCGAAGCTGTGATAACAGTTGATCGAACTCTTTGTGCCTTGATGAGTTCTTGTTTGACATCAGGTACTAGATTAATTTCAATCATTATCCATTACTCCTCTGAGCCAAGCCAATGACAGTTGCGAACTCAGACGCAATGCCACCCAGTTGTTGCTGATCAGATTGAGCAACACGAACTTTTTGCCATGGATTAGCAACGGCCGACGGAATAGCGGTTTTAGCGGTAACATATTCGCCAAACTGCGGAACAACTGCCGAAAATCCCGAAAGTAAAATACCGCCAACTGGCGTGTTGGGGTAACGAGTCTGGAAAAATTTAATCGATTTTACTAGTTCAGTCGCAAAGTTATCCAGCGTCGCCTCAATTGCACGATAAACCTGACCCTCTAGCCTGTCTGGCGCTAACCCAAATTTTAAAATAAACTGACGCGCCTGGTCTTCTTGAACGTTCAAATTCTGTACTGCTGCTTTAATTAGAGATTGCAGACCGGTCGGGATTGTACGAACCAACCTAGGGGTGTCACCATATGTAATTGCAAGATCAGTTGATTGTTCGCCCACGTCAATAATCAACCTAGCATCACTAACGCCACTTGGCAGAAGTGACCGAATCATAGCCAGTGGATCTGGTTCGGCAGCGATAACGTTAAATCCCAAGCTCTCAATAAACTCTAGCCGTTCTTCGGCATATGAATTAGCCGTACTAGCCAGCAACACTTCTTGCTGCTTTGGATCATGCAAAGACTGTCCAAGCAATGCCCAATCAACCTTAGTCTCATCAATCGCCATGGGAATGTATTGGTCGATCTGATACTTAATTGTATTGCGTAGCTCAACCTCGCCCATAGATGGTATCTCAATAACAGTAGTAAAAGTCTTATTAGACGGCAAGCCAATCACAACATTCTTTTCCTTGATGCCACTCTGACCAACTGCGGTCATAATTACTTCACCAAGACGCCTCTGGCCCTCAGCAGAACCACTACTAGTTACCTTTTCGTCGACGGGTGCATAACCGTAGTGTTGAAGGCTCCATTTGTCAGCTCCAGCCGAGGCGAGTTGAACAACACGCACCGCGTTGGTGCCGATATCTAGTGCAAAAAAGTCGCCCACGCCTTTAAGTAATGCCATATTACCTTTCATTATACTCAAAGCACAAGCGTAAAAGCAAGGTAAAATTCAATATTAGAACCTAGGTGGCAACTCGGTGTTAAAGACTGTTTGGGCCCGACCAAGATTTAGCGACCTGTTAACCGACCATAAATAGGCATCGGCTCTCAAGTTAAATATCTCTGCTGGGTCACCACTAGATGCACCAGTGCCAGAACCAGCTGTTCGCCGTAAAAACAATTTATCTGCCATAACTGGACCATTTACTGTAAGTGGATTATGGCACAGGTCAACCGAAAGACTTGCGCTTTCATCGACGTCAGAACAAGTATTTATTTTGCCACTCGCCACCAGCCATGCATCTACTCGAGTAACGTTGCCGGCAATCAAGATGTCTTTGGCGATGATAAGTACCTGTGGGATATCGCCAATATTATTAAGTGTCTCGGGCGTGTATGTAATATTTCCTGCAATTGTAACAGTTCTACCTGGAGCATTTATTACAACAGTACGCCCTTTGGCGACATTACTACTCGATGAAATAATTACATCACCGTCTGCAGTGTAGGTACCATTTAACCCAGCACCGCCAGTTATGTCGTTAACTACGGGGGCTGTATTGAGTCTAGGTGTTGATGAACTAATCGGAAAACTACTACTAACGTCTGGGATAGATTGTGCCGCAGAATAATTCCCAATATTGATACACAGCGCAGAACCTGTGTCGACATTAGTAAAAGACAGGCTACTGTAACTGCAAGCGTCATTCGGATTACTAAACGACAGTCCAGTTGGGCCATTAAATGCAGACTCAGAGCCTGCTCCTCTAATTGCACCTGTGCTAAATATGCCATACTCTATCCAGCTACCAAACGCACGCCGTTCACCACCAACAACTTTCGTAGATATGCCAGTTATCACATCTGAGGAAGTGCCAGATGGTGTTTGATTAATAAAGTTAGTGCCAACTACCAAGTCACCGCCCCAAACTTGTACCTTTGGTTTGACCCCAACAATAATACAAAAAGGATTACTATGGCGCCAATTATTATTGCTCTGACTATATGGTCGAAGTGACAATGCAAAGCAAATGTGCGTACCAACGGCATAATCATCAATATCTTGATTAATGTTTTCTAGATTTGTAATACTTTTTGGAAATGCTTGTGATCCACTTTTGATAATATTAGCATTCGGAAAATATTGTTCGGGTGCGGATGATGAATCACCCCCTGATTTAACTGCCACTCCAGGCTGTACAACAAACTTAACCACCTGCCAGTTTACATTCGAGCTAGTCGAAGTTTTTGTATTGTTGACTGTCGGTGACAAAGTAGCCGTATCAGCACCGAATGTTGATTTTGGCGTTCCGGTAATTGTAGGAGTCAAATCATAATCTACGCCACTATAACAAAACCAACCAAGCTGGCTATACCGATCCCACCGATAGCCATTGCCCTGACCACGGTTAACAGCCTCTTGAAACGCTTTCTTAACAGAATACCAGCTATATTCAGCACCACCAACAGGGTTGGTAACTATCGGATCTGTACTTTTACTATAAATTCTGTAGTTGGTATAACCACCAAAATAAATACTTGTGTCGGTCAAATTACCTGATGCCGATCCAATACGCCAGGACATGTCTCCGGCAGGATTGTGGGGCATCCTTTTGTGTGGCAGGACGTATGCAAAAAACCCGCCACTTGCGCTACAGCCAGTTGCGTATGTATAACCCGAGCCAACATTCTTGATTGGATAGCTATTGCTGGTAGTTTTGTAATATCGCCAAATAGCACCATAGCAAGTACTGTGATTAAATGACGAACAGCCAGTGCTACCACCACCACCACCGGGCCCAGCCTCTGCTGATACATGTTGCGTTCCTATAGCAGCAAAAACTGCGCCTACTAGTATCGCAAACGTCAGACTCAAAAAATATCTTTTTAATATCCCTGACATATACTAACCACCCCGTTAATCCCAGCCCTTCGAAGGTATCCTATCAAGGTATTCATAGGACTTAGCAGAATCACCAAGCATTCTATATGCCCAACTTATTGAGCCATAAATACTGTACTTGTAATCATCTACCGTTGTGTACTCTTTATTCAGTGGCAAAAGTATTGTGTCAAGCGCCTCTTGTGCTCTGCCCGTCTGAATCAAGACGTTAGCCCAATCAACACTCGTCCTAGCTACAGCCGTCTGACTGCCGCTCGCCTTGGCCGTGGCGACATCATCTTTTACAATTACTTCCGCCTGTTTGATAGACTTCTCATCACCAGTGGCAATCAAATTATCTACCTTGACTTGCTTCTCTTTGATTAGTTTCGCATCGGTTAACGAAGCGACTGGCTTTTTATCAACAGGCTGTACCTTTGAGTTATTGTTTAAATCAACCAGCTTATACGTCACAAACGCAGCGGCACCTAGTACCAATATGCCCACCAGTATACTAATTCTTATAATTGTTTTTTTGCGCAAGAAAAAGGCCATATCAAAATTATAACCAAATTAAGCCTTAATTACCATTAACAATATAGGGCAATTAATCGTTTATGGACTCATCATCATGCCATAGTCAGATTATGTGCATCGATGTAGATAAATTTATACTATTCTATCTGTTATAATAAGGTTATGAGTTTAGCAATTGGTATTGTAGGGCTGCCTAACGTCGGGAAGTCGACGCTTTTTAATGCGCTGACCAATAATAATATTTTGGCGGCTAATTACCCTTTCGCTACTATCGAGCCTAATACTGGTATTGTTGCGGTGCCTGATAATCGACTGGCCGAGCTTGCCAAGCTTTATGGATCAGAAAAACTCTTACCTGCGACAGTTACTTTCGTAGATATCGCTGGACTTGTAGCCGGTGCTAGTAAGGGTGAGGGTCTGGGCAACAAGTTCCTCGCCAATATTCGACAGTGCGATGCGATTGTTCATATTGTCAGAGCATTTGAAAACGACGACATCGTGCACGTATCAGACCGCATAGATCCAAAGGCTGATATTGAAATTATAAATACTGAATTAATACTCGCAGATATCCAAACTATCGAATCGCGTTTACCAAAAGTCATTAAAGAATCAAAAGCATTTCCAAAACAAAAATTAGTGGCTGAATATCTAGAAAATCTGCTGCGACATCTAAATGGTGGAACACCACTTTCTGCCTTGCCGTCCATTAACGAAGAGTACATTTATGATTTGCATTTACTGACCGCAAAACCAGTAATTTATGCCTTTAACGTCGACGAAAATAAGATAAATGACAAGGCAAAACAAACTGAACTAACACAGCTTGTTAGTCCCGCCCGAACAATTTTTGTATGCGCTCAATTAGAGGACGAAATAAAAGAATTGTCAGAGGCGGATGCCCAGGAACTACTGGAAAGTTATGGCGTTAAGGAGACTGGTTTAAGCCAAATGATCCACGCAGCTTATGACATACTAGGATTACAAAGTTACCTAACAGCTGGGCCCAAAGAAGTCCGAGCCTGGACAATCAAAAAAGGTTCGACTGCCCCACAAGCAGCCGGCGTAATACACACCGATTTCGAGCGTGGTTTCATTGCCGCCCAAGTTGTCGACTATGATGATTTGATTGACGCAGGCTCAGAAACAAATGCCAAAAAACTCGGCAAAATGCGTACCGAAGGCAAAGAATATATTATGCAACCAGGTGACGTAGTTGAATTTAGATTTAACGTTTGAACGAGCCTGAACTAACTATTCGGTTCTTCGGCGGCCAATAGTAATTCACCTTCTTCGATAAAGCCCACCCTAGCCTGCGCAACTTCAAGTGCTGTCGGATGTGACATATCTCCTTTGGACTCTTTTTTAGTCTTGACAACATACTTGATAACTTCTTCTACAAGGTTTCTGTGTAGGTTTCGAGCTGCATCTTTTTTAATTCTATCGAGAAATTGATTGAACTTTGGCTCTTCAAACTCAGAAAGTATTGTTAGATGTAAGGGTATATCACTCGCAGGATTAGACATGCCATGCCCAAAAACAGCACCTTCCAGAGATTGTTTTGAATATTCGACAGCCATGTCTTTAAACCGTTGAGCTTTATCTAATTCGCCAAGTTTTTCGTACGCCCTTATGTATCTAGACATTGCTTCTGGATAATTTTTCACCAAATCGATATGAAAATTAAACTCTTTTAGAATCGCCTCTCTCCCTACGATTGTATTGTCAAAAATATCGACACGTTCATCTTTCTCTGTAACTACAGCACTCCAATGTAGACTTACAGTCCTGGTATTAAGAGCCTTGTCTGTTTCGATAAAGCCCAGAATAGGCCTAACGTCTGCATCGCCACTATCGTTATTCTTAGTAATTTTCCAAACACTATCCTTTGCGTCCATTACATAAACACCAGGCTTAAGCCTAGCTCGAACATCCATCATTTTATTAAAAAGTTCAGTCTCAAGCGAAGACTGGTCCAACTTTAAAATACTAGAATAATATCTTCGTAATAATTCGTCACTATCAATTATATCTTGTTCGACCATCAAAGCCACAACTTCATCATTAAACTCTTGATATCGGTCACCCCTTAATTGCTCGGCATCTTTCTCTTTTTTATCAGCGCCCACCCTTAGGTCATATGCCTGATTTAGTAGAGTCGCCTCCTCCTGGACTTTTGGGTCCAGTAACGTATATGAGCTTGCGGTTTCAAATTTCTTAGTTTTTGCCATAACTTCTCCCGTGTTTACAAAGTTATATTAACTATAACAACCGTCACCCCAGATGCAAGCATGAGTATTTATGGCACTAACGATCAAGTGGTTTCAGTAAATAAAACCGTTCTTGATTGCCTTTGGCACCAGCAACGTCGCTGTCACGTTTGTCTACAATTACGAAATATTGGCGTGACCAATCTTCGAAATCGCGTAGTATTTGGCGGCGGACCGAATCATTTTTGATAACTCCTTTGTTCGTTTGGTCTTTGCCGGCTTCAAACTGCGGTTTAACCATCGCAACGACCTGAGTCGAAGTGTCAGATAAATGATTGACTAGATGTGGCAGAATTTCACGAAGGCTGATAAATGAAACATCAATTACGATAATATCAGGCGTAATTTTCATATAATAGTCCCTGATATCAGTCTTTTCATGAAGTTCTATGCGTTTATCGCGTCGCAGACTCGGATGAAGTTGATCAGTCCCGACATCAACTGCATAAACTTTTTTGGCCCCATGGCGCAATGCGTAATCCGTAAAACCACCAGTGCTGCTACCAACATCTAGTACGATTTTATCTTTAAACTTAAGCCCGAAAACATCAGCGACAGAGGCGAGTTTTAATCCTGCCCGACTGACGTACTGTTCGTCTGCATTTAATAGAATCCTTGAATCAGACCGGACGAAATAGCCAGGTTTGTTGATTACCTGTCCATCAACCGTAACTTTACCGAGTTTAATGTAACTTTCTGCTTGCGAACGACTTGAGGTTAATCGAAGTGATACAAGAGCCTGATCCAGTCGAGTTTTAATCACTTAACTTGCCTTTTGGTTTAAGTTGATACGCGTCTTCAACATATTTGATGGGGTCAACTGCCGTTTTAGCAAATAATGCCACAGAAGAAAATGCGACCTTCTCGTGCCAGCCAACTTTACGATTGTCGGTGTCTGTAATGTGTGGCGAGAAGACATCACTAAATTTATCCTCTGGTGGAAACTTGCCCATAGTTTTAATCAAGGCATGAAGTGCAATCCACGGCGCATCATCAATATTCAATATTTTACGAGCTGGAATGTCATTTTCGGGGCCAAACATGACCTTCTTACCACCCTTTGCCCGTTCGAACAACGTTGGGTCGTGGAAGATATTTGACATTGCATGATCAAGAAAAGTGCGCCTATGGTCTGGAAAAGAGAACCAGCCTATAACTGTCATATGAAACGGAATCTTACGAAATTCTTGCCCAAGCTCAATTGGATCCGGGGTAGCCACGACTAGGAAACTTTTTTCGCGAGATTCTGACATTTTCTAATCCTTTTTTCGTTCGCGGTACTCACCTGTTGCCGTATCGACAGAAATAACGTCACCGTTCTTTATAAACGCTGGGACTTTAACAATTAGCCCTGTTTCGAGAGTAGCGTCTTTTAGCACACTACTGGACGTATCACCTTTCGTGACATTTTCAGCATATGTAACCGTTAGATAAACATTTTTAGGTAGTTCAACGTTGATAATCGTGCCTTCAAATGACTGCAGGCCCAATTCTTCGCCCTCTTTTAGGTAGCCAGCTGATTCTTCGATAGTACCTGCAGGTAAATGAAATTGTTCGAATGACTGTGGGTCCATAAAGTGAAAGTCAGTTCCGTCCGAATACAGATATTGCACCGTGCGGTTAGTAACTTCAGCTGGTTCGATTTTTTCCTGGCCCTTAAAAGTCTTGGGAATAACACTACCGTCAATCAAGTTTTTTAACTTGACGTTAACAATACTGCCACCACGTCCCATGACTTTTTGGTTGTAGTCGATTACTTTAAACGGCTTGCCGTCAATCTGAACGACAACACCTTTTTTTAAATCTGTTGGTTGATACATATAAAATCTCCGATTTTATAGCTATTGGAATTTGGAAGGTGGCAATTGGCCTGTAAGCCAAAAACTACTAGCTATATTCCAATAGCCATATTCTATATTCTAACTTAGCCTTGTGCGACGAAAGGCAGTAGCGCCAAGTGTCGAGCGCGTTTGATAGCAGTCGCTAGTTGTCGTTGCTGTTTAGCACTCAGGCCAGTCTTGCCGATTGGCTCGATCTGACCGTAAATGTTAATGAATCGTTGCAAAGTTTTGACATCTTTGTAGTCAAAAAATGCTGGGGTGTCTTTTTTAAATCTTTTAATAGCCATGACGGCTCCTTTCAGGAGTAGAAGGTGGAAGTTGGCTATTGGAAAATGGCTAACTACTCTCTGCTCTCTAATTATTAATTATTTATTCAAGCTATATTACTAATAGCTAAATTCTATATTCTAGTTAAAATGGAATCTCGCTTAAATCAATTGGTTTGTCGTCGATGTCTTCGATCACTACATCGTCTGATTTTTTGCTAGCGCTTTTTGGGGCACTAGATGCACGGTCAGATGGGCCGGCGCTGTCACTAGGTCCATCAAGGAATGTGACGTCAGTTGCTGTCACTTCAACACGTGAACGCTTTTTACCGGTTTCTTTGTCGTCCCAGCTGTCCTGGCGCAATCGTCCCTGGACCAAAACTCGGCGGCCTTTTCCTAGATATTGAATAACTAATTCGCCTAGCTTTTCCCAAGCGGTAATTTCAAAAAAGTCTGCGGTATCGCTATCTCCACCCCTGTCAACTGCCAAGCTAAAGCTTGCGATTGTCTTGCCAGTTGATGTGGTTCGCTGTTCTGGATCACGTGTTAAACGACCCATTAGGATAACTTGATTAATGCTTTTTGCCATAGCCTACTCCTCGTCTTTGTTATCATCAGATTCTGATTCTGATGAAGTTTTAGCTTTTGCCTTTGCCTCTTCTAGTGCCTTGCGGCCTTTGTGGTCAACAGTAACTAACAGGTATCGAAGAACTTCTTCGGTAATATTTAGTGTACTACTAATTTTAAGTGGTGCGTCGGATGGTAGCGACAGTTCAAAATACACATAAACTGCAAAATCTTCTCGATTGATTTTGTAGGTAAGTTTTTTCTTGCCCCAGTTGTCCTCGGTGGTGATTGAGCCACCAGCACTCGTGATAATTTCACGGACCTTAGTTAGTGGCGTTTCTAGATCTACTTCTAGATCAGGGTGAATTAGAACAGTTAGTTCATATTCTTTCATTTAGATTTCCTCCTCTGGAATCCATTATGGATGCTTACGTCTAGCGCAAGCCGAGTTGATAACACTTTGATTATAGCAATTTTATGTGGATAAGTCCAGTAAAATTAATGGCTCTGAAGTTTAAATCTCGTCTTCTTCGTCAGCGGGCATGCCGATGCCGAAGGCTTCGTCGGCGCTGGATATCAGGACTTCACGAGGGCGGGCGCCGTCGGCTGGGCCGATGATGCCTTGGTCTTCCATGTTCTCGATCAAGCGTGCAGCGCGGGCGTAGCCTACGCGTAGGCGTCGTTGCAACAAACTAGCGCTAGCTTTGCCGCTGTCGACTACGACGCGTACAGCGTCTTTGTACATATCGTCATCGTTATCGGTGTCGAAGTCCATCACAACTCCGCCCTTTCCATTCAGTTGAACTGGCTGGCTAACAACTTCATCGTTATATTGTGGAGGTGATTGCATGTGCAGATGCGCCGTAATCTTTTGGACCTCTTCGTCCGTTACCCACGCACCCTGAATACGCTTTGGCTTACTCATATCAGCAGTCTTGAGCAACATATCACCTTGGCCAAGCAACTTCTCGGCACCAGCTGCGTCCAAAATTGTTCGACTGTCGATTTGTGAAGCTACCGTAAAGGCGATACGCGCCGAAATGTTGGCCTTGATCAGACCTGTAATAACGTTGACCGATGGACGCTGAGTCGCTAGTACCAAGTGAATACCAACAGCACGAGCCTTTTGAGCTAGACGCACAATCAACGCCTCGACATCGCGGGCTGCCACCATCATCAAATCGGCTAACTCGTCGATAACAATCACTATGTATGGCATCGCGCCATCTTCGTGAGCTTGCGGAATACCATCTTCATCAGCAACTGTAATCTTCTTGCTGCTAGATTGAATTTTTTGGTTGTATGATTTAATGTCTTTGACGCGGTGTTCAGCCATCAAAGTATAGCGTCGTTGCATCTCGTTCACTGCCCATTTAAGTGCGCTAATGGTTTTATCTGGTTCAGTAATTACAGGTGTCAGTAGGTGTGGGATGTCTTGGTATGGGGCCATCTCAACCTGTTTTGGATCAACCAAAATCAACTTCATTTCACTCGGGCTATTATGATACAGCAAGCTCGTTAGTAATGTGTTAATCATTACCGACTTACCCGAACCTGTCTGACCAGCGATTAGCAAGTGTGGCATACGGTTTAATTCACCAATGACGGCTTCACCCGAAATATCTTTACCGATTGCAAATGACAAAGGTTCGTGGCTAGCTTGCCACTGCCTGCTGGTCATTATTGCGTGCAAACGAACATCAGCAGCCTTGCGGTTAGGAACCTCGATACCAACGGCTTTTTGGCCAGGAATAGGCGCTTCAATACGCAAACTCTGAGCTGCTAGATTAAGTGCGATGTTGGTTTCAAGTGCTGTAATACGCGTTAATTTAACGCCACTTGGTGGTCGCAGGGTATATTGGGTAACTTTTGGCCCAATGTTAGCGCCCTCCATATCAACATCAATATTAAACTCACTCAGGGTATCTTTGATGATCTGAGCGTTCTGTTGGACATCACCAGCATCTGCTGGCGATTGTTTCTTTTCGAGTAAATCTAGGCTTGGTGATTCCCAATTTGGATCACTAACGGTAACCAGAGCTGCCTTTTCCTCGGCGGCTTTGTCCTGAGGCACGCTACTTTTAAATGACGATAGTTTAGCAGATTTTTTGCTAGCTTCGGCATCAAGTGTTGGCACACCAGCGTTTAGTTTGAAATCGGCAATCGAAACCTTAGACCCATCAACTGCAGCGGCATTACGCATAACTTTGACGTTGGCCTCTTGCTCACGCGCGTCTCGACGGCTAACTTCCCAAATTTTTTTAATAACCGTAAACGGCGAAACTCTAAGAATGAATAACAGCGTTATAGCAATTAACAATATATAGATGAATGCAGCGATACTGGCGTTCACTAGTGACAACACACCACTGTTGATGACGTCGCCAATATATCCGCCCGTTCCCTTACCAGCTTCGTCCTTAAGTAGTCCAAAAAGTGCCGCGAACCACAAAATAGCCGAAATAGTCGCTAGTTTCATAACAAACGGCAGACGATTATCTTCGGCTCGAAAAATCTCGACTGCTACATATACAAATAATACAGGTAGAACGTACATCGCATAGCCAACTGTATTTAGTGTTGCGTCGTGCAACCATTCAAGAACCGGCCCACCGGCGTTAAACCAAGCAATAACGAATAGAATCGAAATTGCTATTAGGAAGACCGCTCCAACTTGGGACCAAAATCCCTCGGGCAAGCTGTGTTCGGGCGCTTTTGTAGATTTGACTGATTTGCGAGTCGATTTCTTGCGCGTGGATTTTTTCTTTTTTGCCATAACTGTTATCTATTATAGAGAGTTTTTATATTAATTAGTACCCTAATATGTCCGCTCATTATATCTTTAAAAGATATAATGCTGCGCATTCTCGGCATAGCACAAGCAAGCTTGACTATTCGCTCGAATACTTGCATTATAGCAAAAATTACCACATTTTGCAATAGGGTTATGGTTGTGGCACAAGAACAGGAACGTTCGCGTGATAATTACCGTGGCCATCATCCCCATACATACTATTATCGCCGAATGCACCCCTATAGCCCCCCATAGAGCCCCAACAATAACCGGTGTTGTCTGTGGCTATAGCACAAACAGCAGATGCACCACCACTTAACGCCTTGAGATTTCTGTTCCCTATCATTCCTGACATCTGCACCGAAACAGGAACATTTGAACTACCGCCTGCCGTCCCGTTGCCTAGTCCACCCATATTATTATTACCCCAACAGTAGGCTTTGTTATCGGATGCAATTGCGCAAACAGCACCAGAAGATGCTCCGGCAATATGTTTAACAGTTTTACCTGCAAGAACACCTGTATTAATAACCTGTGCAGGAACACGCCGTGTTGTATTTGTACCGTCGCCAACCGCTCCATAAGAATTAAGGCCCCAGCAATATACGTTATTGTCCGAAGCAATTACACAAGCAGTCCTGAGTCCATTAACTATAATATTTTTAATTGTCTTGCCTGCAAGTGCACCAGACCTATTTACTGCCACTGGAACAGATGAAAAGTTTGTGCCGTTTTGACCAAGAGTTCCATAGTTATCGTCCCCCCAACAATAAGCGTTGTCGTCCGAAGCAATTACACAAGTTTGATAAGCACCCACCGAAATATCCTTAATTGTTTTGCCAGCAAGAGCACCGGATGTATCAACAGCAATGGGATACGCAGAATTAGTCATTGTTCCATCTCCTAGTTTACCTGACAAATTATAACCCCAACAGTATGCATTATCGTCAGATGCTATGACGCAAGTTGACGATCCGCTACTAGATATTTTCTTAATAGTTTTGCCAGCCAATACACCAGCTGTTGAAACTGCAACGGGGACATTAGAATCAGTACCACTCCCACTAGTACCAATACCAAGATTACCTTCACGATTATACCCCCAGCAATATGCGTTGTTGTCTGACGCTATTGCGCAGGATCCAGATATACTTTTCAATGTTTTGCCCGCTAGGGCACCTGACATATATACAGCGGTAGTAGTTGCGGAATTATTATTATTTCCATTTCCTAGCCAACCATAGTAGTTATCTCCCCAACAATATCCCTTGCCGTCATAACGTATACCGCAATGATCCCCCAACGCCAGCCATCCACTCTGCGGAGCTGTAACGGCAACTGCTGCATCCGATGCATCAAGTTCCGAACAAGCACCTGCTGGCTGTTCGGCAGTGTAGGCAGTTTCTGCTGATGTATACGATGATTTTGTATTAAATACACGGATACAGTATTTTTGTAAATTAGATGAAGTCGTAATGTCTGCATAGTTGTCAGCACTAACTTTAAAATTTGCGCCTGCTGGAATAGCGTCGCCTGAAAACCAACTAACATACTGGTCAGTATGCGTAGCCGCATATAGACCTAGCGAGCTAGCCAGATTACTGGCGTCACTTTTTACAATAGAATCTGACGCTTGACGAGCAATGCCTGTATAGCTAACTACGGTAATTGCCGCCAAAATTCCAATTATAACAATGACAATCAACAGTTCGACGATCGTGAAACCTTTTTGACGTCTTAACATAACCTCAATTGTATCAAAAAATTATGTTTGCCAAAATTTTTAGTTTATATCTTTGAGTATATTGTATTAGTAGCCGCGATTGTCAGTTTTGACACGAGGCACTATAGCTTCGGTGTCAGGTACCTGTCGGGGTGGAAACGTCTTGGCGACTGGCCGCACAAAATGTTCACGTGGCTCAGATTTAGAGTGTGGTTGATATTGTGGTTGACCACCACCACTTCCGCCGACTTCATTAATAACAGGAATCACAATTGGCGTTCGCCTGGTTTGGTCATAAAGAATATGAGTAATCTCGTCCTTTAATTCCTTTTTGATTACATCTAGGTCTACGCGTTTTCCGGCAAATGACCGAGCAACCTTTTGCTTTAGATATTGCCGAATACTACCCATCAACTCCTCGCTATCGCGTAGATAAATAAACCCGCGACTGATAATATCAGGGCTTGTCATTAACCTGCCACTACCACGTTGAACAGTTAGTACAACTACAAACATACCTTCGGTAGCCATGTGAATACGATCTTTTAGGACTACCTCTGAAACAATCGTTCCGCTGTCGTCGTACATAATACCGCCAACTGGAATTCGACCAGCTTTACGTGCACCTTCTGTTGTAATCTCTACTACATCACCGCTATCGCAAACAAAGATATTATCTCGTTTGATGCCAGCTTCTTTTTCAGCTAACTCGGCGTTATGAACCAACATATGAAACTCGCCATGAATTGGCATGTAGTATTTTGGATTTAATGCATTGATTAATTTAACGTGATCTTCGTAATAGCCATGTCCTGAAAGGTGCAATGGACCAACCCCGGTCAGGTGTGTCTTGTCGTTTTGAATTACAGCACTACCTTCACGCATCAAACCATCGACAGTCCTAGTAACGTATTTTTCATTTCCAGGAATTGGGTTAGAGCTAAATACAATCACATCAGAATTCTTGATTTTGATATATTTATGCGAACCAGACGCCATACGATTTAAGACTGCGTTAAATTCTCCCTGGGATCCAGTACAAACAATTGTAACTTTACCGTCAGGTAACTTAATTATATCCTCCATTTTGACAACTACATCTTTGGGTACCTTGATGGCACCTGCGCGTAGGGCTACTTCAACGTTTTGAATCATGCTGTATCCAGCAAACGCAACTTTACGGTCATGCTTTTTAGCTTCATCCAAAATAATTTGCATACGGTGAATCTGGCTACTAAAACAGCTAAGAATTAGGCGATTATTAGGATATTTATCCATCACCTGACCCATCGATCGTTGAATATCAAACTCACCATGAGTATGCGTACCTTCTGACTCACAGTTAGTAGACTCATTCATTAACATCAAAATTCCTTCTTTGGTGGCAATTTCGGTTAAGCGTTCAAGATCAAACTTTTTACCATCAACCGGCTCGTCTTCGAAGCGCCAGTCGCCCGTATCAATCAAAACCCCAAGAGGTGTGCGAATTACAACCGCAGTAGAGTCTGGAATCGAGTGATTAACGCGCACTAGTTCGATACTAAAGCTATCCCCGAGTTGGACTCGTTCGTGCGCTTCAGGATCAAGCACGGTATATTCAGGTTCGTAACCACTACTTGATTCTTCCATGGTTCGTTGCAACATACCGACTGTAAACTTACTAGCGTAAACTGGTGCAGGAATCTTTTCTGCAATATGCCTAAAAGCACCAATATGATCAAGGTGTCCATGAGTAAAGGCTATACCTCGAATTTTATGTTTATTGGCTTCTAGGTAAGTTATGTCTGGGATAATGTAATTAATACCAGGGTAATCACTACCCGGGAACAAAAACCCACAATCGATCACAATTATGTCATTTTCATATTCAATTGCCATCATGTTTTTGCCAATTCCCATTTCACCAAGACCTCCAATAGGCATGATGCGCAGTTTAGGACCGCTGGTCCGAGGCTGCTTTTTATGATCAGCAAGGCTAAATTGTCGTCCGCCATATCCGTTAAAAACAGATTTATTAACTGGCACGTTAATCATGTGCTGGCTTGCTTGTAAATTCACACTTTCGCTTGTACGACGTTGCGCGCGGAACACTTCACCCTTGCGGGTTTGAGTGTTAGCTAGCACTGTATTATTTGATTTTGGCCGCTGTGTTTGCGGTCGTTTGTTTGGTTCGTCACTCTGCGGTGACTTGATTCTTTGTGAACCCATTATTATTTGTTCTCCTTTTCATTTTGTAGAACTTTTATTATTTTTGGTAACTTCATAAAATCATCCTTTAATGTCTGCCTCAGACTGCCGTTATATAAGGCTGCCGCTGGATGATATAGTGGCACGACGACCAATTCACTGTCACCTATGGTAACGCTTTGTGGCTGTCCATGAACCTCAGAAATCTTTGTTCCAGGCAAAAAATATTCCATGCTATGCCTACCTAATGTCACGACAATGTGTGGTCGAATGACATCCAGTTGACGTACCAGGTAAGGCCAAAAGGCACTTTTCTCTGCCGGCAAAGGGTCTCGGTTATCGGGTGGACGATATTTAACTATATTAGTTATATAAACATCGCTCCTGTTCATGTTGACGCTAGCAAGCATTTCGTTCAAGAACTTGCCAGCTGCACCTATGAACGGCAACCCTTGTTCGTCCTCTTTTTTACCAGGTGCTTCACCGATGATAACAATATCAGCATCTGTATTACCGTCACCCATAACAAGGTTCTTGGCTGTCTTGGCCAAATCTGGGCAGATATTATTAAATATTATATCCGCCCTAATTTGCTCAAGAATCGATTGCTTATTGATGACGTTTTCCCTATTACAAGACAGTGTTTAGTGCTTTTAGCTTAGCATAAAACAACCAGTTATTCAAGTGTCTGGGTAGATAATAGGGTATTTTGTTCAATAAACTAAGCGTCTTTGACAGATAAGCTTAGGCGGCCGCGGTCATCAATGCCAATCAATTTGACTTTTATAATTTGACCTTCGGTTAAGACATCAGTTACCTTTTCGACTCGCTCGTTTGATAATTCGCTAATGTGAACCATACCGTCAATGCCAGGTAATATATTAACGAAAGCTCCGAAATCCTTAATACTAACAACTTTACCCTCGTAAACAGTTCCGACTTCTGGCTCTTCAGTTAAGCCCTTTATCCAATCTAGGGCGCGTTCGATTGCGGCCGTATCAACGGCGGCAACAGTAATCAAACCGTCGTCTTTGATATCGATCATCGCACCGGTTTCGGCAGTAATCTTATTTATTACTTCTCCACCCTTACCAATAATCGCACCGATTTTGTCAGGGTTAATCTTGATTTTCTCAATCCTTGGCGCATATTTACTGAGTTTTGCACGTGGCTCGGCAATAGTCTCAAGCATGTGCTTAAGAATAAATGCACGACCGGGTTTAGATGCAACCAACGCTTCTTTTAGAATTTCGACAGGTAGTCCATGAACTTTCATATCCATTTGAATAGCCGTAATACCTTTTTCGGTACCAGTCACCTTGAAGTCCATGTCACCAGCGAAATCCTCGGCATCAGCAATATCGCTTAGGACATACGGCTTGCCGTCATCCATCATTAGACCCATGGCAATACCCGACACTGGCGCCTTAAGTGGCACACCAGCATCCATCAAAGCAAGCACCGAACTACAGGTCGCAGCCATCGAAGTTGAACCATTTTGGCTCATAATTTCAGTTACACTACGGATAGCGTATGGGAAATCTTCGACGTCAGGCAGAACTGGAATAATCGCACGTTCTGCTAAGTACCCATGACCAATTTCACGTCGTCCAGGCGAACCAAGGCGTCGGACTTCGCCAACTGTATAGCCTGGAGCGTTGTAGTGGTGCATATAACGACGCTCACCGTCAGAAACTTCCATGGTGTCAACTATCTGTGCGTAACTCAGTGGTGCCAAAGTTACGATATTCATACCCTGAGTTACGCCACGAGTAAAGATTGACGAACCATGAGTCCGAGGTAACACTCCCACTTCTGATGATAATGGTCGAATTTCGTCTAGTTTACGACCGTCTGGACGCAGCTGATCCTCAACGATACCTTTGCGAACATCTTTGTGTAGTGCCATTGTAAAGGCTTCGTCGTATTCGTCATAAAGTTCTTTGTATTCGTCTTCGCCGATTTCTGTGCGCATTTGATCATGAAAGCTCCAGCGAAGGGTGGATACTAGTTCGTTACGTTCTGGATATGGTTTGCGAAGTGCATTACCTAGTTTATCGGCAATTAACTGATCGACTTTATCTTGAATCGTCTCATCAGGTAGGATTAGTTCGTAATCTAGGGCGACTGGCGCAACTTTTTTTGCCAATTCTTTTTGAAGAGCAATTGCAGGCTGGTAAGCCTCGAAGGCCCAGGCAAGCGCATCAGCGATTGTCTCTTCACTAACTTCATTAGCACCAGCTTCTACCATGGTAATACCACTTTCAATACCAGCGACAACTAGATCAAAATCACTTTCGTCACGCTCTTCTGGTGTCAAAAATGCCTTGAATTTACCGTCAACTTGACCGACTCGAAGCCCAGATACTGGACCGTCAAATGGCGTACCGCTGAGCATCAAGGCCGCACTGGCCGCAATCATCGCAATTGAATCCGGGCGGAAATTTGGGTCATACGACAAAACGCTTGATACAACTTGGACTTCTTGGCGATAACCTTTTGGAAATAGCGGTCGAATTGGACGATCGATTAATCGACCAATAAGAATTGCCTCGTCGCTTGGGCGACCTTCACGTTTAATAAAACGGCTGCCACTAATCTTGCCAGCTGCGTAAAATTTTTCTTCGTAGTCAATACTAAGCGGAAAATAATCCATTATAACTGGACGCGATCCGACCATAGCTGTGCCGAGTACAACAGTGTCGCCGTAAGTAACAAGCACACTGGCGGTGGTTCGAAAACCGACGCGGTTAACTTCGAGCGTCAATGGGCGCCCGCAAAAATCAGTAGTAACAGAAATAATTTCTTTACCACTCGGGTTAATAGTAGACATTATATGTCCTCCTTCTTTTATGCACTCGCCTCTTCTTTTTTAGCGAGTAAGTAACGGGTACAGGAACTTGCATATCGCAAATTGCTCTATCCACCACTTAGTCCGCCTAGCGTGTGTATCTATAATTATACCACCAAAGTGTATACTTAGTAACATGACAGCAAGACGAATCAACGTACGTGGAATTATCTATAAAGACGGAAAGATGTTATGCCAACAGTTAACACCCGGTGCCGACGGGAAAGTGCGTGATTATTGGTGCACTCCAGGCGGAGGGCTAGATGCAGGAGAATCACTTCACCAGGGATTAACTCGTGAAATAGTTGAAGAAATCGGCATTTCTCCAAAAATTGGAAAACTACTTTTCATTCAACAGTTCGAAGGAGGTTCTCGAAACCAAGAGCAACTTGAGTTCTTTTTTCATATTGAAAATGCTAGTGATTACCACGATATAGACCTCTCGTCCACTACCCACGGTATGGCCGAAATTCAAGATGTTGAATTTATCGATCCAAAAAATCATAACGTCCTGCCAAGCTTTTTAACAAAGATTGATATAGCAGCATACATAAATTCGAACCTACCCGTGTTAATCGATAACGAATTAAATTAAAAGAACCCCGCTATTTGCGGAGTCCGAGTGCTGCTACTGTTGCCTTGTAGGCGTCAAAATCTTTGCGCTCTAGGTATTTAAGTAGTCTTTTACGCCTACCCACCATCTGGATAAGTCCGCGACGAGCCATATTGTCGTGCTTGTTTTCCTTTAGGTGTTCAGTAATCTCTTTGATACGAGTCGTTAGAACTGACGCTTGAGCCTGTGGGCTACCGACGTCGGTCTTGTGTGTTTGTGTCAAAGCGAAAGCTTTGGCTTTGTTGTCTGGTGTAATCATCAGGTATGCATTGTAGCAAAGTTTTGCACAGGTTTCAACACCTAAACGACGGTACAAAGGCTTTTTATGAATCAATCCCGAAATCTGACAGTTTTTTGGCGTCAGCCACGTCCCATTTTGCAATCCTCGTGCGACGAAGTTCAATACAATACGCACCGACACCTAAAGTTTCTCCGATATCAGCTGCTAAAGTTCGAATATATGTTCCGCTCGAGACATGAGTGCGTATTTTAAGAGTTGGATAAGTGTAATCTACTAAATCCAGGCTAAATATTGTGACTTTTCTAGCTGGGACCTCAAACTCCTTACCCTCACGAGCCAATTTATATGCCCGCTGTCCATCAATTTTGATAGCGCTATAAATTGGTGGAACCTGCGTAACTTCACCAACAAATTTAGTTAAAGCCTTTTCTATGTCGTCATCACTAGGTATATTTTTTGATACGTCTGTCAGTTCACCCTCCGGATCTCCGGTCTTACTTGTTTGCCCTAGCCTAATTGTCGCCTCATAAACTTTGTCTAGCTTGCTGTAATTTCCAGCATTTTTACACTCTTTGCCCGTAACTATAATCATTAACCCAGTCGCAAACGGGTCAAGCGTCCCAGTATGCCCAACTTTGACACGCCTACGCTTATTAAGGACGACCGACGGTTTTCCTGCTTCTTGTTCGGACAATACACGTTTTATACGCGCTACAACACCAAAACTACTCATTCCAGCCGGTTTATCAATTAGTATTACGCTGTCGCTCATGTGACCTAGTATACTAAAGACATGAAAAAGATTATTTTTGGAATTTTCGCTCACCCAGATGACGAAGCGTTTGGCCCCAGTGGTACTCTGATTATGGAAACACGCAGTGGCACCGAGCTACACTTAATTACACTGACGGCTGGTGACGCTGGGACTAATCCAGATAACCAACCAAATTTAGGTAAAGTACGGCTAGCAGAATGGAAGCAGGCTGCCAAATTAATCGGCGCCGCTAGCACCCACTTCTTGGGCTACAAAGACGGTCAACTAAACAACCTAGCTATGATAGAAGCTAGCGAAAAGATTATCGACATCATTAGTAAAACTATCGACAGCGACCAAAATCTGGAAGTTGAATTTATGACGAGTGACCTAAATGGCATTTCGGGTCATATTGACCATATCGTTGCCGCACGTACCGCTTGTTTCGTTTTTTATAAACTCAAAGAATCAGACAAGCGCTTCAAGCGCATTCGCTTGTCATGCGTACCAATTGAACATATCCCAGTCCAAAACACGAACTGGCTATTTATGGAACCGGGACGTAAACCAGATGAGATTGGGGAAATAATTGACGCCAGAAAGTACCAAAACGAGATTATACAAATCATGCGCGCCCACCACTCGCAGCGTAGTGACGGCGAGGGTCACATTGCTAGACACGGTAAAGATTTGGGCATGAATTATTTTATGATTATGGAGTAAGCTCGCAGACTAATTCTAGTAGCCATCCTCTAAAATTTTATAATCTAATTTATTGTCCAGGTATGTGGAATTGACTTGGATCACTTGCTACATTACCGACTGGTTGCGGCGGTAAACTAGGTGGGGTTGGAACCGGTGGACTAAACGCTGGTTGCGGTGGGGTTGTTGGCTGAGGAGTTGGTTGCGGAGCAAAAATATCACCAAGCTTCTCTGGTTGAGTAGTCGGATTAGAAGCCGGCGCACTAAAGTCAGGAAGAGGTGGTGGTAAAGTCGAAAAGTCTGGTAGTGGCGGTGGTGGTGGTAAATTAAATGGCATCTCAGCAGTAGCTGGACTCTGCGCGGCACCACCTAGTGCTGCATCAACCGCAGCCCTCGCATCATCATGATCGCGTGCGCTTTCCGAAGCTGGAGGTAAAGTAGAGCCCCCTTCACTTGATTGTTGAGGTTCAATTGCATTAACTGGTTTTGCAAAAATATCTACTGGCTTTTCCTCGTCCACCGATTGAGAAGCCCCGTTAATAGGTGACGTACTGGCAGTATTTGGATCCAAATATGAGTGCGTCAAGATAGTCTTGTTTTGGTCATCTAGCATTGCATTCTTTGCATCTTCGGCAGCTTGTTCAGACGTTGCGTTTAACGTACCACCTAGCGACGGTTCAATACTTGGACTAGGTGCTTGTGGCGACTCAACCACTGTACTTGTCGGTGCAAGTGTCGAAGTTGGCGCTAGATCTGGTGTCGGTGCGACCGCATCCGGCGTTACAGGCACCACGGGTGGTGTTTCTGGTGGCAATGTCGACTCGGGCGACTCTGGAGGTAAGGTTGACTCTGCCGGTGGCTGAATTGTAACCTCGCCAGGTTTCGAAGCGCTGGAGTGGTCAATTGATAGATTGTCATTCGTAGGTAGGGTTGATTCTGATCCTAATTTCACAGTTGCGTCTTCACTTATCACCGTCTCACCGCTATTATTAACAGCGGCCGGAGAGGCAATTTCATGAGATTCTTGCAACTTAGCCGCAATTAATTGCTGATCAGCACCAGCTGCCATCAATTGAGCAGCCATCGTCATAACCTTTGATGTTGTCCTGGGATTACTAAACCTATCGGTCGAAGCCACAATACCTGTCAGAAGTGCGGTCGCAATCTGGTCGTCAATTAGTGGCTTGTCGGTCTTAAGTTGATCACCAATACTCATAATCATCTCGCTCAGGCTACTAGCGGTAGCATCGCGCCAATCTATACTTCCTAAACTACTTGCCTGAGTGCCAGCACTCAGTGTCGCAACGGTTGCGTCATGTAGTATTCTTCCATGAGCCTCTAGGGCAGCGTCCAAATTAGCCTGGTTCTCAACACCAAGCGCTAACACCAACTCAACGTTATAGTCACCTTGGCTAAATTCTAAATCGTCACTGGTAATGGTCGTGCGATAAGGTGTAATAAAAATCTTGACGACATCACCTTCAACCTTGTAGCGCAAATGATCGGCTTTTTCTTTGTTAAGGGCAATAATAAAATCCCTTAAACTGTCAGCAGTATTCTCAAAAGTCTTTTCCGGGTCCAAAAATGTAATTGCAGGTGGAATCGCACCACTAAATATCGCTGTAGCGTGTTTATCGAGCTTGTCTAGAAGCGCGGTTAAGCCCAAGGCAGCCGACAATTCATCCACCGATGGATCGCGACTAACAGTAACCAAAATATTAGTCGAAGATTTTATCTTGTCAACGATTTGTTGCTGTGTTTTTGGGTCTTCCATTTGTGGTGTTTGTCCTAGTTTTTGTTTTGTCTAGATTTGGTGCCACTATACCATAAGTGTCTTCAATCAGTCAATAAGCGGGTATACGAATTAGTTTACAATTACAAAATTTGAGCCTCAGACACAGGCTCCCTCTTTACAAGAGACGCACTTTACCCTATAATCACGCCTTGATTGTATCTATAAATTTTAACGAATAAAGGAAAATTAATGCCAATCATCAAATCAGCCGTTAAACGCGCTAAACAAACTATCAAACGACGTGACCGAAACGTTGGAATTAAACGAGATATCAAAGATGCTGTTAAAGCATTTATGGAAAAGCCAAGCGCCGCTAACCTTAGTGCTGCACAAAGCGAAATCGACACTGCAGTCAAGAAAAACTTGATCAAAAAGAACACTGCAGCTCGACGTAAAGCTAATTTATCTAAAATCGCTAAAGCCGCTGGCGTAAAACTCGGTTCTGCCAAAAAAGTAACTGCAAAAGCTACTCCAAAAACAGCTACCAAACCTGCTGCCAAAGCACCAGCAAAAGCCGCAGCTGCAAAAAAGACTACTGCCAGCCCTAAAAAATCACCTGCTAAAAAGCCTGCGGCTAAAAAACCAGCCGTCAAAAAACCTGCGGCTAAAAAATAGTTACATTAGATATTGGCGACTTTAATGAGGGCGCGTTCTATTAGTTCCCACGGTTCACCGCGGGATACTTTCATGTCATCATCAGCTTCTGCGAAAATATTGATAACTTTAGTAACACCACTTTTACCCAGTCGCTTTGCGACCGAACTGAGTTTGGAATAAACATATGGGTGTATTACAAAATCCTTAGTTGGCGTATCATCACTATCTGACGAGAATGCCACTGCTACTTGGAACGCCTGAGAAGTCAGTAATGCAAACAGTCTAAACGGGTCTTCGGTTTTCTTTAAAATCGATAACAACTTTGACAACTTATTCACGTCGCCACGCATTGCCGTATCAAACAAATTAAAAACGCTTTCGCTCGGATTTAAATCGACAACTTCATCGATAACCTCATCAGTAACCGCGCCAATTAGTGACAATTTTTCGAGTGCGTGAAATAAATTCCATTGATTAACTCCAACTCTGTCGATAAGTCGTTGAACACTTTTTTTGTTCAATTCTACCCCTGATAATTTAGCCTCGTTCAGTAACCAATTCTGTGCTTTTATCCTGTCGCGCTCAGTCCACATAGGCAGTTCAGTGTATTTTGATGATGACTTTAGAGCTTTGAAAGTAGCTGTTCGTTTATCGGGATTTGGTTCAACTATTACAAGTTCGATATCATCTGATATGCGATCTACCCATCCTCCAAACTCCGCCCAAAGTGATTTGTTGTCTGATAGATTTTTGATAATCACCAACCTCGAGTCAGAGAACAAGCTACTACCCATTAATAAATCAGGCAAACCAGCTAGTGTTAGTTCTTCCCCGTCGATAATTTCTGCAACAACGCTAGACTGGTCAATAATCGACTTGACCATTCGCTCTACTTCAAATGAATTATCCCCAACTATAAACTGAATCATATATTACTAGTATAAACTAAAGAACCTGACAGTGCGGACAAATATGGGTGCCCCTACCTGCTGCTTTAAACTTTATGATTTCTGCTCCACATCGCGGACACTCTAGGCCTTCACGCCTAAACACACGAGCAAAATCCATATAACTCCCCTTCTTGCCTTCGGCGTTAACGTAATTTCGGTTGGTACTTCCACCCTTTTCGATCGCTAGATTCATTACTTCTCTTACCTCTTTGTACAATTTATCAAATTCAGATGACGTCAAGCTCCCAACCAATCTAAGAGGATGTATCTTGGCCCCCCAAAGTGACTCATCGGCATAAATATTACCAACACCAGCAATGACCGATTGATCTAGCAAAGCCGCTTTTATGCTAGTTTTAGCACGTCTTTTAAATCGTTCGGCAAATTGTTTTGCGCTGAAGTCTAATTCGAGTGGTTCGGGACCAGCCTTTTTCATAAAGTCTACATTAGGAACCTCAGCTGTCGGCAAAAGTTTCATCCAGCCAAACTTACGCTGGTCATTAAAATACAGGTTAGATTCATCTGTAAATTCAATCGTTACTCGGGTTGATTTGTCTGGCAAATCAGTGACCAGGCTGTCATTAGGATGCCCAGCCCCAAAGCGAACTTCGTTCGCAGCTATTGAAATTTGGCTACTAGCAATTGGTAACTCGCCATTTTCCATATTCCAACTTCCACTCGCTACATTCTTATCTATAAAAACAAGTTGACCGGTCATTTTAAGGTGAATCATGAGACTGTAGTCAGTCGTCAGATCAATTAGTAAAACCTTTGCCCTTCGCCTAACGTTCGTTACCCTCGCTGATTTCAGAAAAATGTTAACGTCGGCTGGCGCATTAGGAAAACTTTTTGAGTTATCGGTCGATACAGATTTAACCTGCCGACCAATTATTAACTTTAGTAAGCCACGCTTAACCGTCTCTACTTCTGGTAATTCTGGCATATGCTAACCGACCTACAGCTTAATTTTGTTAATCGTAGCTTTGGCGTTCGGGATCTGCGACGTGAATAAATCAGTTAGCTGACTGACGCTAGCGTCCAGTGAGCCACGAGAGCCTTTGCATGTTGAAGTCCACAAGCTTTTAATTGATTTATCTGCCTTTAGAATTTGAAACTCATACACTTTACCTGTCGCACAAACACCACGAAGGTCATTTTGGCTACCAGATAGTTCTGTTCCCTTCGACAAGTCTGCTTTATCTAGTGCGTAAACAAACTGTTCGTATGCTGGAATATTATTACCAAGATTAATTGAATCGATTTGGTTATCAAGGTATCCGGTATAGGTCGTTAGATTACGTGTACTAGGTGAAACGGTAATCTGATATGAACGAAACGACTCATCAGCGACAATTGAGCCTCTAACTATCATTCGCACCGACCTATCGGCAGAGGTATCAAGTAGTGCCTCACGACTAATGTCTACGTTCGTTGGACCGCTGCTTGTGCCTTCAGAAAAGAAAATTACCCTTGCAAGTGACACTAATGCCGCAATGGCAATCGCCGTAATAATTAATATCAATGCAATTGGAATTATTCGTGAAGATTTGTAACTAGCCATGCATTAACCTTAGTATCTTTAGTGACTTGTGTCAATTAAGGTATGTAACAGGATCTAAATTGGTCCCATTCCACACCAGAGCACTCTTTTTTAATATAAGCTCTAGTGGAGCTTATATTAAAGCGTTCGGCTGAAATCCTCGGGTACGCCTCGGATTCCACAGTCTCTGGCTTAGGAATAGGACCAATTTAGTCTAGCGACACTTCGATTAAGTTACAATTCCCCCCAATTTTTACCGACGCTAACATCAACCTTTAACTTGATACCCAGCTGTGGCGCGATGTTCTCCATAGTTGTCTTTAGAATCTCACTTATTTTGTCAGAATTTTCGACTGGACACTCAACCAAGATGCTGTCATGAATTTGTAATATTTGCTCACCTAAACCTTCAATTTTCTTGGCAACTTCAATCATAGCTAGTTTCATTAAGTCTGCTTCTGTTCCCTGAATTGGCATATTGGCAGCAGCCCGTTCAGCTCCAGACCTAACCATAAAATTACTGCTAAGCACATCTGGTGTTGGGCGTCGTCGACCAAAATATGTCTCAACATAACCCTTGTTCTTGGCATCCTCAATTGTTTTATTGATGTATGCCCGTACTGGAGCACGTAGTTCAAAATAATGATCAATGAATTTCTTGGACTCAGCAAATGTCATTCCAGTAGCGGCACTCAGCCCATGTGGACTCATGCCGTATAACACTCCGAAATTAATTACTTTGGCTGCGCGACGCTGAGCCTTGGTAACATCGTCCATCGGTATGCCGTACACATCACTAGCTGTCTTGATGTGAATATCAACATCACCGTTAAAATCGTTTATCATTTTCTTATCACCAGCTAGAACCGCCACTAAACGTAGCTCAAACTGCGAATAATCAGCGCTCACAAACACATTGTCGCCATCCGGAATAAATGCTTCACGAATCTTGCGACCCAGCTCTGTTCTAACAGGAATGTTCTGCAGATTCGGATTAGTACTACTAAGCCGTCCAGTGCTAGCTACATCCTGATTAAAGGTTGTGTGGAGTCGTCCGTTTTCGTCAACCATCTCTGGTAAAGTATCGACGTAAGTATTCTTTAATTTGGCTAGTTCACGAGTTTGCTCAATCAATTCAATTATTGGATGTTGGCCCCGCAACTTATCAAGCTCCTTTTGACCAGTACTGTAGCCAGTTTTGCCTTTTTTTATATTGGTGGTTGATAGCTGCAACTTTGTAAAAAGAACTTCTGATAACTGCGACGGACTAGCGATATTGAATTCGTAGCCAACTAGGTCAAACATCTCTTTTTCCAGTTTTGCATGTTCATCGCCAAGTTCTTGGCTCATTTTCTTTAGTATGGCACTATCAATCTTGATGCCCCGATGCTCCATCATGAAAAGGATATACGTCAGCGGAAAATCAAAAGCTTTGGCAATATGTTCAATTTTTGGCTCGGCTTTAAAACTCTCTAGTTGTTCATCGTAGATATGCCAAATAGCGCCGATTAAAGTTAGCGGGTCATCACCTAAAGCTGCGCCAGCAAGTGCACTTAACGACCGATCACGCTGTAATGGATTTATCAAAAAAGCGGCCTGATGAACGTCATAAACCCCGTCAAACTTCACAAAAACACCGTGGCTGGCTAGCTGATGATATAAAATTTTACTATCATAGCTAATCACCGTCGCCATTTCAAAAACTCGCCAAACACTGCGATCTAGGTCGGCTATTTTCGCACTACAGGCAGTCTTTCTATCTACTGACAACCAAATTTCGTCGTCCTCTACGTGGACTACGACCGGTCCATCAATCGAAACTACTTCTGGCCACTTCGCTTTCTTGATAACAGGCAGAGCTGTTTGACCCGGCTGCTCGAACTCGCCTGAAGTATCGACGGTTTGCATGTGCTTTGGTAGACGCTTAATAAGCGAGTTAAATTCTAACTTTTTTAATATCTCGGCCACTTTGGCTAAATTGGTATCATTAACATCGGCTACATCCCAATCTAGCTTAACTGGTGCGTCAATCCAGATTCGACCAACTTCTTTGCTCATATATGCCTTGTCTTTGCCAGCAATTAACTTTTTAGCAACCGTTGGCTTAATAGAGTCGATATTATCGTAAATACCATCTAGAGTTCCAAAGTCTTGCAGTAACTGCGTAGCGGTTTTTTCACCGATACCAGGCACACCTGGTAGATTATCGGATGAATCGCCTTTAAGTGACTTTAGATCCAAAAATTGCTCGACTTTGATGCCGTATTTATCCTCAAAATAACCAACGTCAAATTCTTCTAGGTTTGAAAGTCCGTTTTTGAGTGCGTAAACTTTCGTCAGCGGACCGACTAATTGCAAAGCATCCAAATCACTAGTTAGCAAATAGGTTTCGATTCCTTTTTTGGTTGCCTCGTCGGCAAATGCGCCCATGATATCATCGGCTTCATAATCATCTAACTCGTACAGTGGCCAACCGAATGCGTCTAGTAATTCGTATAGAATCGGTATTTGAGCGTAAAAGTCATCTGGTGCCTTTTTGCGACCGGCTTTGTATTCGGGGTATATTTCACGGCGTTTGCGAATATTGGTACCCTTTTTGTCCCATGCGACGGCCACATAATCAGGTTCGAGTTTTTTGATAAGCTCAATCGCTAGACTTGCAAACCCAAAAACACCACCAGTTGGAGTACCGTCAGGCAGCGAAAGATTCGGCATAGCGTAATACCCGCGATAAAACACAGACTTTCCATCGATAATCGCTAAACTCTTCATGTACTAAGTATACATCAGATAGGGGTTTGGTTTACTTTGACGATAGCTTTATTTTATCTGATCATTTATCGCTCAGGTGAAATTCGGTTGCCACTAGCTATGGCTCCGATTCTAGCCCTAAAGTCTCGTCGCTCTCGCTCGCTCAAGCCACCCCATATGCCAAACCTTTCGTCGTTTGCGAGTGCATACTCCAGACACTGAACGCGAACCTCACAACTAGCACAAATCTTTTTGGCATCCCTGGTTGACCCACCTTTTTCTGGGAAAAATGTCTCAGGATCCGTCTGCGCACATAAAGCGTCTTTCTGCCATTTCAGTTCTTCTTCGGGTTCACTTCCTAATGCCCCAAGTTTAGTTGGGTCCATTATGCCAACATCTAGACTTTGTCTATAATCATTTGGACCATTAAACCACCGTCCCTCACTATCTTTTATCATAAAAACCCCTTTATAGTTAAACCAATAATAGATAAGTTAGGTGTCAAAATCAAGCACAAGCGTTACAACTGTTATAATAAAGTAATGACACTAGATCGAAACGTAAAAATTATAGCTTTTGTTGGCCTGGCTGGAAGCGGCAAGAGTGCAGCGGCTGAATATCTGGCAAGTAAAGACTATCCGAAAGTGTATTTTGGCGGAGTTATGTATGAATTAATGAAGCAGACTGGGATTGAACAAGGCGAAGAAAATGAGAGAAAATTCCGAGTAGAAATAAGGAAAGAAATTGGCGCTGACTTTGCTGCCAAAGAAATAGTCAAACAGATTCATGGTTTAGTCGGTGCAGGTCAAAAACGCATCGTTGCTGACGGGCTTTATTCTTGGGATGAATACAAAATTATGAAACGAGAATTCCCAGGTGAGCTAACTATTGTGGCAGTTGTATCTCCCAAACGTCAACGCCATAACCGCCTGACTACCAGGCCAGAGCGACCACTCACTAACACCGAGGCAAATGAGCGCGACTGGTCAGAAATCGAAGATATCCAAAAGGGTGGTCCAATCGCAATTGCTGATTATTACGTCATCAATGACAGTGATTTAGACAATTTACACGCACAAATTGATGCGGTTTTGGAAGAAACTGGATTTAATAAATCTTAGTTCAAGTATTCGTGAAGTTTCTTGGCGTCTTTGTGTTTACGAAGTTTAGCTAGTGCTTTGGCTTCGATCTGGCGAATACGTTCACGGGTTACGGCAAACTCTTGACCGACTTCTTCGAGCGTGTGCGATTTACCGTTTTCTAGGCCAAAACGCATTTTGACAATCTTTTGTTCGCGGTCAGATAGGCTCGAAAGTACTGATTGAACCTGCTCCTTCAAGAGTTGTGAGGCGGCTGATTCTTCTGGAGTTGTACTGTCTTCGTCCTCGATGAAATCAAGTAAAATTGAATCTTCGTCGTCACCGTCGCGACCAACACCAGCGTCAAGTGATGTAATGTCTTGTTTGATTTTGATTACATACTCAACCTTATCGGGTTCCATTTCAAGCTCTTTACCCAACTCTTCAATGGTAGGTTCGCGGTTTAGCTCTTGCGTCATGCGGCGCTGAGTTCGAAGTAGTTTATTGATCGTTTCAACCATGTGGACAGGAATACGAATAGTACGGGCCTGATCAGCAATGGCGCGTGTGATTGCCTGACGAATCCACCAAGTAGCGTATGTGCTAAATTTAAATCCTTTATCAGGGTCAAACTTTTCAACAGCCCGCAGTAACCCCGTGTTGCCCTCTTGAATTAAGTCCAAAAAGTCTAATCCGCGCCCGCTATATCGTTTAGCGATCGAAACAACTAAACGCATATTAGCTTCGGCCATTTTATCTTTGGCTTTTTTCTCACCGGCAACAACTCGTTGAGCCAAGGCTAGTTCTTCCTCGGCATTCAGTAGTGGTATTTTGCCAATTTCGCGTAAATAAAGTCGAACACTGTCGTCGCTAGCATCATCAAAATACTGTCCTTGATTTAGAACGTCCTCATCATCCTCTTCTTCCTCATCCTCTAATTCGTCGGCGGCAGGTTCAGGAATATCATTTAGTGATCCGGATGTCCCAGCAATTACACTAGGGTCAACAATAATTTCTTCGTCATCTTTCTTTTTAGCTCTTACCACTTTGAATCTCCTTTATAAGATTGTTTAAAGCTGTACGAATTTGAGCCGCTTTGGTGTCGTCGCCCAAAGTTTCCGCATCTCGTAACTCTTCAATTAATAGGTCTTTTTGTTTCTTCTTGTGTTCAGTTGTAATTAGGCGGAGCAATCGAGCCGTTTCGAAGTAACGATCATGGTCGTTCCAGTCGGCATAACGAGCGTCGGCCTTTAATAGTAGTATTTTCACATAGGTGTCATAATTTTGCAAGTCTTTGGGGGTATCTTTGATGGTTTTGGCGCCGAGAGTTTTGACATATTTTGCCACCGCTTGACGTTCCTCGCCCGAAAACATAGTAATGTCGATTTGGCTAAATAAATCATGTGTAGCGCTGTCTATTAAGGCCACCGCCAACAAATTATCTTGATAAAGTGCTGGGTCCTGAGCAACTTCTGTCGGCTGAACAATCTTTTTAAAGCTTTTTTCGTCCTTGTTGTCGCCACCTGAGGCAAGTTTAGACTTAAGCGCATCTATCGATGAATCGCTATATTCAGCCACCTGCGCCAAATAATGCTCTTGTTCAACTGAATCGGATAAAGCGCGAATCATATCAAGTGCAGCGGTGGTAAATTTGCGTTTTCCGGCCGCGGTTTTTAAATCTTCACGCAAAGAATATTGTTCAATCACCCAATCGACTGCGGGCTTAGGATGGTCAATTGCTTTTTGCCATAACTTTGGATCTTGTTTAATTAGTTCGTCAGGATCTTTGGCGCCATCTGGCATCGACACAATACCAAGCTCAATACCAACACCTTGTGCAATCGGAACCGCCCTCTCGGTCGCAGCCAGGCCAGCTTTATCGCCGTCAAACGCTAGTCTGGCATGTCCGCTAAGACGCACCAAGGCCCGCAGGTGATGCTCGGTCATGGCCGTACCGGCTGTCGCTACAACCTGAGTAAAACCTGCCTGGTGACTACTTACAACGTCCAGGTTACCTTCTACAATTACTGCATAGTCATTGTTACGAATTGCCTCTTTAGCCTGAGAAAGTCCGAACACATGACGGCCCTTATCATAAAGCAGAGTTTGCGGTGTATTTAAATATTTGGGCGCGTTCGGCTCATCATCAATAATACGTGCCGTAAAGCCAATCACCTGCCCAGTTCCATCCATCAGCGGCACCATCATTCGACCGCGGAATAAATCACCGCCAAAACGGTTAACTAGGCCTGCTTGAGATAATTCCTTGGCCGTAAAGCCTTTTTTAGTCAAAAATTTCACTAGCGCATCACCACTAGACGGCGCGTAACCAATGCGAAATGTTTGGACAATATCTTTGCTCAGTCCCCTAAGTTTAAAAACGTACTCGACAGCGTGTTTATTATGAATCAAACTTTGCTGGTAATATTTAGCCGCTAGGTCGTGAGCCTGCAGTAGTCGCTTTTTGCGTTTGGCGATTTCTTGACTACCCTTCGTGTCATACATCGACATGTCAACACCAGCTTTACGCGCCAAATGCTCCAGACTTTCACGAAAGTCCATACCTTCGACTTCCATGATGAATGTAAAAATATCGCCACCTTTATTGGATGAAAAATCATGCCAAATATGCTTTTCTGGGCTGACGTAAAAACTAGCTGTTTTTTCAGCCGTAAATGGACTGAGCCCCTTAAAATTACGGCCAGCTCTCTTTAACTGGACATATTCGCCAATCACATCTTCGATGTTTAAGCGTGAGCGCACCTCTTCTTTGGCATCTTGCATAAATATAGTATAGCACTCTTTACCCCTGTAAGGTGCTTATGCTGACACTATCCACCAACCCCCTCCTTCGGGTCCTGTCGTCCGGTTCACCCCTTCTTTTGAAATTCCTTTGGAATTATCAAAAGCGGGCGTTGCCCCACCGAACACCACCCGCAGTGAGGGAGCATAAACTAGCCGTCTATTGAGGTGTTATGTCGATTATGGTTAACTAATAGTAATATGAATCTAGATCAACCACCCCAAATCCCACCGCTATCGACCGACTATCTTGATCAGATAGCGCCTCAGCCCAAGCGAAGATTCAATCTTGATAAGAAACAACGGATTATATTGGGTGGTATCGCTGCGGTAGTAGTTGTTTTGATTATGGTAATCATAGTCAGCAGTATGTCCAGCAGCACAAAGCCAACCGAAACATTAGCCGCTCGGCTTAAAAGTACCGCTACGGTTGTTGACGATGCAGCAGGCAAAATTAAAAGCTCATCACTTCGGGCTTTAAACAGTAACCTTAAAATATTTCTGACAAACACTATCCGAGATATCAAAACGCCACTCCAAAAAGACGGTGTGGACATTAATAAACTAGACAAAGATGTCGTCAAAAAAGAATCAAGTGATAAAATGCTGGCAACACTCGAAGATGCACGCCTAAATGCTAGGTATGATAGGATTTATGCAGTTGAAATGGCTTATCGGTTAGATACAATCGTGACCTTGATGCAACAGATTTATAAAAACACCAACAACCAAGCCTTAAAAACATTCCTCGATAGCGCCTATAACAACCTCGAACCGACTCAAAAGCAGTTCGCCAACTTTGACGAAACTAATTATTAGCCCTACAAAATACCGTTTATTTATCTAGAAAGTACAGCAACAGGCTAAACTACATTTTCATGTCATCTACAGCCCGAGTTCAATAAGGCGCCGGGGCCCTTAGGGGACCCGGCGCGCAGCCGATATGAAAATGTAGTTTAGCCTGTTGCTAGAACAATCGTAATTATTTGCCAGCAACTAAATTATAACTAATATGAATCAGGCTGCGCAGCTCGTCGTCCGGGACCTGACCGGTACAAATAATCGTGTTCCAGTGCTTTTTATTCAGGTGATACCCCGGTAAAACCGTTTCGTAAGTCTCGCGCAGCGTCTCGGATAATGCCGGGTCACATTTCAAGCTAATACGCAGAGGTTTACTGTTGTCGTCAATCAATGCAAACATCTTGCCCTGGCCGTCACTATCTTTGCCGACCTTATAAACTGACGTAGTCTCACCAAATGGAAAGTCCAGCCACGTATCTGGCATATCAAGAATATATTTTTCTATTTCTAATCGATTCATGATATTAGTCTACAGGCTACTGTACGGTGGTTGCAACTGATTCATAGTCGATTGCCAATTCATTCGCTGAAGTATTGATGATAGTTCGGCTGCAGTAGCGGGTTTAGTGATTTTATTCGCATCGTTACTACCAACTACGCCAAATTTATACGTAAGCGGTAGTTTCGTAAGACCCTCGGATTCCGCCTGCTCTAAACAGGTATCATGGTATGACTTGCATTTATCACCGAGCGACAGCCACTTAGACAGTTGTGTTTTGTCGGCCTTATCTGTTTGTATCAAAATATGAATTGCCGCAGACCGTACTACTTCTGGCGTATCCTGCTGATCAAACATAAAGTTCCCCATCGAATATACAATCAAGTGACCCTTATAGCTTTCAGTCGTTTGAATCCAGTGTGGATGATCGCCAATCACCATATCAGCCCCGTGGTCAATCATTGATCGATAAACGCTAGTTTTAAGTTCATCTGGAGCTGGTTGATATTCAACCCCCATGTGCGGAAAGGCAATTACTGGCATAATCTTGCTGTATTTTTCCATCAACTCTAGCGATTCCGTCGGCGGAATACGGAACACTCCGTGATAACCACATAGCGCGACGGGCAGATTCCCTTTTGTTATACTATCGTCGCTACTAGTGACGGTTACCGGTAGACTAATCACTTCGCAAATATCATTTAATGCTCTCGGGTCGTAATGTCCAAAATATTGAATACCGTTTTTGTCCAAGGCTTCCTGAGTTTCGGCAAAACCGTCAACACCCTGATTGTCAGTGTGGTTATTAGCTAGACTGACGATATTGAACCATTTAGCTGCTTCCGGTAGATACTCTGGTGAACAATTAAACTGCAGCGCCACCTCCATTTCGGCTGATGTCATATGAACACCTGATTTTGTCGGACACTCTAGCCCCGCAATCCACGCGTCATATTTATCACGACCGAATTCATTCAAACGCGAAAAAGGATATTCGTATTTCAAAGGGCTAGCCATCGCCCAGTCGTTCATATAACGACCCCAAAATATATTGCCGGTTGTCATTACGTCAGATTTCAGGCTGACTGGGTGTGGAATGACCTTTTCGACTGCGGCTGGAGCTTTGGCAGTGTTTTCAGTATTAAACTGATGGTAAATATACCAGGCCACGATACTAAGAACACTGATTGCTACGATGATAATCGCGGTAATAAAAATTCGTTTAGCGATGCGATGCTCTTTACGTATTTTCATTCCAACTACCTATTTAATTCTTTTTAGGTAATATTTCAGCTCTTCGATACTGCCACGGATATCACCGAGCGCCCGGTGATCTTCGGGTTTTGAAAACTTCTTGTTAAATCTACCCTCGAAAACTACTTTCCAAGCGCTAACATCAAGCATTCGGTAGTGCAGCAGTGCGTTCAACCTAGGCCACTGATTAGCAATAAACTGACGATCCATATGAATTGAATTGCCAGCCAGCAGCACTGGGACGCCCGCATCAAAATGTTTTGATACAAATTTAAGCAATTCGTTTTCAATAGTTCGCCCTGATTTACCGTCCTTCATATTTTGTTCAATCAACGCATCGCGTGTTGATGGGATAGTCTCCCAAAATGCAGCCGATGGACCCGATTTCATGCGTTTTTCAACTAAACTTGGACCAACTTTTACCACACCTTCGTAGGTGGCGATCTCTTTAAAGTCCCAATCAGTCACAATCGCAGCCACTTCTAATATACGGTCTAGGTTAGGATCAAGGCCCGTCATCTCTAAATCCACCCACAACACCCGCTTCATCTTGGCATTCACCAACTTCTTATCCATATGTAGGTATTATACAAGATATTCGATACAATGGGTGCGAACCATCCGATTAAGACTTGGTGGGAATAAATTTTAGGCTCAAAGAATTAACACAATACCGTTGATCAGTCGGCGTGTTGAAGCCTTCACCCTCAAAGACATGGCCTAGGTGTCCACCGCATTTGGAGCAGGTAACTTCGGTGCGCTTCACGCCCATACTATTGTCTTCGATGAATGTAACGGTACCTGGCAATGCATCGTAAAAGCTAGGCCAGCCACAATGTGCATCAAATTTTGTGGCGCTCGCAAACAATTTTGTTCCGCAATTGGCGCAGGCGTAAGTCCCTGGCTTAAAAAGTACGTCGTACTCACCGCTAAATGGCGCCTCGGTCGCTTTATTAAACAGCACATCGTACTGCTCAGGCGTTAAATTTTTATTCGCCTCAATTTTTTTCATTTCCCATTTCCCATTCGCCGTACGGCGAACCTAATCCCCACTAGCCGTACGGCGAACCACCTACCAATTAGTCTTTCTTCTTATCAAGTCGATCGAGTTTGGCAATATGAACCAACCAATAGATAACAAAGGCAGTCGCCAGCAAGGTTATAATTGACGACAAAATCGCACCCCAACTAAACTCTAGTCCGCCCTTACCATGTGAATTCGCTTTTACGACAACCCAAGTCATTTCGCTCAGATCAACTCCACCAATCAAAAACCCAACGATTGGATTAATAAAACCATCAACGATTTTTTTAACCGTTGCACCTGCAGCGGTACCAATAGCTAGACCTACAGCTAGGCCAACGATTCCTTGAGTTCTAATAAAATCAATAAATCCGGCTGCCTGAGTTTTACCAGCACTGGCTAGTTTTGCAACTTCAGACTTCGTTAAATCTGATGCTTTTTTTGATTTAATTTTTGCTAGTTTAGTCATAATTCTCTCCTTTGATACCAAGTATTATACTCTACATCTCTGATGGCACTTCGATACCCAGTAGACTTAGACCGTGGTTAAATACGAAACTTACTTTATCTAAAATATCGATTCGAGCCGATTTTTCGGATTGCCCTGCATCAAGTACGCGTGTGTTTTCGTAAAACCGATTGAGCTCACGCGATAACTCGTATAGAAAGTTAGCGATTTTGTGTGGCTCAAGATCTCGAGCTGACAAGCGTACTACGTCAGGGTAATCAAGCAGTTTAACAATTAATGATTTCTCTGATTCAAAATCATATTCACCAAAATCTTTTGTTACTTCCCCGCCATCACGAATAATTTTATTGACGCGAACTGCAGCATATTGAACATACGGACCGCTAAATCCACTAAGTGCAAAAATACTGTCCCAATCGAATAAAATATTAGTCCGTCTGTCGGCTGTAAAGTCGCTGAATTTTACCGCTCCAAGCGCAATCTTTTTGATGTCATCACCAGATATGTCGCGACCCGCTACAACCTCGCGGGCTTTAGCCTCAGCCTTATCTAGTAATTCTTCCATCAACACCACGCCTTTACGGCTACTCATCTTTTCACGAGTCCCATCATCGTTCAACTGATCAATAAACCCGAACCACAAATGAATCAGTTCTGTTGTAATACCCAGTTTCTTCGCCATCGCAAATAACTGAGTAAAATAAAATTGTTGTTCGCTACCGACTGCATAAATCACACGATCTGGATGCCAATTTTCCTCACGATACAAAATCGTCGCTAGGTCACTAGTGGCATAGAGCGCTGCCCCATTACTTTTTTGGACCAGCAGTGGTACATCAATCCCAAATTCATCGAGCGGTACAATGACTGAATTATCTGGGTTTTTCACAGCTACGCCGGTCTCAAGTAGTTTCTCGATGGCTTGTTTACCAAGTGGCGCAAAAAACGCCTCGCCTAGCTCATATTCAGTTGAAATTTTGAGTCGCTCCATAACTTTATGAATATGTTCAAGCGAAATCTGATTGAATTTCTGGCTATATTTAACAGCCTCCTGGTCGCCGTTTTCTAATTTAATTAACCACTCTTGAACTTGGTCTGCTAGTTCCGACTCTCCACGCTCTTTTTCGTCCGATAGGGCCTTTTTAGTTTCGATATAAACTCGACCCAATTCATATACGCCGTCTTGGTCCAAAGCATCTTCGCTACTAAACTTCAAAAACCCAACAACCCAAATTCCAAACGGTGCGCCGTAATCACCCAGGTGATTATCGGTAATAACTTTCCAACCGGTTGCCTCCATCAGGCGTTTAGCTGCCCAACCCTGATTACCGGGTCGTAAGTGTCCAACACTATAGGGTTTAGCCATATTAGGACTTGGGTATTCAACTACGACTGTCTTGCCTGCGCCGTCGTTGTTCTCGCCGTAATTATCTGTCCAATTACTAGCCAGACTATCCGCTAGGCTCCGTGCACTAACTCGAAAGTTTATAAAACCAGGACCAGCCACAACAACCTCATTAAAACCACCGTCAGTACGCAGTTTGTCTGCCAATTTATCCGCAATATTGCGCGGAGATTGACCCAAAGGTTTAGCTAATTGCATAGCAACATTTGTCGAATAGTCGCCAAATTTAGGGTCGGGTCGGGTCAATACAGCATCGACATCAACTCCGAACAACTCTGACACAAGTGAATTAATCTTGTCTTTCATTTAGTCCTATTATAACAGTTACGCGTTAAACTATTTCGCCGCTTTTATGAGTCCCAAAAACAGTGGGTGTGGACGATTTGGCCGGCTTTTAAACTCTGGGTGAGCTTGGGTAGCAACAAAATACTGATGATTTGGAGCTTCTATATACTCGACTAACTTGCCATCAGGCGACAATCCACTAACCGTCAAGCCACCCGCATTAATTTCAGGCAAAAACTTTTGATTAACCTCGTACCTGTGGCGATGGCGCTCGGTCGTTTTGGTGCTGCCGTATTGTTTGGCGACTTTTGAACCCTTGGTTAACACGGCTTCGTAATCGCCCAAACGAAGCGTCCCACCAGTCGACTCCTTGCCTTCTTGGCCATTCATAATGTAAACAACATTTTCGTCAGTAGCAGAGTCAAACTCACTACTGTTTGCGTTTCTTAGTCCCGCTTTTCTGGCCGCGGCAATCACTGCAACCTGTAAACCTAGACATAGTCCCAAATACGGAACGTCATTTTCAAGTGCGTATTTGGCAGCTGCCACCTTACCTTCTATACCCCTAGCTCCAAAACCACCCGGTACAATCAAACCATCGTATTTTTTAAAATCACTGTTTTTCGCTGTAGTTGCGTCAATCCAGCCAATATTTAAATCGACGTTTTCTGCCCAAGCCGCACTTTTAAGCGCTTCTAGAACCGAAATGTAGGTGTCCTCGTTATCCATATACTTGGCAACCATACCGATGCTGACTTTTTTGGCTGGTTTTGAAATCTGTTTTTTAACAATCTTGTGCCAACTAGACATATCAGCTTCGCGATTATTACCTGTAAATTTCACTAATAAGCCGCTCAACTTACTACTAGCAATAGTTAATGGCACCTGATAAACAGTGCAGGCATTCGGCATCAGAAGGACCGCGTCTTCGTGCACCCCACCAAATAGCGCAATTTTACGAGCTACACTAACCGGAGCTGGATCATCGGTTCGAACCACTACAGCGTCAGGTACAATTCCAAAACCACGCAGGTCATTTAACGCGTTTTGGGCGGGTTTGGTTTTAAACTCTTTGCTTGTGCCAATAAAGGGAACATAGACGACATGAACATATAAACAATTCTCGCGCCCAACACGACTAGCGAACTCGCGAATCGCCTCGACGAAACTTAAACCCTCATAATCTCCAACTGTTCCGCCAATTTCAACAATATGAACATCTGACCCGACACTTGCTTCTTCAATAGAATCTTGGATAGACCTAGTCAGATGTGGCACTAATTGAACGGTTTTTCCACCAAACTTGCCTGCCCGCTCATCGGCGATTAATTGCATTAATAACCGACCCGATAGTGTCGCGTTTTTTTGAGTTAGTTCAATATCTAAAAATCGTTCGTAATGGCCTAGGTCTAAGTCAGTTTCCGCCCCATCCTTTGTTACGAAACATTCTCCGTGTTCTGCAGGATTAAGTAAACCCGCATCTACGTTAAGATACGGGTCACATTTTTGTACCGAAACGGCAATGCCGCGAGCCTGCAAAACGGCACCGATGCTGGCTGCTGTAATGCCCTTTCCTACCCCCGAGAGTACACCCCCAGTTACAAATATATATTTTTGTTTTTTCGCCACGTTGCTTTTTGCCTCCATGGGACTTCATTGTAGCATGTGGAGAGCATAAAACACTATATGTAGCGTGTTATGTTGTATATTCTACGCTAAATAACGCTAAAATCGGTGCCGCGTTTATATGTCGTTAGCTCAGCCTTGTCCATACTCCAAGAGTCTAGAATAGGCTGCAATATTTCCCACGAACGTAGCACTTCGCCACTGCAGGTGAATAAACTTTTTCTACTAAATATCGCATCGACTAGCACCTGTTCATAGGCGTCTGGAATTTTTACACCCTTAGAATATTTAAGCTCTAGGTGTTGAGTTTCGAACTCTCGCTGATAACCTGGTTTACGTGTAAATAGCTCGATATCTATACCCTCATCTGGTTGAATTCGAAAAATTACACAGTTACTTTGAGCCTCAGATAATTTCTTGAGATGAATCCTAATTTCGGTTGTTTTCTTATGTAATGACTTACCGGCAAGCAAAGTAATTGGAACATCCAACCACCTGGGTTGATCGGACGCTAACTCAAGTTTTACAAATGTTTCGGTCAAACTACCTGGGTTAGCTACTTCCTTTTGATAGCCCTCGTACTGTGCGCGTTTTGCAAGCAGCGGATCTGCTAGACGAACCTGGTCCAAAGCGCGCTGTCGTAGTTCAGGCAATCGGTTCCAGTCAAAATCCGTTGGTATGTCCATTAACGTAAGAGCCAGTAATTGCATTAAATGACCCTGAACAACGTCACGAAGTGCGCCGGTCTGCTCGTAAAACTGCGCACGGCCTTCGATACCGATTTTCTCAGCCGCAATAATCTCGATAGATTCAATAAAATTATTGTTCCAAATATTACTAAATAGTGCATTGCGTCCACGGAACGCAACAATATTTTGTGCCATTTCTTTGGCCAGATAATGGTCGATTCGATATAGCTGATCTTCACTAAAGTGTTCAGCGGTCCGTTTAATAACGTCTTTGGCCGAGTGCAAATCCACTCCGAACGGTTTTTCGAACAATAATTTTACGTTGGGCGAATTGATACCCGAATCACCCAAAAACTCTACTATTTGCGCTGCTGCCATCGGAGGAACCGACAGATAGATTAGTAGCTGTTCTTTGCTTTTTAAGTCGATAAACTCTTTGAGGCGAAGATATTCTTTGGGTTCAGATACGTTCATCGAAAAGCCAGACATCCGTTTAGCCAGCTTGGTACTATGTAACGATGATCGTAGAATCTTTTTGACACTTATTTTATGGCGAGACACACCAATAACTGATACGTCATCAAAATCACCCGTAGAAAAGATTTGTTCAAGGGCCGGAAGGAGCTTGCGCGTACTAAGATCTCCAGTCACGCCAAAAATAACAAGTTTAGTCTTCATCTACTGCTATTATACACTCCTGCCTGAGCTAGTTTGAGAAACCAGCTGTTTATGAGTCGGACTTTTTACTAGGCCCAGCGTTTACTTCGTAACTGGTGTTGGTGCTTTCGAAAAAATTAACTAGTTCTAGCGTGTCGTTGGCGGTCGCCATCCATTTGGCTGGATTCTGAGTTTTGTAATGCGCGTCAAAGCCAAGCTCTTCAAGTCGCCTGTCAGCTAGGTACTCGACGTATTGATTAATGTAATCTGCATTTAATCCCAAAATTCCGTTCGGAAGTAGGTCTTTGTTATATGCTTCTTCCATCTCGACACCATCAAGAATCATTTGCTTAATCTCAGCTGCAAATTCATCTGTCTGTAAATCTTCGTTCTCTTCTAGGACCGTCAAAATCAAATTTATACCGAACTTTAGGTGCAACGACTCGTCGCGTACAATCCAATCGATTAAACTGCCAAAATTACGTAGCAAGTTACGTTGCCTAAACGACAAGGCCACCATAAATCCGCTATAGAACCATATGCCCTCAAGGATAATGTTATAAGCAATTAAATTGCGAATAAAATCTTTTTTGCCTTCGGTTGTCGTTATGTCTAGCGTTTCTTCGGTCATGCGCTTGATATATTTGGTCTCGAAATCTTCTTTGCGTGACATCGATGGGGTGTCGACGTGTGCCGCATAGGCCTGTTTTCGATCAATCGGAAAAGTCTCTAGCACGTATTCGAACGACATACAGTGATTTGCTTCTTCCCACATTTGTTTTGCTAGGTACAAGTGACACTCGGCTGCGTTAACATACGGATAAACACCGAATGCTAGTGCCTTGTTGACAAGTAGCTCATTAGGGTTGAAATAACTCATTAGGAACGTAATCGCATGACGCTCTTCATCGGTCATTTTCTTCCAGTCGGCCAAGTCTTGACCTAACTGAATCTCGTTTGGAAACCAAGTATTAGCAACAGCTTGGTCGTATAAATCCATCGCCCATTGATATTTGACTGGTTTTAAAAGCAATCCGTCCTGGATGCCGGTTCCTAAAATTCCTGACATAATTCCTCCTACTGGCAACCTTCACACATTGTTAAATCGGCTGGATCAAGTGGTGCAGCGAATCCGCCACTGGCCGCCGCATCTTCGTCTGCCTGAGCCTGCGCATTAGCCATGGCTGCGTCAATTGCAGCTAATTTCTCTTCTAGTGTCATATCGTCGTTTATGATTGTTGTTGCGTTCATTTCTTGTCCCCTATTTACTAACTTTTATTTTGGTTGGTGTCTGGTTAATTATCTATTCCGTCGCTCATACGCCCACTCCTTGCTTTTTAGCAAATCCAAATCCGGTCTTGCGCGGCCCATCACCAACTTTTGAATCTTCGGCTTTGTTGACTTTAATCGTGCTTTGTTCAGCTTGATGACGTGGTTTAACGTGTAGGTAATAGGTGGTCTTAAGGCCTCGTTTCCAGGCGGTGCTATATATATCTACCATTTCGTCAATGTCACGAGTCTCTAGATACATGTTGCGTGAAATCGCCTGGTCTACCCATTTTTGAGCCCTTGCAGCAACTTCGATAAAGGCCGTTGGACTTAGTTGGAAGCTAGTTTTATATACGTCTTTGATTGATTGCGGAATAGCTTCAATGTTTGTAAGGTCACCTTGATACCTCAGCACATCACTTTTTACGTCATCCCAAATACCAAGCTCTTTTAGGTCCTTGACCATGTTGGTGTTTACTTCCAAAAACTTGCCGTTTAAGGTCGATCGACTAAAAATCTGAGCAAATTGTGGATCAACGCCAGGTGTTGTGCCGGCAATATGAGCAATGTTTGCAGTTGGTGCAATTGCCATTAGTGTCGCGTTACGCATACCTTTTTTGACCTTGATTCGTAACTTGTCCCAGTCTAGTCGCGTCTTGCGGTTAACTTCAACTTTTACCTTGCGATCAGTCGCTAACAAATCAAGCGTATCGATTGGCAAGATTCCCTTACTCCAACCGCTGCCCTTGAATGTCGGGTAACTACCAAGTTTTTGCGCTAAATCAGCCGATTCATCGATTGCATGATAACTTATAAACTCAGCTAGTTGATCCATCGTGTCGTATGATTCTTCGGATTCATAGCTAAAGCCTAGTTTCTCAACAATATCTGTAAAGCCCATTAGCCCCAGGCCGAGTGCGCGGTTTTGCAAATTAGAGTGCATAGCTTCTGGCACGGGAGTTTCGGTAATGTCGCACAGATTATCAAGTTGGCGAACGGCCGAACGAGTGGCGGCGGCCAAACGGTCCCAGTCCCAAGTCTTATCAGGGTTCAAAAAGGCTGACAAATTTATACTTACTAGGTTACATACCGCTGTGTTATCTTTATCCTGTGGCAAAGTAATCTCGGTGCAAAGGTTAGATAAATGTATGGTCGACGTGTTGTTATTTAGCGCCCGGACATTAATTGTATCTTTCCATGTAATCCAAGGATGGGCCGAGGCCTGAAGTTGAACCAGGATGTCTTTGAACTGTTGACGAGCTGGCATTTTGACAAAATCACGCATCTTACCCGCTTCGGCCATTTTGATGTACTCTTTGTAGCGTTTAGAAAATTCGGTGCCGTATAATTCTGGCAAATCTTCGACTTCGGCTGGATCAAACAGATACCAATCGTCATCTGCCTGAACTCGTTTCATAAATTCATCGCTAATGAAAGCTGCCGTGTTAGCAAAACGCGTACGATAATATGGGTCACCCGAGTTCTGGCGTAAATCCAAAAACTGCGGGAAATTCATGTGCCAGTTTTCCATGTATAGTGCAGCGGCACCAGCTTTCTTGCCTTTGCGGCTAACAGCAAACAGCGCTGTATCAATCATCTTCATAAACGGTATTGGGCCAGTCGATTCAGTATTAGTGGTTTTAACTGGTGAACCAGCAGCGCGGAGTTTGTTCATGCTAATTCCAATCCCGCCAGTACCTTTGGCTATCCACATCACGTCACGAATGCTTTTGGCGATTGATTCCATGTCATCTTGAACTTCGATCAAGAAACAGTTAGATAGCTGGGGGAACGAACCGCCAGCATTAACCCTTGTCGAGCCACCAGGTACATAATGAAGTGCACTCATGTGTTTGTAAAAATCAATTGCGGCTGCGGTTGGATCTTTTTCTTTAAAGCTAAGGCCCATAGCGATACGCATATGCGTAAACTGCGGAACTTCGATTGGTTTTCCCGAAGAATCACGCAGGGCATAACGGTTTTTGTTGGTTATTACACCTAGGTACTTGGATAAATTATCGCGCGATGGATCGAGCGCTTTCGCAATACGCTTGATATCAAAAACCTTGTCATTCATCCGCTTATCAAGTAACCCGTCGGCAATACCTTTCGCCAAAAATTTAGGGAAAAATTGTTCATGTAGTTTTTTCAGTTCAGCTTCTGATGAATAATCACCCAAGATATTTTTGTAAATATTCTTGAGTAGCAATCTGGCGGCAATAGTATCAAAATCAGGGTCGTCTTTGACGTTTTGAAGCGCAGTGTGAATGACAGCTTCGTCTAATTGTTCAGACGTAATGCCATCGAATAATGTCAGTTGCAACTCTGTTGCTACCTGTACGACTTTACTAATTTGATCTGGTAAACCTTCGGTCGCTTTCACGAGCGCCAAGTTGATCTTGTTTGCGTCAAATGGCTCACGTGTTCCGTCTCTTTTTACTACATGGATTCCGTTCATGTCCCCTACCTATTCTGTTTTTAGTTTTTTCTACCTCTCACGCACCATCTCTCAAAATGGGTGCAAGAAAACCACCGGGTTAACCCTTTGCCGGCGGTGCAATCTTTTCTTGCATGCGTGTTTGTATTTTTATTGAACTACTACATATGTAGCGTCTGCATAGGACTATAGACCCTATATATATGGTTTTCAAGTCTTTTTACGTGTATTTTTCACCACAAGCATAAATACAATGAATTAACACCTTATAGCGTAGTGTTTGTTATTTACAACGCTATATATAGCGTGTCGATAATTTCAAATGGCGGAGAGAGAGGGATTCGAACCCTCGATACCCGTGAAGATATACTACCTTTCCAAGGTAGCGCACTCGACCACTATGCGACCTCTCCCGATTGGCTATTAGCGAATTTGCATAGCACTTTATATAGCCTACTATATTTTTATGCCACCTACCACCTACCCATTTCCCATTTCCAAATCCCCAACCCCCATCCTAGTTGTGATTTCCACGTCGCATTCTAGTTGCGATTTATCTCTTGGAGAACCATAATAAAGATAATGGCTAATAATACTCCACCAGTTATTAGACTGCGAGGCCTCAAAAAAAGGTACGGAATTGGTGACGCCGAAAATTACGCTATTGATGGTATTGATCTGACTGTAAAGCGCGGCGAATTCATCGCAATTATGGGTCCGAGTGGTTGCGGTAAGACTACACTACTTAATATTCTCGGGCTGCTTGACCACTCGACCGAAGGCGACTACAAACTAGACGGGCAATCCGTCAAATCAATCTCAAAACGCAAACAAGCCCGTATCAGAAGCCGCCAAATTGGGTTTGTATTCCAAAGTTTTAACCTAATACCGCGCCTAAACGTTATCGAAAATGTTGCTTTGCCGTTAACTTATAAGGGCGTTACAAAAACTAAGCGACTCAAAATGGCTAGTGCTGCCCTAGCCAATTTTCACCTCAACGAACGCGAATACTATAAACCCTACCAACTGTCAGGTGGCCAAACTCAGCGCGTCGCAATTGCCCGCGCACTAGTTAATGACCCGTCGATAATTTTGGCGGATGAACCGACCGGCAACCTAGATTCGCGGTCTTCGCACGTCATCATGGAAGAATTAGCCGACCTACATAAACGCGGAAATACTATTATTATGGTGACCCACAACCCTAGGTTAACTACTTATGCTAGCCGTGTCATTACGATGCTTGATGGCAAAATTGATACCGACACCATGACACTAGCCGCTCTGCAAAAGCCCGCAAACCAAAAACGGGCTCTTGGTAAACACAGCAAGAAACGCAAGCCAAAAAGGAAAAAGAAATAATGCGATTTTTATTTGCAAACCACGCTCAAAACGCCTACCAATCGCTCCGCAGCAGCAGAGTTCGTAGTGGCCTAACTATGCTCGGCGTCACAATTGGCATTGCCAGTATCACAGCAATTTTGTCACTTAGCGGTGGTGCCAGCAAAGTTATTAGTGATCAAATAAAGGCGCTTGGCGGTAATATTGCTGTAATTCGTCCCGGGGTAGTTCAAGACCCGATTTCTAGCCTTACCAACTCTAACTCTCATCGTGATTTTGCAGCCAGCACACTAACCGAAGCAGACATTGTTTACGTAAGAAACAGCGAACACGTTCAATCCGTTGCCCCAATCATGATTTTGGGCGGCACCATTAAGGCTGACTCTAAAGCCCCAGATGGTACGCCCATCGTAGCCACCACACCAGAACTAGCGTCAATTTCAAATTTACAGGTTCGCGATGGTCAATTCCTAGATGATTCGATCAGCCAAGATACAGCCGTAATTGGGACTCAGCTGTCAATTGATATTTTTGGTACAGAATCATCAATTGGCAAGACGGTTACAATTAGGGGTAAACCATTCACGATAGTTGGCGTATTAAAACTCCAAAATGACCCGATTAATTATAACCAAGTAGACTTTGACAACGCCGTTATTATTAATTTCGCTAGCGGCAAAAGCCTCAACCGCTCGGTTGCTCAAATTCAACAAATAAACATCAAAGCCGATTCAACCGACAATTTAAATAGCATAATTAACCACCTTAACCAAGTCATAACGGCCAGCCACAAAGGCGAAAAAGATTTTTCTATCCTATCTGGCGACCAAATCGCTCAGCCGACCAGTCAACCGTTTTATACAATCGCAGCTGTCACAACTGCTATTGCGGCCATATCTTTGCTGGTTGGTGGCATCGGCATCATGAACATCATGCTAGTAACTGTCGCTGAGCGAACGCGCGAGATAGGTATCCGCAAAGCCCTAGGCGCCAGTAATGGTGGTATTTCTTGGCAATTTTTGATCGAATCACTAGCAATCAGCATCGGCGGTGGTATAGCCGGCTACGTAGTTGGATATATAGTATCGTTCGGGATCAGCACCTTCCTTACTTTTGACCCAATCATAAATTGGCAAATCGCCACAACCGCCATCGTCGTTTCAATAATTATGGGAACAATTTTTGGTATCTATCCAGCCATCCGAGCGGCTCGGAAAGACCCGATCGAATCACTGCGCCAATATAGCTAGTTACCCAGTTCGCTTTTGAGTTTTTCGATTAATGTAACTGACTTTGGCTCAACTCCATTTAGTATCGCCAGATAAATACTAACAAAATCAGCTAATATACTACCCCACAGTAATTGTTGGATAGCAGATTCACCAGCCAAATTAATAGTAGTAGATTTTGGTCGCAGACCGCTAAGCAACCTGTCCGTTATTTCAAAACGCTTCAGAATTTGTGGATGTTCCAAATTACTAACAATGTCAAAAACAGCAAACGGTTTTTCGACTGGATGTGACGTCCAGCCAATAAAATCATTATGATTAGACTCGGATAGTTCATTCCAAAACGCCACGTTTTTCGAATTCTCGTTCCAGCTAATTTTCCACTTATAGGCAAGCGGAGCGGTTAATTCACCTCCGTAAAATACAGCTGTTTTTCCAGCCGAAGATAGCGCAAGTTGTTTAGCGTAATTCCGCTCGGTTGGAATATCACTCCCCCACATCGAACTTTCTGACCGTAGCCAACCTGAAATATTACCGATTTCGTCAAAGCGACGCCTATCTATAACTCCAAAGTGCGCTAGTAATGCAGCTAACGCTCTAAGATTATATATAACCGCCATGCGAGGCTGTAAATCTGTTGGCAGGGCTACATGGGCTATTTTTAAACTACCAGCATCATCAATCAATTTACCGCTAGCCGCGACAATCGCTAGTTGTGCGCCTTTGACTTCGGCCTGCTCTAAACAACTAACGGTCTCTTCGGTGTTACCTGAGTAGCTACTGGCAATAACCAGTGTATTTGGCCCAACGTATGTCGGCAAGTTGTAAGACCGAACAACTTCAAACGGAATTTTTAAATCTGATTTAAGCCATGATTTTAATATTCCGGCCGACAAGGCCGAACCACCCATGCCCGCAACAACTACATTCATAATTTCACGATTATCGTGTTCGTCGTTCCAAATATTAGCATCAAAGGACGCCTGATTATATTGATCAGCTGTAATTAATAACGCCCCGCCGGGATCTCGCTGTTTAATTACATTTGCATCGTCTAGCATTTTGCCCCCTAGTGTCCTTGCTGAACTCTCTCCTTCTATGATACAGTATTTAGTAAATAAGCATAAGTATTTAAATCAGGGGTGGGCAATGGTAGATATTCAGCCGCAATCAACACAACCAATTAGCGACGATCAAGAACTAGCAAAAGTTCTCGCTGGTGTAACTGAACAGACAAACAACGATTTGAATTTCGAAGAAACTCCCGTTACGGCACCAGTCGCACCCGAACCCTCATCCTCAGACCTGCCAACTCCATCTACTCCAGTTGCAGATTCTGACTCATCAACACCTATTGGCTATAACCCTCCGAGTGACAGCCCAGCGCTGAAAGATTCAACCCCAACACCTGCTACTCCACCACCAGCCACACCAGCACCTACTGGTGATTTAGAGGGTATCAAAAAAGACGCTTTAAACGACCTGCGTCCACTAGTCGATAAACTTGACCTAGAACCAGAAGAAAAATTTGACACATACCTGTTGCTTCTTCGAAGCACTGATGATAAAGCCTTAATTCCCCCAGCTCATGCTGCCGCCAAAGCTATTGCTGACGAATCTCGTCGCGCCAAAGCCCTACTTGATATCATCAAGGAAATTGATTTCCTCTCAAACCCTCAATAGACATTGCTAAACAAAATAGCGCCAGTAACTAAGGCGTGATTTTTAATAGTTTAGGTACGCGGTCGCTTGCGAGCCTGTTTTTCAAGAGCGCGACGCTGGGTACGGTTCGGTATTTGATGACCCCTATCCCGCAAATACCCATAGGGATTCAGCGCTAACTTTCTCAGATCGCGCGCTACTTCTACTCGCCTATCTCGCTCCCCACTTATAACGTCAGCATTCTCACCCATTTCTTGTCGAACAGTGCCAAGCACAAACTTATCGGTTACTTGCTGTATGAATGCTCTGTCGAATGGATTAGCTTCAACAGCCTTCCTATATGCCACCATCTTCGCCCTCAGTCTAGGTATACTTGCGTCTTGAAAGTTCTTCTCTTTAAGTACTTTTATTTTTGGATTGTAATCTTTAGTAGGAGTGTCATTAGATTTCAGCTGAATAGCCGTAGCACTATAGGGTGTACGAACTGTGTAATCAAACCCTCGGCGTAGCGTAGGATATCCATTCCTCGGCTCGTCTTGATATATACTCGCTGGAGTAACAGAAATACCGTCATATTTTTCCGGCCAAGCAAGTTTGAGCATATACGCGTCTAAAGGCCAAATTAACTCATGGAGTGTACCTTTCCATTCCCCCCTGTTATCAGCCCTCTCGAGTGCTCGTCCATCAACAAAAACATCTTGAATTACTCGGATCATTGTGAGTGCTATAACAGATATATTCTCTTCCGCCCCGTGCATCTCCTGAATCTCACTAGCGGTGCGCAAGTTATGTGTCCACATATGTTTTAGCCCATAACGAAGTGAGTCATCGAAAGATAGTTCATCGCTCTTGTTAGCTAGAGTCTTCCTGGCAAGAATAATTGACAATTCATTGGAACAACCTCGCCACATAAGAGCCGTAGTGCGCATACTGTCCAAATTTGAACCAGGATACACAAAGCCACTTTGCGCAACATCTAGTATGCCAGCATAGGCAAGAGAGAACATGTCTGTAGCTATAGCCAAACGTCGCACTTGATCGTTGCTAAGATTCACATCAGGTAAGGCGTCTAACACAAGTGCCATTGCCTCAATATCATGGATTTTATTTTCAGGCTTATCAATCTCAATTCCAGACTTTTCTGCCCATTCTATAAACAAAGGGTCTAAGCTATTAGGCCAGTTTTGAGCTGATTCTTGATCTTTAAATAGTTCTGGAAATATTATAGATGTTGCAAGAATTACTGCACCACTAGCATACACCATTGGAGCATAAAGATAACGCTCATCGTTGAGACCCTTTGTGTCATATCCATGGCGCGACCTATCAAAATGCCTCGCTGCTACCTCACCAATTGGGTCATGGCTCAAATACCAAGATTCTATATCTTCAGGCGTGATACCAGTACTTATCATACCCTGCATTTTAAGCAAACTATCTAGGCCATTTTCAGCCTCATGAACTTTGTTTAAGTCCTCGGCAAGAATAGTGCGAATTGGATTGTGATCAGTATCGTGAGCCATCTTGTAGTTTTATCTTTTTTTGTTTTTGGTTATGTACAGTCGCTATAATAACAAAAAAGTGATGTTTTGTCAAGTTTACATAATAGATAGAACTCTGTAGTTAATAAAACATTAAAAGAGCCCCCTAATGAGGCTCTTTTTGACGTAGGTGGCAATTACTTTAGTACATTCCACCCATACCGCCACCACCTGCCGGTGCTGGAGCTTCGGGTTCTGGAACATCGACGACCAGTGCACCCATCGTCGCAGCTGTTGATGCAATTGAAACCGCATTTTGAACCGCCTCTTTGGTAACACGGGCTGGATCAATAACTCCAGCTTTTTTGACGTCAATAAGACCTTTTTCGGGCGTATTAACATCAACGCCAAAGCCTGGTTTCGCGGCTTCAACCTGAGCAAGCAATGCTTCGCTGTTAAGTCCAGCATTTTCTGTAATCTGCAAGAATGGTTGGCGCAATGCACTTTTTAGAATCTGTCGACCAGCGTTAACTGAATCCGAACCAGTTGCCTTGATAGTTGCTGATAAGTTAACTAATGTAACACCACCGCCGGCCACGATTCCTTCAGCCAGTGCAGCTTTAGTTGCAGCTACAGCATCGTCAACTCGAAACTTCTTTTCGTCGATTTCGGTCTCGGTTGCACCACCAACTTTTATAACGGCTACCTTACCACTAAGAGCCGCAGCACGTTTAACGAATTGTTCCTCGTCGTACGAACTAGTCGAAGCTTCAGCCTGAGATGAGATTTGATCAATACGCGCTTTGGCATCAGATGCCTTGCCAGCACCCTCGATAATAGTCGTGTCGTCTTTGCCGACAATAACTTTACGAGCCGTACCAACAGCTTCGATGCCAATCGTTTCAAAACTCAGACCTTGGTCTTCGCTAATAACAGTCGCGCCAGTTAGAGTGGCGATATCTTGTAAAATCTCTTTGCGACGGTCGCCAAAAGCAGGCGCTTTGACCGCTACGGTATTTAGTACACCTTTTAACTTATTGAGAATCAAAATGCTTAACGCTTCACCCTCAATTTCGTCAGCGAACAAAACAATATCTTTCTTGCCAGCTTGAACGAGTTTTTCGATTAATGGCAAGAATTCCTGAGCATTTGAGATTTTTTTGTCAGTGATGACGACAGCTGGTTTTTCATAAACAGCTTCTTGGCGTCCGGCGTCAGTCACGAAAAATGGACTAGCCCAACCGCGGTCTAGGTTGAACCCTTCAACTACTTCGGCCTCTAATTCAAGTCCCTGACTAGCTTCGACTGTAACGACACCGTCTTTGCCAACTTTTTCAATCACGCCAGCAATCAACTTGCCGATATTCTCATCACCCGCGCTAATCGTCGCGACTTCCGCCACGCGGTCAGACTTACCCTCGATACTTTCACTCAGTTTATCAAGCGCAGCAATAACTTCATCACCAGCTGACTCGATGCCCTTACGTAACTCCATTGGATCATGCCCGGCCGCAATTAGCCGACTAGCCTCTTTTAAGATGTTGTAGGTCAACACCGTGACGGTTGTCGTACCATCACCAGCAACTTTATTTAATTTCGATGCCGCTTGTTTAATTAGCTCTGCTCCAACTTTGTAGCCCAAAGTTTCGTCGTCAACATCCGGCAAGTCAACCGATTCGGCCACAGTTACGCCGTCATGAGTAACGGTTGGTCCACCGTATCCTTTGGCGATTACCACGTTACGGCCTTTCGGTCCATATGTAACCTTAACTGCATCGTAAAGTGCCTTAGCACCACCCAGAACGCGGGCCCGTGCATCATCATCATAGAAAACTTTTTTAGCCATTCTTATCCTCTTTCTATCATTCTTATTTATAAAATTATCTTTTGCTATATTCTATTCGCCGTAGGGCGAACCAAATTCCATATTCTAATTGACCGTCGCTAGGACGTCTTCTTCTTTGACAATTATATATTCAGTTCCGTCGACCTTTAGTTCAGTCGTTGAGTATTCTTTGTATACAATTCTATTGCCTGGTTTTAGTTGCTTTACGTCAGGTCCAACCGCCACGACCTCAGCTAAGACAGGCTTTTCTTTGGATGATTCTGGTAAATAAAGTCCGCTCGCAGTCTTGCTTTCGGCTTTTGCCCTGACCGCTACAACTCTATCCGCCAGAGGTTTAATAGGTGTTTTCATGATTAATCCTCCGTATTTTGTTTCGTAACTCTATTGTAGCCAAAATAATTAGCACTTGCAAGGCTCGAGTGCTAATTTTCTTTACTCGTACCTACATCCATTGATACGCTCTAGTTGACTAAAACTGCTACAATAGTAGTAATGACAGCGCGATTTGCAACCAAGTCAGAGATCGATAAATGGGACGAACTAATCCTAGCTAATCCTGATAGTGGCAATGTTTTCGCTAGCTACGAATATGCCATGCAAAAGACAACTGGTGGTTACAAGGCAATTTTTGTAATGGTTGACGATTTAGCGGTGACGGTTTTACAAAAGCTAACGCCTGGACTTGGTAAACTGTGGTATTTGCCCAAAGGCCCTGGCGTTGCATCAACTAAACAGCTTTGGTCAGCATTAAATGCCCTTAAACCTCTAGCTCGCAAACAAGGCGTTTTTGTTATTCGCATCGAATCAGAACTAAGGCGCGAACAACAGCCAACACTGGCGCGTCACGGTTTAAAAAAGGCAAAGCCCATTATCCCCAACCCCTCGACTATTACCCTAGATATTAGTGAGTCACTAGATGATGTTATGACCAAACTTCCCCAAAAAGGCCGACACGCTATTCGCAGAGCAGAGCGCGACGGAGTAACGGTCAAAAAAGTTAAAGCAACCGACAAAAATTGCAAAATCATGTACGAACTACTAGCTAAAACTGCCGAAGGTCAATTCGGTATACGAAGCGACCTGTATTTCAAATCTTTTTGGCAACGTTTCGAAAAAGCTGGGTACGGACAACTATTTTTCGCCTATTTTGACGAACAAGTCGTCGCCGGTGCCTACGCCATGACATTTGGAACCAAAAGTACCTACAAAGACGGCGCTAGTGTCCGGGAGCGCAAAGCCTATGGCGCCAGTCACCTCTTGCAGTGGCACGTTATCGAATGGGCCAAATCAAAAGGTGCGACTTTACACGATTTTTGCGGCTCACCACCTAGCGACGAGATAAACAACCCCGAACATCAACACTATAATATTGGATTGTTCAAAACCGCTTTCAATAAAACCGTTACGGATTATATCGGATGTTACGATTTGGTCCTAAAACCTGCTCAGTACAAGATCTGGACACAAATTGGCGAGCGAATCGCCCACCGTATCCACTATTATCGAAAACGTGACTCATATTATTAATAACAAGGTTATGTCATGCACACGACTCTTAGTCCGACTTAGACTGAGCTAGCATTTGCTCAATTGCTGTCCTAACGGCCTCGGATTCATTCCAAGGATATTCACCATCGGCCCGTTCGATGGTTTTTTCGTGACCCTTACCCAAGAATACAACTGTATCCTGCGAGGATTTAGCACGCGTCAAAGCAAAGCCAATCGCCTCTTCGCGGTTATGAACCATGAATAAATTCTTATCAGCTACCAGCCCAGCTTTCTTGGCACCACTTGCTATTTGATCCATAATCTCTTGACCATCAACATCTCGGTCGTCTTCTTCAGTGATAATAACTTCGTCAGCGTCTTTGCCGGCAATTTTACCCTGAACTGCACGTTTCGCCTCGTCGCGTCGACCGGCCGAGCCGAATACGGCAATTAACTTTCCCTTAGTTGCCGGCCTGATTGATTCAAAAAATCGCTCAAATCCATCGGGTGTACTGGCAAAATCTATCAGTACTCTAAACTTCTGCCCGGCATCAATCGACATCATCCTACCCTCAACACCTTCTAGCGCCGCCACGCCGCTTTCTATCTGGCTTTTACCTAGTCCTAGCGCGCGCCCAACCACAACCGCCGCCAGGGCGTTACTAACGTTAAATTTACCTGGGATATTAACTCGCATATTATATTTATCCGACCCAGCTTTAACTTCAAATGTCGAATGGCTAGGCCCAAGTTTTAATTTGGACGCCCTAACCTCGCCGTTATCAATCCCATAAGTCACACTACTAGGCACAGCGTCAATAAACCGATCGGCGCTAGAGTCATCAGCATTAACAACCCCCATCTTCATACCGTGATGCGCTGCAATTTGAAATAATTTCAATTTCGCCCTAACATATTCCTCAAAAGTACCGTGGTAATCTAAATGATCACCAGTGATATTAGTCATGACGGCTACTTCGTATGGAATCCCCCAGATTCTATTTTGAGCCAAAGCATGGCTAGACGTCTCTAACACCAACCACTCCACACCAGCACGCTTAAACCCTTTGATACGCTTTTGCATAATCGGCGCCGATTCCGTGGTCATGTGAACGGATTGCGAATTGATGTCGTTGCCAATTCCATATGCAACCGTGCTGAGTAGCGCTGTTTTATATCCCGCCTCAGTTAACATTTTGTGTATCATAAAGGCTGTTGTAGTTTTACCGTTTGTGCCAGTTACACCGATAACATGCATCTTCCTAGACGGAAAACCAAAGCGAATATTAACCAAAACAGACTCGATTAAATGTCCGGTTGGCTCGATTTTTTTGAAGAAACCAGACGGAATAAGCCTTTTGACGATACTGCGTAGATTCACCATGTGAATAGTATAGCATTAGGCAATGAGGACGAACGCGCCTGCATGTTCTTCAAATGATTACACGGTATATGGAACGGTTGCTCCACATAACTTCGGTTTAAGACTCCAAATATCTTAGGTAGTCGCCAGTCGAATACCCAAAGCTCTTGATAAAATTACAGTCCAACCAATCATAGCCATCGTCATACATAAATGCTCTTAATGAAGAGTGCGGCGAAGCTCGCCAGTCGTCTGGTCTCGTATGCACCAAACGACTCACGCGTAACAAGTCTGACTCGTCTACAGCTGTTATTTCGTAGTCATCATCCAATTTGTCTTCGTACTTATCAAAAAAATATGCCGCATATAGCGACATCAGATCGTCAACAAAATTCGTCACACCCCCTTCTGACTTGCACCGAACTAGCAACTCACAATCGGTAGGATTCAACGCATAAGCCAAGGGAAAAATGTTTTTACTGTAACTTGTGAATGTAGAACCGATTAGACTAGACTCCTTCGTGGGCAATAAATACTTAAACAGTGATAAAAAGAATTGATAATCGTCTGTATTTTTGAAAATTTTGGGCTGGACGCCAGACGAAATTGATATTAAGTAGTATTTGGTTTTTTGATTAACTCGTTTTTGTACCTGCTTTGACATAGCACCACCTATCTCATCACCCCCGTATAAAATAATCCTTAGGGAGTATTTAAGTTAACACTAAGAATATTATATTACTCTGATTTCAAAAATCTAGACTTTTTTTAAATAAATCCACCTATATCTAAACCTATTCTTGACATAATACAAAGCTTATGCTATATTGATATAGTAATTAAACAAATACAAACACAATGCTACCACTTACATTAAACCCACTTCCAGTCTTGATTTCGCTAACAGCCGCATTTAGCGTGTTAGTTCATGATAGCCAAATTGATTTTGCCGCTATGACAGCCCTAGCGGTACCAGCAGCCATTATTACTGGTGACGTTGTTGGTCTGAACCTAACCGAGGCCGGTCAGCACGTTCATGCCGAGCGCTCGTCTGGATCAAGGGCTATCCGAAGCACCCAGGCCGCTACTCCACCCCGTAACGAAAATGACAAGAAATACGTCGCGCAACGACGCTTACTGGGCGACAGCTTTGGTAGCGAGTTCTACTGGCCCTCTATCTAAGCACGTCTAATTGATGCACTAGGCGCTCTGCCAGCGCCTTTTTGCTGTCCAGTTGAGTCCTGGTTTCTTCTACCAGTTTAGCTGGTGCTTTATTAACGTAGTTTTCGTTCGCTAGCCTAGCTTCAAGCGCCTTAACGTCCCCATGAGCCTCACTTAGGCGTAGTTCCAAATTAGTCTGATGCTCATACATTACATCCTCTGATACATCTAACCACGCTTCTCTACCGCTGGCAGCTAGCCTTAGCCCCCTAGCCTGATCAACCAATTTGATATCCTGCAACTTTGCAAGTTTTTGAATCAACTGGGCATTATCGGCAATTAAACTATCGTTTTGATATAACAGAGTGTATTTGTCATTACCAGGCAGCTCTGCCATCACAAACCTAGCTTCAACCACAAGTTTTTGTAACCTTGTAAAGCCTGCGGCAGAAATATCGCTATATTCGGTCATTTCGGGCCACTTTGAAGTCATCAGCAAACTACTGTGCCATGGCAAGGTCTGCCAAATTGTTTCGGTTACAAACGGTGCGAAAGGGTGCGCTAACTTTAAACTAGTCTCTAGCACCCACGCCAAGACACTTTTATTTAATTGGTACTTACTAGATTCAATATACCAATCAGCCACATCGTCCCAAATTGCGTGATACATAGTTTCACTCGCTTCAGCGAATCGGTGATCGCTAATACGCTTCTCGATTTCGGCCGCTGCCTCTGTTAACTCGTGAATTATCCAATGATCAGCTAGACTAACAGGGTCTGGCGCACCTCGCCGATAACCTGCGCCTAACTTATCACTAGTAAACCTGGCGATGTTCCATAATTTATTACAAAAATTGCGTCCGGCCACTACATTACTCATGCTAAATGCCTGGTTCTGACCAGCGCTGCGGTTAGCTATTATCCCTAACCTGAGGGCATCCGAGCCGTATTCCGCGATAGTCTCCATAGGATTGATGACATTACCCTTACTTTTGCTCATTTTTTGGCCTTTTTCATCTAGTACCATGCCGTGCAGGTAGACGTGTTTAAAGGGCACCTGTTTGGTGACATAAATCCCCAGCATTATCATCCGTGCCACCCAGCGATCTAACAAATCTACCCCTGTTTCCATCACACTATTTGGATAAAAACGGCTAAGTTTGCCGTCCGTTAAGAAATCAGTCGTAATAAATGGCCACTGACCACTGCTGAACCAGGTGTCAAAAGTATCCTCTTCGCGACGGTAGGTTTTGCCTTCAACCTCAATTGTCTTTTCATCAACTCGGTCGTCAAATACCCAATCATTGGGGTCATTAACGTTTTGAAAAGCCGGAATTGGAATACCCCAAGGAATCTGGCGTGAAATGTTCCAATCGCGCAGATTATCTAGATATTGTATTAGTACTCGCTTACGACTAGATGGTGTGAACGATATTTCGTCGTTTTCTAGGGCCTTTTTGGCCATTTCAGCTAGTGGTTTAATCCTTATGAACCATTGATCTTTGATTAGTGGCTGAATCGGTAAGCCGCTTTTATAGTCATAGCCAACTGAGTGTTCGATTGTCTTCTCACCCCTGATAAGTTCTTCTGCCTGCAGGGCTGCTAACGTGCGTTTGCGGGCCTCATCAATCTCTAGTCCTACAAACTGCTGCGGGACATTAATCATGCGCCCATCGAAATCTATGACCTGTATTCTTTCTAAGTCGTGACGTTCGCCGATTTCAAAATCATTCGGATCATGTGCCGGCGTAACTTTCACCGCTCCCGTTCCAAAATTAGGATCAACGTGTTCATCAGCAATAATTGGAATTTCTCTATCTGTTAAAGGCAGCAAAACCCTGGTTCCAATTAGGTCTTTGTAGCGCTCATCGTCTGGATGCACAGCCACCGCCGTATCACCAAACAGCGTCTCTGGCCTAGTGGTGGCAATTACAATTTCACCAATTCGATCAAATGTCGGATAAGCTATCTGCCACAGCGTTCCCTTCTCGGTTTTGTGAATAACCTCAATGTCGGAGTAACTTGTTTGGTATTTGGTACTGTAATTTACTATACGTTCACCTCTGTAAATCAGTTTATCGTCCCATAATTTTTTGAACGTTCCATAGACTGTATCAATCACTTTTTTATCAAGCGTAAACACCAAATCTTTCCAGCTAGCACTAACCCCTAGTGCCCGTAGCTGCAGTTCCATGTTGCCACGTTGCTTGTCAACGAAGTCCCAAACCTGAGAATACAACTGTTCACGTGAGAATTCAAAACGGTTTTTACCCAATTTGTCAAGTTCCTTTTCATATACTACCCACGTTTCAAATCCAGCGTGATCCGCCCCCGGTATATAGGCCACATCACGACCTTTCATACGATAAAATCTGGCCAAAATATCCTCTAGACCAACTGTCAGTGCATGTCCAATGTGCAGATTACCATTGGCATTAGGCGGTGGCATAACTACGCTGTATGGCTCCCCTAACCCTGTTGGAACAAATGCTCCGCTTTTTTCCCAAATAGCATAAATATTAGGTTCGTAAGTGTTCGGATCGTAAGTTTTAGCTAATTCCATATTGATATCATATTTCTGTTATCTAACAGTATTATTCACGTGAAAAGCACCAACAATACCCAGAGTTTTCGTATGAAAACCCAACGTACTCCTCTGAATTCACGTGTTTGTTTTCATAATAAGTATACCATATTGCTTCACGTAAACGCCAGATATCAAACGGCCAATGCATAGAGAGGCTCTAGAGCCTCTAACTGGCAGGTGATATGGGCAAAGGCACGGTGTTACCCTCTAATTTCGTCCTTTCTCGGCGGGTCCTGCCACCTGGTTTACCGCTCTAATATTGAAGTAGCGAACCAGCAACGAGCTAAGCTGTATCTTCATGTCATCTACAGCCCGAGTGTTTTAAGGCGCCGGGGCCCTTATAAATACCCGGAGCGCAGCCGATATGAAGATACAGCTTAGCTTGGTGATGGGAGCGGGCGAGAGAAATGGGTGACAGGATCCAAAGGTGAGAATCGAAAGCTTGCTTTCAGTTCCGAGACGACCCAATGTTATAATAGATACATATGACAACCCTAAAACTATGCCAAGATAAACGCGAATGGAACGACTACATCCTAGATAATGGGGGACACCCACTACAATTATGGGGTTGGGGAGAGGTTAAATCTGCCCATGGCTGGCAAGCTGATCGGTTATTTGGCTATGATGAGGATGACAATATAGTTGGTGCGGCTCAATTATTAATTAGGCGCTTGCCGGCGCCACTTAGGTCACTGGCATACATTCCGCGTGGCCCAGTTGTCGGTAGCGAACAAAGCGATGCAATGCTTGAGGCATTGGCAGCCTACGTTAAACGCGTACACAAATCAGTCGCCCTAACTATCGAGCCAGACAGCGAACTCTTTAGCGTACCTGATGGTTGGCGCAAATCAACCAATACAATTTTGCCAGCGAATACCGTGATACTGGACCTAACTAAACCCGAGTCAGAACTACTGGCAGTCATGGTCAAAAAAACCAGACAGTACATCCGTAAATCAGCTGCCGAAGATATCGAAATCAGACAAGTACGCAGCAAGGAAGAGCTAAGCAGGTGTCTAGAAATCTATCACGCTACAGCAAGGCGCGCTAAATTTAATTTGCACGACGACGAATATTACTTTGATATTTTTAATAAACTAGACGATCACAATATTATTTACGCGGCCTACCAAGACGATCGACCGATTGCATTCTTGTGGTTGGCTATTAGTAGTGAAACTGCTTTTGAACTTTACGGGGGAGTAGATGAAATCGGCCAACAGTTACGCGCCAATTACGCACTTAAATGGCACGCTATCTTAAAGACCAAAGAGTGGGGGCTATCACGCTATGATTTCGGAGGTCTGATAGGCGAGGGTGTTTCAAACTTTAAACTGGGATGGACAGACAAACCGACTGAGCTAGTGGGAACATTCGATTTACCGCTTTCCTCTCTATATTCCGTATGGAGTAAAGGCCTACCAACCGCCAAAAAAGTAGTTCGCAAACTAAAGCCTAAACGCAAATAGTTGTACTATACACAACGTTTTACAGATTAGACCAAGCCGTTTTCGTCATCGATAAACTTGGAACAACCTCAACCTCTAACGGATCAACTGGTTGATTTTTTTGGGCGTAGTAATAGGCGAGCGAGGCAATCATCGCTGCATTATCAGTGCATAAACTCATCGGTGCATATTCAATTCTTGAGGGCAAACGCTTTTGTAATATCCTTCGCAATTCTTGATTAGCGGCCACTCCACCAGCAATCACAACTGACTTCGGTTGAAAGTCGTTATATGCTCGCTCAGTGACATCAACCAGTGTTTCAATCGCAGTGCGTTGGAAGCTAGCAGCAAAGTCTTGCCTCTCACGCTCGCCTAGGCGGTCTGCAAGCTCGAATGAAGGGAAAGTAAAGTCAACGCCCACTTCACGCTGAACCGCCCTTAAAACGGCTGTCTTGAGCCCAGAAAAACTAAAGTCATACTTGCCACTCATTTTTGCCTTAGGCAACTGATAGGCTTTGGGATTACCCTCAAGTGCCGCCTTCGCAATCGATGGACCCCCAGGATAGGGAAGGCCCAAGATTTTGGCAACCTTGTCGAATGCTTCACCGATAGCGTCATCCTGAGTCTGTCCCAACAGTTCATAATCTCCGTGATCGCGGAATAGTACCAGTTGTGAATGTCCCCCGCTAACAATCAACGCCAGTATTGGGAATAGGGGTTGGGAACTGGGTAATGGGGTCGAAAACCGCAACCCATTGGTTCTGGCTTTTTCTGTGCCTTCCCATTTCCCATTTCCCATTTCCTGACCCCCAACCCCCACTTCCGTCAGGAAATTCGCATAAACATGCGCTTCAACGTGGTGAATAGGGTAAAGTGGTTTATTCTTTAACGCCGCCAACGTCCGAGCGGCCAAAGTTCCGACCAGTAGCGAGCCAATTAACCCTGGTGCATAGGTCACGGCAATGGCATCGATATCGTCCCAGGTCATTTTGGCGTCTGTTAATGCTTGGTTAATAACTGGATTAATTACCTCTATGTGACTGCGCGCGGCTACCTCTGGTACAACACCGCCATAAACAGCGTGGATGTCGATCTGCGAAACAATCACACTGCTATGCAAAATACGTCCGTCTTCAACAACCGACGCCGCCGTTTCATCACAACTGCTTTCAATTCCCAGTATTTTCATCTGGTAACAGTATAACAAAAAGCAAAAAGCCCACGTCATCAACGTGGAGCTTTCTGCTCGACACGCGGATGTCGTGGACAAATAGGTTACACAGAGATCCTCTCATGACTGAGAGCCTCCTTGGCGTTGTCGCTCTTCTGCTTGTTTACCTTGGATACACCCATGTGATAGCCAATTATCACCAGGCTCGCCATGAACAGCATAGCAGAGATCAAAGTGAACCAGACCACAGCATCCGAGTTAAGGAATGCAGGACCAATGTATGAACCCAGCACAAGCGAACCAAGCGCAAATGCCCCACACAGGAAACCCACAACTAGTCTTGGTCGGGACCATTTCTTATCGTCAAGCATGATCCAAAGAAAGGTAACCGACATTGCAACAAGGGCAATGTAACCAAAATAGCTAGCAACTTTTTCCATCTTCATCACCCCCTTTCAAAGTATATTTGGGGATAAAGATTTAAAATGATTATATCATTTTATCTAGAAAAGACAACATATACCCGACAGGATTCGGTCACGTTCCGCGTCACCCATATTTGTCTGGTGACAAATTGGTCGACCCCGCCTCAGTGCCGTCGCACTTCCGGCCTTGCGAAAGTCCACAGGACTTTCTCACCCCGCAACTCACGATAACGAGCAGAACTCGCTCACAGACGATGTCCTTGCGAACTGCCACTGGCAGTTCTCACCTATGACCTTCTGCGAAGGCCAACAGTGTTCGAATAATACCGACAAAACCAAATAAAAACGACTAGTTTACACTAGTCGTTTTTATTTGGTACACCCGACAGGATTTGAACCTATGGCCTTCGGCTCCGCAAGCCGACGCTCTATCCAGCTGAGCTACGGGTGCACGAATTTGAGCCCACAACTACCCGAGTTGTGAAATCAAATTCGCAGTCATATCGTGGTAAACCACCATACAACTACGATTTTGTAACTAGAAGGTGCTTTCGACCGCGCTTTTTGGCGCAGAGAACAAGGGTAATTGTAGCACGAGAGGGGAAGGTAGACAAATTCACAATTCACAGTTCACAATTCACAAAATAATTCTCAATTTTCATTTATTAATTATCGCTCAGAATCACTTGAAAATTGTGAATTGAAAACTGAAAATTCCCTATTCCTAAAGCCTGAGTTTGCGTACCACAATATCAATAACGTCTAGCTTCAACTTTTCCATCGGTAGCCTAGCACCCAAAATGTCGACAACTTCTTCGCCAACTTCCTCTGGGAAATACACCGACACGCCTGGTGCAAATCGTTTAACAGGTAGTAACATAATCGAGTGATTTTCGCCGTCTTTGATCAATCCAAACGCTTTGAATTCATTGAAATGATATAGCTTTTCGCCTACATATAAACCTTGGCTACCACTAAGAGTATAGTTAATTTGTCTAGGTGGACGGCGCGAATATATCACCACCGCAATCGCCATAACAGCCACTAGTATTGAAAAGGTGTAAGACCGCAGCAAAAATACATCCGCCGCAATTAAACCTATAACAATCACACCAAAGATAGTAAACCACAGTCCGTTTTTTTCTTGATTTATATATTCACTTGCTTGCCAATGAACCGGTTCATCATCGACTGGCTTTGAATTAGCAGGTTGCGCCTCGGGTTGAGATGCTTGCGGTTCAGGTTCATCAAACGGCTCGGGTTTGTACATCTCGACCTCTTCGGGCTTTTTAGGCTCGTTTTCGTCGTGCTGCCAGTAGTTACTTTGGTGATCAGGTTGCATAATTTTAGTATAGCATGAGGGGAATGAGCGGAGGATTATCTACGAGGCTAGAAGTAACCCAACAATGTGATTACAGCCACTTCCATGACGATATCAACTTACTCATGACCTGTTGTAGTGCACTTTTGTCGATGGTAGTGCCATTAACGAAGATATGGTAGACCTTAGAGTTGTGCTGAACGTAGAAGTCATGTACGTCGCCGATTGTGTTATTGTACTCTGCTTTCGTATCGTTGCTCCCGTTTGACCTAGTGTACAGTTGGCTAAATGCAACAGCCGGTTCAGAACCGAGCGTAAAAGTAACTGAGTGCACGTGCGTCGTAATGGTAAGATTTCCCTCAGTAGTCGCTAGACCATCATTTTTGTACATAGCGGTCTTTACATCGTCAAGCGACTTATAGCGATTATCTACAGTAATAATAATTGTTGCCTGGTTATCCTGTTGGCCGCCTCCATGCTGTGCCGTATAGCCAGCAACTGTATTTACTGTTTGTAGATACATTGAACCATGGTCGTGGTACAGGCCGGTGGAATCATCACCCACAGAGCCGAAGGTCGAGTGTGCTGCGCTAACTATTTGCCAGTCGATTGGGTGTTCAAAAGTTACGTTGCTAGGCATGCCATAGTCTGTGCCCCCTGTAAAGTATACATACCCCGGATCTGGGGTTGGAGTACTCTGGTTTTTATTGTTACTGTCGACTGAGGTAGTGTCACTAGCATTCGTGGCGGGTTTTGATATGAAATTATTATAGAAAACGTAGCCTAAAAGTCCTAGAATAATAACAATAAGTATGATAACTATAGCAATATGTAGCGCGCTTCCCTGTTCTTTTTTTTGAGATTTCATAGATGCCCTTTATATATTAAATACTAATGCAATTTAAACACTTACTGGACCCCGGTGCAAGTAAAAAAATGACCAAAAAGGTCATTTCTTAATTTGGCGGAGGAGGGGAGATATCGGCTAAAGCCTCCTCCGTTCTCTCACGAAAAAATGTAAACACTTTTTCGTTTCGTTCACTGCGCCGACACCCGCTCGTTCGCTATACAGCGAACCGCGGGAGTTCGTATCTCACCCCCGGCCAAATAAAAATGACGACCAGACGGTCGACATTTTTATTTGGCGGAGGAGGGGAGATTCGAACTCCCGCTCCAGGTTTCCCCAGACTAACGATTTAGCAAACCGTCCCCTTAAGCCACTTGGGTACCCCTCCGTAGGGTTAAATTGTCTACAACAAAGTACTTTCTGCTGGCAAACTGTTAACGAATTCGCATTTCACGCAAGACGCCACCTTAGTACTTATCTGTTTGGAACTACATAATTGTAGCATATAACAGATGTGGTTTCTAGTAACTATAATATAAATATTTATTTATATACGCTAAGGTAATTCTAAGTATTATAATCAAATCAGATAATGAAAGTTGACCCTAACAACACTGGCAAAATTATCATACCAACAGGATTAAAGCCAAGCCCTAGGTGGCATGAAATTAAAGTTGCAAAAATATTAGCGGTACACTTTAAAACCAATGTGGAATTTATCTTAACATCAAAACGCACGACGCCAGACTTCCTAATAAATGGCGTAGAGTGGGAGTTGAAAAGCCCACAAGGAACCGGAAAAAATAATATTCAACGACAGTTACAGCAAGCCTCTCACCAATCAAGGAGTGTGATAATCTACGCGGGTAGATCAAAAATGCATGCAACCAAAATTAGAAGAGAAGTTGAACACCAGTTCAAGATAATAAAATCTATTAAACGATTGATATTCATCTCGAAAGATAGTAAGGTTGTTGAATTTTTCAGGTAATTTATGCTATAATCATCCCCATTGAAGGCTCGTCAGCGTTGCAACGCAGATTCAGAACCTTTCAAATAAAAACTCCTTTAGAGGAGTTTTTAGTTTGCCTACAGATGTAGGGACTAGATTAATTGCCTGATATTTGCTATAATTAATTTATATGGCGTAATAGTCAGGAGTTTTGTGAGTAAAATTACCCAAAAAGGCATTTATGGAATGGTAGCCATGCTCGGCATGGCGTTTTTTACTGTGATTACAGCTCCTGTTTCGGCCGCAGTGGATTTCAGCCTGCGTAACGGGGTAGATTTAGCTCATGGCGACGGCCAACCAACTAATTTGTTTGGAGTCGATGGTATCTTTAACACAGTAGCAAATATTTTACTGTTTATCGTCGGCGCTCTTAGCGTTCTGATGCTGATCATAGGTGGAATACGTTATGTTGTCTCGGGTGGCAACCAAACCGCCGTTACGGCCGCCAAGAATACGATTTTGTACGCAATTGTCGGTTTAGTAATTGCGCTTTTAGCATATGCAGTCATAAACTTTGTTCTTACCACGCTAGTACCCGGTTCTGATGGTAGTGGAACAAACATATAAACACATTTTTGATTCACAGAACTACACCGAACTCCTTAACTTTTGCTACGCAAAAGTACCACGGGTTCGTATCTCAACCCAAACAAATTAAAAAATGACCAAAAAGGTCATTTCTTAATCTGGCGGAGGAGGGGAGATTCGAACTCCCGAGGCCATTGCTGACCTGCCTGTTTTCAAGACAGGTGGAATAAACCACTATCCGACTCCTCCAAACGCAACAAACCGACGGATGTGTTTCGGATTGCTACTCCCGATTATTCTAAAGTATTTGTCTATATCTGTAAATCGCTCAATATTTACATTGCGATCACTTCGCATCTTTACGCTAACTTCAACTTCGCTTAATATTCTGTAAATACTCTCCCTAAGTGGTTCAGAATAACTTGTAAATGTCATTCTTGGATAAGCGTATATCTTATCTTTAACTCTATGAATTTCTTGGAATATGGATCCATCCGTATCGAATATGCCTCGTAAACAGGCTATCGAGTAATCCAAATTGTCAGATATCCAATCTGGTACATCAAGACCACCTTTAATTTTATCACCCCTCGGTAAACCTAATGCAACGAGCAAGTCTGTAAATTTTACAGAGGAAACTACGATATTAATACATCCGTTCTTTGGTCTTCTTTGAAAGGTAGGTTCAATCCTAAATAGGTTTCTGATGGTGTCCGCCACAAATTTGCAATATTCAATATCTGTCTTAATATCTAATGCCACCGAGGCTTGATATTCATTAACATGCCCGTCGCCAATCATTATTCCAATAAATTCAGCTAGTTCACACGATTCATCAGGCTTGATGATTTCTTTCTTTTGAAAAATGTCACCTTCAATAGATTTACGCCTGTTGTACGACGTGTAACCCGCAAAACTCCTACTATCGACAGTACCGAGTGCACCGTATTTTGCAAAGTAGGCACTTCCACCAATCTTACCAGCACGACTTGTTTGCCACCAAGCAGGCAAAATTTGTATTATTAACGACTCAGGATTGATATTGGCAACGCCCACAAGAATATCTAATGTATCTATTGGAATGGTGAACCTGCCACTACTCCAGTCTCGCACAGTTCTAGGGTGAAAACCTAATAGAGTTGCTAGGGTATTCATGTTATGTCCGTTTTCTTCTAAGGCATCGAACAAGATCTTTAGGCTATCTTTACTAAGTTTCGCCCTTTTCATACTATTAAGTATATTCTAAGAATAATGTCAGTCAAGCGTTTGCCTGGCGATTACAGCCACCCAAATATGTTTGGCGCCAGCCGCATGTAGGGCTTTCGCGGCGTATTTAATTGTTGATCCGGTCGTTACGACGTCATCTATTAATAGGTAAGTCTGCTTGCTGTCTAGGCCACCTTTGACGCCAAACGCACGCCTGGCTTGAACCTCGCGCTGTTTTGCAGTTGCCTGACGCTGTTTGGTCTGCGTTTTACGATACAGTGCATACGAAACACTTAGTTTCCGTCGCCTCGCAATATATCTCGCAATCAATCTCATATGGTCATAGCCACGCTCACGAATGTGACCAGAAACAGTCGGAACTGGCACTAAAACCGTATTAAAAGGCAAATCGGGCAACCGATCCAGTATCAAATCACCCAAAACCCTATATGCCGAACGCATTCGTTCGAATTTGTATAATCCTACCAAACGTTGCAAAACTCCATCGCGGTTTCCGACACACCAAGCCCGCTCAAATACGTCCGAACACTGTTTACAGACTCCGGACGACCCACATGGCCGTTTACACAATAAACACGTGATTTTTAGCTCGTCAATGATGTCATATTTACAATTATCGCATAACGAACTGCCGACTAAACCACATCCAGAACAGTAGTGTGGAGCTATAAAAGACATCAATATATCTAACATTGTGATTTTTACGTTTAGGCCACTTGTATGGTTGATTATACTGTATATGTTAGTTATAATGTGAGGGACTATTTGTCAATAGAGCCTAGAGAAAGTGGAGGATATCATGGCCCGGAAACAAAATGACGATTTACTAATCGAGGATGAGCTGGCAGCAGCTTTTCTGAACGACGACGACATGTCATCAGATAATTCTGGTGCAACAGCCGTTGTGGCCACCGAAGAAACTTGGGACGAAAACGAAGAAGAGTTCCCAGGGCAATTAGCAGTTGATGTTTACGAGACTGAGGACAAGTTAGTTGTCAAAGCTCGTACTGCGGGCGTCAACAAAGAAGAGCTTGATGTTAGCATCAGCGACGGCATCTTGACCATCAGCGGCACGCTATCAAGCGGTGACGATACTGATGCGATCAACTGGCATATCCAGGAATGTTACTGGGGCGAATTTAACCGCACCCTAGCACTACCTGTTAGCGTCAAAGAAGACGAAGTTGAAGCAGTCTTAAAAGACGGCGTACTAACAATCAGCTTTAACAAGATTCGCCAAGAACAGGCCAAGAAAATCCAGGTTCAATAAACAAAAACCAGCGATCAATAAATACGGCCTCATAACGAGGTCGTATTTATTTGCCTAAATTATAAAACCCGCCGATATAGGCGGGGTTTAATATCAATCAATAGTTACTAGCTAGATGCTAGGTTAACCAAGACGAAGTTAACGATAGCGTAGGCCAGGATTGCGACGATAATACCGATAATCGCATATAAAATCGTGTTCTTGGCTGCTGTTACTGCGGCCGTATCGCCACCAGACACTGTATAGCGAATACCTCCGATAATCAGCATCAATACCGCTAGGGCACCTATAATAAATAAAGCGATGTTTATTATATTTGTAAATACGCCACCATCTCCAAACAGTGTAGATGGCTGATCGTTAGACTTAGTGACGTCAACACCACCGCGAATTCCACCCAAATCCGACTGTGCAGACACGCCAGGAGCCGACATAGCCGCTCCAAACGCAAGCACAGGGACTAGCATCAGTCCGGCAAGCGCTAATTTAATCGATTTTCTCATTACATGTTTCCTTTCATTAGTTCTTGCTTCTTTTATAACAGATATCGCACCAGTTGTTAATAGCAGATTCAATATTTTACTCATCTATTTTCCTACCTGGGTCAACACAAAATTAACAATCGCATATGCCAGCAGAGCCACGACTAACCCAATAATGGCATACATTAACATGTCCTTGGCGCGTTTTATGTTAGCCGCTTCACCACCAGATGTAGCGTACATTATGCCAGCGATAATAATAACCAGCACCGATATTGCACCTAGTATGAACAGTAGTGTATCAACCAAAGTTTTAATAAACTTATTTGCGTCATCTCCCTTGGACCCACAGAGCGCATTAGTTTCTGTGCCGGTACAACCTTGATAAATATCAACCGCACCAACTGTCGGCATAGCCACCATGCTAAATCCAGTAATTATGCCTAGCACTACTATTATTTGTTTTAATTTTTTCACTGTTGAAACCTCCCGATAACAAATTGAGTAATAACAAACGCCAGCGCCACAACAACTAATCCGATGACCGCGTACATCAATGCATTCTTTGCTTTGGTAATATTAGCGGCATTGCCACCAGATGTCGCGTACATAAATCCTGCAACAATAATAATTATCACAGCCACTGTCCCAGCAGCAAAGTAAATCAAGTTCAACCCATTTGCAAATAGGCTATTCGCGCCTAGTGTTGGAATGTTGTGAGCGCCAGCATCAATTTTTATTACTTCGGCCATAAATTTATTTGTAATATTCATTATTTTAATAACCCATCAATTATTACCAAGTTTACAATTGCAACTGAAACTAGCGATACAACCAAGCCAATTACAGCATTCATAATAGTCTGTCGAGCCTTGGCGGCTCCATCTGGCGAACCCTGGCTGGTAATAAACTGGAAGCCACCGTACAAAATGAAGAATACAGATATATATCCCACAACTCGTAGCAGTATATCGATAATGTTTAATACAATCTGCCAAACAAACTTGGACACTCCACCCTTATCCTCGGCAGGAACCTCAATATTACAAGTAGACTTATTGATAACCCCTCTATACCAAACAGGAAATCCCAAAAAATCCTCACCGGCACACGGCTGTTTAGCCGTAGCTGCATCGGCCGCCATGGCCGTTTTGGGTGATGCTACGGCTAGTATACCCGTGCTTACTATCATCGCTAGTGTCAGAGTTATTATTAGTGGTTTAATTCTTTTCATAATACTAATTAAATATTCCGCCTGGGATAATAAAGTTCAAGAACGCATACATCGCCGCATAGGCTACTATGCCAATTACCACGTTTGTAAACACCGTCATAGCCTTTTTAACCTGCTCGGCGCTACCACCCGCGCTAGCGTACAAAATTGATCCGTACACAATACCGCCAACTGCTAATATACCGACACCTGCGGTTAATATATTGATTACGGTCAGCAATATACTCCACAGTCCAGTATTTTGAATTCCTTTATCGTCGGTGTTTACATTATTACAAGAGATAATAACCGTATCAGTTTCACAGCCTTTGTTCCCAGCTGCCGAAACAATAGCGGGGGAGGCTACAAACCCAATGACACCAACAAATAGCGCCATCGGTAACAAGATTTTTTTGATTGTTTGTTTTATTTTCATGCTATCTATAAAATACGATAAACCGTGGCAATTGGCAAGTGCTTTATGTGTAAACTTAAAGCGTCACACCGTTCGTCAGTTGACAATTATACATAGGTGTTGTATTAATATTTGCAATATTATGTCTTCAGTCGTAGTAAAGGAGTAGTCGCTATGATAGAAAGTGACATACAAAGAGATCAAGAGGACCAATCTACACAAAACTCATCAGAAACCAAAGTGTTGCAGGATTATGAATACAATCTTCGACCAGATATCCAACGCGAACTTGATAGTATCACTCAGGTGCAAAAGATTGGTCACGGTACTCTACATACAATATATCCCTAGAATTAACATAATGTACTTGACAATATATTATTAAATAGTATATAACATAAAGTAGAATTTAGCGAGAGACATACCTAATGATAGCAGGAGAGTATGCTGAGAAAAACTCAGCCATAAATTACAACACTATCAAGGACGAGGCTTTCCCCGTACCACCTGTACACTTTGCTTTCGTACATCTTAATAAGCCTTTCGACTTAGCGATGGTAGGTCAAACTATGATGGCTACTGGCAATATGAAGGCTGATGTAATAGGCCAGTCATTAAAATTTAACCATCCCAAAGTTATATCGAAGCTTGAGTCCTGGAATATCAGTAACCCTCTAGATACTCTAGAGGGTAGGTCACGATATTATAAAGATGTTGAAGATATGAAAAAGCACAACAGTAAATCTAGACTAATTGGCGCCGTAGTCGTAGGAGGTGAAAATCCATTTCTCTATGATTGGCGTAGTGATGACATAGTTGTCATAGGTGGAGCAAATGGCCTATCTGCGTCTGATATAGAAAAGATGGATGATCTCATCTCTATTCCTATGACACCAGAGGTCGACTTTCTCACCGTTAGTACTGTTGTATCTGCTTTGACATACCATATCCTAACAAAGAGGGAACTATGGCAAAAGATGACCGAATAGATATCAACAGCAATGTTGAACCTAGTAGTGTTGTCATCTACCTAGTCGTATCCGCCGCCTCAAAGATTAAATCAGTCCTGGATTTATCAAACCAAATTAACTTATTTGGCTATCAAGTCATCCTTATACCAACACCCTCGGCTCGAACTGCTCTGTCCGATTTAGACATACCCGAGACAGATAACTTATATGTGGCACAAGACAAAACCCTTAGACTAGAAGGTGGCAATGCAACAACTACGAAGACGCTTGCTCGACCAAGCGCTATTGTGGTTGCACCAGCAACATTCAATACTGTCAGCAAAATAGCAAACGGCATTGCTGATAACTATGCGCTGGGACTCGTGGCCTCTGGAATATCGGACGGAGTACCGATTATTGTAGCTCCGTCTTATAGTGATATGTGGAATCATCCACTAAACGTCAGTAATCTAGAAACACTACAGTCATGGAATGTGAGAATAGTGTGGCCTGATTTAGAAGAAGACCATATAACAATGGCGCCAACATTGAAGATTACAGATACATTAAAGGCTTGTGTTTATAAAGTAAAATTCCAAACGGAAAAACTAGATAATAAATATAAGAATCAATATGACTCTATGATTGAACCTCTTTTGGAAGATTTTCAAACTATCGGTAGGTTAGCTGAGCGGGACGGAATAAATAATGGAGTAAACGGCTGTATCGGGGTGGCAGTTGATGACAAGTGGTTAGTTATAACCTCTACCGGCAGTAAACTTGCAGACCTACATAAAGACAACTTAACACTCGTTAATATTCCCAAGAGTACAAAGTTTAAGAGAATCTTCTGGTATGGCCATCGCACTCCCTCCTCAGAAACACCCCTATACTTATCTTTATTGCATGACTCGCCAGAACTAAGGGCAATAATACACACCCACTACCCACAAGTAACCTATAATAAATCTCTTAGTAAATATAAAACTAAAAATTATATTCCATACGGAGAATTCATTTCTCATGAAGAAGTAAGTCGCCTTATAAGAAAGTGGGGGTTTGGCATAATGCGCCTACATGGTGAGGTATCTGCTGGCAAATCTTTAACTGAGGCATATGAGAAGTTACATAAACACGCTCTTTTAATAGACGAAGGCACTAATCGTGAATAGCCATAAACACCTCTTATATGACGTCCAAGCCAAACTTTACGACTATCTTTATAGCTACAAAGACTACAAAAAGGAAGTAAAGGTAACTCTTATGCACGCTAATCTTGACCCAAAAAAAGAATCCCCTCGTATTCTCGACTTAGCGTGCGGGACTGGCGAGCACATTAGACACTTAGGCGACGCACTACCAAAAGCATCCATAGAAGGAGTTGACATAAACACAGGCTCTGTTAATCTGGCGCGTGATAAATTTAAAAAAAATAACAACATTAGTATAGCAGTTGACGAAATGTCGAACTTCCTAAGGTCAACCGACAAGCAATATGATCTTATAACTTGCTTTTTTGCATCACTCCAATATATAACAAATCCCTCAGACTTAAGGAGTTTAATAAAGAATATATACTCACATTTACTACCTGGGGCAACCTTCATATTTGACTTACGTTATGCATATGAACACTGGCAAGATAGCCAAATAGTAGCCTCGACCTATCATGATGAGAATATAGATATTTCCCTAGTAGGTATGCCCTTTGCTAATGGCAAGTTTGTGAGTTGGAACCCATCTATAACATGGAAAGAACGAGGTCACATAGATATGTTCGTAGATGAGCACAGTATATACCTCTATAGTATTGATGACTTGAATGATTACTTGAACGATGCTGGTTTTACTGCAAAGATATACAACGGATTCAGTAAAACGAAATACACGGGCAAAGAACCACCATTATTCATAGCTCGTAAGACGGAGTTCCTCAAATGAGTTCTTTGATAATAATGGGGCCCACTGACATCACAAAAGTTAGTCGATTTGCATCTATAAGTAATTATACTGAATGGCTAAAGGGTCTCGCAGCTGTATGTGCCGACTCTTTTGATGAACTTTACTTTATTCCAGACCACGGCGTGTACGTTGACTTTGCAATGGAGTACTTAAATATAAAAGGCACAAATAGCGTGGTAGCCGTAATGCCACATGGGGAGAAGTGGCTTGTAGAGCGCGCAAAATCCATGGGTATAACCAAGTTTCATGAGATGCAAGAGGGTGTCGGGTGGAGTTTTCTCAATACCCACTTCGTAAGTCTCGCCCCCTATGCGCTTTTTCTGGGCTATTCTTCGGGTAGCTTGCTGGAACTTACCGCAGCAAAATACATACGCGTGTTCGAAGGCCATACGACCGTATTCTTTGTTGATGAACGCTCCATTAGTTCAAAACTTCCACTCGAAATACTTGAGGATATTCAACACGTACATTATTTTAAATCAGAGATTCAGTTAAAGAAGGCTATCCAGCAATATGTCAAAAAATAACCTATTTTATAATGCAAAAACGTCTGAAAAGCGAGATCATTTCTTCGAACACCAACATACAAACGATGGGGTAACAGAAATAATGCTCCATGAAATCGATAAAATTATTAATAAACACGACATCACATCCATTCTAGATCTGGGAACCGGCAACGGATATCTGATAGCCGAAACTATGCGTCGCAACTATAGCGTAATAGCGACAGGATATAAGCTAATTGGAATAGACTCATCATTATCTATGTTAAAAAGCGCACGAACTTACAGCAAAGGTTTAGGTATTAAGTTTAAACAAATGGACAACCACAATCTTCAGTTTAAAAACGAAACCTTTGATCTTATTATGGCTAAGGCTGTATCGGATGTATCAATATCCGAAATATTTGATAAGTTAAAAACTGGTGGATGGTTTATATATAAAGAATACGGCCCAGGTAGAGGCATGGTGGAAATTACAAACCTATTAAGTGATAAGCCAGACAACGACTCGGCAGAAGAAAAAGTTATACAAATGAGGTCTCTCGGCTTTAGTCACACGGAATTACGTAAATATTATATTCCACTAGAACGTAACGAGGAAGAAATGCAAACAATTATCGAGGTGATGCGTGTGTTACCCAAAGGTATCTCTAAAACTAATGCACGCAAGATTGTAAAAGATTACTTCAAAGGAGAAATATGGAAAAAGATATCCTCGGACCCCTACCTAATAATCGGACGGAAATAATTAAACAATACAACATCGCCATTATTGGTGGTGGACCAGCAGGAATAGCAGCTGGTATATATAGTAAATATGACGGCAATAATCCGATAATATTCGAAAGAAGGACTCTGGCCTGGATTCCAGAAAATCACATTAATCTATTAGGAAAACTAGAAGGTCTCCCTGGTCTACTGAACACTGTGGACGGAACACAGCTTGTAGAGAAGTTTCGACACAGCTTGTCAGAGATGGAGGTCGAATATCACGAAAACTCCGAGGTTGCAGATATACGAACCTCTAATACGGGGTTTGTAGTTCAAGCCAAGAACATGTTATACCAGGTTCAAGCACTGATTATTGCAACCGGTACAAACCCCAAGAAGCTTTCTCCTACTATAGTTAACGGCTTTGACGGCTACATACACTATTTTGCGCTGAATCTATACGGTCACTATGTGTCAAAAAAGGTTGTTGTACTAGGTAGTCGAAATTCTGGCTCAACAGCGGCAATTTATCTTGCAAGGCATGGTGTCAAGGTTACTATACTAGAAATAAAATCTGAGGCACAGGCAAAGGAAAAACACACCAAACATTTCGCCCCACTGGGTATACGCGTAATAACGGGAGCAGAAGTTAAGTTACTTAATGGTAAAAACGGTAAGCTAAGATCAGTTAATTACATAAAAGACAATAAAGAGTACTCGTTAGATTGTGTCGCGGTCTTTTGTTATATCGGAGTTACACCAGAAAACACAATTGCGAATAATCTCGGCGTTAGCTTAGACGACACAGGGTATGCAAAAACAGACTTTTTCCAATCTACCAATATACCTGGTATTTTTATAGCTGGAGACGTTTGTGGAGACCTAAAGCATATTGTTGCCGCAAACGGTCAGGGGGCAAAAGCCGCATATAATGTTAACAAGTACTTATTAGCAAAAGGAGAAACTCCCAGTGGCAAATAACAGCGACGACATCATGCGTAGTGCATGGAACACAGTGGCATCGGCCTATCAAAAGCGCTATAAAATAGGCACCAAACGAATACATTACGGTCCACTCTGTCCATCTGATGATGAGCTAAAATTGTTAGGCAACCTGGCGGGAACAAAGTTTTTAGAAATCGGTTCGGGTGCGGGACAAAATTCAATTGTCGCAGCAAAAGCCGGTGCTGACGTTACGGCAATTGACATCTCAGAAAAACAAATAGAAATTGGCAAGCAAATCTCACGTGATGAAAATGTAAATATAGACTTTAAAGTCGGATCGTTTCTTGACTTCAGTGACATGGATTATCTAGATGAGTTTGATACTGTACTGTCGGTGTACGCACTACAGTACTGTTATGACATTAGCGAGATGTCTGAGGTATTTAAAGCAATACACAAGGCCCTTAAGCCAAACGGAAAATTTATCTTTAGCCTTGACCATCCCATACGATCCCATGGTAATTGGATGGGGGACACTTTCATTTTTGATAATTATTTCGATAGATCGCCCAAGGAGTGGTCATACGATTTTCCAGAAATGAACATAGCCACCCCCATGACAGGAACCTACAAGACAATAGGAGATTACTGTTCCTGCCTCAGTTCAGCAGGATTCATTATACAAAAAATTCTAGAACCAGAGCCCGTAGCAACCGACGATAACTCAAAGTTTGGACAAAACTCACGATACGGTGTTTACTCTAAGGAAGATCCGTTTAGCTACAGTAGATTACAACGAGTACCAGGAACCATCATATTTCAAGCAACCAAACCACAATAAAATTACGAATTGGTAAATATTATCCGGTGATAAACATAGGAAAATAACCATAAGCTATTGCAATTTATGTCTAAATAGTGTATAGTAGAACGTAAATTGACTATTTTAGATAAACTAACTAGTCATTGTATATAAATTAGGAGATAGAATAATACTATGACATCTGAATCACACAAAGAATTATATGAACAGAATAAAGACTCGCTAGAACTAACTCCACAAAAACGTCGTTTAGCTAGTCGCCTTGCACGGACTGGAATAGCTATCCTAGTTGCATCCGGCGCTGTACTGGGTGTATCAGCCTGTTCTAACACAGAAGCGACTGAACCTTTAAAGCCCGAGTATAAGGTAGGCGATGTAATGCTCGAAGCCGGCTTGGCGCAATCACGCCAGAATGTTCGCGAACTTTGCAACACGGGTGAGGGAGCTGACGAGATGAAACAAGAGTGGAAAGACTCTGGCTACCAAGAAATTTTAGGTATGAAATGGATTGATGCATTTACGTATATGGCCGACTTAAAGTATATAGACGACACAGCAATTGTTGACTATGGTGCATTTACATACCCAACGATAGAATTATTGTCAAAAACCTGTAACGATGCAGCCTTCCTTACCTCGCAACCATATGGCAAAGTGGCTTATGCAGAAACCGCTGCTCCATTATTAGACGAATTTCACACTAAAGATGGCTCGAATGATGCTATATCGCTAGATATAATCTTCAATACGATTGAGGCGAACAAATAAACTTTATAGGATAAATATAAAGCAGTATTTACCCCTAATTCTACGTTGTAGTTGGGGGTAGTTTTTGTTATGCTCATTGTAGCCATGAGCAAAAACACTCGCAAACGAATAATAGTCATACGTAGCGTTAGTTTCTTCGCGTTATTATTTTTCGCTAGCACCGCTGTCGCCTTGAGCTTTCAGCACAGTGCTTATGCCACTTCGGTTCCTTCAGATTTTACGTCATTCTTAAATACCCAACGTAACCAGCCCGCATCTAGTAAACAGGCAGACGATTTCTATAATTTAATTGGCAATCATCCGTTCTCCACGGTTTGCGCAAAATCGGGCAGCTATTTCTCGGGGGCGGTAAACAAAATGGACGGTGGTGAGGCATTTATTTCACTGATTACGTGGCTAGACAAAGGATCTTCCGAAGACACCTCCGTATGGCGCGACAAATCAAATAGATTAATCTTCCTGTTGAGCGGAGAAATTGGCAGCGGTATGAAGCTCGAGTATGACGCCACCAACAATAACTCCGAGGGTTGGTGCTCGTTTATTGTTAAGTCTGCGATTGCAGCAAATATTCCCGTGTCCGGCAAAGCAGTTGTCGTAAATAACGAGACTGAATCCAAATCAATAAATATCAATAAAATTGGTGATAGCTGCTCGGCAGCATTCGCAGACGCTAGTAATAACTTTGTCGGTGTTCCGTCAGAAGTCACCTCTTTCCTAAATGGACTCGACGACGCTACTTATAAATCACTGGTTCGACCATACGAATTAAAAATAGCAGGCACGGGTGCGGGATCTAGCGAGTGTACAAAACTAACAGATGGCTTGTCGTCTCTACTTAAGTCATTTGCTAGTGATTACTGTAAGAACAACCCCGATGACTCGAAAAAATGTAGCTCACCAGAGATCGCCAATGACAATTCTTCTTGTCAAATTGACGGCATAGGCTGGCTTGTCTGTCCCGTGCTGACTTTTCTGGGGACTTTGGCAGACGGCATGTATAACGCTATTGCCGGTATGTTGACTGTCGACAATGATCTTGTTTCAGTTAACGGAAAAACAAGCGATACCGTCAGTACGACTTATTCAGCGTGGGGGACAATGCGAAATATTGCTAACGTCGCGTTTGTAATAGTGTTCCTCATAATTATCTTTTCACAGCTCACTAATATGGTTGTTTCAAATTACGGGGTTAAAAAATTATTGCCACGTCTTATTATTGCGGCGATTTTGGTCAATCTTTCGTACACTGTTTGTCAGCTAGCCGTTGATATTTCTAATATCTTGGGATGGTCTCTACGTGATGTATTTACTGCGCTAGCTCCAGCCGCCGATGTAACCAAGACTACTGGCGACGCCAGCGGTAATTTTGGTGGATGGGCAGCAATCGTAGCGATTATCATAGGAGGAGCGGGTATTGCATTTGCCGCTCTGTCTGCACTGATACCAATCTTACTTGCAGCATTGATTGGTCTGGTGGTCGTGTTCTTAATATTACTACTTCGAAAAGCTTTAATTGTAATTTTGATCATTATTTCACCACTAGCCTTCGTAGCGTTCTTGTTGCCAAATACTGAACAGTGGTTCAAAAAATGGTTTAAGGCGTTTGGATCAATGTTAATGGTGTTCCCGATTGTAGCCGTTGTGTTCGGAGCATCCGCACTAGCCGCAGATATAATAAAAGCTGCCGGTGATAATAATGCTAGTGGCGATGCCAATCCGTGGATGCAACTAATTGCCATGGGCGTTGCCGCCGCACCATTAATGATCGTCCCTGGAATCCTAAAAAAGTCAATTGACGGAGTCGGCAATGTCGGTGCGGCAATAAACAAATTCGGCGCCAAAGCAGGTAGTGGCTTAGGAAAGCTAGGCGCGAAAGGATTTGAAAATACTGCACTATCGAGAGGGCGAGCATCGCGTAAACAAGGCCGACAAATATATAGAGATCAAAAATTCGCGAGGGCCATGACTAGGGGCGGAATACGAGCCAAAGCAGCTCGTGGACCTAGTATAACGGGTGCTCAAAAATTCGCAAATCAAGCACTTACAAGGTCTGCTTATGCCGCGTCAGACAAAGCAGATCAAGAGGCTGAGACGGCAGCAGAAATGATGATTACCAAGCGTGCAATGCTTACCGACAGCGAACGACAAACTGTTGCAAAAGGTGGATCTGTTACGAAAAACGGTGTTCAAATTGACGGCTCAGACAGAGCATACAGACGTGCAGCCATCAAGATACAGGCAAGTGGCAAACATGATCACATAAAAGAGCTGGTCGACAGGGGAATGACTGGCGAAGACGCACAGTTGCTTGCGGCCTCAATTGGTGCGTCACCCAATAAACCAATTTGGGCAGGACAAGGAGCTCTACAAGAAATTGCACAGGGTACAGGCAAGAAAACGTCTGAACTTATTGAGTCTGCAGTTAAAGCAGATGCATATTCCTCAGAAAAGATTGCTACTGGTGACAAAGATGAGCTTGCAGAGGTGTATGCGACGGTTACCTCGTCGTCAAGTACGCTTTCTTCAGGGGAAAGAGTTAAACTTAGAGACAACGCAACCGCAGTTGACATGAACCCCGAACTTAAGGCTAAGGTTGCAAAGAACAGGGCTGAAGTTAGTAGCCTGCAAACAATTTAATGTAACTGCAGGGTTGTTCCACCACACACACCCAACACAGTAAAATTCACAATGCATTGATGTTATACTATAAGCATTATGGCAGAGTACAAAGTACCCCAGGACGTTGAAGCCGACGACAAGCTAATTGGACCATTTAGCTTTCGTCAATTCGTCTATTTAATAGTTGTCGCTCTTTCAATTGGTGCTGCTTGGGGGTTGGGTAACCTTTTTCTACCCCTCGCGATTATTCCGTTACCTTTGATTATATTTTTCGGTGCCCTTGCGCTACCACTTCGTAAAGACCAACCGATGGAAATTTTCCTAGCTGCAATGGTTTCGTTTTACCTCAAACCCCGCAAACGAATCTGGGATCCAGATGGATTAGAGTCATTAATCGAAATTACTGTACCAAAAACAGTTGAGGTAATGCGAAGCAAAAACATTTCACAGGACGAAGCTCATCAACGCTTTAGCTACCTAGCAGAAGTTGTCGACAGTCAAGGCTGGGCTGTTCGTGGTGTTCAGGCACCAAATAGCGCCATGAATACTGATGCCTATTTCGAAGCTCAACAGACCCAAGATTTTCTCGACAGCAACAATACGGTCGCACAGAACCTCGATCATAAGCTCGAACAGAGTGATAGCAAACGCCGCGAAGAAACACTAGAACGAATACGCAAACAAGCCGCTGCATCGTCTGTTGCACCACCGGCAAGCTCACCGAGTGGAGCATATAATTATTTCGGTGATTCAACCACACAGCCAATTGCTGCTAATGACAACACGACAACCGACGACCCCAACCCAACGTACAATCCATACCCAGACGAAATCAAACAAACTGTTATCCAGCCTGTTTCTAGTACTATTAACCCAACACCTATAACCACTAGCGAAAACACCCCCTCTACTGATATAATGAACCTTGCAACTAATGCCGATTTGTCTATTCAGACAATCGCGCGTGAAGCCAGTCGACTTCAAGGTAAATCAGACCTTAAAGAAGAAGTGGTTATATCACTGCGTTAATTGGCTAACAAACGAGGAGTGGGAATCCCTAACATGCCACCAAATAATCAATTTCCAAACGCTACACCCGCTACTCCAGCGGCTAGTGGAGTGTCTCCAAGTTCTGCCCAAGGGTCCAAAAGCTCCAACCCGGCACCTACGCCCAAAAACCCCAACTCAACCCAAAACAGCCTTCTACTGTCTGAAGTCCGCGACAACATGGTGATTATGGCCGATGGAACGTTTCGAGCTGTTGTGGCCTGCCAATCAATTAACTTCGATTTGATGAGTAGCCGTGAGCGCGAAGGCGTTGAATTTAGCTACCAAAACTTCCTAAATTCACTTAATCACCCTGTGCAAATATTAATCCGTTCGCAACGAGTCGATATCGGTCCATACATCGACAAATTGGTCGATATCCGTCGCAACCAAGACAACATGTTACTAAACGTCCTAATGGACGACTACATAAACTTTATCGATATTTTGTCCCAAGAGGCAAATATTATGGATAAATCATTTTTTATCGCCATCCCTTACTATCCGCAAGGCGATGTGACGAACTTAATCGAACAGGGCAAAGGGTTCTTTGGCAAACTACTAGCTAGACCAAAAAACGTAGTAACCAAAATCGACACCGCAACCTATGAAAAAGCCAAAACCGAAATCAAAAATAGGGTAGATGCGGTTATGGCGGGATTATTCCAGTTGGGGGTTCAAAGTGTCCAGTTAAGCACCAAAGAGTTGGGTGAGCTTTATTACAATTTCTATAACCCCGACACAGCAGTGCGAGAACCACTGGGCAATTTTGACAATATGGCCACCACATATGTTAAAAAAGCACCTAGCGAAACTACTCCTCAGCCTGGAGGAATAGTTTAATGGCTCTTCGTAAGAAAAAGATGGATGCCGTTGATATTGCTGCGCAACAAATGGCACGCGAACAGGCTGAAGTCGAACAGGCGTTTTTAAAGGGTGTCACAACACTTCGAGATTTGATTGCACCAAGTAGCATCGAGATTCATTCGTCGTATTTCCGCCTAGGTACTAAATACGGGCGAACAATTTATGTCTACGGCTACCCTAGGTCAATTTACACAGGTTGGCTAAGTTCACTTATTAACATCGACGAGGTGTTAGATGTTAGTATGTTCATCTATCCAGTTGAAAGCCAGGTCGTGTTAAATAACTTACGCAAAAAGGTAACCCAGCTAGAAGCATCTATTTCGATCAACAGCGAAAAAGGGCGCACTCGTGACCCAGGCATCGAAGCTGCTATTAGTGACGCCGAAGAGCTACGTGATCAACTGCAAGTTGGGGCTGAACGATTTTTCCGGTTCGGATTGTACGTCACGTTATATGCCGACAGCTTAGATGAACTAGGGTTTGTTCAACACAAAATTGAAACCCTTTTCGGTCAACAGATGGTCTTTAGTAAAGTTGCCAGCAGCCAGCAAGAACAAGGTCTAAACAGCACCATTCCACAAATGTCAGATCAACTGCAGATTCGTCGTAACATGAATACTGGCGCCATCAGTACCAGCTTTCCGTTTACTAGCGCCGATCTAACCCAAGAAAACGGTGTGTTGTACGGTATTAACATGCACAATAACGGTCTAGTTATCTTTGACCGCTTTAGCTTAGAAAACGCCAACATGGTTGTCTTTGCAAAGTCCGGTGCGGGTAAATCATTTACGGTTAAGTTAGAGGCTCTGCGTAGCATGATGACGGGTAGTGAAGTGATTATTATTGACCCCGAAAACGAATATCAAAAACTCTCCGAAGCGGTTGGCGGTAGTTATATTCGGCTGAGCTTAAATTCAGACGTACGTATTAATCCTTTTGACCTACCGCGCGTTATCGATAACGACGAAGCAGATGACGCCCTAAGAGCCAACTTAGTAACATTGCACGGCCTGTTTCGGTTGATGATGGGTGGGGCTCAGGTCTCAACAACAGTTGCCAATAACTCTGCCTTAACTCCAACCGAAGAAGCTGACCTAGATCAAGCCCTAATCGATACATACGCGCGTGCGGGTATCACTAGCGACCCACTAACGCACAACTCTCCACCACCAACCGTTAATGAGCTTTATGATACGTTGCTGCATATGGGTGGCAGTGGGCCGCAATTGGCGCAACGTCTTCGTAAATACACAACAGGCACATTTGCTGGCATCTTTAGTCAACAATCAAACATCGACATAAACAACCCGATGGTGGTATTTAATATCCGCGACCTTGAAGACGAACTGCGGCCAGTTGCAATGTATATTGTCTTGTCGCATATTTGGAATATTGTCCGCACCAATCAAAAAAAGCGTATGTTAATTGTTGATGAAGCCTGGCAGTTAATGAAATACGACGATTCAGCTAATTTCTTATTCAGCTTAGCTAAACGCGCCCGTAAATACTACCTAGGACTCACTACTATTACCCAGGACGTCGAAGATTTTATTGGCAGTAAAATGGGACGTGCGATTGTGTCTAACAGTTCGTTGCAACTACTACTTAAACAATCATCTAGTGCGGTTGATATGTTGGCCGATGTTTTCAAACTTACCGAAGAAGAAAAAAAGAGACTATCGAATTTCCCAGTTGGTCAAGGCTTGTTCTTTGCTGGCCAAAGTCATGTTCACGTTCAAATCGAGGCTAGTCCAACCGAAAAAGGACTAATATCTACCAACCCACAAGCCGCTGTACAACAAAACGAACCAAAACCGATAACCCAAGACGAATCCAGCCCAACTAGTTACATTGACCCTGGTGCTACCATTTAAGGTATAATGGAGGGTATATATGCCTCTTAGAATATCTGATGATGACACAAGGCTAAACCAAAGTCAGTCTGAAGTAGATTCAGAATTCAAAAAAATTGCCGACGCCGAAGAGAAGGGTACGTTTGATGATATTGCGAATAATTATGACAAAACCGCTGATGATAGCGATGAAAATGCTTCGATTTCAAAACTAAAAGACCAAGAAGAAGATTCAGGCGACTGGAACAATCAATGGAAAGGCGCGGCTGGTGGCAAGAAAAAAAAGCGAGTTGGACCAATTATTGCAATTGTTTTAGCATTTACGGGTATAGGGGCGGGATTTGGTATATCAGGAACATTGAGTATGGCTCTAATCGGAATAAAAGAAAATATTTTCAACAAAGTTGATACACTCTCGTCTATAAGTGAAGAGCGAAACGGAATATTAATGAAAAATAGGCTATTTGGCACATCTACAACTTGTGTCATACAAGTAAAATGTAAGTATATTGGTATAACACAAAAACAACTAGACAGACTAGAGGCCAAAGGTGCTAAGCTTGTTGATGCAAAAAAGAATCCGCTAACTGGCCGGTATTCCGGCACCGCCCTCATTCTTGAAAGTGGTGAGAGAATCGATGCCAGTAAATTTAGGTCAACTTTCAGAAAGTCTAGTGAACTTAGAGGCTTAACGAGAATTGTAATGAAGCCCAGGTGGCTTGCGTGGAACGATTCAACCGCTAAACAAGTTAGAGCCGCCAAAAAGCTCATAACCAATCCTGACTTTGGAAAGGATGATTCCAAGAAAGCAACACGACAAGCGTTATATAAGGCCGTTAGTGGCACTAATCAGTCAATATCAAGTGACTCGAACCCTGCAAATCTATCAGAAGCAAAGGCAGACCCCGACTATGACCCCACTAAAATGGGTGATGCAGACCCAGGGGTAGCACTGGAAGACATAAATGACGAAACTCAAAAACTACGAACCAAGGCTCTAGCAGGCGAGGAGGTTAAGCCTCTATCAAACAACATTGACACAGTTGTCAACAAAGAGCCATTCCCCGGCAAAGCGTCGGCCGCAAAGTTGTTTCAACAAGCACAAAGTTTTGTCAACCCAGCCGGCATTGTAACTGATTTATGTACTGTATATCAGCTTGTAAATGCGACTGTGATCATCGCTCGTGTATCGACCCTAGCCTACACAATGCGTTATGCAACCCAGTTTCTATCGCTTGCGGACAAGATGAAGGCGGGTGATGCAACGAGCGAAGAAGTTACTAAAGCAATGGATATATTGATGTCACCTGATGAAACTGGTGATACATTCGGTGATTCGTTTTCGTATCAATTTAGCACTTATGGAACTGTTAACAGTAAACCATTAAATGCAAGCGCCGCCGGTAACTCGATTATTCAACTTATGTCATCAGCTCTGGCCACGACGCGAGACTCTCTAGGTGGCCGCTCCGTGATAAACACCACTTGTTTTGTGTCAGGTGCTCTTGTTTTAACTGCATTCATACCATTCGTTGGTCCACTCTTTAAGTCAGTTGGAGTTGTCGCAAAAACAGCAATCGGATCGGGAACAAAAGCTGCGGTTAAAGAGGCAATTGATCTAGCGGTGAAATCAGTCGTAACAAAAGTTGGAACCCGTGAGGCAAGAAAGGCAACTTCTCAATCAATTCTTAAAGGCTTAAAGACTGTCGCTAAAAACCCTTCAACGTCTATATTTTTAGCGTCATATCTTGCTGAACGCTACGCTGTTCCGTACGCCGCTCAACAACTAGCTGGTACAGAGTTTGGGGCTGACACTAACGGTGTTGATGCATTAGATGCAATTAACACTGGTGTTCAAGCAAACCAGGCCGAAATTGCAAAATTAAGCGGCTACACGACAACCGACAGCGTTGACACATATATGAAAACAAAAACCTTTAGTCAAAACTTGAATAATAGATATATTACTGAAATGCAAAGTGAAGCCGATCCTCTCGATATTAATAATCCGTACTCAACGTCTAACAAGCTAGCTGTTTCAATTCTACCAGTAGCCTCTAAGTTCTCAAGTATACTGTCTCAACCTACCAATATCATGTCTATCTCTGCGACAATAATTAGTTCGGTTAAAAATAACTTTTTTGGTCAAACAACCGCTAGCGCTCTATCTACAGATGAAACCCGAAAAGAACTTAATATGTGTCAAGACACAATGCTAGAGGCAAAAAATATCATTAGGCACGCCAACTGTGTGCCAGCAATGTCATTCCCCGGTGTAGACGAAATTTATACTACGGATGGTCAAGACATTGTAGATAGATTAATAAGTAATGGCTCTTTGGATAAGTATGGTAATCCTACTGGCGCATTTGCTAATTATCTAAGTAGTTGTGCTGATCCAAACAGCTCCATCCTGGACGAGAGTACTGTAAGTAATTGTTACCAATCAACTAGTTACCAGTTATCTCCTGATGAAAGTTTGTTCTTGTTAGATCAAAAGATTCTGGACGATGAAGACACCAGTGTAACCGCCGGCAATCAAATCGTTGGTAGTTTAACAAGTGACTCAACCAGTGTTGCTTGTGCTCTAGGTACAACTGATGCTGGAATCGCAGATGGTTGGTATAAAGGAATTAAAATACCAATTCGTTTATGTGACATACCAGGCACAACAAATGTCGACCCGTCTGATGCAGATGGTGCAACCAAAATGCGAGTAAACTCTAGAATATCAGGTGTTTATTTAAGCCTTGTAAATAAAATGAAAGCAGACATGGGGCTAGACACAATACGGGTTTCGGATGCATATAGGTCTTATGCTAGACAAGCAAAATATCATTCGGCTGGTTATAATTTGGCTGCCCCTGCTGGCTACTCAAACCATCAATTAGGGGTCGCTGTTGACTTTCAGACACCGAGCGGTAACTCATTAAGTCGCTGTGTCCGGGTTGATGGATTATGTAAGCTCCCGGGCGATCCGGTATTTGACTGGTTAGATAAAAACGGAGCGTCATTTGGACTAAGTCAGTTATCTTCCGAGTATTGGCATTGGCAACCAAAGGTAATAAATTAATATGCATAATCTTAAGTTATTTATTAGTAATAGACTTATAAAAAAAGCGTTTTTTTTAATATTAATAATTATGTTCTTGTCTTTAACTATATTCGCTTTAAAGACGTTTGCGATTGATTCGGATTCTTTTGGTAGACAAAATATTCAATTTTACAGCCGTACAGATACTACATGCTCAAACTTAACACCCATTACAGTTGATAAGGTTTCGAAGCTCAGGGGTGACAATAACGGACAAAAAGTGTTTAATTTTTGGATAGATGCAGGGCTTACTAAACAACAGTCTGCTGGTATTACCGGAGGTATAAAAAACGAGAGTGGTTTCAGCCCGTTCCGACAACAGTCTGATAAAACTTGGCCCGAAGGTGGGTGGGGTATTGCTATGTTTACAGACGGCGAAAGAGAGGGTGTTAAAGCAAGCTTAATCGACGCTATTGGCAAAAGTACTTTCGACAAATATTATTCAGCAGATTATGGTGGTGTTGTTGTTGAATCGTCTGGGTTTATACCTGCCGGTACCGAAACGGTTAACGATAGCTTTTTGTTAACTGAGTTAAACTTTTTGTTTAATTATTTAAAGTCCACTAAGCCAACTGCTGAACAAATTCAAAACTATAGAAACGATTACTCTATTCCAGTTGGCAATGATAAGTCTATTTTTGAGTATATTAAAACTCTTGATAAACCAGATGATGCTGCATCGTCGTGGACATACTTTCATAGCGTTACTCCTGGCACAAAAACTGCTGGTTTTGATAGTATTCGAAGCGCTAAACAAATCATGGCTCTATATGGCACAGGTTTAGACGAAGGCTGTGGAGGTGACCTTGTAGCTGGTGGTATGGACCTAGATCAAGCTGTAGCGTTTATGGATAAGTACAAAAACAGTCCCGACAGCGCAAACTACATAGGTCGTGCAGGAAGAGACTGTTCAGGTGGCCCACTTGCTAACTGTGTGTCGTTTTCGGTTTACTTTATTAATAAATACACTAGTTTAAGTGGATTTATCGACCAGGCGCCTGGAAACGGAAGCACCGTAGCAAGAAATGCAATTGCCAGAAACCCGTCTGCAGGCTATGGTAATAGTCCAAAACCATATGCTATTTTTAGTGTAGCTAGTGGTGTTTCTATGTGTGATGGAGTTATTTGTGGTCACACAGGAGTAATCCTTGGTGTGGATCTAAGTCGCAAAAAAGTTATTGTAGGTGAAGCTGGTTGTGGTTCAAGTTTAGGATGGAGTACTGCAAGAGAATATGATCTATCAAAATTTGATGATGGTTCATACACATATATTTACACCGATGGGCTGCTGAAGGGTGGGTTATAAATACTATGTTTAGTTCGGATGTTGCCAAAAAAAGAATACTAATTATTGTTGCTGTTTGTTTTGTTGTACTTGTTGTGGTGTTTATAGTGCTGGCTTTTATATTTGGTAATAAAGCTTCAAACCCATACGGCAATGGTATTATTATTCAAAACTATAACGATAAAATTAAAAACCTACCGTTAGAAATGAAACAGGGAACCGAAGCGTATTTATATAACATTACTGACCGTAACAATAAGGACAGTTACAATCTTAAATCAATAAAAGATGCGTATATTAGAAATGGTTCGAACACTCAAGATTATAGTGAAAGTAAAAATTTATACTCTGGTAATTATATTGTAGATATCAAAAGCATTAAACAATCGTATTATATTCAATATACATATTCCAGTGATCAAAAAAATGTTCATGCACCTGGTGATGCGATTATAGTTTCATGCTTACCAAAAGATAAATTAATTTACGGTAACTTTGACTGTTCTGATTTTATATCTGCGCAAGCAAGTAAATATGAAGATATTATTCAATACTTACCGTTTGAGAATTTTAGCTTTAAGTTATCTGCAAATGCAACAAGCGGGGAGGATAAGGTAATACTTGTTGCTGAACTTAGAATTCCAGATTCTGACTTAACAGGCGATAGTGCTTCTAATACAAAAGTTATCAATATGTATAAAAAAGAAGTTACAGATTGGATTAAATCTAAAAATCTAAACCCAGACGATTACATAATTACATATAATTACAGTGGAAATGGAATTATACAAGATTAGTTATTTTAGTTTAACGTGTTGGTACTTTTTACTACCTGATAACACATGAGTGCTGGTTATTATTATTTGATGCCCATTTATCGTGTCGCTAAGTGCTTTTTGACGGCTTTCGTCTAGTTCACTAAACACGTCGTCCATTAAAATAATTGGTTTTTGATCTGTTATTCGCTCGATTATTTCTACCTCTAAGAACTTAAGCGCTAATATTATGCTACGAACTTCACCTCGTGAGGCTACTGATGTTGCAGGGGAGTTATTAAACTGAAAAACAACGTCATGTCTATGTGGTCCTGTACTAGTAAATCCTAGTACTTTGTCGTGTTCAATGCGCGACTCTAGCTCGGTTAGTAGTTTTTGTTTGATATCACCAATTGAAGTGTGTGAGTAGTGAATTGATACAATATCGTTAGTTGTTGCGATTTTTTTGTATTCGTCGTTAATTTGATTATTAATTTGTTCAATAAAAAGTGTTCGTTTTTCAATTAAATACGATCCATATTCACTTAGTGCGATATTCCAAACAAATAACTCGTTTTTGGTTGAACTTTTGTTTTTTAATAGGTTATTGCGTTGTTTTAAGGCTCTCTCGTACTTATGTAATGCTGATTGATACTCTGGATCAAGTTGGCTAATAAATCTGTCTATAAACTGTCGTCTGCGAGTTGGTGACCCATTTAATAATCTAAGGTCGTCTGGTTCAAATAAAACTACTGGGTATTTATACCTGGGTGACATACGATACATTGTCTTATCGTCAATTACGAATTTTTTACGGCCTGAGGGTTGTTTGGGGTTATAAGTTACCGTCCTTTTGATACCATCGTCAAAAACCGATTCTATTCGCCACCAATCACAACCGGTTTTTAAGATATCTATATCTCCAGACTTAAATGACGTTCCCTGCAGAGTTATATAAATCGATTCAATTAACGATGTTTTACCGCTACCGTTTTTACCAGTTATAACTGTAGTGTTTGGTGATAAATTAATATTAAAACTATCGTGCGAACGAATATTTTGGACTGATAGTTTTAATACTACCGCCATTATAAATTAACTTTTAAGTGGCATTATTATGTGGAAATAATCTGTATTTTCGTTGGTTGACTTAAGTACGCATGGCGAAATCTTGCCGCTAAAACTAAATTCTACTTCATCTCCATCAACAACCGACAAAGCTTCACTTAAATACCTTGAATTAAGTGTGACTTGACCGTTACTTGATATATCAGCGCTCGCTTCTGATGTATTTTCACCCAGTTGAGATGCAATTGAGTGAATAGATAAACTTTTTTTATCTGAGTCGGCAGTTAAAGTGACCGATCCACCTGATTCTCGAGCAAATAGTCCAGATATTTTAGTAATTCTAATAAAGTCTGATTTATTAATTACAATCTTAGTTTCACTTGATGTTGGAATTAATTGGCGGTAATCTGGGAAGTTACCATCAATTAAACGACTAATAATTTCAGCTTCATTAACCCTAAACCGTACTTGAGTTTCGTCGAATAATATATCGATTTCGGTTTCAACTTCTGCGATTGTCCGTAGTACTTCTTGTAAGGTTTGGGTTGGTATAATTGCCGATACATCACTAGTTGTTTTTACTAATCGACGTTCTGACAAACGATAACCGTCTGTTGCTGCTAAATATAATTGCCCACGGTATGAATGCCAAAATACACCAGTTAAAACCGGCCGAGTTGAATCGTTACTGGTTGTAATAATTGTCTGAGATACTGCTTGTTTAAAGTCGTCACTATTAATTGTGTACCTTATTGATGATTTCTCGTTAATTGTTGGAAGTTCAGGGAATTCATCTGCGATAACACCGTTTATAATCGAAGAATATTTACCACTTGTTATATGTAAATTATCGCCTTTAACTTTTAATTCAACTGATTCTTTAGGAAGGCTTGAGATAAATTCAGACATTAATCGAGCGGGTATTGTAATCGCGCCGGGTTTAATAATTTTTGCTCCAATGTATTGTGTTGATGCGATTTCTAAATTTGTTGCGGCCACAAGTAATCTATTACCATCTGTTCGAAGTAGGATATTACTAAGTATTGGTAATTGAGTTTTTGTGCTCGCAATCCGTGAAGTAGCGTTTAATGCGCGGGTAAGGTTTTCTTGTGTGACTGTTAATTCCATTGTTATTACCTTTCTTTAATTTTTCTTTGTTGGGTTTAATAATAGGGGGTGTGGATTATGTGTATAAAACATAAATAACGGATTAAAAACTTTAAAAATAGATGTGGATGAATGGTTGTATAAAAAGTGTTCATTTGGGTGTATAAAGTTAAGTTGTACATCTTTACTAATTGAATTTAATATTACATCATGTAAATAAGTGGATGACCGTACACTAGATTTACTATCAATTATCCGCTGGTTGTTCACATTTTTTACCCAAGTATTTTTAACTATATTATCTACGCCATCTACTATATTCCATCTACTATATTCCAACCTAAGCATATAATTTCTCCCGAATCGATGCGACTTGTTCACGGATTAAAAAGTCTAACTTTATTGCTTTTTCAATTTTTTCAACAGAGTGAATAGCGGTTGTGTGGTCTTTACGACCTAATTCTCCAGCAATCTTAGGGAAACTAAGGTGTAATTCGCTACGAAGTAAATACATCGCAATTTGACGAGGTACAACAATATGTTTATCACGTTTTGGACTACAAATTTCTTCAACACCTAATTGGAAATGTTTTGCTGTACGATCGATAATTTGTTTACTCGTTAAATGTTGTGGGCGTGAATGACGAACATTACCGAGCAACCCTTCGGCGGTTGAAGTGTCGGGTTCGATACCTCGCATTTCTGCATAGGCAAGTAATTGATTTAGCGCTCCCTCAAGCTCACGAATGTTTGTTTTAATGTTAGTGGCTAAGTATTCAACCGTATCTCGACTAAGTGTTACACCTGACATTGACGCTTTGGCTGATAAAATCGCACAACGCGTTTCAAAGTCGGGCATTTGTATATCAATAGTCATACCCATTTCGAATCGACTACGCAGGCGTTCGGTTAGGGTTGGTATACTCTTTGGTGGTTTATCACTACTAATGATAATTTGTTTATTGTTTTGATGTAGGTGATTAAAGGTGTGGAAGAACTCTTCTTGGGTCTTCTCTTTGCCAGCAATGAACTGCATATCATCAACAATTAATACATCAACACTTCTATACTTTTCCGAAAATCCTTTTTTCTTAAACCTAACGTGATCCAAAAACTCATTCACGAAAGTTTCTGAATTAATATATAACACCCTTGTGTCTGGTTTGGTTCGTTTAATCTCATTTCCAATAGCCTGCATCAGGTGAGTTTTACCAAGTCCAACACCACCGTATAAATAAATTGGATTATATTTTTCTCCAGGATGTTCAGCTACAGCTTGACTGGCAACATAAGCCAGGTCGTTACTCGACCCAACGATAAAGTTATCAAACGTGTAACGTGGATTTAAGTTGCCTGTAGTTAGTTTAGAAGAATTACGGCTAGATTGTCCGGTGGCAATTAAGTCATCTGCTGTTGGCGGGTCAGCAGTAATGGTCGTTTCACGGTTAACTCTAGTTTTACTAGCACCTGTATTAATCATGTAAGTGATATTTTTGGGAGTAACACCGTTTTTAGATAATACCTCTTTGATTTGATCATTGAACTTTACTTCAAATTGTTTCTTGGCAAATATGTTCGGGACCGAGATCACAACGCCATTATCGTTTTGGTCGACAAGTTGGGTGTTTTTGAACCACGTCGTAAATGTAGCATGAGATACCGATAATTCGATTTCACCTAATACACTTTGCCACAACGCGTGATGCATAAATTTTCCCCTTAAAAATTCACATTAACTACCAATAATTATACCTACAGTCTTAGTTTTCCACAACCCGGATTTTTAACACAAACTCATCCATAGATAGAGGTACGAGTTATACACAATTTGATACCACCTCTATTAATATGTGGATAAGAACAATCGATTAGGGGATAAGTTTCGCATACTAAACAATGGTAATAATGAAAATTCAACCATCACCTTGATAAAACAGCCGAATTTATGTAGAATAGTCTAGATATGCCAAAGAGAACTCACCAACCACACAAACGTCACCGTGCTCGTACTCACGGGTTTCGTGCAAGAATTGCGACCAAAGCTGGCCGAGCTGTACTTAAACGCCGCCGCATTAAAGGCCGCGCTCAATTAACCGTTTAGGTTAATTGGAATATAGCAATTAGCTATTGGAAGATGGTAAACTACGCACTAACGTGCGTAGTTTTGTTGTCCTGATTAACCTCGCCAAATTCCAATAGCCACATTCCAAATTCTACCCATGGTGATAACCGCCACCCTTGTCGATTTCCTGTGCTCGATAAATTTGCTCGACCAATATTAACCTAACTAACTGATGTGGGAATACTAGCGGTGATAGCGACCATACAAAATCAGCTCGGTCACGGACTGAACTATCTACACCATACGCGCCACCAATAACAAAAACGAGATTTTTAGATGAATTTAGTGGTTTAGTTATTTGTTTTGATAGGTCAGTAGACATCAGTTGCTTACCTCGTTCATCTAGTAAAATTACATAATCATCATCACTGAGTTTATTTAAGATTAGTTTTGATTCATCACGCCTAGCGTCACCATTGGCAAGCGAAGAGTGGGGGGTTAGCAACCAACTACACTTGAACTGGTTTCGAAGTCGTTTTTCATATCGATTAATGCCATCATGAACCCAAGTCTCGTGCTTTTTACCAACAGCTATAATTTTGATTGGCACTATAGCTTCAGTCTTTCAGCCAGTCGTGCTAATGTTTCATGATCTGGTTCAGTGTTCATGTCTTGATCGCCATGAAATTCGTGCGGCCGAACAAAGGGTATTAGGTGGACGTGAGCATGGGGAACGTCTGTTCCAAGCACTTTTTCACCAACAAACGGTACACCTAGTTCTCTGCGAAGGTGTAGGGCTAGTTTTCGAGCAGTGTTCATAACAGCTGCATAGTATTCATCGTCAAGGTCCCACAAAAACTCAACCTGAACCTTCGGGATAATCAAAGTGTGTCCAGTTGTGATTGGATATATATCCAAAAACGCAAATGTTTTGTCGTCTTCGTAAATTTTGTGAGACGGAATCTCGCCGTTAATAATCTTGGTGAAAATAGATGGTTCTTGCATAACCTTAGTATATCAACTATTTAAGCTACTTATCGACATATTGCAGTAAAACGTAAGCGTGATATCCTGTAAACATAATGTCCGAATGGTTACGTTATCAAACAGAAATTGACAAAATTGATGGTGGTGAGTGCTCAGATTTAGTTAGGATTGGTAGGTCGCTTTTAGATATTGCATATTTTAATTCAATTAATCCTACGGTCGAATCAGTAGCGCGACTTAAGTATTTTATTGATATTCCAGAGGTGATTCAAGCTGCATGGGAAATTCCAGACTTACATAGACCATACTCGCCCGATCAACTAGGTGTTGTGTTGGTAGAAAACTCACTAAGACTAGTAATTAATTCGAGGCGTAACGCAGTTCATAAATACCCATCAGAACAGAACGTTAAAGTCAGTTTATGTGGAGGTGGCGGCATGATAATTGAAACCGACCCGATTCGCCCGATGGCAGGAAAGGCAGATTTTTTATACGGACGCTCACTCGATATGTTTCGGAGTAGACTAGACGAAACACTTAACTTATTTGAACTTAATATCAGCGAGGTTGAGCTAAAACAGGCTAGTTAAAATAAATACCGCCTATAAAGGCGGTATTTAAAGGTTTTATAATTGATTAGAGTTTAATAACCCAAACCAATATGGCGGCTGCGACAGACAGTAGAACAAAGAACAATCCAAGTCCCACGGGTGAGCCCCAGCTAAACCAAGAGCCCCAGGCTCGCCAGTGGTTCCAGTGTGACTGCGACATTTCGCGCCACTGTTCGTAACCTTCTTTGACGAGCTTGTCTTTCATGGCGCGTTTTTCTTCACGACTTACCATATTTTTCTCCTTGTTAAGTTTCGACCAGCCCGTGTCAATTAGAATACCGCAAGTTTGTTTATGTACTAGGCTACGTACCAAACCGCATGGCGGATTTATTTCAAATATAGTATACACTAAATTACTATAAAAATTATCTAGATAAACCAAATCATTTGTTCATGGCGGAGGAGGCGAGATTCGAACTCGCGATCTCGATTGCTCAAGATACTGCTTTTCGAGAGCAGCGCCTTCAACCACTCGGCCACTCCTCCATCAGCTTATTTTATCAGATATGTAGTTTAAATAATCGTAATGATATATAGTATAGGCATTAGTTAAATAACTTGTGGAGGGTAAAAATGGACAACGATTCATCAAATAAAGTGGACGAACCTGTGGTTCAGGCGCCAAAACCAGTCAATAAACCAACTGGTCAATCAGCCGGTGGTTTAGCGGTTGCAGCAATGGTAGTTGGTATCGTAGGACTTGTGTTCTGCTGGGTACCTTTCTTGGGACTAGGAGCTGGAATTACAGCTGTGGTTCTAGGAATCATAGCTATCAAAAAAGCTCAAAACAAAGGTATGTCAATCGCTGGTTTGGTAACCGGAGGAATTGCCACCTTAATTAACCTAGTTATAGTATTCTTTTTGATTGCCGGACTAGCCTTATTTGGTGGTGCAGCCACAATTTATGGTAATGCAGTTAACGAGGCAAGCAAAGAGGCCAAAGCCCAAGACAGTGCCAAGAAGGACTTTGACAAAGGTGAAACAGCTAAGTTTGGTCAGTTTGAGGTTAAAGTTAACTCGGTTAAACGGGATTATGTTCCTGAAAACGAGTTTCAACGCGCTGGCGAAGGCAAAGAGTTGATAGTGGTGAATGTCACCGTCACTAATACTGGTGACAGCAAATCATTCACTGGTTACGACCTAGACCTATCAGCTGATGGTATTTCTGATTCAATGTCATTTACAACAACCGTTGAACCAGAATTTACAGGTGGCACGATGGATAAAGGCGCCACGGCAACCGGAAACCTAGTATACGAGATTGCCAAGGGTGCTAGTGATTTGAAGCTAAAGTATGAATCATACGGTTTTGATTACACTGGTACTGCAGGATTTAAAAACTACACATACACTCTAAAGATTTAATTCAATCATTAGTAAATAAACGGGCCCTTTGACGGGTCCGTTTTTATTCGCGTCTTAGGGCGTCAATTGGGTTAATTCGTTCAGCGCGGCGGGCAGGGAAGTAAACTACCAATAAACCAACCACCACAGTTGCTAATATAATCGTTACGATCGACCACCACGGAGTCGCAAATAATTCAAACGACTGCGTGACACCTCGACTAGCGGCGCCAAGATTTATGTATAAGTTAACAACCTTGCCGATAATGTATGCAATCAATACTCCAATAACCGCGCCAAAAAACGATATTAGGGCTGCTTCGAATATAAACAGTTTACGCATATCGCGTCGTCTAGAGCCTAGCGCCATCATTAGTCCAATTTCTTTGGTGCGCTCTAGTAATGATATTGTTAGGGTGTTAAACATTCCAAGGACCGCCACAATCATTCCAATACTACCAAATCCAATTAATACCAGGTTAAAGAACCTGAATATATTATCAATTTCAGACAGTGTGTCGGTTAGTGACGCAGTTTGGAAGCCACTTGCTTCGATTTGTTTTCGGGCAGTCGCTACATTAGCGGTGTCATCCATCACAACTTTTACTTGACTATATGTCGGTACGCCGGCTATATCAAATAGGTTGCTAGGCATAAATATTTCACTACCAGCACCAGATTCAATAATACCTACAATGGTAAATTTATCAGAGATTTGTTTCTTTTTGGCTTCGACGCGGTCAAGTGGAATATCGATTGAAATAACTTTATTTAGAGCGCTATTTGGATCGTCTATTCCTAGGGCTTTTAGCGCCGAAGTATTAAGTAGCACAGCGTGGCTGTCGACATTATTTAGCAGCCTACCTTTTATTAAGGCTAGGCTGCTGAGGCTTTGATACTCTTGGTTTTGGCCGTATACAACAGCGTCAACCTCACCACCGTTATAACTCATGATACCGGGGAAAGAATATTGAACACCAACCTTGCTAACGTGTGGGTAGGTGCGCATTTTATTTGTAGTATCTTCGTTTAATTTAATGATTTTTGAGTTAGGTGAAGTTACGTCGATAGATTTAAGTGACTTGTCGCCAACGACTTGGTTAGTTACTAGAGATTGAACACCTAAACCAAACGATAGCAGGAAGAAGATTGCACTAACACCAATAATCACACCAAAAACAGTTAGAAACGAGCGAAGTTTCTTGGATATAAAGTTACGCCAAGCAATGTATAGCAGAACTCTAGATGGAATAGACTTATATTGACGGGACTTTTCTCGTCTAGTGGTAAATACGGTCATTAATTTAGACATTGTGTTTACCTTTCGCTAAACGGCTAATACGCGAACGCATATCATCAAGTAATCCTTCGGCAATTGCAGCTACACCTTGATGCATGGTTTCAACTACGTGGCCATCGTCAATGTGTAACAAATGGTCAGCTAGGGGAATATACTCCATGTTGTGTGTAACCAAGATAATTGTGCGGTCTAGGTCGGTCTGGCACTTCTGCAATAACCCCATTATCATATCCCCATTGGTGCTATCTAGGTTGCCGGTTGGCTCATCTGCAATAACAAATAACGGGTTGTTGACCAAGGCTCTAGCCATAGCGATACGTTGTTGCTCACCACCAGACAGTAAAACTGGACGTTTTTTGGCAAAGTCGGCCATCTCAACCAGTTCAAGAGCATTCATTGCTATTTTGGCAGCTGCAGCCTTGGAGTGACCAGTAAAATATAGTGGCATTGATACGTTTTCAATCACATTTAAACTTTTTACCCAAAAGTTTTGCTGATATACGATACCAATCTCATTTGCGCGAAAATGAGCTAATTTATCTGGGGTTAATTCGTACAAATCTTTGCCATCAAAGGTTACGTCTCCGGACGTTGGTTTTTGTAGGCCAGTCAGCACATTCAACAAAGTCGACTTACCTGACCCTGATGGGCCATAAATAATATTAAACGTACCTTCTTTGATCGAAAAGTCTACGCCTTTTAGAATGTCGACGGTTTCTTCGCCGATTTCAAACGACTGATTTACATGGCTAACATCAATAATCGACTTAGCATTACTTATGGATTGGTGGTAGGCTGCCTTTTTGACGTCATCCATATTACAAACCAAACACTCTCTGCAGTGCATTAAGGATAATCGTTAGAACACTCTCGTTGGCGCGCCCAACAATTGAGGTTTGTGGATCGCTAACACCCATATTGCGTGACTTGTCGTACGATATTGCCTGGATGCTGTAGACCTTTGATGTTGGCAGGTTGGATAGTACTACGATATGTTCGGTTGTGCGTTGAGTATCTTCGCTGGTTTTGTTGTTGAATACGGTTGCGGTACTACCGTCTGCATATCCTACTTGGCTGGTTGACGGTTCATCGGTTCGCCACGACACAATTACTTGACCTCTGGCTTCAGACCCGGTTCCACGAATCGACGTTTCGATAGTAACGTTTGAAATAACTGGAGGTCTAGTATCAAGCGCAGTTCTAAATCTTTGTGAATCAGACACAGCCAAGTTTCCATCCGCATCACGGCCTCTTGCCACCAAGAAGTAGTCGCTGTCATCCTCTAGTCCAGATATGATGATCTTGTGTTCTTTGGTTAGTTCGGAGTTCAAAACATCAGTTCCACCTGATCCAACCTTGCCATATGTGATGGTTGAAGTGCTAGGTACGTTGGTTGTCCAGGTTATACTTTGGGTGCTGGTTGGCTCACCTTCTATCGGCTCAAATCGTAAATTTGAAATATGTGGTCTTGGTGGGGTAGTGAACGAGAATATATTTCCTTTGTATTCGCTACCTTCGCTATCAAAAGCACTTAACATGTAATAATATTTTGTGCCGTCTTTTAGTCCGTCAAGTTCCATGCTATAAGGGGTTTCGGCAGACGATGTGTTAACTGACTGTAAACCGCCAAACGAATCACTTTCACCGTAATACAGATTAACCTTGGTTGATCCAACTGACGTAAACCCAATCACGGCGCTACTTAGACCAACTCTTGTCGCAGCTATTTCTTTGATAACTGGAGCAGGTTTAGTTGTAAAGGTGTGTTCTTGGCTAATGCCCGTGTTACCATCCGTGTCGGTCCATTTCACAACGTAGTAATAAGTAGTTCCTGCAGCCAGGTTATCTAGTTGAATGTCGTGAATTACGACTTGGTCAGAATTACCAATTTCAGCTTGTCCATAGTGGCCACTTGATGTTCCTAGGGCTATCTTTGAGTCACTGTTACGGTCTGTTGTCCATTGAACCACGGCCCGTTTAGTTGTTATGTTGCTAGCGGCTGGTTCACCGATTAGATTAGCTGGTTCTGTGAATTTACCGGTAGGAATCATCGATACAACCGAACTATTAGCGCTACAGTTGTTGGTGCTGTCACAAGCAACGACGCGATAATAATACGGAATCTGGGTTAGGCCTGCATCGATGTAGGTTGTACTTGAACTGGTTCCGGCAATGTTAAATGTCGTACCGTTTATCGAACGGTATATCTTGTAACTAGATATGCCATCGCCGACATTAGTTGGTGTATCCCAAGTTATTGCAAGGCGCCATTTTGAAGTTGATTTGATCGATACGTCTACGATATCAACATTACCAGGGATGCCTGGTGCTGAGGTGTTAGCTGTGAAGTTAATCGCTGCATAACTGGCGTAGTTTATATTGCTGGATTCGTCTTTGGCGACTACATACAGGGTGTTTAGACCCGGCTGAGTGGCGTATGGTCCGGTTGGGAGTGACTTGATACCGTTACCAGTAAAGTTACATGTTATTGCCGACGGCAAGACGTTGACAGTATAACAGTAGTTTAGGCTGCTTGCCGAGCCAACAAAGCTGGCTGGGTCACTCCAGCTAAACGAGAACGAGTTAGCTGTATTTGTGGTTGGAGTAGCGGTTAGGTTAAGAGGTTCAGATGGCGATCCGTTGGTGTTAATCTTGAGAGCTGCACTTACCGTTCCAACTGAAATATTTCCGGCGTTATCCCAGGTGCGGAAGTAGACCGTATTGGTGCCCTCAGCAATGTCATTATAATCTGGCGTAGGCACTGTTTGGTAAGAGCCGTCGTTGGCCAGTAGGTCGCTTATGTCGCCCGTGCCAGTGTGTGAGTCGCCATACCACGATCCACCTTCGATTTTGTACTGTAACCCAGCAACACCGGATGCACCGTCGCTTGCTGACTGACCGCCACTAGTTGGCCAGGTCAAGGTAGCGTCTTTGGTGTTGATAAATCCAGATGGGCCGCTAATGAAACCGGGGTTTAGTGGAGGCGTGTTGTCGAACCTAAAATGAAATGTTGTCGTGGTAGGGTAGGTGTTGCCGGCTTTGTCTATCGCTTCAACAACCAGATAATACGGACTAGTTGAGGTTGTCATTGGGCTAGCCATAACTCCTAATGCACCTAAATCGATATTGGTGTTTGGCGTAATAAATTGACAGTGGTTACCGGTGTCTTTGAGGCTAGTGCCTAATAGCCCCTTGGTGGTTGCTGGATCAGCCGTGTTATCTAGCCCTAGATACAGACAGTAGCCGTATATTCCAGCACCCGAGTCGATAGCTGGGTCCCAGCTAAAGTAAGGCGAAGCACCATTGGTCCAGTCGTTTGAGGCAAGAGCTGCCCCTCCTGATGAACGTAGGGCGGTGATATTGGCGGCATTCGAATCAGGCGCATTCGTATCAGTTTGAGCGTCGACATTAACAGAGTTTAAAGTAACTTGTTGGTTGCCGTCAGAATCGAAAATTGCTTGCCAAATCAAACCTCCAAATGTTACGGGCACGCTGGTGATGTGCGAGTTAACCTCGGCGCTGGAGTTCGCTTGATTAATTGAGCCAGACGTAATCCAGTTTGATGTTAGTGTATCCCAATAAATCCAAGTACTACCACCATCTGTACTTAATCGATAGGTAATTGTTCCGCCATTTGTAGCTTCGTTAGTTGTAAATGCCGTGAACGCCTGAACACCAGATGTAAAGATAGGATTTACCAGGCTAATAGTCTTTTTGGTTGTTACATATGGCTTAGACGTAAAGTCAGTCCGCACATTTGAACTTAGGCGCACTTCATCAATTAGACCACCAAAATAGCCTTGGGTTTCACCACGACCACCGCTACCGTAGGTGCTACCGATTCTAAGATCGATATTATTATCAGGTGGTACGACAGATTTGTTAGTTGAAGCATTTTCGACGCCATCGACATACAACTTCATTGTCAGTCCGTTATAGGTGGCGGCGATATGATGCCAGTTTGTGTCTTGGGTGGTTGCAGTTCCCGCTAGGTAGGCATTATCACCGATTGAATAGACCATTGCATCAGCATTAGCGCTGACACCAGTACCAGCATACAACCTGCCGTGATAATCAATTAATGAACCGACGTATTCTATCGTTGAACCCCAGCTATCATTAATACTGTCGCCGCCCATTTGAACCCAAGTTGTCCCGTTCCAAGCCCAAACTTCGCCGTCACCAGCTGAATCACCAGTTCCAACATACAGCTGTCCGTTATAAACAGCCATTGACCTGATTCGTTCATAGGTTCCACTAGTCCATGAATTATTGACGTCACTTCCACCAACTAAAGTCCAGGTTGATCCATCGTATTCCCAAACTTCAGCGTCACCCGCCCCAGCACCTAAACCTGCATACAATTTACCGTTATAGATACGCAAAATATCAACTTCTTCGTAATGACCATTCCAGCTGCTAGCTACGCCATCACCACCAACCTGTGTCCAAGTTGATCCATCGTACTTCCAGACTTCTGAGTCGTTTGTGCTAGTACCTAAACCAGCATACAATTCGCCGTTATAGACAGTCATCGACATAACAGCCTCGTGGTTAGTTGACCAGCCACCACCTACGCCATCACCGCCTACCTTGGTCCAGTTACTGCCATCCCACGCCCAAACCTCAGCATCATTTGCGCTGTTACCAAGTCCAGCATATAGCTTGCCGTCAAAGACAGTTAATATCCAAACTGCCTCGTACCCTGCGCCCCATCCGTTATTTAAACTATCGCCACCAACTTGCGTCCAAGATGTACCGTCATATTTCCAAACCTCACCGTCGTTAGCCGATGTTCCTAGACCAGCATATAAATTACCATTGTATTGTTGCAGTGAATAAACGTTTTCATAAGTGTCTTGGGCCCAGCTGCCACGAAGACCCTGTCCACCAACCTTAGTCCAGCTGTTGCCATCAAACTCCCAAACCAGCGCATTACCAGCAACGCTGACACCTGTACCCATATATAATTTGTCGTTGTAGGTCGTCGCAGATTCGACGCTTTGTAATCCATAGAATCCCCAGCTGTTGTTATAGTATCCTCCACCAATTTGAGTCCAGTTGCTACCGTCCCATTCGTAAAAGAGGGCATCACCAGCTGAATCATATAAACCAACATTTAGTTTACCGCCACTATATTGCATGGCGTATACCGCATCACCGCGAGCCGTTGGCCAGCTACCGTTAACGCCATCGCCACCCAGTTTGGTCCAGCTACCGCTTGTAAACTTCCAGACTTCACCGTCGCCATTACCAGTACCTGTTCCAGCGTACAAACTAGTACCGTCGTTGGTTAGTGATCCAATACCTTCGTATGTACTGGCAGCCCAACCACCGTTAATACCATCGCCACCAATTTTGGTCCAAGACCCACCGCTATATTGCCAAACATCGGCATCACCAGTTGATATTCCTGTACCGGCATACAGTTTGCCACCAAAATAATCTAAACTTTGGACATATTCGATATTATCAGCTGATGCCCAGCTACCGTTTACGCCATCGCCACCAACTTTGGTCCAAGTGCTACCGTTCCAACGATACACTGCCGCATCACCAGCTGTATCACCAATACCAGCATATAATCCGCCAGCACCGTCGCTAACCAGTGATCTAACAGATTCATAAACTGTATTCCAGCTACCATTTACGCCATCGCCACCAATCTTGGTCCAGTTACCACCAGAATCGTATCGCCACACTTCGGCATCGCCAACAGTCTGACCCAGGCCCGCATAAACATCGCCGCCATAACTTGTCAAGGCAAAGACCGATTCGAAAGTATTTACACCCCAGCTGCCGTTAAATCCATCACCACCAACTTTTGACCAGTTTAAACATCCGGTACTAGTGTCACAACTCCACACTTCGGCATCACCAGCTGTCAAACCTAGTCCGGCATATAAAATCGTTCCATTTACGGTAAGTGAATACACATTTTCGTAGGTTTGATCAGCCCAGCTGTTATTGATACCGTCACCACCAACTTTACTCCACGAACCACTGTGAAATCGCCAAACTTCGGCATCACCAACACTTAATCCTAAACCAGCATATTTATCACCACCTACGGTTACGGTCGCTTGGACAGCGGTTTTACCGTTTAAATCCCAGCTACCATTAATGCCACTACCGGCTCGTTTAACCCAAGTGTTGGCTGAGCTGTTAGCGATTTCGTAATTGATTCGTCCTGAGGTTCGGTCGTAGTACAGACGATAACTACCCTTATCGATAATTCCTTGGTCTTGTTCTGAACTAGTTGAAAACGGTGTGTTGAACTTAACATTAGCCTCGAGTGTTTGGCTACCAGCTAGAGTTAGTGATGACGAGTCGGGGATTGATGCGAACATACTGGTGCCATCGAGCGACAAAGCATTATTCAAACGTCCTGGTGTAAAAGTAGCTGCGCCAACAAGTGTTCCGTTGTTGCCATTTGATGATGAATCGGTAATTGTTGTGCCGTTAATTTCATCCATATGATATAACGCAGCCGTATTAGCATCCGATGTGTAGTTTTGAGCCTTTAATTTGGCGTTAGTACCTGTGATATCAATGGCCGTATTGTCGTAGTTGTAATCAGCCGGGTTAGTAAACGTCCAGTTCGATGAAATAGTGGCTGCAAAAACGCCTTTCATGTCAAACGCGATAACTGCGACCAACATAAAAGCAACGGGTACCAGAACCGTTATGTATGCATGAGGACGATATTGCCAGCGCCGCCATCGTCTATACCATTGCCATTTCCTCGACAATCGCTTCTGAAATGGCCGAATAACGCGTTTATTCAGCAGAATAATAGGGTAGGATAGGGTACTAACGAACAGACCTAAATTTCGATATATTTTTCGAAATGTCAGATTTGTTTTTAGATGTGTCCGTTTGACCCCTGTACTTGAGCGTTTCACTCGTTCCCCTTTTATATGATTGAATTATACCAGACTGACCACTGATAGCGCTAGTGTTTTAAGAGATTTTTAATACAAAACACTTGCTTAGATTAAGCTTAGAATATAATATATAAAATATCAAAATACGAACGGGGGTGAATATGAAGCGACTTTTGTTTTTGATAATCGGTCTAGTGACTATTTTATCTGTAGGGGCGGCCATTTCTTCTGTGGCGGGCGCAGAGGTTAATACTATTTCTTGGACAAGATCAAAACCAACACTAGGTAGTTCACAGCCCACAAGTATGAACGACGTCTATAGATCGATGTACTGTCCAGTTGATTATTCGGACATCAATATATCCAGTTTATCATACACCGTAAATGCCTGTACGATACATGGCGAAAATATGTCATTTGCTACCTATTCACGGTATGGAGTTGCTGTTAGTTTTAGGAATGATAAGTTGATGTACCCACTAAGTATTAATTGTGATTCCAGCACCTGTACATATTTGCCACAAACAGACACGCTGGTGATGCTTCAGCACAAAGTGAACGGAATTGTATTTGGTTTGATAGTATACAAAAACTTTTCTAGTCGTTTAGAACGTCATGTAAACCCTAGTAATTTATCGGTTAGCTATTCATTTAATTACGCCAACCCGTCATACGAATTAAAGGATACAAACGGCTATTATTGGCCGGTCGTAAGTTTTACGGGGTCAGACAACGGTCGTTATTTGGCCGTTGAACTACGCGAGAGGGGTGTTGGGTTGCTGGATATAGATACGCTTTCAATGAAATATATAACAGGCAATACGTATTTGTATTGGCATGGGTTTGATCCAATGATTGAGTTTGCTGTTAGCAATGACGGTAAATTTGTTGCCGAGATGGGGCGAAACGTCCGACTTACGGTATATGAAGTTAATGATGAGTGTGGTGAATTATTAACCCCTCAGCGAATGGATCAAACTATGAAGCCGCTGTCTAACTCTTGTCCAACCTCACCGATTGATTTTGGCTTTATCGATAACTTTCACGAGGCGTATAATCCAGTCTTTAGCTCGAGCGGTGATTCGCTCAGCTTTTTCGCAACCTCTTGGACGGTTGGTCCACGCAAGATCGAATTACGTGCGAGTGGTTATGGTGGTTTAACTTTGGATTATTTGGCGCTAGGTGATTCTTTCAGTAGTGGAGAGGGGGCTGAACTGGATAGTGAGTATTTACCTAATACCAACACGGGTTTTGATAAATGTCATATTAGTAATAACTCGTATCCGCTTATCTTGGCCAGAATGCAAAAGTTTGATATGAACTTTGTTCGCAGCGTCGCCTGTTCGGGAGCGGTTATGGATGATGTAGTTGGGGACGACGACATATATTGGGGTCAGTCCTCTAGGATTAATAGTTATTCTCCTAAGCTCACTGTCTTTGATAAGTATAAATTGCAGCAATCTTCTGCTGACCTGTTCTTTCCTGGTCAAATTCACCAAGAAAGCTTTGTATCAAAATATCACCCAGTAATAATTACACTTGGAATTGGCGGAAACGACATTGATTTCTCGGATAAATTGAAGGCTTGCTTAGGTCCCGATACTTGTAGTTGGGCGGGTACTGCTATGGGAAGAGAGAAGACGGCAGTAGAAATAAAATCAATATATGACAAGCTGGTGCGGACTTACCGTTCGATTCATAACAACTCACCAGATTCCAGAATATTAGTTATTGGGTATCCAAAATTAATATATGAACCTAATGATTGTGGTGGTTTGACTGGATATTTGCTGAACGCAGACGAACGTCGATTTATTAACGAAGGCGTCCACTATCTTAATCAGGTTATTAAATCAGCTGCTGCAACAGCTGGCGTAGGGTACGTAGATATCGAAAATAGTTTGGGTAGCTCGGCCCTATGTGGCAATAAACCTAGCGCTATGAACGCTATCCGACTGGGTGACGATTCGGCACTAATCGATAAGCTTGGATGGTTAAAATTAATCGGAAACGAGAGCTTTCATCCAAATACACTGGGCCATGCTAGGATTGCATCGACAATATCGAATTTTGTCTCGAATTTAGCAAACTATAACTATTGTTCAGATAATTTAATAATATGCCCAGTGTCGACATTACCGCCAGAGCCTAGTGAATATTGGGTACCGGACGTTTACCATAACTATCCACGACAAATAAGCACAACCTTTGTCGCAGATGACGATGCTGACGAGGCTCACAAAGTTCTATCTCTACCCGAGCATACGTTTGCTCCGGATTCAGACGTTGTAGTAACGGTTGCCTCTACCGAGCAGACAGTTGGTACATATCAAGCTAACGATGACGGGTCATTTAACCAGTCGATTAATTTGTCAATCGATTTAGAACCAGGCTTTCACACATTTAACCTATATGGCACATCATTTTCTAATGAATCAATTGATTTGTATCAAGTTTTTGCTTACGATATGCCAGAACCAGAGACTGATATTGAACCTGACCCTGCGAATAACTTAAGCTCAAATAATAAAACCACTTTAACATCTAGCCATACCACAGCCCAAGAGCAAAATAAGATAAGCTCGGATGACAACCACACTACAAGTCCTACAAATAAAACAGAAGTGCTTGGTGATCAGGACACTATTCAGGCGAAGTCCAATTCTGATAAAGAATGGAATATTTTTCCGGTTATTTTATCGAGTGTATTAGTTTTAATCGGTATAATGATAATTTTACTAAAGAAACGTCAAAACTAACGTTCGATTAGATTAAACCAAGCCTCACTAGATTTATTTTCGCAAGATAAACTTATTCGAGTGATGCCGATACCATCCTTAATTGTTGAACCTTCGATACTATTGTCTAAACTAGGTTTGGTTTGCCCCAAGATTAATCGGAATATACAATCAACTCCACTAGATTTGTCGGTATAGTTGCGTTGAACACCGCTAGTTACAAATTTCTTACCAAAATCTTCTGGACTTTGTATGTCTAGTTCGGAAGTTTGACGAAGTTTATCACTATTGTTAACTACTGGGTAATATTTAGTCTGCAAGGCGTTTAATTGATCAACAGATGTAGTTTCTTTTGATGTAGAGATAACTGTAGAGCATGTATATTCACCAGTTGGCCATGGACCTGTATATATTTGCGTACAGCCTGCTGTGTAATCCCATTTTTCTGCATTATCCGAAGCCTTCACGATTTCGTCGTATATACTACGCTGGCTAGTATCTAATTCTGTAAACCGTGTATGTTCAAGATTGCTGATAATTGGTATCGAAATAATGAATATGGCTGCTACTAATAACAGTAGTACGATGATTGATAGTGCGACTATTTTTGTTTTGGATAATTTTTTCATAATCTGAGTATATCATGAAAAAAAGCTGTCAATAATAGAATTTATTTAACTGCTTGCTTGGGCAATCGTAATACGACGTTCACGGCCTTCGCCTTCAGAAAAAGTGCGGATATCGCTGTATTCGCTAGCAACGTGATGGACGATACGTCGATCAGCTGCGTTCAGGTTGGCGACATACGAATCACCAGTTCGACGAACTTCCTCGATCCATTCGCGGGCTTCAGCTGCAACGCGTTCTGCACGCTGCTTTTTGTAGTCAGCAATATCAATATTAACGCGAGTTAACGTGGCATCTTTGTTGCGCAGAACTGTCGATACAATGTATTGCATACTGCGCAGGGTTTCGGCATTACGACCAATCAGCAAACTGTTTAGCTCGTTAGATGGCACAGACAATTCAATCACGTCATCTTCGCAGGTTGATGATACGGTTAGGTTAGCACCAAAGAACGACAACAAATCTTCTAAATATTTTTGCGCAAATACAATTGATTCTTCTCGGTTCATGATTTCTCCTTGTTAGATTTCTTTGGAGACGTGTCCTTGGCAACGATGCGTGTAATGTTTCCTTCGCGGGCTACCTTTTCGCGCGCTTTGGCGGTAGCTTTTTTGTGTTGTTTTGGTGGTGTTTCGTTAGCGATTTCGGTTAGCTCTTCGGTATCTTGTTTCAGAATTCGGTGTTGTTGAACAACCGCGACTAGGTTAGACACCATGTAATATAGCGCCAGCGCACCAGGTAGGTTAATCATAATAAAGAACATCATAAATGGTAAAAATTTGATCATTTTGCCCATTACAACAGTGTTCATTTCGCTTTGGTCGGCTTGTTTACCTTCGGCGGCTTCACGCATGATGTCGCGGAAGCGCTTTTTGCTAGGCTGTTGAGGAGTTGTCTGTTTAGACATAAAGTACTGCGTAACGGCAGCACCAGCGGCAATAATAACCAAGAATACGTTAATCGCCAGTGGGTTAGTCGACAGCGCGTGTTGAGTTAAATTAACGAATCCAAACAAGTTTTCGTTAAAGCTTTCGGGATGAGCAATCAGATCCTTGATTGGTTCGATGCCTTTCATGAATGGGTAGGTGAATGCATCAACTCTATCGCGGTGCAATGTAAAGATTTGAATAACTTGGTACAGGGCAATAAATATCGGCAACTGAATCAGCAGGATTCCGATTGAACGGAAAGGGCTGACGTTATGCTTTTTGTACAGCTCCATCATTTGCATGCTCTGCGCCTGACGGTTGCCCTTGTTATTCTTTTTTATCTTGTTCAGCTCGGGCTGCAGTTTGCGCATTGCCTTTACCTGATGCAGTTGTTTTTTGACCAGTGGCCACAGAGCAAAGCGAATTAGGATTGTAAATATAATTAACGCGATACCAAAATCACCGCCTGGAATCAAACTATACAGTCCAATCAGCAGGTTAAAAATAGGCTGAACAACAATAACATCAAAAATATTCACTAGGTGTAGTTACTCCAAAATTTCGTTACTAACAGTGATTATATCAGTTTTTGGAGGTTTTATACAGGTTAGCTTGCGTCATTAGGTCGTCAAACTCTGCCGTCAGCTCAGCACTTGGTATGCTAAATAACTCAGCGGATGAAACAACGACCACAATATCATGCACACCTTGAATTTTGGGTAGTTGACTACGCATATATTCATAAATTCGTCTACGAACGCGATTGCGTTTGACAGCGCTTTTCAAAACCTTCTTGCTAATCACAACTGCAATACGTGTTTGGTCGCGATGTGGGTTAGACGTAAATTTGATAGTTGCATGGCGTGACCGAACAGCCCGGCCGTTTTTATAAACAAAACTCAGACTATTGTGACCATGAAATCGATTAGCAAATGGAATCATTAGTACTAGTATATAGGATGGAATATAGAATTTGGAATTTGGAAGGTGGCAGAGTACGTTTAGCTTTCAGTAATTTGCCATATTCTAATAGCTAACTTCCATATTCCATATATATAGCGTGTGTCTGTTTGGCCATGCGTTCCCACGAGTATTTTTTGATTTGTTCGTAGCCTAATTTAATTAATTCATTTCGACGAGTTTTGTTCGACAAGACTTCATCGATAGCGCGGGCGATGTCGTCGACGTCGCTAGGGTCAAAGTAATTGGCGGCTTTGCCATAAACTTCAGGCAGGCAAGTGGCGCTACTGCTAACAACCGGCGCGCCGTATGTCATAGCCTCCAGGCCCGGCAGACCAAAACCTTCCATCAGAGACGGAAATATATACGCGTCTGTGTTTTTGTACAGCCAGTCACGCTGCGAATCAGGTATGAAATCAGTGAACAAAATATTTTTGTAATTATTGTCATTAAAATATTTTTCGTTCATGGTGGCAGTTTTGTCTTTGCGTCCAACCAATATTAATCCTAGGTCGGGATATTTAGCTAGCAGTTGTTGATGAGCGTCACCCAGGCGTTTGATATTTTTGTAATCAGCCTGCTGGCCAACGTACATGATAAATTGTTTGAATGGGTGATCGTATTTTTTCAGTGAGCCATCGGTTTTATCGGCGGCTTCGTATGTAATCGTAATTTTATCGGCAGGTGTACCCGTAAAGGCAACTAACTCGTCTTTGGTGAACTGAGTTGGAACGATAATGTGGCTAGATGTACGGGCAACTCGCCTGAAAACGAAATTACCAACAAACTGCTTAACCCTATATACAACCGGGTTTTTGTCAGGCATAACGACCTTGACTAACGTCATGTCATGAAAAGTTGTTACTCGTTTGCCTCTATACATGACTGGTTGTTGTGGCATGCAAAAATGTACCAAATCAGGCTTTAGGTCGTCAAGTAGTTTTTTGAACCCAATTTGTTCGGCAAATGAATACTGCGCAAAGTCAGCCACTTTGGTCTTGAAGTTTTTATTGGTCGGTTTCCAAAACTTTTCATCCTTTTTGGTGACTAAAACCGTATATTTATTAGTTTTGTCTATCTTTTGCAAATAATGTAGCAGACGTTCGATGTAGCGTCCAGTTGAGCTATTTATAATTCGAGCGTCGATTGCTATGTGCATACTAGGCCGTCTTTTTGAATACGTATTTTTTATATAGCAGGTAATTCCAGACCAGCGTTACCATTGTAGCTAGGACTTTACCGATGAACAGAACGATAAACGAGTTGGTTATGAAACTGTCAGTGATGAACCTGGTGCCTTCGATAACAATTGGCTGCAGTATCCATAGACCCGTCAATGTAATTAGTAGGAACAAGCCGAATTGTTTGCGTGTACTTTTGTTGCCGTCCTTGAATGTAAAGGTTTTGTTAGCGAAAAAGCTGAATACTAACGCAGTCGATGTCGACGCGATGTTGCTTGGAATTGTCGGTAGTCCCAGTGCAACCAAAACGAACAATATTACGAAATCAATCGCGGTGTTTAGGCCGCCAATGATTGCGAAACGTAATTTATCGGCGTGTTTTTTTATTTGCTCGTGCATCGTGGTGCTCCTCTATAAAATATAATGGTCGCCTCTTGGTTTCGTTAAATATTCGGCCGATGTATTCACCTATAATACCGATTGAAATTAATTGTACACCACCCAGGAACAAAATAACCGCCATCATTGACGGGTAACCGGCTAGGTCGTTATAGAAGAATATTGTTCGAATGATCAAAAAGACGATGTAGACAAAAGCTATGAACGAAATCAAGAATCCCATAATCGATGCAATTCGTAGAGGGGCAGTGGTAAATGACGTGATGCCGTCAATTGCAAAATTAATTAGTTTTGGATAGTTCCACCCAGTTGTGCCAGCAAGTCGAGGGTCGCGGTCGTAACGAATTTCTTTTTTCTTGAACCCAATCCAACTAAACATGCCCTTGGTGTAACGCTGTGATTCACGAATTTGTCTTAGCGCCTCGACGCAGCGCTTGTCCAGCAAGCGAAAGTCGCCAGTGTCCATCTGGACTTCGATGTGCGTCGACTTTTGCAAGATTTTATAGAACCATCGTGAGCTAGCCTTTTTGAACCAGCTTTCACCGTTGCGGCTGTTGCGCTTGGCATAGACATCGTCGTAACCTTGCTCCCAAAACTCAATCATTTGCGGAATTAATTCTGGCGGATCCTGCAAATCAGCGTCAATAATCACCGTGGCGTCGCCAGTAACATGGTCCAGGCCAGCAATCATAGCGATTTCTTTGCCAAAATTACGCGACAAATCAATATAGGCGACGCGGTCGTCTTGTTCGGCGTATTCCTTGATCATTTCCATCGTATTATCGCGACTGCCGTCATTTACGAACATGAATTCAAATTTGTAGGATTTATTGTCGTTAGCTAATTTACCCAAACGTTGGTACAGAGGTTCCAAAACCTCTTGCTCGTTATAAGCCGGAATTAAAATACTGATCTTTTTCATTGATATTAGTATAACACTAGGAGGTGAGAGATGAACGTGCTAGCATGCTCATCCGAACGACGAAGTGGTATATGGCGTTGCTGGCGCCACATAATACTAGTGAGCCAAAAAATGATTGCCAGCAATGGTATATAAACGTATAATTACTCTAAGTTAACTCTAAGTATTTGTAATATAGAAAGTGGTATAATTTAGACATGACACAAGATCAATTCGCCAAATTGTTTAACTATATGGAACGACGCTTTAATGCCGTAGACGAACGTTTTGAAGCTGTCGATAGGCGTTTTGATAACATTGACAACAGAATGGATGGTGTTGTTGGTCAGCTTGACGATTTTCGAACTGAAATAGCAGCCATTGATCATAAAACTGGTCGGTTGGAACGATATACCCATGCAATCGCAGGAAAAGTGGGTATAGATCTAGATAAAATCAAAGCTTAATCCTTACTTTCCATCCGGCAAGTAACAAACGGACTTCTTTTGGCATCAAAAGAAGCAAAACTGCTGGAGGTGGTATAATTAATACATGAACAAGTCACAGACTAAACAATTAACACCACAAAAAAAGAAAGTTCTAGACAAAGCTGTTAATAAGGCTGTCAAGAATTATCACAAAACGCTACAGCTTCTCGCCAAAACATGAAAAAAGTAACAATTCAGGATGCGGAATACGTAGCCTACAAGTCAGCGACAGCGCTGATGGATTACGGTGAGCCGATGCCTGACTTTGAGACGCGATATCCAGGAAAACTCGAGGCCTCTTTGGAGGCGTCATTCACCTATATTAGCGGAAAATATGTCTATTGGACTTTGCCTCATCGTGCGGCTGTATACTTTTATTCGATAATAAAGAACCATCCGTTCGAGAACGGTAATAAACGGATGGCTGTGATGATATTACTAGTCTTTCTATTTGTAAATAAAAAATGGATCACCATTAGCGCCGACGATCTTTATGTTCTGGCGAAGGATGTGGCAAAAAGTTCAGCCCAAGATAGGGAAACAGTAATACTTAGTCTTAAAAAAGAAATTAAAAGTCATTTAATTAAAATAAAATAACCTATTTCCCAAACCCTAATCCCTAACGCTAGTTATTAACTCCGTAATACTACCGCTGACGGTTACACCAGCATCACGTAGCGCTTTAGTCTTGGCGCTGGCAGATTCATCGGCGCTGCCTAGAATTGCGCCAGCATGGCCTAGCTGGACGCCAACAGGGGCGTGATGACCGGCTATGTAAGCGTAGACTGGTTTGGTAATGTTCTCAGCAATATGTTCGGCAGCCGCTTGCTCGTCGGTTCCGCCAATCTCACCGACCATAATAATTTGATCAACATCAGGGTCGTTTTGGAACAGATCCAGACATTCGATGAATCCAGTGCCGCGTACTTGGTCGCCACCGATGCCAATCACGTATTTCTGACCAATTCCACGACCGGTTAGACCTGCAACGGCTTCGTAGGTGAGTGTACCCGAACGGCTGACGATTGCGGCCTTGCCAGGCAGGCCTAATTTAGCTGGAATAATACCCAATTTATTAACACCGGGCATTAAAACACCGGGGGAGTTAGGTCCAATTAGCGTCGAGGACTTCCCTATTAGATGTTGTCGAATATGCAACATATCATGAATTGGAATACCTTCTGTAATACATACTATTAGTGGTACTTTCGAGTCAACTGCTTCTAAAATGGCAGATTTAGCAAACCTTGCTGGTACAAATATTACTGATATATCGACCACATGATCTGCCTGAATATCGGCAACGGATTTATAGACCGGAATACCGTCGACCGACTCGCCCGCTTTGTTCGGCGAAGTTCCAGCAATGATGTTTGTACCGGCGGCAACCATGGCGCGGGCATGGAACGTACCGTGCGATCCGGTGATACCCTGGACGATGACGTTCCTAGCATTAAATAACTCTGGGCTCATGATGTATACTCCAGCGCCTGGTCGATACATGCCTCGAGGGTAGGTAATAGCTTGATATTATTTTTATCCAGCAAAACTTTGGCTACGTCATAGTTAGTTCCAGCCAGTCGAATACATAGTTTAGGTAACCCAGGCATTTGGTCGCGAGCGGCAATGATGGCTTTCGCAACTTCATCACACCGCGTGATACCGGCGAATATATTAATAACAATTGTTTTGACGTGCGAATACTCCATGATCTGTGCAAAGGCGGCCATAACCGATTCGGTATTGGCGCCGCCGCCGATGTCTAGGAAGTTAGCCGGTTTCATACCGGCATTTGCGACAGCATCAACTGTCGCCATAGCTAGTCCTGCGCCGTTAGCTATGGTTGCGACCGTGCCGTGTTCGTCTAGTGTTACAAAGTTAACCTCGGCTTCGGTTTGTTCGAACTTCCAGTCGTGACGAAAACTAGCACTGTCATCCAGTTCCATCTTGCAATCACCCGCCACCAACTTGTCGTCAGTAGTTAAGACTAGGGGATTAATCTCGATTAGCATAGCGTCGTTTTTAATAAAACATCTATATAAATTCTCAACCAAATCCTGCAAAACGAATGCTTGACCTTGCAGATCATAATAATCTGCCAGCGCCTGCCCAACCGAATCAAAATTAGCTTTCCCATTTCCTATTTCCAAATCCCCAAACCCGACAGTCAGATAGCTATCTGCATCGTTGCTTTCCACTTCAACACCACCATCTCGCCCCGCTACAACCTGAATGGCCGCAGTCGCTCGGTCAATAATCATCGAAACATAATATTCGTGTTTGATGTCCAGCAACTCTTCGGCCAACAGTGTCTGTGGAATAAAGCCTTTGATATCTAATTTGAATAGATCATCAATAGTTTTGTTTAACTTTTTGTCCGATTTAACGACCTTGATTCCACCAGCTTTGCCGCGTCCGCCAATCGGAACCTGAGATTTTAAAACAACAGGCAAGTCGAGTTCGGTTGTTTTGCCCTTATGCACTAAAACCGAACTCGGCACAGCAATTTTGAACAGTGACAGAATTGTTTTAGCCTCGTGTTCTAGTAACTTCATTACGATCTATTATAGACGACATAATATAATCTGCTCATATTACCAAAGGTGCCGAGAAAGATTGGGTATAATAGTTAAAAATAAGAGGGATTATGTCAGAATTACAAAACCAACTATCGCAAATCGAAATGAACCATTCGGTCAGTAAGCAACAAATAGTTGACCAAGTAAGTGCGCTCATGAAGAGCGACGGATATACTATTGTTGAACGCAATGACCAGAAGCCATGGGGCGCATACCTACGCCTCGATAATTCAGATGCCGACAGTTTCGTAAATGAGTTTTTTCCGGGACTCGACCCGGTAGATGCCAGGTTGGGTAATGTAGCCGCTGAATTAAGCCCCAAAATACTACTAGTGTCTCCGAATCAGCGACTTAGCTGGCAGTACCATGACCGTCGTGCAGAACGCTGGGTGTTCTTGACCGCAGGCGGATATAACAAAAGTATGACCGACGACGAAGGTGAATTAAAGACTGCGACTGCAGGCGAAATTGTTCAGTTCATAGAATCAGAGCGCCATCGCCTCGTGGGTCGCGTTGGCGCCTACGCTATTGTCGCAGAAATTTGGCAACACACAGACCCAGACAATCCATCAAACGAAAACGATATAGTACGCCTGCAGGATGATTACAGCAGAGATTAAGATGCTAAACGGTTCATTCATTTCTTAATCATTGAGTTTTATTATCTAGACCTTACCTGTGAAAAATTTTCTTAATTTACGCATTCTTATTTGATCTGGCGGCAGATCCTGCCATAGCATAGACAATATATATTGGATAGATACCTTTCTGTTTTTTTGGATTTTATGCCTTTGCCAAAGCTTCTTGGGAAACTTGACGGTTGACATAAATACGCCTTTTGCCACAGGAATAAACTGACCTCTGGCAAGAGCGCTACCTATAAACATCACATAAATAAGAAGAAATCTAGGAAGAATCTTCCATAGTAGTGATGTGGGGATATTTTTCCATATGACCCAGGGTAAGTTTTTGATACTTTGGTAGGTTACAAAACCTTTTATTCGAGAGCTCGATGCATTGATTCGATGGTAGACAATTGCCTCTGGTGCATAGACAGTTTTCCAACCAGCTAACTGAATACGCCATGCAAGATCGACATCTTCGTAGTATGCAAAAAAATCTTCATCAAATATGCCGACTTCTTTTAGAGTTTTTGTAGCGAAAAGGCTTGCTCCACCGCTGGCTCCAAAGATATCGAGACTTTTGTCGTATTGACCGACGTCTTTTTCTTTTCGACCTCTAGGAAAATGAATGCCCCACATAGTAAATATTTCACCAGTTCCATCAATAGTTTTACCATCTAAGCTTTTTATTTTACTCATTACTGAACCTATACGTTTGCCGCTCTGAGCTGTTCTTAAAAGCTCTTTTAACCACTCTTTCTCTGCGACAGCGTCGTTATTTAACAGCGCAACAAAACCAAGACCTTCACTGATGGCGCGTCGTATGCCTATATTGATGCCACCCGCGAAACCAAGGTTCTTCGACTGCTTTAGTAGTATAACTTCTGGGTATTCAACCTCGATTATGTCTACAGATGCATCAACGGAGCCATTTTCAACAACTATCACGGTATGCTTAACGGTCTGTTCTCTTAGTGAATTTAAACAATCTCGTATAAAATCTTCGCCATTCCAATTTGGGATAACTACAGCAACATTATTCATCAGTTATCATTATATCGTGGTTAGTAAGATAAATGTGAAAAGATTGCTATAATAATGAGTATTCATGGATAATTTTAAATCTAAATATCGCTACTCATTGATATTGTTTCGTGAGTTGGTCATTACCGATTTCAAGATTCGCTACCAGGGTTCGGCGCTTGGTTACTTATGGTCATTACTACGGCCACTATTTATGTTCGGTATACTATATTTTGTATTTGTACACTTTTTGCGTATTGGTGCTGGTGTTGAGTATTGGCCGGTCGCAATGCTTCTTGGTATGGTGCTGTGGGGGTTCTTTTCTGAAGTGACAAGCAATGGCATGAATGCCATTGTGTCGCGCGGCGACGTTATACGTAAGATTAATTTTCCAAAGTATGTAATTATTCTAGCAAGTAGTGCGTCGGCACTTATTAACCTATTATTTAATTTGATTGTCATCGCTGTATTTATGTGGGTGAGCGGTGTTGATCTGCATCCAGTTGCATTGATTGCGCCTTTTTATGTGCTTGAGCTACTCATTTTCGGAATTGGACTGGCATTCTTGCTATCGGTGCTTCAGGTGTATTTTCGTGACACCGCGTATATTTGGGAGATTATATCACAAGCACTGTTTTATGGATCGGCAGTTATATACCCGGTGTCGGTAGTTATAGATCAAAGTGCTTTCCTCGCCAAGGTATTGCTATTAAATCCAGTTGCTCAAAGCATACAGGACGTTCGCCATGTGCTAATAAGCGATGTGAACCTAACACTAACACAGTTAACCAGTGTATGGTGGATGTTAGTGCCTGCGGGTATAGTGGTGGTGACGTTTATTTTCGGTGCGTGGCTATTCAAGAAGCATTCACCGAACTTTGCGGAGAATATATAAATGAATAACAGTATTGCAGTATCAGTAAAGGGAGTTAGTAAGAATTTTAGTCTACCTCAAGAGAGGATAACGTCAATAAAATCTGGTATTGTTAATGTGTTTCGGAAAAAGAATAAAAATTTAGAAGTTCAGTATGCTTTGAAAAACGTATCTTTCGATATTAAAAAGGGTGAATTCTTCGGTATTGTTGGGCGAAATGGTAGCGGCAAAAGCACGTTATTGAAAATAATCTCAAGCATTTATAAACCAGACAGCGGTACGGTGTTGGTAAATGGTAGTCTTGTTCCTTTTATAGAGCTAGGTGTTGGCTTTAATCCAGAGCTAAGTGGACGAGAGAACGTATATCTAAATAGTGCGTTGCTTGGCTTTTCGAAGAAACAAGTCGATGAGATGTATGACGATATAGTAGAATTTGCAGAGCTGGGCAAGTTTATAGATCAGAAACTCAAGAACTACTCAAGCGGCATGCAGGTACGTTTAGCTTTCTCTGTAGCGGTACGAGCGAATAGTGACATATTGATATTAGATGAAATCCTTGCTGTCGGTGACGAGGCTTTTCAAAAGAAATGCTATGAGTACTTTGCTCAACTAAAAAATAACAATAAGACAGTCATCCTAGTGACCCATTCAATGGAAAACGTTACTAGGTTCTGTGATCGAGCCTTGATTTTAGATAACGGAAAGGTTGTGACCATGGGCTCGGTAAAGCGTGTCACGGAAGAGTACACTAGACAAAATGCACAGGCTTCCGATCCGAAAGCACTAAAAGGTAAAAAATCTTCTAAAACCAACGATTTCGCTGACATCAAGTTGGTACTAAAAAATGGTAACAATAAGATTACAGAGGCATTCTATGACGGTATAGAAGATAGAATTATAAATATAGACACTGAACTTGTCATTAAAAAGGATATTAGCAAAAAAGTGTTTATATCTCTTTTGATAAAAAATATTAACGGTGAAGTAATAACTAGAATTGCGACAGAAGACATACAAGGCGAAACTGAAAGAATCGGTTATTTAAAGAGGGGCGATAAGATAAAAATTAAATCTAGTATCCAAAATATATTCGGTGAGGGGAGCTATTATATTGCCTTATCGCTGAAAAGCGTAGATAGGGCCGAATCTTATGTAGAATCAGAGGACCACGCTAAGTTTACTGTTGCCGGTCTCGGTACAAACGGCTTCTCCTTACGGCCAGATAACAAAATCACACTCATTAAGGAGTAGTCGGATGTCGGAATATCACCTATTCATTATTTGGGAAAATGCCAGACATAAAGAAGACGAGATCCTAAATGATATTAATAGTGACTTTGAAATAATATATAAAATAAACGTGAGGTGGAGCAAGAAAAGTTTCTCGAACAACTTAACACGATTTTATGGCGTTAACTTGCCCGAGGGTTCATCAAAGGAGACACACATAGGAACGGGTGATTTTTTGGTAGTCGTGGTTAGAGACGTAGAACCTGCCTATGGGCACCACGACACATCAAAAGGCAAGAAATATATAAACTCACGTACATTTTTGGCAAAAACTAAATACCGCGACTTAACAGATGGTGGGCATAAGGTGCACGCTACAAATACATCAGAAGAGTTCTCTCACGATTTTGCATTGTTGTTCGGATGTTCTATTGATGATTTTGAAAAAAAATACACTAAACGCTACCCCAGAACCATAAACTACAATCATGACCTAATCGGCTCAAATGGATGGCGCGATATCAGACAGTTCTTTAATGTTCTAAATCTTTCGACCGAATACGTTGTATTGAGGAATTGGGATCAGTTACCGGATGATTATTATGCAGACCTGCATGGTGACATCGATATACTAACTGATAACTTTGAAAATATGCGATTAATAGCAAATGCAGAAAAGGTTTTTCATGAAAATAATCGTGTTCATTGCAAAGTTAGGATTGGCAAAGAGGAAATACTGTTTGATTTTCGGTTTACAGGAGATGGGTATTACGATGAGTTGTGGCAAAATAATATCCTGAGTTTTCGCAAATTCGATAAAGACAGGGGGTTTTATATTGTCGATAAATATAATCATTTCTATAGTCTTGCGTATCACGCCATCATTCACAAGCCCGACCTAACAGACGACTACAAAAGCAGGCTTGTTGATATGGACAGTACGTTTAGTCATGAATCGGATTCAAATAAATTTATAAGACTACTGTGCAAGAAACTAGGTGTGTTTATGGTGGATAATAATTATGAAATATCTAAGCCAGAGTCCTCTGTGTTTTTTAATAATGATCATGTCGATAGAATAAATAAGTGTATTAGTGTCTATCGCGAACAAAAGAATAATACATTTTTAAAAGACTCATACGGCTTCGACAGCCTATCAAGCTTTGAGTCATTACAAAGTGGCGTGAGACATTTCTATAAGGCGATCAAGGATGATCAATCGTTCTTTGTAAAAACGAGTAGTGTTAGTCATGAGAGAGAGTTTAATTTATCTAAAAAAGCATTCGATACCGATAGTAGGTTTTTTGCTGAACCGGTCGAATATATCGAGGGCGACGTTAATACGTTCATATCAAAATGGGTTGATGGGGTTCAACTTGATGTTTTTTTAAACAACAACAAGATCTCTACCAAGCAAAGGAAATCGCTTTTGAATGACTTATTGAGTATATCGGATGTATTGTGGAAAAATAAAATAGTACACCGAGACCTAATCCTACGTAACTTCATGGTTTCCGATAGTGGAAATCTAGTTCTAATTGATTTTTACTGGGCAGTTGAATTTAATAATTACGAAGAATATGACTATGTAAAAGATGACATAGAGAATATTCGCCTCTTGGGCGAAGAGCTTTCTTTTGGGTTATACGAGTGGGATGACGCACATTCCTTTATGGAAATAGCTAAAATAATTCTGGAAAGAGATATAAACACACATGATTCCATGACGAAAAAGCTAGAAGCTCGCTTAGGGAAAAGAGTAATAAGACCTAGTGGGCAAGTTTTTCAGAAGCGGATAAATGAAGAGAGGGCTCATGGTTATGATCTTCAGGAGAAGATAGATTTGTTTGTTTCCGAAAACGCAGATCTAAAACGACACATAGAAGAATTGAAACTAAACATACAAAACTTAAGTAACGCGAAATCCTGGAAGATTACTTCACCTCTGAGATATATTAGCAAGGCCGTCAGAAGTATTGGTAAGTTTCGATTCTGGTATCATAGGTAGAGATGAAGAGAGCTTTATTATACGTTCATTTTAATAAGAATAATGAACTTTCTGAGTACGTTATCTACCAGCTAAGAGAGATGGGTCCTTTATTTTCTAAAGTTGTTTTTATAACTAATAGCCAACTTCTTAAAAAGGATAAAGAAAGACTTGCGGGGTTATACGATAATTTTATACAGAGAAGAAATGAAGGATTTGATTTTGGAGCATGGAAAGATGGCATCAAAAAAATTGGATGGTCAGAGTTGAGTGCGTACGACTCGGTGACGCTTATGAATGACACATGTTTTGGGCCTATCTACCCAATTGAGCCAGTATATAGAAAGATGGAGGGGTCGAAACTGGACTTTTGGGGAGCTACAATACACAGCGGTGGGTCAAAAGGAATGCCGGGAACTGACGGTCCGGTTCCAAGGCACCTACAGAGTTACTTTATGGTTTTCAATAAACAGGTAGTTAAGTCTAAGGAGTTTCAGGGTTTTTGGAATAACGTTAAGAATTACCGCGATGTCAACCTAGTAATACAAAATTACGAAACCCAGCTAACGCAAATAATTAAGGGTAAGTATGACTCGATTATTCAATACAATAATGAGATGCCAGATATTACCTACACTAATCCTAAGACTCTGATACAAAATAAACTCCCTTTTATAAAAGTAAAGGCTTTCTTATCGAGCAATGACACCCTTACTCCTCAAGGGCTTATAAATTATCTTGGACTACATACTGATATGCCAATAGCAATAGTGACGAAACATATTCGCTCACTGTATAATACCAAGAGGAGATTTCGGTCGGTTGCCCGCCGGTTTAGATTTCGTATTAAACTGGCTATTAAAAGAGTTATGGACAACGGAGTATAAATGAAAAATAGGATTAATGTTATCGTGCCTGTCTATGGTGATAAGAGGTCTCTAGAGATATGTTTACTATCATTAAAGAAGCACTACAAACAAAAAAAATGGCTGGACATCTATTTTGTCAATGACGTCGGTCCCGAGGCCGATACGTTAGAGAAGTTGATTCTAAATCTGATTAGTGATACTTCTAATTTTCAGTACCATCGTAATAGTGAAAACCTAGGATTTGTTAAGAACGTAAATAATGCGACCTTTAATGTCGTAAAGGACAAAAAAGCTGACGTACTCTTACTTAATAGTGACACCGAGGTGAAGCGTGGGGCGATTGAGGCGATGAATAAGGTCCTTTTATCAAATGATAAAATTGCAGTCGTGAATCCAAAGACAAATGGCGCCACGATGTATGGCGGGGATGATATTAGTGTCAGCATTTGTGTGCCTCTCGACAGCAGCCTAAGACACAATCCCGAAAAGTCATACCGATTATTTAAAAGAACTACGAAAAGTACATCTGAGTATACGGACATTCCTGTGTATAGTGGATTTTGTGCCCTCATTCGACGGAAAGTTATCGATAAAATAGGGCTGCTAGACGAAGCATATGATAAAGGATATTTCGACGATAACGACATGTCAATGAGAGTATACCAACACGGATATCGTTGTGTTGTATCAAATCGAGCTTTCGTTACACATTTTGGATCAAAAAGCTTCTCTGATATTTATCGAATTCATCAAAGTGAGATTAATAAAAAGATATTCCTTACTCGATATCCAGATTTTACGGAACATGTAAACAAATTCCCTGACGTACTCATTGCAAATGTTAACATCAATAAGAAGACGATTGTTAATCGTATTTCCGGTGCTGGTGCCAAATTGCTATTACACATACATAATTATGGGCTTAAATCAACGATAAAGAAGTCTATTAAGATGGGTGCTGTGAAACTGTTGGGACGCAGCTCTGTGCATCGTCGTCCGATGGTCCAGGTGTGGTCTCATGAGGTGACTGAGACAGGCGCTCCTCTGGTTCTAAAAACTTTACTACATGAATGGAGGGGTGATGTCAGCTTTCCAAGCAACATTGAATATGTCTACCCAGCCGGTTCAAGGGTTGATAGCGCTTCAGTATTGAATCTTGTTCAAGATGGGTTTAATCCAAGATCTGTCAGTGAGCTAGAGGTAAACTTTGTAAAAGGTGATGTTGTGTTGCTTAACTCGGCTCTGCCTCACTGGCTGTACGAGAAAGTTATTGCCGCTTCAGAAAACGGTACTATTTCGCATGCGTATATATACATGCATGAAAATAACGATATGTTCTTGGTACGGCATCTCCACACTTTGTTTCCAAGAATGAACAAGCTTATATCGGGTGGAAAGATGACACTGTATTCACCCAGTGTTATGACAACCGATGGGTGGAAGAAGGCTATAGGAACTACAAAGAACATGTACGTAATGTCTGGAAAGATTAATAATCTTGACAGTCGTATGTTCAAACAAAGAACTTCAAAAGACTTTAACAAAATTAATTTCATATTATCTGGCAGTAGCATTCCGCGCAAGGGAGCTCTAAGTGTTGTATATGCAATCAATGGCTTCTATAACAGTTTCTACACAAAAGATAAACAGAAATATCGAGATTTTACACTTACCATTCTTGGTGTTGGTGATGACGAGTATTTCTATAACGATTTCATTAAGCAGTCCTCAAAGTCTTTCGCTGATAAAATCAATCTCCCTCCTCGCCAGGAAGATTTTCGAGGGGTATATGACCTATTTAGCAAATGTAACTTCACGATAACTTATTCTGTTGATGAGACGTACTCGATTGTCACTATAGAGGGTATGTCGTTTGGTCATCCAATAATTCGCTCAGAGGTGCCTGGGTTACAAGAGCAGTTGAAGGTGGGGAAGAATGGCTGGTTGGCACCAACAACGGATTGGTGGAAGTTGGTTGAGGCAATCGAGGAGGTACTAAATAAGACGAAGACATCCAATGATAAGCTTCAACAAATGTCGCAGGAGTCTATCAATATTGCTGAGAAGGCGTACAATACTCCTTATAGATTCATCAAAGATTATCGTGAACATAACTAAGTAACAAATAACTAACTCAGGTTGCACTGTGTTGTAGTTGAAAGCGAAAAGCACAAGGAAATGGTGAAAAAGTTTTTGAGAAAATCAACCATACGGCTCGGTGTTGGGTTTGCTAGCGCAGTATTATTATCGTTACTATTTCGTCATGCATGGCCGCTTTTATTGTTTAGTGCATTTACATTAGTTTTATACATTCCGCTACCTAAAAAGTTATCTACCAGCTCATCCCTGCGAGTGATGCTATCGGTCCTATTGCTCCTATCAATCATCCAGCTAGAAGCATTGATAGGTTATATACTTGGATTTGACCTAAACCCGTTTATATACGGTACTACAAACGCCTTATTGATTGCTTGTTTGGCAATTTTTGTTCCTAGGTCTGATAAGATCAGATGGACACTTGATGACGTGTGGGTCTTTGCGGTACCACTATTGGTGGTTGGCGGTTTGCTTTTTAGTATGTTTACACTTACTGCGAAAGATAATACAGACATTGAGGGCGCGATTATACATAAAATTACAACCACCAGTGATGAAAGTAATCATATCAATGTATTTGCACAGAGCATTGTTGCTGGCGGTGATATGAAAATTAGCCCTACGTCTTATCCGAGTGGATGGCATGTTGCAACCGCAGTTACGGTATCTAGTTTTGTCGATCTTTCGGATAAGCCATTTATAAATATAGTGGCGGCTTATTATATCATGAAGTTACTGGGCGTATTTCTGGCGACTGCATCTATTATGATACTGATTATAGCTGTGTCTCGGCTGATTCTAAAGGGCCATGTATACTATTACCTCCTCTTCGCTCTGACAACTTTCTTCCTATGCTTAGCACTCATTATTCCAAATAGCGAAATTAATGGATTTTATAATTTCGTACCTCAGTATGCTTATTTCTTACTAACATTTTTGATGTTACTTTACGTAAGGGATAACGTGAAAATAGTCTTGCCGATATTGGTGGTATTTATAATCGGAGGCTTCATATCGTGGATAATAAGTGGTCTAATGTTGTTTGGCATTGTCCTTGTGTCGATGCTGACGCCAGCATTGGCGAAAATACAAATAAGGGATCGCTTGTTAGTCGGTACTTCGCAACTCGTTATTTTAGGCGTTCTATTGCTTGGTGTTTTCTTGATATCGCTGCCAAGCGGTATAGTGGGTCACGCTATTGATACTTTAGAACACCCGGGAGGTTGGGTAGAGGGGTACAACCTTATTACCTATCCTGTTTTACTTTTGTTGTTAGTGTCGTGCGGTCTACTTAACTCAAAAAGCAAGCTCTCTCTTCAATTCAGAACGGGTTTGATAAGTTTCTTCGTAGTTGTTGGAATGGTGTTTGTCGTGACGACACTACGTGGATACGGTGGCGACCAGATGTCATATTACTGGCAAAAAATGCTATTCCCATTGCTGCCTGTCGCTGTTACGGTACTGGTTGTTTTAGCGGCCCAGAAATTAGGCGAACTTGTTAAGCATGTTGTAGTGGTATACACCATCATCGTGTTATTAATAATACTACTTGCACCTTTTGTATTAGGGCATTCATCATTCGACTTGTCACTGAGAGTTATAGGTAATCAGAATTTCTTACACAAGACACAGAATAGTAATATCGATAAACCTCTTGAGGTCTTGTTTAAGAATAATCATTTTAACTCTGATGTAGCTGACAGGTACATATTTGTCACGTCCGGAAATTATACTCTCGATCAAATGGTGTATCAATTGATGTCACGGTCTATTAGCGATAACTCGGAAACCGAATCTTGTCTACCGCCATATTATGGCAACGGCGGATTCTACGGTAATAATATGGTTCGTCTGGAATCTGTAAAGTCTGAGTACTGTGGACATAAGGTAAAAATAATAGTATCAAACGATACCGTACAAGAGGTGCGACGCTATAGTGGCACGAAAGACCTAATAAATATCGATACTGATTTCTAGTTCGCTGTACGCCCCTCTTTATAACCGTACTGTATATAATGCAAGTAATAAGCGGGTAAATAGTTACCGAAAGCAGCACGTAGGTCTGGGTATCGATCTTTATATGATATGACGTTAAAACTCTCGCGGCCAGACCTTCCTTCCGCCATGCCGTCTTGAACGAAATGCTCGATTGCCCGTAAGTCTCCCTTTGTACCGAAGGCTGCTTTCAAGTCAGAGTAAGTATTTATGTAATAGTTAAAGTCATATACGAGTGAGTAGTCAACACCTTTATAGCTAGACACACCCACGAATTTATTACCGGTAGCTGTACGCCCCTCTTTATAACCGTACTGTATATAATGCAAGTAATAAGCGGGTAAATAGTTACCGAAAGCAGCACGTAGGTCTGGGTATCGATCTTTATATGATATGACGTTAAAACTCTCGCGGCCAGACCTTCCTTCCGCCATGCCGTCTTGAACGAAATGCTCGATTGCCCGTAAGTCTCCCTTTGTACCGAAGGCTGCTTTCAAGTCAGAGTAAGTATTTATGTAATAGTTAAAGTCATATACGAGTGAGTAGTCAACACCTTTATAGCTAGACACACCCACGAATTTATTACCGGTAGCTGTACGCCCCTCCGCCATACCATGAAGTATATAGTGAATAGCGTATTTAACTATGTCGTTACCGAAAGCAGCACGTAGGTCTGGGTATCGATCTTTATATGATATGGCGTTAAAACGTTCACTGGCTTGTCGGCCCTCGCTCATGCCGTGCTTAATAAAATGGTCAAACGCGTCGATTGGACTTGATGACACCGCACCTCTAACGTCTGGATATCGGTTTAGGTAATAGTCTGCATCGAATATAGTCGAGAAGTCTACGCCGCTATATATGAATGCAAAAGTTGACCCAAACCAGTCATTAAAATATAGGTAGAAGTTTCTGTTTCCATAAGCACCACATGGAAGTGCAGAGCCATAACCAGCTGCTAACGCTTCGTTATTGGGTTGATAAGGTGTGTATCGGTACAGCGCAGACGTAGCACGGTTTTCGATTGTAACAATACTACTGCCGCAGCTTTTGTTTGGGTTATATTGGATATCATTTGATCCAACTGGGTAATTAGACCATCCACCATCAAGCACTTCGCGAAATAATGCTGCAGCTTTACGAATCTGCATTTTAAAGCCAGCGTTTGCACTGCTGCATCCATTACCGTTGTCGGGACAGTCGAAGCCCGTTGCAGCCGCGTATTGATGATTATTGGGATAGCCGTCAGATATAAGTCCTTGCTCTTTCTCTAATAGCACGATTAACACTTGCGGGTTGATCGAATAGTCTTGTGCTGCTTGCCATATTATATGTGCGGCAGTTTCGCCATCAAACGTATCGTCCGCCATACATACAAAATGGCCATCTTTAAGGTTCCACCACCAAGTGGCTGGAACTCTCTCGCCGTTAACTAACATTGTTCCAGTAACATAGCCACGCGTACCATTATCTACAATTGTTAGTTGATTAATATAATTATTATTACCCTTGCTAGTACATGAGCTCACTTTACTTTTTAAAAAGGTTTGTATGGCAGTTTCTGTCATGGTATTTTTGTTACTCATAACAGCGTCGTCAATAATTCTACCGGGTTTAAAGCTATCGAGACTAACGGCATTGGCCGTCTGTTGGGGGGTAAGTAGTATTAATACTATAGATGTAAACACCGAAATGGTGGCAAAAAAAGTAAAAATAGCAATACGCTTACTACTTAGTGTTGATGAAATTCTGAGTTGGTTCATATGTTGACGCTACTCCTTAGGACACCCTTCTGATCGCCGCTTGTGATTGTGATTGTTATGTCCCAAATACCACTCGAAAGTTTAGTAGTTGATACGCTAAAGCCCTTGCAGGTTGAAGAAGAGGGGTTGGCAAGAATATCAGCGGTTTGAGTTATTGTTTTACCGGTTGATTTGTTGGTTAAGACAAGCTTGCAGTTACCATCTGTGATTTTTTGATCAATCGTATTACGAATGGTTAAAATACCATCAGATATATTTTTGTAGTTTATAATACCCGTAAGTGTGTTTGGCTGGATCTTTTCACCTTGGGGTGTATCATATTGAGTTGGTGTTTTGTTAGTCGGCGACTTATCGGTACCAGTGGGTTGTCCCGTGCTGTTATCTGGGGTTTGTTTTACGTCACCAGCTTCATCGGATTGAGATTTGTTTTGTATAATAGTTTTTTGTATAGAATTAAATGGCCAGCTATTGGTTGCGTAAGCGAATATACCATAGCCAAGCAATATTATGCCGACTACTATGGCGGTGACATATAATAATTTGCGACTAGATTTTTTATGTAACGTTTTTTTGATTTGCATGGTATTTAAATTTTAAAGATTATGGTGGATATTGAGTATAACTATAACGGTTATGTATATCCTAGTCAAGCTTAGTTTGAGATGATGTCATTGGTAATTACTAATACAAAATCATAAATAAAGATTAATGCAAGTTGGTTTTTACTAGATACGCTCAAAGCCTAATGAAAGCTGCACTTTATTAATAAATGACCAAACTTCGGAACACAGATAAATTATGTGTGGAGTAGTCGGATACATTAGAGGCAAATTAGCGTAGTACTCTGCAGTTAATACTGTTTAGATTATAACGTGTCAGTAGATAGATATTGCGACTTCGCTCCAGATAATGAGCTTTTATTAAGGACTGAGTTAACTGTTTTTTGTATGACGGTATGTGTTTTGATTGTTGAATAATAGGCGATAGTGAACATTACATCAATTGATGCTACGTAACACTGATACATATAATAAAATTAATCAACAGGTCCTATTATATGTAGCAAGTCTAAATTATAGGTATGGTGTCCAATTGGTTTTAGAATGACGGGAGAGTTATTACAAGGAGTACAATATCTAGCTTGTCTTTCCAATATTTAACAATATAACACCACCCAAAATAAGCACGATACCAAGGATTTTTACGACCGTGAAGACTTCTTTGAAAATAATAAATGAAGCAAAGAAGATAAGAATATACACCAATGCCGTAGTGAGGGGAATAATGTAGCCTAGGTTAAATTTTGATATTAAAAATATATATAAAAAGAAGCTTACTCCATACAGTACAATTCCTGTTAAGACTAGTGGGTTGATGTTAAAATGTAGTTTTCCAGCTATTAACTCAACAGGACTTCCCCCGCCAGTTCCAAGTTTTAAAATTACAAGACCTAGTGCTGTGGCGATTACGTACGCAAGAATTATTAGTTTTGACATCAAATTAATTATAACCTATTTTATGATTTAATAATCAGGGTATTCATTATCTATAATGCGATTATTGTTGAATACGAATTCTATGAAACGATTTAAGTTAATTTCTCTTTCGAAATGTTCGAAATGGTATTTCTGCCCATTTCTGCCCATTTTCTTACGATCTGTTTTAGGCATATTAACTAGCTTAGCTATTGATTTAGCCAGACCCTTTGAGTCACCAGAGTCAACGCAAAAACCACAACTACTATACTCGTTTATTAACCTTTTTCCTTCTCCGTCCATGGCGCCAAGTATAGGCTTGCCAGACGCCATGTATGAATATACCTTTGCTGGTATTCCATATTCAAAAAGCGGACTTTTAGAAAGCGCAACTATTGTTGCATCGGCTATTGTCTGGTATTTTGGTACATCCTCTACAGGTTTGAATCCTTCAAAAACAAACTGATCGTCGATATTCAATCTTTTGACCTCGTTCTCCAGCCATTTTCGAGACATACCGTCACCCAATATCACGTAGCGAATATTTGTATGACCTTTATCTTTCACGATTTTTGCTGCTTTTGTAATTACATCAAAACACTGTGCAGGATTTATATTACCAGCAAATAATACGTTAAACGTATTAGAAAATCTTTTCTGAAGGTCTTTATCATTTACCTGTAGCTCATATATTTTCTCTGGGGCCTGTGGTATATATAGGGTTTTGTCTCTTAGAATACCGACTTCGCTTATAAAACGTTCTTGCATACCCTTGAACACACCTATGATTCCGTCTGATCTTCTGTAGTGCCAATAGGACACACTTGTTATAAATTTACGCACTAAGCTATTCTTTATGTCGAGGATAGAGAGGAGGCTATGTGGCCAAAAATCACACACGTAAAAATATAACGGTTTCCGTTTTAACTTTGCAAGAATTATTGCAGGCAACGACATGAATACGGGCGATAGTTGGTATGCAATTACTCGGTCATATCTCCTGAACAATAAAAATGGAATATAAAACAATGAAAATAACGGAAAAGAAATATAGTTAATGAATATGCGCACGTTTGAATTGTTTCCCCTGGGTATTTCAGGGACGCGAATAATCTTTACTCCATTATGCGTTTCTTTTTTGAATTGTAGAAAACGATAGCCCTTAAAGAATTTTCCAGTTGGATAGTTTGGTGTTCCGCATAAAACCGTTACATCATAACCATTCTCTACAAGGCCTTCCGCTATATCTGTGATTCGAAAAGTTTCTGGCCAGTAGTGCTGCCCCACTATGAGAGCCTTTTTAGGTTTGTCTTTATTATTTATAGTGACCATAGAGTGTTTTATGGTTATTTATCCATTCCTGCATCTCCTCTATCATATCCTCATAGGTAGAGACATCAAAGTCGAAGTCATTTCTTGTATTAACCAACGTTTTATCAAATGAGACAGTCGGGTCTGGGTTGATTATTAGATCATTTTTGTTAAAAGTTTGCTTAAATAATTTTAACAGATCATATTTTGATATGTTAACATTTGGTACAAGATGATATAAGCCGACTAGATTTTGTGCAATTGCGGCATTTATACCCTTAGCAAGCTCTATTGTGGTTATACCATTCCAAATTGCATCTGTGTATCCATTGATCTGCCCTTTTTGCGCATAGAACCAGTTGAAGAGTCCGATTCCGTTTGGATGTATGTCTGGTCCTATGATAGACATTCTAAAGGTAAGGTCTTTACTGTTTACAATTTCCCCAAGAGCTTTTGATCGGTCGTAAAACAATTCACCATCATAAGGTGAATTTTCATAGTAAGGTGCATTTCTTCCTGAAAATACACAATCTGTACTCAAGTGTATAATCTTTGTGGACATATCTTTATAAAAATTCTCTAGATAATGAGGCAGAAATCCATTTAGGTATGAAGCTAGGTCTTTTCTCTCATCGCTTTGCTTAACTAACAGTCCAACACAGTTAATTACTATATCAAATGTATTATTGACTAAAAATAATTCAAGTTTAGCCTGATTAGTTACATCTAGTAGGGTCGTTGAATCGTTTAGCTTATTCTTTGCGGATAAAGTATGTACATCGTGTCTTTTATTTGCCAGATAGGTGGCTACGACATGGCCCGCCATTCCTCCAGCACCAAGGACGAGTATTTTCATAATTTATTTCCTAGGATATCTCTAAGTTCTTGATTTATATAATCAACTGTGAGTAGTTTTTCAACGGTACCTTTTACGTCAAGCTGGGTTGTGTTGTGCGATGTATATTCCTCTGACTCTGTGATTTTCTTCGATCCGTCCTCAAGGTATTTGTCATAATTTAAATCACGGTTATCAGCTGGTATTCGAAAATAGTCACCCATATCTTCAGATTTTGCCTTCTCCTCCTTTGTCATGAGTGTTTCGTGAACTTTTTCTCCATGTCTAGTTCCTATGGTTTTTATTTCAGATTTTGAATCAAAGAGTTCTTTGAGGGCCTGGGCAAGGTCGCCCACCGTACTGGCTGGTGCTTTCTGCACAAAAAGGTCGCCTTGTTTAGCATGTTCGAAAGCGAATAGAACCAGGTCTACGGCTTCATCGAGATTCATTAAGAACCTTGTCATACTTGGGTCGGTAATCGTAATTGGTTTCCCGGCTTTAATTTGATCAACAAACAGCGGAATTACTGATCCGCGTGACGCCATGACATTTCCATATCGAGTGCAGGCAATTGTCGTGTCTGTTGGGTCTATGTTTCGAGATTTAGCTATGATTACTTTTTCCATCATAGCTTTCGATGTACCCATAGCATTAATAGGATACGCAGCTTTATCTGTTGATAAACAGATTATTTTCTTCACACCCTCCTCAATGGCTGCTGTTAGAACATTATCGGTTCCGAGTACGTTTGTTCGTACAGCCTCCATTGGGAAGAATTCGCACGATGGTACCTGCTTAAGCGCAGCAGCGTGGAATATATAATCAACGCGCTTGATAGCATCGCGTATACTGTCAGGATTGCGTACATCGCCAATATAAAATTTAATCTTGTCGTTGTTGTATAGTTTTCGCATATCATCTTGCTTTTTTTCATCACGAGAAAATATGCGGATTTCTTTAATATCGGTATCTAAAAATCGATTTAGAACCGCGTTTCCAAATGATCCTGTTCCACCAGTTATGAGAAGTGTTTTACCTTTAAACATAATACTCCAGAGATTAGTTAACTGGTACTTATATTACCACAAATAGACTAAGGTCCGAAGGGGTTAGTTAACTATTATTTTTTGTAATATATTGATTTTGTAGCTTTTGGAATAACGTGGCATCAAACGTATCATGCGTTGTAGGGTCATCTGGTAGAAATAGGGTATTCGCAAAAACTAATATTTCAGAATTATCCTCGAGTGACTCGTATGTGTGAAGTGTGAAAGGTGGTATCCATAGCCCAAATGAAGTACTTTTCGAGAAAGTTACTATTTCACCATAGGTGTCTTCGCAGGTCCACTTAACGCTACCTCTAACTGTAAAAACTAATTCATTGCGCAAACGGTGCCATTCGTGTGCTCCTACAGATCCCTTTTTGAGTCCTGTGACAGTGTAGGAGCGCAATCCACGAATGTCCATACCTATCATTTCTAGCTCCGATCTCTCATATCGCAAGAATCGCCCCTGTATTGAGTCATACCCAATACTAAAAAGCACATTTAGGCTACCACCTGACTTGGTGTCCCACGGGCCCTTACGTTTAATTTCTTGTATGTCAGTTACCCGTGGGGTGGGATAGGTTGGCTTCTGGTCCATCCTATTTAATATCTGACAGTCTGACAGATAGCTCCTGATGTAAATCTTGAACTCTCTTTTCAAGAATATCGATCTTTGATCGAGTTCGATTAGCAATATAGAATACTACTACAATAGCTGTTATTTGCACAACATCAAATAGACTTAATGGTTCAGTTTGAGTTAAGCTGTGGCTAAACATCCACTCGTAAATTGTCTGTGAGAGGGCGAGACCGATAGCTATGAGTATCCAAAGGGATATTCTGATAATTGATTTTTGCTTAGTTGACCTACCTAACTTGTATTGAGTTATAGCTCCAAGTATTGCCATCAATATAAATGGTAGGTTTAGCAAAAAGAGGAGTAAATACCGACTCATCCTAGTAGCTCCGCAATACGTCGCTTAAGTAAACTTTTAATAATGTTAATTGCATTCCAGTTGTTTTGACCTTTTTTAATTGAGTAATCGGTATAGATAGCTTTGATTGGATATTCATTAATAGTTAAGCCCTGTTGTTTTGCACGCCAAAGCATTTCACTGCAAAATTCATAACCACTCGTCTGCCACTTGAGGTTCTCAAGAGCTTCACGGGAGAAAATCCTCAAACCAGATTGGGAGTCAGTTGAGCTTATGCCAAAAATTATAAACGTAATAAGACTTAGACCTTTGTTGCCGAGCACTTTTACTCGAGACATGCCCTTGCTGTCGATCAGACGACTACCAATTAGTAAGTCGCTATTATTTGAAATAATTTCTTTCACCCCTCTAACGACATCATTTGGATCGTGCTGTCCGTCACCATCCATCGTTACCGCTATGTCAAAGTCATTTTGTTGTGCATAGCTAAGACCTGTAGCTGTCGCACCACCAGCACCACTATTTAAAATATGATTAATTACAGTAGCACCGTGTTTTCTAGCGACAATACCAGTGTTATCCTTAGAGCCATCATTTATTACTACCACCTCTGTATAATAGGGAGTTTGCTTAAAGGTTTTTGTTATAGCCGCAACAACATCTCCAATAACACTTCCCTCATTGTAAGCAGGGATAACTACGCAAACTCGCAAAGGTGTCTTAGCTGACCCCATAATAGGCTTATTCTACCAGCTTTACGAGATACTCGCCATAGCCTGATTTTTTAAGTGGTTCGGCTAGGGTGGAAAGCTGGCTTTTATCGACGAAACCTTCACGATAGGCGACTTCTTCGGGACTACCGATTATTAGTCCAGTTCGCGTTTGAATTACGCGGATATAATCGGCGGCATCCGTCATGCTGTCGATTGTGCCGGTATCTAGCCATACATCACCGCGATCGAGTGTAGTGACAGTTAATTTACCGCGATGTAGGTACTCTTCGTTGATTGAAGTTATTTCTAATTCACCGCGTTCACTGGGTTTGACGTTTTTGGCAATTTCAACGACGTCATTGTCATAAAAGTATAGTCCAACCACTGCGAAGTCAGATTTGGGGCTGGTTGGCTTTTCCTCGATCGATACAGCAACCTTGTTATCGTCAAATTCGACAACCCCATAGCGTTCGGGGTCTGATACACGGTAGGCGAAGACCGTTCCACCGTCGGGGTCGACGCAGCCTTTGAGCGATTTGCCAAGGTCGCTGCCGTGAAATATGTTGTCGCCTAATACTAGCGCCACTTTGTCATTACCAATGAAATCTTCGCCGATTATAAACGCCTGTGCTAGGCCGTCGGGTGAGGGTTGCACCTCGTAACTTAGGTTGATTCCCCACTGTGATCCATCGCCAAGTAGGCGAGTGAACTGTGACTGATCCTCGGGAGTAGTGATAATTAAAATATCCCGAATTCCCGCTAACATAAGTGTAGTTAGTGGATAGTAGATCATCGGCTTGTCGTAAATTGGCATCAATTGCTTACTAATACCTTTGGTAATTGGCCATAGGCGACTACCTGATCCACCAGCTAATATAATTCCTTTCATTTAATCCTCGCAGTTCCTATTTATCTAAGTATTCAGCTAAAGCTTCGCGCCAGTCACGTGGCACAAAACCCGTTGCCTTTATTTTATCAAGGTTTAGTGTGCTTTGTAATGGTCGTTGGGCAGTACCGATTTTGCTGGCATAGTATTCATCGGTTGTAATGCCCGTTACGTCGTCTCGGTTGTGGCCAGTTAATTCATATACATCCGCTGCAACATCAGCCCAGCTAACGTTGTCGCCGTCGCTCGACACGTTATAGGTTCCATATGGATGGGAAATGGGGGTTGGGGAATGGGAAATAGGGGTTAGTAAATGTTTAATGGCTCGAGCTAGGTCGGACGCAAACGTTAGTCGACCAATTTGGTCATTTACTACTGACGATTTGGCACCACTTTCGGCACGAGACTTCATAGTGTTGACAAAGTTTTTGCCTTCACCCACAACCCAACTAGTGCGGACTATGTAGTGTTTTGGAACAGCGCTAGCGGCAATATCACCGGCGGCCTTGGTTTGACCGTATACACTAATTGGGCTAGATGGCTCATCTTCACTGTGTGGTGATGTACTGCCGTCAAAGACATATTCACTAGATGGTTGAACGAGTTTGATATCATATTGGGTTGCAATTTTTCCCAAGTTTGCAACAGCTCGAGCATTAATCTCCCAGGACAATCTTCGTCCCTCTGGTGTTTCGGCACCGTCAACATCCGTATACGCAGCCGCATTAATAATTGTGTCGTATTGACGCCAGTTACGAGCAGTGTAGATGTTTTTATCAGTTATATCTAGATCGGCGCGTGTGGTAAATTCAGCATCTGGAAATACAACTCGCAAAGCTTTGCCCAGTTGACCGTCGCTACCTGTGATTAGCGTTCGTTTTGGTTTCATTGGCGTGACGTCCTGCAGGCGTGGATGAGCCAGGTCCTTGTCAGATAATGACGCTTGGGTTAGTGGAATTGGCCAATCAATGTCTGCGGTTTCGTCAGCTAGATTTAGGAATGTATATTGACTCTGTGCCTCAGCACTCCAATGGTCGTTAACCAGGTAAGAATAGACAGTGTCGTCCTCAAGTGCCTGGAAAGAATTGCCGACGCCACGCGGTACGAATATGGCTTTGGTCGGGTCTAATTCAGCTGTAAAAATACTGCCAAAGCTGTCACCTTCACGCAGGTCTACCCAAGCACCGAATATTTTACCCGACCCAACAGATATAAATTTATCCCATGGTTCGGCATGTATGCCACGCGTGACTCCCGCATCGGCGTTAAAAGAGATATTATTTTGAACTGGATTAAATTCGGGTAATCCGAGAGCTGACATTTTGGCGTTATTCCAGTTCTCTTTGAACCACCCTCGATTGTCACCATGGACTGGTAGATCAAGTATTAGCAAGCCAGGTATTGGTGTTGTGTTGATGGCCAGTTCTTTACTAAATTTTAGTTCATGCGATTTTTCTGACATAACTATTGTCCCTTCTCGGCGTAGGCTGCTTCAATTTTGGCTTTTTCGTTTTGCCACCACTTTTCGTTTGCACGGTACCACTCAATTGTAGCTTTTAAGCCTGCACGGAGATCGGTGAATTTTGGTTCCCAGCCTAGTTCGGTGTGTAGTTTAGTGCTGTCGATTGCGTAGCGTTGGTCGTGACCTGGTCGATCGGCAACATGTTCGTAGTCGTTTTTATCATGACCCATAAGTTCAAGAATTGTTTCAAGCACAAATTTATTGTTTTGTTCACCGTTTGCACCAATTAGATATAGTTCGCCCGATCGACCGTTGTCTAGTATGGCGTGAACTGCGCTGTTGTGGTCGTCAACATGAATCCAATCACGAACTTGCTCACCTGTGCCGTACAATTTTGGCGATATGTCGCTAAGAATATTAGTAATTTGACGGGGAATAAACTTTTCAATGTGCTGGTATGGTCCATAATTGTTGGAACAGTTTGAAAGAGTCGCGTTAATTCCGAAACTGCGCACCCAGGCCTTCACTAGCAGGTCACTTCCGGCTTTGGTAGATGAATAGGGGCTACTGGCGTTATAAGGAGTGGATTCGGTGAACTTGGCAGGATCGTTAATCTCTAAATCGCCAAATACTTCGTCAGTGCTAATGTGATGCAGGCGTTTACCGTGTTTACGAACGGCTTCTAGTATAGTTGCTGTGCCAACCAGGTTAGTGTTAATAAATGGCCATGGGTCACGTAGGCTGTTGTCGTTATGTGACTCGGCCGCAAAGTGGACGATAATGTCAGTTTCGCTAACTAGTTTATCCATCAAGGCACTATCGCAAATGTCGCCTTCAACAAATTCGATTTTATTCATAACACTATCCAGGCTGTCTTTGTTGCCGGCGTAGGTTAATTTGTCGATTACGGTAATGTCATATTCGGGACGATTAGTCAGAGTGTAGTGAACGAAGTTCGATCCAATGAACCCCGCCCCACCTGTAATTAAGAGTTTTGTCATACTTATATTATACAGGTTAATGGGGTATATAACAGTCGGTAGGGTATAATCATATATATGAAGATAGTTATAGTTAGTGGTTATTTTAATCCGTTACATGGTGGGCATTTGGACATGATCGAGGCAAGTAGAGCGATGGGAGACCATCTGATTGTGGTCGTCAACAATGACGTCCAGCAGGTTCAGAAGAAAGGCAAAGTTATTCTAAATCAAGAAAACCGTATGCGCTTGATATCTGCACTACGAGACGTAGACGAGGTGGTCTTGAGTATAGATCAGGACCCAACTCAAATTGAGACATTAAGGTCGATCGCGACAAAATATCCCGATGACGAGCTTGTATTCGCGAATGGCGGAGACAGGAATTCAGTGAAAGAAATACCAGAGGGCGAAGTGTGCAATGAGTATAGAATTGAAATGGTATTCGGTGTTGGTGGCACCGAAAAAGCAGATTCGTCGACTAGAATTAACCAAGCACTAGGACACGCTAGGTAGTTTGATCGCTAACAATTTTGCGGATTTTGGTCCTGAATAGGCTGCTGTCGAAGCGTTTGGATTTGCGGCGGAGTGTGGCTGGCAAAAAGTCAATTTGTTCGGCGCGTTTGATGGCATTAACGACCGATTCGACGGTCTGTTCGTCAAACAGAACGCCACTTTCGCCGTCTTGGACGATGTCGAGTGCGCCGCCTTTACCGTAGGCGATTACGGGTGCACCAGCGGCTAGGGCTTCGACTTGGACGATGCCAAAATCTTCTTCGGCCGGAAATATATACCCCTTGGCTTGGTTAAGTGCGCTAGCCACAGCAGCGTCTGATGCATCGCCAAAACGATCAGTAAAGAACTGGACTGATGGACCTGCCATATCGACTAGCTGTTGGTGTTGGCCACCACTGCCGTAAACACGTAGTGGTAGTCCAAGCTCGGTTGCTGCTGCAACGGCCAGGTCAATGCGTTTGTAGGGCACCTGGCGGCCTAGGGCGACATAATAATCGCTACGTACGCGGGCTGGTTCGAACCTGTCGATGTCGACAGGTGGGTGAACGACGGTTGAACTGCGGTTATAGTACTTTTTGATTCGAGCTTGAACAGCAGTGCTGTTAGCTAGCCATACATCGACGCCTTCGACTGATTGTAGGTCGAGTTTACGCATCCAGCGGACAAAGAATGGAATAAGGGGACGAATAATGAAATTAAGTGCGCCGAAATTGAAATCACGTTTGAACTCTTGGTAGTGACTCCAGTAATAACGGATTGGCGTGTTGCAGTTACAGATATGGACTGCACCGGGGCGTTTACGAACAGCTTTGGCCTCGGCGGTAGTGTTGCTGATGATGATGTCGAATTCTGACAGGTCTAGTTTACGAAAGGCAAAGGCACGCAACACTGGCCATAATACATGTTTATAACGAAGCGATTTAGGCAAGATTCGTTGCAGATAGGTTGTACGGACATCGATACCATCGAATTCTGGCATATTAGCCTTGTCGAATACGGACGTATAAATCGCAGCCTCTGGAAAGATTTTGTGAAGTTCAAGAGTTACACGCTCTTGGCCGCCCATGGAGGTTAACCAGTCGGTTACAATCGCTATGCGAGGCGATTGTTTGGCTATTGGAATTTGGCTATTGGAAGATGGCATAATTACCTTAGCCCCGCTTTGAAAGCGTTTATTAATTTTTGGCAACTAACGCTATGAATAATAAGTTTATCTAATTCAGATTTATCAATATAACCAAGTTTCTCAGCCAGATAAAGGAAGTTTTTTACCTCTAAAAGCGAGCCGTAAGCCATTGTGTAAAAGTGTAGTTTATCATTTACAGATGCACGGCCAAATCCTTCAGCAATATTAGCCGATACTGAACTGACAGCTCGTCGTAATTGACTGGTCATTGCGAAGATTTCGTCCTTGGGGAATTGTTTAGTGACCTTGTAAACTTCAACGGCGAATGACTGGCTTTCCTGCCAAACCGTCAGGTCCTCGAATGACTTGATATTATCTGCCATATTCTAATAGCCACCTTCCATATTCCACCTACTTCGCCCCTCGGCGAAATAGGACGACGGCTACGGTCTTGAACAAGATTTTAATGTCCAGCCAGAAGGTCCAGTTTTGGGCGTAGAACAGTTCTAGGTCGATGCGCTCTTCAAAGCTTAGTTCGCTGCGACCCGACACTTGCCAGATGCCGGTTACACCCGATTTGACGCTGTGTAGTAGGCCGTTTCGGCTGGGCGCCATCTTCATTTCTTGTGGCAGGATAGGGCGCGGTCCGACTAGACTAAGGTCGCCACGTAACACGTTAATAATTTGCGGTAATTCATCCAGTGAGGTGGCGCGTAGGAATTTGCCGAATTTAGTTATGCGAGGGTCATTGTCGACTTTGCGGTTCTTTTCGTATTCTAGAGCAAGGTTTTCGAGCCCCATTTCGCGAAACTCAACCGCCGCATCACGCGCTCCGTACTGGGCGCCCATGCTTCGAAACTTAATTAAATCAATCGGTATCGAGAATTGACTGAGGCGTTTGCTAATATAAAAAGCTGGTCCTGGGTCAGCTAGCCGCTTTATTACGAATAAAATTACTAGGACAGGTGAGAATATGATCAGTAGGATTAAGCTGACTATGAAGTCAAAAATACGCTTCAAAATCGCACCCCATCCGACAAGCGGTGTTTGGTAGACCGAAATCATTGGATAACCCAGGAAGACGTCAACGGTGTTCTTGCCAGAATAGAACTCGGCCTCGCCGGGGATGAAACTATAACCTATGTGGTGAGATTGAGCGGCGCCTAGGACCTTTTGGTTTCGTTCAGTAGAATCATACAGGTCGGTCTGGATAATAGTCGTTATATTATCTATTTCGATATTATTGAGAGCTGTTTCGACTAGTGAATAGTGGTGAACGCGTAGGTCTGCGGGGACAATCTTTTTGGGACCAGCAATGGCAACAATTTCATAACCGCTTTTGGCGGTGTTGGCGAGGTTACGGGCTATGTCGGTTGTGGCGCTAGATGACCCGACTAGCAATACTCGGCTAGTGCCTTTGCCGTATTTGAACATCATTGACCTGATGAAGCGTAGTATCTCGCGCTCAACTACAATCAAGACAAACGATGCTACTAATCCGTAGACAGCCACTAACCTAGCTGGCAGAATTTCTTGATCACTAGCATACTGCCAGCCGATGACAATTAATATGCCGACGAATGCACCGATGGCGATTTTGCTCCATTCAACCAGGCGACGATTATATGTACCGGGTTGATAAAGGCCGAGGCTAGCGAAAATGAGAATCCAAAACGGGATTATAAGTAAGAATGCGTACAAGTAGTCGTAGGCATGAACGTTAGCCAGTAGTGGACGTGGGTCGTATTGGACGCGGGCGACATAGGCGAGTGTAAAGGCACCGAGCAATACGAAGGTGTCGATAATGATCAGTATCAGGCTGTAAAACTTGGTGTTTTTGATTAGCATTGTTAGGGATAGTATACCATTGGGGGTTGGGGGTTGGGAAATAGGAAATGGGGGAAGCAACTGGTATATAGTAGATGGTATGACATTAGGGGTTAGGAAATGGAAAGTAGGGGGTTAGAACTAGTATAATGGCGGTCGGTAAAGCTCTAGTTAAGTCAGATAGACTGGGTAAAGCATATATCGGCATCTTGCTGGTTATCTTTGGTGGGATTGTGTTGCACGCGCCGCTGACTGTGGCCCTGGGAACTGTTTGGTCAGACTACAGCTTGGCAATCAAGGCCTGGAAAGAGATTTTGATGCTGGTGGCCGGTGTTATTTTGCTGTTGCTGTTGCGCCAAAGGCGCATGTTTAAACTGTTAAAAGAGCCGCTAGTTCTAGCGTGCGTGGCATATGCGGCGCTACATCTGGTGTTAATTCCAGTTTTTGGTGGTACTGTCGAATCAGTTGTAGCGGGGTTGATGATAGATTTGCGCTACATTTTGTTCTTTGTTTTGGTCTATTTAGCTATCAAACTCTATCCTGGTTATGCCAAAATATTTATCAAAGTAGGTATCGCGGGTGCGCTGGTTGTGGTTGTTTTTGCAATTTTACAGGTGTTTGTTTTACCTAAGGATATATTGAAGTACCTGGGCTACAATTTGAACACGATTGTCCCCTATCTGACTGTAGATTTAAACCCTGACTTTATAAGGATTAATAGTACGCTCAGGGGGCCAAATCCGGTTGGGGCCTATGCAGTTATTGTGCTGGCGGTGCTAGTGGCAGCAATATTTAAAAACAAGATTAGTAGATCCAGATGGCCAATTGTTGTCGCCAGTATTTTGGGTATTGGCGGGTTAGTGGCACTGTGGTTTAGTTATTCACGAAGCGCACTAGTCGCTGCGGTGGTTGCAGTTGGGGTCGTTTTGGCTGCAACGATTGCCAGACGTTTACCTAGGAAGGTCTGGATTATTGGAACGATTGTTATATTTGGGCTAGCGGGCGGGTTAGTAGCAGCGCGCGAAACTCCGTTTGTTTCGAACGTAATACTACATGTTAACCAAGACGGTGGTAGCGCTCATACCTCGAACGATGGACACATTGATTCACTGCAAACCGGCACAGAACTGTTGGTTACTCAACCGTTAGGGGCTGGAGTTGGTAGCGCTGGATCGGCGTCGCTGTTGGGTGATAAACCACTTATTATTGAGAATCAATATTTGTTTATCGCGCATGAAGTTGGCTGGTTGGGGTTAATATTATTTGTTTCTATTTTTGTAGCGATACTGATGAAACTTTGGGACAAGCGCAGAAACTATTTGGCACTGGGTGTATTCGCGTCCGGTATTGGACTAGCGTTAATTGGATTATTACTGCCAGTTTGGGTAGATGATACAACGGCGATTATTTGGTGGGGATTAGCCGCAGTAGCGCTAGGAATGAAGAGATAGTGCAACTAAGGATTGGCGGGTCCTGTCTTCGCTATACAGCGAACGGTTCGCCCCACCGAACACCACCCGCTGACCCATGCCCATTTATCCGTAAAACTGTAATTCAGGCTATAATAGTCATAAATGAAACAGTGGGTGATTAGGCAGATTGGGGCACTGAGACGGGACTGGTTAAAAGTTCTACTTATTAGCATAGGTGGGCTGTTGGTTGTGTCGATTGGTTCGCAGCTAATATATCCGAGTGATAGGATGCTACCGTTTGCGGAATTAGACAGTGTACAGTTGGGTGGATGGGAAAAGACAGATGCTGCCAGGCAGTTAGATGCTGACTATACAAACTTAATGGTGCCTATTTATTTTGGCAGCAACAAAACACCTTACCATTCGCCAAAACTGGCAGATATTGGCATTGCAGTTACGAATACGGATCGAATCAATAGCATGAAGTACCCGTGGTATTTGCGGATTGTGCCATCATCGATATTGTGGGCACATTTCATAACCGATAAGTCGGGTGGTCCAAAAGTTGATCGTGACAGTAATAAACTAGATGAATATATAAACAAACAACTTGGTCAATCGTGTGATGTAAAGCCACAGGATGCTAGTTTAAAAATGGGTGATAACGGTCTAGAACTAGTTAAATCAGTCATGGGTGGAACTTGTGATATTAGTACTGTTAAACAGGTTTTATCAAATGTCACGCCAAGGCTAGACCAGGGTAATCAGGTCAAGATTCCAATGAATGAGATACCGCCAGCTGTAAGCGACGAAGACGCACTGAATTTTGCGGATTATATTACCAAAAGAGTTGGCAATAGTGTACCAGTGACCGTTAATATCGAAACCGTCAGAATTCCTGCCAAAGAAATACTAGGCTGGATGGACTTTGCGACCGTTGATGGCAAAATTGACTATAGTTTCAGTAGTGATCGAGCGTCAAAATATCTGAATGATAACTTGGCAGTCAAGGTTGCTGTTCCGGCTGGTACGACAACCATCAGTACCTATAACTTTACTGAGACATCACGAGTCGATGGGCCCAGTGGTCAGGCATTAGGTGTTACCGAGACACTAGCTAGTATCAAAGCGTATTTGGATGGTTCAATCGCGAAGGCAAATGTTATGACGGTTCCAGTTGCGCCCAACATTGTTTATAACCGAAGTTACAGTTCGACCGATGTTGGCTTGAACGCTTTGATTCAACAGTATGCTGAGTCTCATCCTGGGGCTTACGGCGTATCGATGATTGAACTCGGTGGCCAAAACCGACGAGCGGCCTATAACGACACTCGCGTATTTACAACGGCTAGTACATATAAGTTGTTTGTAGCCTATAGTACCCTGAAGCGAATCGAGTCTGGAGCGTGGCATTGGACCGATCAAATTAGCGATGGACGTGATTTGACTAAATGTTTTGACGATATGATTGTGAAATCAGATAATAATTGCGCCAAGGCGTTGCTGCTGAAAATTGGATTCCAAACTATCACTAATGAAGCGCACGAAATCGGTGCAACGCACACTTCGTTTATGGGTAATGACGGCATCAAAACAACACCGGCAGATTTGGCGGTAGTTTTGGGACAGTTGCAGAATGGACAGATATTAAATCTGCAATCTAGTCGTGATACATGGATTAATGCCATGAAACGAAATGTTTATCGTCAGGGTATTCCAGCTGGGATTAATGCGGTTGTGGCCGATAAAGTCGGGTTCCTCGACGCGCTACTTCACGATGCGGCGATTGTTTATAGTCCAACTGGTACGTACGTGTTGATTATCATGACTGACGGCTCGAGTTGGGGTAATATTGCCGAGTTAACTAGTCAAATTGAAGCATTACGCAATCAATAACCGCGGGGGTGGTAAGATAAGTGTATGGTTGAACAACAACGATCCAGCAAGCGTCAGCGTGAGCTACTTAACTTTGTCGATGGATTTATTCAGGGGCACGGCTTTGGTCCTAGTTACCGCGAAATTATGCGAGCGCTAGGTTACAAGTCGGTTTCGACAGTTGCTATTCATATTGATGGATTAATCGCCAAAGGTTATCTACGCAAACGCGATAATTCCGCTCGGTCACTAGAGGTAGTAACGACACACCTGGACGATGCGACGGCCCGCAAAGCACCGACCGCAACTCAGGAAAAGTGGATTATAAATGCCGTTACTGAACGGTTTGATAGTTTAGAACAAAAACACGACGACTCGGTGCTGGACGAACTGTATGTGCTAATTGGTGCCCTCAAGATATTGGGACTAGACGACGCACATGTCGCGATGAAATCACGTTTAGGTGACTTGATAAAAAAGAATCAATCTTGACTAAATATCAGAGGTAAAGGTATAATACCATCTGTTCACACCAATACTCCGGCGTAGCTCAATGGTGGAGCAAGAAGCTGTTAACTTCGAGGTTGCTGGTTCGAATCCAGCCGCCGGAGCCAAGAGTATATTAAGTGACAACAAGTCCAGTAAGCATTTACGCTACTGGACTTCTCTTAATACTATATGGTCGCCTGTTTTACGATCTGACTTATTTTTTGTTCAGCGTCTTTCGTTAGCCTTGTGATATACCATGCACTAGGAGTCATAGGATTCTCGTTCTCTAGCTTTACAGATTCAGTTAGGCCAAAGGATATGAGCGTGTCTTTTCTGAAGAAGCATAATACTGCACTGTCTTTTGTTTTTGCATAACCAGGTATGCCGTACCATAGGCGCGGACATAGTGCCGGATTGGCTTTCATAATAAGGTCGTGGATTCTGCTTGCTTCTGGGAATCCTTTATCTTCGTATTGTTTAATTTTTGCGAGAACCTCGTTTTTTAAATCCTCACTAGTCACATTTCTTCTATTAGTTTGCATAGAAGTCTCCTTTATTGAGATTTCATACAAGACGAAGCAATTGTGTCATTTCTGCGCGGGTGACTTCAAGACTTCTTGGTGGTATCATCAGGTGCAAAGATTTGATATTATTAGGTCATGAAGAAAACTATTCGAGTCGTAGGGTTTATTGCGCAGTACGAAGACTCTATTTTATTGTTACACCGTTCTGAAAAAGAAACTGATCCATCCCTATGGGGGGTCCCTGCTGGTAAGCCAGAGGGTGCTGAAACGGATTCTGAAGCTGTAATCCGTGAACTGTCCGAGGAAACGGGTATACGTTTAGATGAATCTGAAATTAGCTATGTCGGAAAACTCGATATTGAGTACGAAGCAGTTATTGTGGAGTTTCCGATATTTCATAAAAAGTTCGATCAAGCACCTAGTATCACACTCGATCCAAATGAACACGTTGACTGCAAATGGATACGTCCAAGTGAGGCGCTTGAATTGCCGAATCTCATGCTGGATGTCGATAAAATTATCAAAGATTTTTGCATAGATACCCTTAAAATATAAAATAGAAAAATCTAATTTACTTCTAGAAAAATATATTATATAATCAACCTACTATGGGACAGATTTTTACTTTTTCAGGTCCACGAGGTGTCGGTAAGACGACTATCATGGACGATTTGCGAGACATTATTCAAGCGATACATACAGGCAAAGAGTCCCGACGAGCTTCGCTTTGTCATTCTCGATATGACTGGCGTGGATGCAGAGATACTTAGAGATAAACACCCCGAGTATATAGAAGAGCTTGTGGAGTTCGATGCGGAGAAGGCTTTTAAAGTACTTGAAAAGTACGCAATCATTGCAAGAGAAGGACGCAAAGGCAAAAAGTCTCAGCTTTTTATTTTTATAGAGGAGTGCAATATGGCAAGACTCGACCAGAACAGATATGAAAAGCTGATTTCAGAGATAAATTTATTCGCCGAATCTGCCAACATGAAGCTCTTATACTCTACGTCGGTTATCACGTCTCAGACGACCTCTAGACAGCTTAGAGAGGCATTTGACGTGGCACTTATTGGGCGTCAGGCGGACAGTAAAACGAGACTCTACTTGGGTGTACCCGATACCGACGACTTTCCTGAGCATAGTTTCATTGTTGCTCAATAGTTTTCGAGTAATATAGCTCGGGGCTTAATGCATCAAAGAATTATCTTCAAGTTGTGTATCTTCCTCTATGAACCTTATGAACTCCTCTGCGAAATTAGTAAATGCCCAGCCACTAATCATCCCGCTCGAGCTAAACGCCAAGCCACTTGGATAGCTTGATACCTGCCTTATCAGTCCTAAGTATTCGAGTTCAGCAAGCTGATCCGTCATACTCTTTAACTTTCCAGTTTCATCATATGTCGAGAATGCGTGAGGATTCGTAGGCATTTTTATACCGGGCTCTCCACCGTTATAAACCTCTAAGCGTCTTTCCATGATGGGTAGTATTTCATGCTTTATAAATGCAAGCGTCCTAATACTAGCTGGTGATATCTTCTTCAGCGTGTCGTTGTAGCGTTCGAGTGGGAACTCTATCTTATCGGCTGTGCTAGCAAATTCTTTGAATACTTTTAAGGCAGTTCTACGTTTTAGGTAACTCCTAAGCTTAATATAGTCTTCGAGTCCAGCTATGAAGCCATCCTGGAATTCCTCTGAGTTAACGACTTGTTCATTAAAAGCTGACTGGTCGTTTTGAATTGCCTCAACCCATTCAAGGGCACGCTGTTGCCTAAGCTCTAGAGCATTCCCGTAAAGAGCCTTCCCTAAAGCCCATGCCTGAGCAACACCGGGAATACTGGTGGCTATGGAATCAGCTAATTCATATGCTGAGCGTTTAAGGAGGTTCTTGTCTGAAGGATTCATGCTTCTATTATATAGATATAACCTCAAAGGCGTGCTCCCAGGATTCACATACCCACGCACACAAGGTAATACTACTATAGTATCTTTTGAGAATTTTGGGGTGGGGGTGGGAACGGACTCATATGGTAGAACTTGTTGACTCTATTTGCCTCCGAGTACTTCCTTAAAATAATAACACGCCATAGGCAGAGCTTGCCCTCCGAACATAAACGGGTCGGTCGGGATGCTTACAGAGGCAAGCTATCTTAATTAGTAATAAAAAAAGATTGAAACAGCATAAACTGGTAGCAAATTCTTAAGGCATTAGGGCATGCTATACTAGAGGTATTGATAGGGAGAGGGGTATGTCGTGGCTTTACGAACATCAGCATAAGCGGTATGATGATTTTAGAGGTTATCTCATGAACGAAGCTGACTTCGTTGAAAAGCTGCAACGCTTTTACGAAAACAAAAATAAACTAACACTCCGCGAAGTAAACTTTTCTTATGGTCGGCCCGACCTAGTTATTCTTGATGTTGATAGGGATAAATTTAAACTTCGAGAGAAGCGGGAGCAATTCAGTACATTGTTAAATAGGAAGTTTTTCGAGGTTCTGTCTATTATGCCCGACATAGATGATAGGAGTGCCACGCCTATAGGCTTGAGAGAAATATCTGAAAGATCCGGTATATCGCAGTCATACGTCCGCTCTTCTATATTGAGTGAGTTAAAGAGTGGCGGATTTGTTAAACAAATTGATGGTGGCTATGTAAAAGTAAATGGTTGGGTGCCAATTGCTAAGACCGTTACTGCGATTGAGGCGAAGTTGTCTGATTGGAAAAGGGGTATATGGCAAGCCAATAGATATAGTAACGTCGCCGATAAGGTGTACCTTGCCATGCCTCCGGAATATATTCATCGAGTTGATATAGATGAGTGTAAGAGAAAGGGTGTTGGGCTAATATCCTTCGACCCTCTGACTAGCAAACACAAGGTGTTGGTTAAACCTAGCAAACAAGTACCTCAAGACAGGCCTGTGAGGAATTATGTAACAGAATTGTTTCTTGATGAGCATGCCCTACTTAGGGGGTAAGTTTTTCATACAACTCAATAAAGCGTTTTGGCTTCAGAATACGGATATCATCATAGCGTCCTAAGTCTAGTAGGTCTTTATCTTCTGTTATGATAATTTTCGCATGTTTCTCAATGGCAACCCTAATAAATTCATCATCGTCAGGGTCTCTACAGACTGTGAGCTGTCGAACTTCGTCGCTAATAGTAACAAGCGTAACTATATTTGAGTATGTATTGGCTAGCATCTCTGCACTAAACTTCTGCTTCTCATAAAAATCATTGAACTTTTCCATAACAATTTTTTTATGAAATTCTTCCATTGTTGATTGACTGCCAGCGATAACAATTTTTCCAGCTAGGGCAAGGTTTATGACCTTTCGGGACGGGTTTATGTTGCTAAGGAGGCCCTTTAGCAGAACATTAGTATCAACAACAACCCAAATCATTATTCTTCATCAATCTCATTCAATAGGGCATCGAGAAGTTCGTCGTCTTCTTCCTCGCTTTTTGGCCAATTCATGGCTGCATCTACTACCGCGAGCCACTTCTCGAGATAGTATGCAGATTTAGGCCCAAAATCTAAACGCTCATATTCCCTTACTAATTTAATCCCCGTTTCAAGCTTTTCTTTTACGAACGGAAGTCTGTCTTCGGGGTTTAGGCTTGCGATTTCGTCAGCAAGTTGTTTCCGGATTAATGCATCATGTCTCTTCTTTAATGGTAAAGTGCTAGCAATATCTCCCCCGCATGCATCACAGCTGCAAGTATAACCCGAACGCTTTAAGGCGACTGCGTTCACGTAGGTAAATATATTAGGCTCATAAATCCAGCGGTCACTACGACTACGACCACCCCCATTGTCGAACATTGCAACCGAGCTAGTCTCTTTGCCAAATATACCACTTCCGTAGTGTTCTGCACCGATTGCACTAAGCACTAAGCCGAATCCGCCCACTGGAAAGACGTATACCTTTTTCCCTGCTGTCACGAGACCGTGCACTAATCGAGCGAAGTTTATAAGATTATTGCTGTCTGCCTCCCGTTCGCTGAAGTCATCTGCGATGATGACATAGCCATCTAAGTGGTCTGCAAATTCAAGATAGCGATCCTTAACGTAGGTGGTTCCCTCGGCTGACCTAAAGATGTCACAGGATATATTAATAACACCAAACAGAGGGACCTCTACCGGGTGGCGTTCAGTGTGGTTAACTACATCCGCAATTAGCTCAAGGTTTACGGAGAAAGCCCTGCTTCTCCAGTCGCTTACCATGAGGTACGGTGCTAGTATTAGGCTTGAGTTGTTGTCGGTTTGAAATTTTACAACTGGCTCTACAAGTTGTTGAAGGCGAAAGGTTGAGTCGCTAAATATCTTGGGGAATTCAGCTTCATTAATAGCATAAGGTAGCTTCTTGAAGCTATCGGACCTGTTTGCATCGTTTGTAACAAGTCGGTTTGTCTCAATATCTATAATAACAGGGAACCTCTCAGCAACAGCAGGTAGTACGTTCGGTCGCCACAGTATATGACTCGCATGAATAATAACGCTAGGGGTGTCTATCCCATAATCGAGAAACACAGAGTCTTTTACAATAGGAATGTATGACATGGTTACATACAAGTATAACCCTTGAGGCTATATATTCTAAGCATAAGCAAATCTTACACTGGCCTTTCACTTGATTATCCATGGTTTTGATAAAAGTAGCTATAATACATATTAAATGAAGAGAGCCTGTATATTCTGTGGTAGTGATAATGAATTGACACGCGAGCATGTTTTTCCCGACTGGCTTTCTTCTTTGTTTGACAAGAAGATTAAAGGTGTCAATGAAGTACGAGGTGACAATCTCAATCGTACGTGGCAGTCATCACTGTTTCAAGACAAAACAAAAGCTATATGCAGGGTGTGTAACAACGGCTGGATGTCCGACATCGAATCGGACGTTAAGCCTATATTAACCAAGCTCGCTTTTACGTACGATGCTTACGACTTAGGGTCAGAAGACCAGCGTAAGCTGGCACTGTGGGCACAGAAGACAACCCTTGTAATTAGCAAGGCAACGGGTGGTAAGTTCGATATCCCACGTAGCTTCTACGAGCAGTTATATAAACAAAAACAACCATTAAAGAGCATTTTGGTTACAATGGGCTGGCGGTTACCGCTCACTAACTTACAGACTCAACCATTGGCAAGCTTTGAGATAAAGCAAGTAGCTAACGCAATAGTCGATAAGGGCTCTGTAGCGATTGCTAAGAAGCAAGTTGAGAACGGAGGCCTGATATGGGCTTCCTCGCTGGTGTTGGGTAATGTAATTTTTCAAGTAATAGGCAGCAACTTAGATGGTGGTGAAGTAACGGTTGGAGGTATTGATTCACGGATACTTCCACATATTCATCCCTACGACAAAGACCTTTCGTGGCCTACTGAGTGGCCGATAGAGGCCGTTGGTGGACTTGTGGCGGTACGTAAGGGTATGTATGGTGATGTCACACCAAGTTAGGAGACTGATATGGCAATACCTAAGCATGTTACTGATGAGATGAAGAGAATAATGTTGCGTACGGCAGTGCAGACAGCAGCGATTGCAGTTGGCGTAGTTATCCTTGTACTGGCTCTTATAGGCATCTTTAGCTATGAGGTTACGGCCAGTCCTTTTACTATCACGTTACTAATCATTGGTGCACTTATGGCGGTGATTGGTAATAGTTTTGTGGCACATGCTACTACACGCTTTAATGCTAGGGAGTCTATACTTTGGGTTTGGGGGAATAGAATACAGGCAGTCGGTTTTATAGTTACATTAATAGCGGCGTTCCTGTAGATGATTCGCTCTTTATTAAAGTAATGACTTCCTCTATTACGGGGAGCCAAGCAAAGAAGAGTCTTTGAGGCTCTTTTTTGCTTGGCTACAGCGCCATGGCATGAGAACCAGGCTTTTGCGTAGAAAAAGTGGTTCGGTGTAGTGAGTGAAGTAAAAGAAAGCACAATGTATTTTCTTTTACGAACGAGCGGAAAAGGCGCAGCCGCTATCCAGCCGCCTGAGCCAAGCATAAGCACTGTGATCCAGGTCATGGTGTTTTTGTTTGCTATACTTAGACTAATGGATGAAGCATTAAAACTTGCTAAAGTTCTGTGGGATTTCAACGTCTTGGGTCAAGAACCCGAAAAGGCTGATTGTATTGTTGCTTTGGGGAATAGTGATGTCCGTACCGCACATGCCGCAGCAGAGCTGTTTAATAAAGGCTACGGTGATGTTTTAGCAACCACAGGTGGGTTTGGAAGATTAACCAAAGACGCATTTACCAAACCCGAGGCTCATATATTTGCAGAGGAAGCGATGAGGCTAGGTGTGCCGAGTGAAAAGATAATTATCGAAGACAAATCTACAAATACTTTTGATAATATTAGATTTACCAAAAAGCTTCTGGACGAAAAGGGCCTAAATCCCAAAAGCCTTTTGATTGTAACAAAGCCGTACATGGAAAGGCGAGCACTGACGACTGCGCTTGCCGTTTTGCCCGATGCGCATATTGTCGTGTCGTCACCCGATTTGGACTTTGATAGTTATCCGAACGATTTAATTTCTGTGGAACTTTTGATAAACATGCTTGTTGGAGATACACAAAGACTTATGATATTTAGTGAACATAGTATAATTTCTAAACAAGAATTTTCATCCGAGTTAGTGGACGCATATCAATCACTAGTTAAGCTCGGCTATAATAAACAGATTATTCTAGATGCTAATATTCCGAACTTACTAGCCTCCGTCAAAGAAGGTTTTAGGAATAATTAAAATTATAAATTAGCACTCTTGACATGAGAGTGCCAGTTTCTTACAATATATACAGAAGCTAATATGCTTCTTCTGGAAACCATTAATATTAATGACGAAAGGAGAAAAATATGAGTAATCTTGTAAGATGGGATCCGTTTACGGAATTATCAACACTACAAAAGCAATTTTTTGGTGATGATTGGATGTCGCCATTTAAAGGTGTAAATATCCCAACCACCGATGTTTTTATCAAAGATGATAATTTGGTAGTTGAGGCGCATTTGCCAAACTTTGAGCAAAAAGACGTTAACATTGAAGTAGATAACGGCGCACTGGTTATTAGTGCTGAACGTCACGAAAAAGAAGAAGATAAAAGTAAAAAATATGTAGTACGTGAAAGCTCGAGTAGCTTTTATCGTCGTATAGCTTTGCCAAAAAGGGCTGATGCCGACAAAATTAAGGCGCACCTAGACGACGGTGTGTTAAAAGTTAGTGTTCCACTAACACCACTACCTGAACCCAGGAAGATTGCCATTGGTTCGTCCAAGAGGAAATAGCACTTCTAGTCGTTCAGTTTGCGCCGTGGCAGGGCGTTGTGTGCGCGAATTAACGTACGTCTGACGGGTCGAGCGACGAGGTTGCCGAAAGTTGCACCAGCGGCGATGGCTAGGGCGAGAACAAGAGCGTTAAGCAAAATAAGGGTGCCAGAATCGATAGCTGCTCCAGCCTTGTCGGCGCCAATGATTAATACCATGAGTCCATTAAAGATCGAGAGTCCTGGAACTAACGAAATGATACCGGCGGTAATCATGGTTGTGGCTGGTGTGCGTAGCCAGCGTGCCAGCAACGCGGCACTTGCGCCGACAGCAGCTGCAGCGATAAAACTGCCAACAATTGGTGTAAATGCTGGTGCGGTTAGGCTATAAATTGCCCAACCGCCTGCTCCGATGAGTCCGGACAGGATAATTCCACTGATGCGCGTATTTACACTCAGTGCATAACCTGCTGCAATCGCGATTGCGCCGACGTATTGCCAAGCGACAGTATCGTATAGTGCGCGGTCAGTGTTAATGGTCATGTTGACGCCTAAGTTTTTAGCAATAAATAATCCGGCGACGATACCAAAGATAATGCCGGCAGTTAGCATTACGACACGTAAGATTCGAGCGTTGGCAGTAATATAGAATTCATCGATCGCATCCTCAACTGCGCTAACGATGGCTAGACCGGCGACTAACATGATGATTCCACCGATGATGATAAGGTTTGGATCAAGGCCCTGTAGTTGCGTTACGCCGTGGTTACCGAGCCAGGTTACGAGGGCGGCGACTAGTGTTGCGATAGCGGCTGCGATTACTTGGATAAAGAACGCTGGCATGCGCAGTTTAGTCAAAAATATTAGCATGTATGATATGAATCCACCGACGATAAACGACAGGGCGATAATCAGTGGCGATCCGGACAGCAAGGCGCCGATACCTGCGCTAATTGCGGCACTTCCGGCGCTCAGTAGCCACTGCGGATATCTGCTAGGTTTTTTAAGCAGGTTCTCGAGGCGCGTTTCGGCTGAATCTAAATCCAGTTTGCCTTCGTGAATATCATTTACGATATCTTCGATGTCCTGAATCAGGGCGCTATTGACTGGCCTCGAGTGAATAGACCGGATCAGCGTTAACGGTTCGCGGTCATTGCCACGGTCCTGCGAGAACATCAGAACGGTTGCGATAATTTCAATCGATACCTTTCGTTCACAGTAGCGGTTGGTGATGCTGAGACAAATGTCAGTTACGTCACTTGCGGCGACACCCATGGCCACCAAATAGTCGGCGACGGTCATTGAAAGGCGCAGTGCGCGCATATTAGGGGTAATCGTCTCGCCAAAACGCTCGGCCATGACCTCTTTGGAGTCACCCTCGGGCAGGATCACTTTTCGGTAGAATGTACCCATGTCAGAAAATAAACTCATTACAATGATTATAACACTAGTGCTAATACCTTGACATTTCAAACGTTTTGTTGTAATATTGTAAGATGAATGAAACCGATACACCATTTCAAGAGCCAAATTTTGGAGTCGAAAGTAAAGACTCCCAAAAATCATGGCGCAAGGTGGCACAAGAGAATTTGAGGATTGCGGTTGAAGCAGCTTATGCCGCTGATGCAGATGAAAAAAGTGAAAGAATCATAGTGCCGGCTACAGAGGTCGATTTGGTTAAATTTGCGAGCCACAGTGATTTAGCTGGGGTGAATGGATCAATCGGAACTAATATATGGAAAATACTAGCGAGAAGTGCGTCACAATACGCAGGTAATTTTCAAGGACAATACAGGCATGAAAGCGATAGTTCTGAAGTAAGCGAGGTGTATCTAACTCAGCAGTTAGTAGATCTGTCAAAGATTTTTGAAGGTATGGGCCCGAAAAGACACGCAGTTTTGGAAGAATATTTTAAAGTTGGTCTAGATAAATTATCCGATAAACCCGACAGCTCCGAATAGTAGTCTCTTGGTATAATTATATAAATGAATCAATCTAGAATAATCATTGACGTGCGTGAACCGTTCGAATACGAATCGGGTCATGTTGACGGGGCGATTAATATTCCTCCAGGGACTCTGATGTCTGGAAGTTCTGGCTTAGAGAATGTTAAAAAAGATACTGAGCTTGTTCTATATTGCAAGACAGGTAGTCGTTCTGCTGCGTCAATGCAAATATTAAAACAAATGGGCTTTACTAACTTGGTCAACGGCATAAACGCCGGCCACGTTAATAAGAATTTTTTTTAAATCGAAAACTTACATAGAGCAGGACGATAAGTGCGCTAAGCGACAGCATGATTAGCGCTGGCCCATAAGACTCGGCGTATTGATAGGTCAAACCAAGTATTAGTGGAGGCAAGAAACCACCAAGTCCACCAGCTGCCCCAACTATTCCGGTGACGCTACCCATTATATTAGGGGGCGTTAATTTGCTAACCTGTGCAAATACCGCGCCGCTAGCAACTCCAAGCATAAAGGCAAGCGACAGATAGGCGATGGTCGTTTGAATAGCGAGTGTTGGTTGAAAAGCGATAAAGCCTGCCAGTAAAGCTATTGCTAGTAAAGATAATTTGATAATATGTCTGCCGCCGATTTTGTCACTAAGCCATCCACCGACTGGTTTTGCTAAGGTAGCTAGTAGTATGAAGCCAGCTGCTCGCGCGGCGGCATCAATTAACGTTATGCCGTAAGCTTCTTTTAAAATAACCGGTAGGTATACTCCAAACGCGACAATTGCACCAAAAGTTAAGGCGTAAATAATTGACATGTTTAGTGTTACGGGAAATAAAATGGCTTTTTTAAGCCTAGCAAGCGATGAGCCAGACGAGGGTTTCCAGTTGGGCGCATTTTGGCCTAGTGTCATAAATAGTATCGCTATAATCACGAGCAGTGTTCCAATAATGACGTAAGTTAGATCTCTGCCGATAGTTTCGGTTAGTTGAGGCGTTAAAAAACCAGATAGAGCAGTACCAGCATTACCCAAACTATACAACCCAATGACCAGGCCTCTTCGTTTGGGCTCAAACCAAGCGCTGATATATGGTACACCGATTACAAATGATGCTCCACCGATTCCTAATAAAACAGCGACAATTAATAAGCTATCGAATCCGTCGACTATAGCTAGTCCGAATACCGGCAGTGAAGTTAGCAGGCTAACAATTATAAAAGCCAATCTACCACCAATCTTGTCGGTTATCATACCGAGCGGGATTCGTCCGAGTGAACCGATAATTACTGGCACAGCTAAAAGTAAAGAGAGTTGTAGTGGGCTGAGAGCTAACTCGGTTCCGTATTGTGTACCTAGGGGGCTAAGTAATGACCAGGCCCAAAAATTGATAATCAAAGCCAGAATTGCAAGGATTAGCGCTCGGTATTTTGGATTTGTTTTTGTGTGTTTTAATTTAGTCATGGTTAATCTTTATATAATACTACAGCGGCGTACTAGGTGTTAAGAATAAGTTTCAAGCATCTAATTAAGCGTGTTTAGCGACACTCAACAAATGCGTTGTTCTTGTTTTTAATAACGTTGCACTATATTCAAATACTGTTATAAACGTCGCTGTAAAGACTAAATCTGAAACTAAGGTGGCGCGAAGGAATGGTAGTGCCATGACGTAACAATCAATTAATCCAGTTAGCGTATGACTGTACATGCCGCTAGCCACCCAAACACCAAAGTTAGAAACGATGAAGAATATCAAGCTAGCTCCAAGTGCGCCAAATGAAATGCGCCAAGTTTGCGGTAAGCGTCGTAATAGATAACCTGCTAGTGGAATAATAGCAACGCTCAGCCATGTCCAAATGAACCCACTATATAATCCAATTGTAATGTCGGTTATGATCATAATTACAAGTGGTATAAAGACAGCCTTGCGCCAATGAAGCATCATACCTGCGGTAATAGCAATAGCACCGATAGGCGCAAAGTTGGGGATGTGCGGAATTAATCTCCAACCGATACCAAACAGTATGAGACCTAGTATTAACAGATGGAACCTATATTTAATTAGAGTTTTTGGAATTTCCATGTGATTACCTCTCCTCCCTTCTGCATATAACTATCTGCGCCTACATCTGACATGGTTCCATTAATATAAAAACTCCAGTATTTACCGTCAGTGCCACCCTGATGACCCTCAATCGAGTCAACGTATTCGCCGAAATCACTAGTTTTTGTAATGACGTCGTTAGCTTCTTCTTTGAGTTGTTTTAAGGAAGTCTCACCAGGCTTTGCCGTATAGATGATTTCGGTGCGTTGAGATTTTATTATTGAATTTGACGGTTGTTCAGCGACCCGTTCGTTCGGTCTGTTTAGTGTCCATAGTATTCCAGTCACTAATAGTATGACAGCGGCAACAATTGAGATGATATATATATTTGTTCGTTTCATCATATACCTCTCTATACTTCGCAAATTCCAGCGACACAAGCTAATTCTTTGGCGCCAGTTGTTTGATCGTTTGATTCGTAGAATTTGAGCATAGAGAAGTCAATTTCTCCAAGCTCTTCGACACGTTTTAGATATTCATCCTCAGTGATTGCTTCGTAAGGCGCTAGCTCGTAGACGTGATCATTGCGAGGAAGGAATGACAAGCCGCCAACATCACTCCAGTTTTTATAGACAAAGTCAGCTACGCCCAGCCACTCATCATTATCGGCGTAAATTGTTACGGATGGGTTATGTTCGGTGAAGTGTTTCTTGAGTCGCTGCCATTCGGTTAACATTTGAATAGCTGAGACCTCACTAGAAGTTATAGCGCCATCGGGTGCTTTGACGGGAAATTCCAAAACAAAGGTAGTAGCAGATTCCGTGGTGCTTCCAACTTCGGGATTAACCGGCACCCCCTGATCGACTGCAAATTCATACAAAGGATCATGTGCGCTAATTCGTACACGTCGGACAAAGTATTTCGAGAACCAAGGGTGCATGCCCGACCCAACCCCAAGTAGCTGACCAGAATTCCCGTGAGGTTTAACACAGGTGATAGCAGTTGAGGGGTTAGATCCAAATCGTTTGGCGTATTTACGATTAGCCTTGATAGCTTCGGTTCGAAGTGCCTCTAGGTTATCATCGTTACGGACGATGTCGTTATCGTAGTAACCGGTAATTGATATACCCAGTAGTTGCTCTTCCTCGCAGTTACGTTGCCAATCCTTACTAAGGTATCCGAAGTCCGTTAAGGTTGCTTGATATGTGCCAACGATGGTAGCTAGTCGCATTTTTCGTAACAAATTAGGCATGTCGTCACTTGGCCTAACGACAATCGATGATAGGTTACAAAATTGCTTGGAGCGCAGATAGATTTCACCGCAAGGGTTTACGCCAATCTGATGTTGACCCTTTAATTTTTTGGCTCGTCGAGCTGGTACCTGGTTCAAGATTTCGCCGCGGTTAAAGATACCTCGTTCGCCACTACCCGAGTTTACAAGTGCGGTCCATTCTTCTAAAAACTCTCCAATCGAAGGCTTGGATTTATAGACAGCAGAGTTATTGGCCATAGCGCGCTGTGGGTTGTCGGTCCAAAACTTACCTTTCTTGGAATCGCGAATCTTGGTGTCATCTAGGTCTGATAGAGATATTAATGCCGATCGACGAACACCACCAGCCACGACGATTTGTCCAACTTGGCAAATGATATCGTGAATGTCGAGTGTTGTAAGTTTTTTACCCTGACGCGATAAGATTTTGCTACGAGTGTATTCCATCAAATCTATTAGTGGTTGTGGACCCGAGGCACGTCCACCCATGGTTTTAAGTTTGGCACCGGCTGGTCTGACGTTAGAATAGTCGAGCTTGACGTCACTACCACTGGTCCAAATATCAGCTGCAGTTTTAAACGCATCGCACCAACCTTCGCGACTGTCTTTGACGACGATTGTTGGTTTAACTACACCCGTTTGCTTCTTGATGGTAGGGAACTGGTGGACATTTTCTTTTTCGGCGGCAAAGCCACAACCTGCACCACACATCGAAACGTACATAATTTCAGAAATATCTTGCCAATTAGAAGGAGCAATGTAGGCACAATTGTAAGCACATACGTTTGATTTGTCAGCGGCTTGTCCTGCTGACCAAAGTAGTCTCATTGACGGACAAATATCTTGGTTCAATATAGCTGATTCGACGTTAATATATTCATCGTTAGTTAGTTTGTCACCCATTTTGAATTTCATATAGTCCATAAACCGCGTAACAGCCTCGGCCCAAGTTTCACGTCGCCCGAATTCATTGTTCCAACGAGCATAGAATTGATAAAAAATAAATTGTTGATATGGTGTTTGATTCATATATTCCCCTATTTGTTGATGTGTATTGCTGACTATAGGACGTGCTTGTGCTTTATGATGTGACAGCCGTCACAATACATATGGTGTAATAAACAACACATCATACGCTAGATATGGTGTATAATTAATTAAAAGGGTGTATATTGATAATTATGAAACAGCAAACAGTTAGTGAAAAAATCGAGAAATTCTTTGCACAGGGGGCTCCAAAATTTTATAAACAGGGTGAGACAATCGTCTTTGCGGGCGAAGAGCCGCCAGGTGTTATGTTTTTGGTGGATGGAATTGTTGAACAATATGATATAACGAGCGAAGGCAACAAGCTGGCGGTCAATATGTTTAGGCAAGGAGCGTTTTTCCCAATGTCCTGGGCAATTACCAAATCGCCAAACGTATATTTTTATGCAGCATTTAAAGACGTAACTGTCAGGACGGTTGATGTAGGTGTGGCAGTACAATTCTTACATGATAATAGCGATGTTTTATTTGACCTACTTAGGCGGGTGTATGTCGGGGCAGATGCAATTCAAAGCCGATTGGTGTTTGCAGCTAGCGGAGTGGCCTCAGAGCGATTAATCTTCGAGCTAATAACCGAGGCTTATCGGTTCGGCCAGATATCGGATGATTCACATGCAATTATTAATGTAAAGCAAGTAAATCTAGCGGAACGAAGTGGTCTAGCGCGCGAGACTGTAGGGCGTGAGTTACATAAACTTGCCTGTGATGAATTAATCACAGTAACCAGACAGGGCATTATCTTGTCGTTAGATAAGCTAAAGACACGTCTTGGTCTGAGTGTTTGAGGATTTTGTTGTTGCGTTATGTTTAAGTACTTGCTAAAATACTAATATGAAATTAACTCGTAAGCCAAAATCTGACATCTCTACATCCGAAGAGCGATTAATGTATTCAATGCAGCTCTTGGGTGATAAAACACGGTACAAGCTGTTTAAACTATTGATGTTGAATAATAAAATGTGCGTTAGTGATATTGCAGCCGAGCTTGACATTAGCGTGTCGGCTGTGTCGCAGCACTTCAGCAAATTCGAGATGGTGGGGTTGGTTGATAGACAGCGTATGGGTCAAAAGATTTGCTACATGCTAAAACCAGGCGACCAATTGACTGAAAAGTTAGTAACTATAATTAATAAAATCTAGGGGGATATATGCCAAAAATAACAATCTATAGTACAGCCACATGTGTATATTGCAAGATGCTAAAAAGCTATTTGCAAAGCAAAGATATATCATACGACGAGAAAAGCGCAGACAAGGATCATAATTTAGCCAAAGAATTGTATGAAAAAAGTGGTCAATTAGGTGTGCCGTTTACTATTATCGAAAAAGATGACGGCTCAGAAGAAAAAATACTTGGTTTTGACAGATTACAAATCGATATGGCGCTTGGTCTAGCTTAGACAATCATATTCTTAAACTTATATACATTTAAAGTTGTATAATGCAGGTATGGAAGCAGCAGCGACTATGCCACTATGGATTGTAATTACACATTTCATTAATTTGTTTTGTATAATTTTGCTAATTCGTAGTGGGTTGCAGATACTTAACGACCATCCGATGCTTTATTGGACTGACCATACGCGTCGTGATAATTATTGGATTAAATTTGGCAAGAAAAAAATGCCCAAAGACAAGATTTGGACAGCGCATGATGAGGCTGAGCGAATTGGACATTACGCCATGCCCGGCGGAGGTCATGAGAGGTTTGGAGCGGGCCGAAACTGGCACTTTGCAACGGCAATTATTTGGATTATTACAGGGCTAGTTTATTACACATACATGTTCTTTACAGGCGAATGGCGACGATTAATTCCAACTGATTGGAGTGTATTTCCGAATGCGGTTAATGACTTTGTTAACTACATAACCCTCAACATTCCACCCGAAAGCGCCTTTAATCCATATGATTCGTTGCAACAACTAACCTATGCGGGCGTTGTGTTTATCTTGGCTCCGATTATGATTTTGACGGCCTTGGCTATGTCACCGGCTTTTACTAATCGCTTTCCTAAGTTTATGTTGCTATTTGGTGGACGCAGACAAGTTGCGCGTAGCATCCATTTCTTGGGGATGATTGGCTTTTCGATATTTATAATTATCCACGTTGTACTAGTAGCACTCGTTTATTTTGGTCGTAACGTTAAGTTAATTACTTTTGGTACAACAGATGTAAACATTACGGCTGCATTGATTGTGTTTGTCTCGGCACTATTATTCTTGTTGGTTTTCAACGTTATTGCGACATACGTTACGTTACGACACGGTGTTGGGGTACGTCGTGTATTAGTGGCGATTATGAATCCAGTTATTCACGGACTGTTCGGACGTCTAGTTCCGCGCAAAACCTATAGGAAAGAAGATGTTTCGGAGTTTTTCCGCATTAACGGTTATCCACCAGAAACTGAAGAATTTCATAAGTTAGCTAAGGGTGATTACAAGGATTGGCGTCTATCAGTTGGTGGGTTAGTTGAGAATGAATTAAACCTAAGTCTAGATGAAATAAAAGCGATGCCTTATCAGGGTCAAATTACCAAGCATATTTGCATCCAAGGTTGGAGTGCCATTGGTCAATGGGGTGGTGTTCATATTAGTGAGATAATCAAACGGGCAAAGCCTAGTAAGAAAGCTAAATACGTCGTTTTTCATGCATATGATGTCGACGCTTCAGGCAAACCTTATTATGAAGCGCTTCGTATAGGTGATATGAGGGATGATCAGACTATTTTGGCGTATGAAATGAACTGGAAACCGCTAACGCTAGAGCACGGTGCTCCACTAAGGCTTCGCTGTGAACGTAAACTTGGTTACAAGATGGTCAAATACATTAAATCAATTGAATTTGTCGAAGATTTCAAACAAATTGGCGAAGGTCGTGGTGGTTACCGCGAAGACAACGTTTTGTTCGATTGGGAAGCATCGATTTAATTAAATTTGACCTTGGTTGTCATGCCCTCAGTTTGGCTCTCAATCTATAGATTGTTATAATAGATATATAAACTAAATGTTTGGGGGCAATATGCTAGATCGAATTATCAAAGAAGCAACTGATGCAGTTAGTGCTGCAATCAAAGGCGCGGGTGATATCGTCGGCGCAGTAACCACCACAGTCAAAGACCAGGTCGTTAATATCATTAGTGGTACAGGCGACGTGGCAAACTCAACCGTCGAGGCAGCTTCATCAGTTGCTAGCGGGTCGGCCAAGGCAGCCGGAACAGTCGGAACTTCACTGGCTGAGACAATATCAGGCACTATGAGTGGCGTAGTGAATGGTGTTTCGTCGGTAGGGGGTGATGTTATGCATTCTGTATTCGGTGCTGCACAGGGCGTTGTAAAAGGCACAGCAGAAACTGGCGGTGATGTCGGTAAGGCTGCTGTTTCGGCAGTTGAAGGTGCGATTAAAGCTGCTGGTGATGTCGGTGCGGACGTTGCAGAAGCTGCTAAATCAGCAGTTGGTGGTGCTTTGAATGCTGCCACTAGCGCGGGAACTAACGTTGCTGGAACAGTAAAAAATGCGCTGTTATCATCAGCTGCATTGCCACGTGATGTGATTGAGTCTGCAATTAAAGGGTCCGAAGACAACAAAAAATAATTTGTAGCCACGCAGCATAAATTGAATAACCCGCTACCAAAAATAGTGGGTTATTTGAATATAGAACTAGGCTTTTATAGATACCAATAGTTGTATACTGCTATTGCTTGAAATTCAACATGATGTTAGGCTAAAAATAATTATTTAGGTATTTAGGGGAGTTAGTTCATGGGTAAAATAGTAACGAAAGTTCAAAATTACAAAACAAAAATTGCATATTTAGTATCAAGTTTTGCGTTGGTCGCATTATTTATACCAATTATGGCATCAGCCGCGCCGACTCCGACGTTTAATCAAACAATTAACGCCGGAGCGCTGTCAACTAATATTATGCAAAGTGATGACTCTACTCCTGTAGCAAGTCCAACTGTTGCATTTCCAGCTGTAAATGCCGGGTTTACTTGCCAGACAAACACAGCGACACTTGGTGATTCTAATAATAAGCTAAATGTCACTAACCTTGCGTCTAATAACGGATGGACTCTTACGATGACGGCTACTAGTGGCGATTCAGCTACGTGGACCGACGGTAGCAATACATATGCATATAATGATCCTGCAGGATCAGGTTGTACAAACGGTCAGCTGACTGTTGACCCTTCTGTTTCGACAATTACTCTAGACTGTAATTCAAGCTGTAGTTCAGCAACGGTTACAAAAGGTTCGTCTGCTACGTTAGACAATACAGGATCAAGTGTTGCGACACTTGCTACCAACAGTAGTGGTAGTGCCTGGGGTGGCTATCTTACAGGTATCTCGTTAAGTCAAAAAATCCCTGCCGCTCAAGCTTCAGGTAGCTATAGTTTGCCAATGACAATTACTGTCACAGCTAACTAAACACTGTTAATCCTAATTTAAGTAAGGTAAAATTTAACCAGTAGATGAAAAAATTATTCTTATTCACAGCCTTGATTATGACCGCACTACTGGTTCCAGCTAGTATTGTTGGTGCGGTAGATTATGGTGGTGTTGGTGGCAAACCTGCGAATCCTGTTGCCAGCAACCCTAGAACACAGTCAATTTTTATCTATACACTGAATTTAAACCAATCAATACAAGACGGAATCCAGGTTTTCAATAACACTGATACAGAACGAACGATCACATTGGACGCGGTTGATTCAGTCATTGCCAGTGGTGGAGCTTTCTCGTGTGCTCAGGCAGCAGACGCAAAGACAGATGTTGGTAAGTGGATTAATTTAGATGCAACGACAGTAACTATCCCTGCCGGGGGAAGCAAAGTTGTACCGTTTACTTTGACGGTGCCAGCAAAAGCAGATGTCGGTGAACATGATGGTTGTATCACTACTCAGGACGCTTCTATGACGCAGGCAACTGATAATGCCGGTGTAGTGCTAAGTTTCCGTTCGGCAACGCGAGTCGTGGTTACAATACCTGGTGAGATTATTAAAAAGTTAACAATGGGTACAACCGAGATTAAACAGGTTAGTGATGGCAGTTATACAATCTCACCATCGGCAGTCAATGAGGGTAATGTATCACTTGATACTAAGGTAAATACTAAGATTTCAACAATTTTTGCAACAACTGTCGAACAACAATCTGGTACGTACCCAGTATTGCCAAAAAGCACCGCTAGTTGGAACTTTACTTTCAATCAGCCTTTCTGGGGTGGTTGGTACAAGATTAATACGGATGCTACATATAACAGTAATCCTACTGCCGAACTAGGCGTACCGAAGGGCGATTCCCAGACCGTTCATTCAAAGACCGAAGTAATCTTCACACCACCGACGCTTGGTGGAGCACTAATTGAACTATTAATTCTAGCGTTAATAGTTGCTGGAATTACCGTTTATGTACGAAAACAATTAGATATTAGGAAAATTCGCAAAAACTGGCAGAGCTATTCTGTTAAGGCAGACGATACAATAACCAGTCTTGCCAAAGACCATCATGTATCGTGGAAAAAATTAGCACGAGCCAACAGACTAAAACCGCCATATAGCCTAAAATCAGGTCAAAAACTTCGGGTACCAGCCCCACGAGGGAAGTAACCGTGTTTAAATGGCGCCGGCCTAGCCAGAGGCGTCGCCTGTTGGGCAAATTTAACTTTGCGTCGCTGAGACGAAGTGGTATGATTTTTGTATCTCTGATAGCCATCATGGTTTGGCAATTGTCGGATTGGCCAGCCATGTTAAATTTGTTACCAAAAGCACACGCTGCCAGTATAACCATCGTCTTGACTAGTGGTACGACCTGGAGTGTACCACCAGCCTGGGACAGCGGAGATAATACCATTGAAGCAATCGGTGCAGGTGGTAATGGTGGCGATAGTGTGGCAAGTACCAGTGGTGGCGCGGGTGGTGGAGGTGGTGAGTACCGCAAAGTTACAAACGCTTTTTTGACTCCCGGTTCAACAATTGATATTAACATTTCTGCAGGTGGTGCGGGGTCGTCTGCTGACGGTACGTGGCTTAAAAGTAATGGTGGTTCTAAGATTATTGAAGCCAAAAATGGTGGCAATGCCGTTAACGCGACGGCTGGCGCAGGTGGTAGTGGTGGAATAGGTAGTACGGCTAATTATAATGGCGGTAATGGCGGTAGCGGTATAACTAATAACCCAGCATCTGGTGCAGGTGGTGGTGGCTCTGCTGGACCATCTGGTATAGGTAAATCTGGAGCAGACGGCGTTGGCGGTAAGAATACTGGTGGAGGTGGTGGTGGTGGAAGTAACGGTGGCTCATCGTCGGCTGGTGTTTTAAGTTCTAACACTACTGGTGGAGATGGTGGCAACGGCAATAGTGGAGTTGGCGGAGGAAGTGGAGGTATAAAAAATACTGACAATGCTGGATTTGGAGTCAATGGAGCTGGCGGTGGTGGTGGTGGATCTAGTTCGGGTAGTGGTGTTGTGCCTGGTGGAATAGGTGCGCCAGAAGATTTATGGGCCACAGGTCAAGGACCATCTGGTGGCGGCGGCGGTGGTGGTGGCGCTGGTGGAAACAGTGCGTCGGGTGATAAAAGTGGTGGCGCTGGTGGTACGTTTGGCGGCGGTGGTGGTGGCGCTGGATTATCTGGTAGCCACACGTTTAATGGAGGCGTTGGTGGCCAAGGCATAATTGTTATTAGGTATACATCGTCAGTTCCTACTTCAATTTCGCAGTCCTCGTATCGAATGTTTAACAATCCAACTACACTTGGTAAAACTCCGTGGCAGGGCTGCCAAACCGAAGGTGGTGAAACGACAATCCCTAGTGGTTCATCCTCATCAACAGTCACCTTAACTAAACCGATTACCGATATTAATCAGACATTTTTGTTAGTTAATTCATCAGGCGATAATAGCGTTAGTAGCGGAAATGCACATATGGTATCGGGAATGATTACAAATACAACAACTTTAACGTTCGAGCGTGGCGCATCTGCTAGTGGTGACGCTCAAGTCAGTTACTCTGTCGTAAAGTGTTATCTGAATGAATTTAGTGTACAGCGTGGCCAGACAACAATTGCATCGGGTTCTGTTTCGAATACGGCAACCATAAACTCGGTCGACACGTCAAAGTCTATGGTCATCGTGTCAAGTTTTGATGACGAAACCAGTTCTAACCAACAGACTGGTTTGGTGACGGGTGAGTTGCAAAACAGTACTACGGTACTAATGAAGCGTAACGATGGCGCAACCGTTAACGATACGATAAATTGGCAAGTGGTGACGTTTTCTTCAGGGTCTGGAGCGACTGTTCAAACTGGTGAAACGAATTTAGGTTCCGGTTCATCTGGTCAGACAGCTTCTATTTCGTCAGTTAACACAGCAAGTTCGTGGCTGTATTGTAGCTATGATGCTGATACTAACGGACTAGGTCAAACAGCAGTTGGGTGCGATTTAACCGATTCTACCACTATCACCTTAGATCGATATAAGTCAGGTTCGTATAACAACAGGGTCCGATGGTATGTAGTGACGTTTCCAAGTGCGGATGTTAGCGTTCAAAGAGGCAATGCTGCAGACGGCGGCGGATCGAGTGATGGTGTTCGTTATGATATTGATATTCCGATTACTCCAATAAATTCGATTACTAAAGCTTTTGGCTATATAACAAACACCACTAGTGGTACCGGTAGCGCATACCCGCGTAATTCATGGATAAGTCAGCTGACAGACACAAACAACCTCAGGACCTCATTTTGGCGTGGAAGTTCGAGTGGGGCAGGTTCGCACTACTGGCAGGTTGTTGAATTTTTACCACCCCCTCCTGATGTTGGAACTCCAATTACAAGCCAAAATACACCTACAACTTTAGCGTCGGCGAATCGAGCATTTAGATTGAGGTTACTTCTTGGTGTTAGTGGAGCGACTCTGCCACAGGACACAGCTTTTAAATTACAATACGCCAGTCTTAGTGGTTCGTGCAGCGCCAGTTCGTATAGCGATGTCACAACTAGCACGCCGGTTGCATTCCATAATATTCCTGGCGGATTGACTGACGGAACCCCATTGATTGCAAATGCTAACGACCCAACTGATGGGGGTAATACAGTCGAGACTCAGACATATAATGAGAATAATAATTTCTCAAATACACAGGGCAATATTACCGTCGGTCATGATGGAGAATGGGATTTTTCACTGGCAGATATTAGTGCACCTGCTAATTCTACCTATTGTTTTCGCGTTGTTAAGTCTAGTGGTGTTTTGCTAGACAATTACAATTCATACCCACAAGTTACGACATCCGACGGCGCCTTTAATGTAGATATTGTAAATAGTGGTGGTTCTAGTGTAGCCAGTCCGTCAGTCACTATGAGCAACACTTCGACCAGTCTAACCTGCACCTCATCAACTGGAACTTTGGGTACGTCGAGTCAAAAAATACGAGTTACTAATCATAGTGCGGGTTACCCATGGAGTCTGAGCATTGCGGCTACGGATGGCAACACGGCAAAATGGTCGAGTGTTTCGAATGTCTTCGACTACAATGACCCAACTGGGTCACCACCTGGCTGTTCGGCTGGTGCTGATTCTGATACTTATGCGGGGCTACTTAGTTTTGGGTTTAGCGGAGCATCAATTACTCCACAGACTGGCTGTTCATTGAGCGGTGTGTCACTAGGCTCATCAAATTATTTTAATGAGGGCATAACTGACTCTATTAATCTTGGTGCGGCAAGTTCCTCGGCGGATAACGGTTGTTATTGGGATTTAACTGGTATAGGTCTGCAACAACAGATTCCCGCTTATCAACAAAACGGCTCGTATAAACTGGACTTAACTATCACATTGGTGGCAAATTAATCATGCAATTAATTAGAACGATATATAAATTATACATAGTAGTTTTACTGTCTATACTGCTCGTTGCTGTTGGGTTGACTGGTGCTGTAAGTGCCAAACAAGCTACCTTCTCGCAACTTATCTTGCCGATTAATTGTGTATTCATGGTGGTGGATACTGGCACTGGAACAATCGAATATTTGACGCCAAAAGAGTGTGGCGTAATTGAACCACCTGTAGCTTCGACTGACTCAACAAATAATAACGATACTAGTCAAGATAAAACCAACAAACCAAGTTGGGTGCTGAATAACTTTAACGTACCGACACCAAGTTCTAATTTAACAAATGCACAGAATTGTTCAGGTGATGAATCGGTTGCGCCAATTAACCTGCCGGATAATCCTGACGTGGACCGCGGAATTATTGTCCAGGCCAAGTTGGGCCAGACCTGTTATTTTTATACACCAGTTAGTACAATTCTACACTCATTCTACGTTCAAAAGATTGATTACAACGGAGTGTTGATGAAGTTTTCAGATTTAGCTGAACCAATTAAATTAGAGCTTAAAAAACCAACTAAACTAGACTTAAACAACAGTCGGTTAGCTGATATTAGCTTGGAGTTAACGGATTTGAAATTGCCAAATGTAGCCAGTATTGAGGTTAATTTAATAGCTAGGCCAATTAGACTCACTCAAAGCAGGCCTGCTGAGGTGTTATCTATACCAATTGCATCAATTGGTGTATTAGCCATTGCAGTTGCTGTTGTGTATCCTTTACAAAGAGCCGTAAGGGTTAGAAACGAATAAGATTATTTACTTCGCGAAAAGTCTAATTTATCGTTTGATATACTGAGCATATGAGAACAAAGTATTGCATTACGTTCGCTGGCGTTCCAGGCAGTTCTAAATCTCCGATCGCCAATCATTTAAGCTGGAATTTGGGGTTACCTATATTTAATAATGATACCTTAAGGACAGAGGTAAAAGAAGATTTATTAAAATTTGACCAGAAAGAGTATGAGAAGCGTCGCGACGAGCGGGCAATTAACTTGATGGATAGCGGAAAATCTTTTATTTATGACGCTAGCGTTGACCGAATGTGGGAAACTCACCATAGGCGGTTAGAGGGAAGGGGTTATGAGGTTTTTATAATCAGCCTTGATCTTAGCGAGTCGTTACTGCGTGGTATTTATAAAGCGAAAGACTATACAGAGTTTGCACAACTTGATTTACGACAACCTGAGCACGATAAATTCCTCGAAGAATTTGGACACCTAGTAAATCTGCATATAGACGACGAAGGATTTCCGCGTCGTTTGGAGCTGTCACTTGGGGCTGTTAAGGCTTGGATTGGTTAGTGGTTTGGATTGATAAACCCATACCTGTCATGCTATTATTAGTCTAACTAAACGTAGGGGAAATGGTAAGTATGGACAATGTAACTGTTAATGTACCAGCCGGTAGTGGCCGCAGGGGTGGACATGATGCGCCTAAAAAGAGTAAATCTAGTTTAGGGCGAGCAATTCGCAACAAAACGACGGCTATGGTTGTCGGTCTATTGCTACTGGTGGCTATTTTAGTCTTTGGTGGTTGGAGTTTTTATAACTCAACTATGGGATCAAGTATTGATAGCGGTAAATACCAGGCGGTCTTCTTTAGTAACGGTCAGGTTTATTTTGGAAAGTTACACACACTAAATGGTGGATATATGAAGTTAACAGACGTGTTCTATTTACAGACGAAAACTGCTGATTCTACGAAACTACAGGATGCTGGTACCCAATCTAATCCTGGTGTCGAACTAATTAAGCTTGGTAGTGAAATTCATGGCCCAACTGACGAAATGATTATTAGCAAAGATCAGATTTTGTTCTTTGAAAATCTAAAAACCGACGGTACGGTTACAAAGTCTATTACAAAATACAAAGAAGCCAACCACTAGGCTGGACATAACCACGTCATGGTTAAAAAGCGTAATCTAAAAAAAGTTATACGCAATGTTTCGATTAGTATACTAGCTTTGATTGTACTGGCAGTTGTAGCTGGTGTACTGTATACATGGATAATGGGCATGGTTCAGCCGGTTGCTCCAGTCCAAGATATCAAACCGATTGACTCTAAGCCCAAAATTATTGAACATGTTATGCCGTCTGAAAACACACCAGTTGGAGTATCGATTCAGTCACTGACGACCCCAATTGCGCCTGGATCGAATGCAATGATTATTATTAAAACTAGGGCTCTAGCAACATGCACCATAACGGCTGTTTATAATAAAGTTCCAAGCGATGACTCTGGTTTATCAAAAAAGACGGCTGACGAGTTTGGGACAGTCAGTTGGACGTGGACAGTCGAGAGTTCGGTGCCAGTAGGTAAATGGCCAGTTACTGTGACGTGTGCATACGGTAAAAAGTCAGGTGTTGTAATCGGTGACTTAGTTGTTAAGCAGTAGTTTTATTGCAAAGAGCTAATGTAGTTCGCCCATTGATCATTCGTAATTTTAGCACTAGATGTTATGAGGATCAAAAGATTATTTTTGACAAAAATAACTGACTGAGGACCTTTTGAGTTTGTACCAATGTGGACAGAAATATTATCGACAGTAATTTTCTCATTGGCATTGTAGCCTATAGCGAGCTGATCTATTTGCGCGGTGGTATCTTGATCAAATCCATCTGGGAGTGGTTGCTGACTAACCCTTATTGGAATATTATCTATGTAATCAACGTAAGCAAAGACTGGATTGCTATTAATTGGACTAACTCTGGTCCATCCACCTAATTGACCGATATTCTTACCACCTGGAGTGATGGTGTGGTATTTCGGTTGATTACTATCTGCGCCCGTATCGATTGGTTTTGAGTCATCGTTAGGCTTAATATTTGGTGGAACAGAATTGTTATCCTGTAAGACAAAAAATAGACCGATCAATAATAAAATTAAGATGGCAGCTATTATCCAAATAGCTTTTTTGTATTTTTTAATTTTGGTATTGAAATTGATAAATTTCTTTGACGAAAAGAAATGGGGTAATGAGATTCTTATTTCAAGGGTTCGAGCTGGTTTTTTTTGACGTAATTTTGATATAGGTTTGGCGGGTACAATATCTTGCCAAATTACCTGCCGTTTAGTTCTTTGCCTGTTATGATTTGCCATATTTATTAATAGTATACACCAGAAGAGTTAATGTCTAATTGGTGTAGTAGGGCGTATCAACAGGTTGCTGTAGACCACCGGTAAATGTCCGGCCATGCATTAGGCGTTTGCTTGGATCGGCTGCAAATTGCAAAGTTAAGTCGGTGATTGTTGGTCCACGCGTTACGTCGTCAGGGTACCCATATGCCTGGGTGCTGTCGACTGCAATGCTGAAATAATAAAACCTTGCACAGTTGGTATTAACGCCAGAACCGTTTTTTGGAGTATATACACCCGGCAAACCAAGTACGACACTTCCAAAATTAGTCTCTTGTCCCCAAGTAGTCATCGCAGGGGACGTACATGATGTAGTAGTGTTGGTCATAGATCTAGTTCGTAATTGCCAGAACGCACCGATTGAGTTGTCGACACCGTTTAGTAACCAACTACGCGGAAAAACATCTGAGTCAGTATCGATCATGATTGAGTATTTTGCAAGTTGCGGTTGTGATAAAACCGTCGTCTGTTGAGTAACTGGCGATGCATAGGTCAGTGTGCCACTTCCACATGCTCCACCAAGTACATAAGCCTTTCCGTCCGAATAGACTGCCGATGCGCCGTAGCGATCTCCGCTGTAGCGTTGATTAGTTGCAAACCATTCGCCAATTCCGGTTGGATTGTTGCCCGATACGATAGTTGTATTTGCACTAATCGGTGCAACCAAAGTAATAGGCGAGCAGGTTGAATCATTAGATCTACCGCCAATGAGATATATGTAACCGTTAGCTGCAAAACCGTCGGATTGTGATAATGCTCCTGGCAGGCTAGTCGTATAGGTCCAGCTGCCAGTAGATCCGTCGCTGGTGCTAAGTTTTGAATATTGCACGTCACTTAGGTAATTTAGGCCATCATATCCGCCCAGGACATATAAGTTATTAGCATAAGCAACGGCCGTCGCACCACTACGGGCAATGCTTAGGTTTGATCCCGAAGTTGTCCAAGCGGAGGTAATGTCTCCACCACTTGATAGGCTTGGGCTAATATATATTTCGTTACAAACACCATTCGCGCAGTTTGGGTCGCTGCTTCCAGCGACTGCGATTGATACTACACCTGGATTGCCTGCAGTTCCGCTACCATTTATTGCGCCACCGCCACCTCCATCTCCACCATTGCCACGTTTAATGTCTGTTGAATTACCAGGCGTTTGTCCACTGCCCGCTGTCATCAGTGTTGCGGTACCTGTTGTGTAGCCAGATCCACCTCCACCTCCACCTCCTCCAGCATTACCGGCAAGTGCACCAGCGCCACCGCCACCACCAAAATAGCCAGATCCACCACCTCCACCGGCGCCATAGCCGTTGGCATTTTCATCACCATTACCACCATTACCGCCAGTAGGTGTTCCAGCATTTAGTTTGCTTCCATCACTACCTTGATTACTGCGCCCATCACCGCCGTCACCTCCGGATAGGGAACCGCCATTCGCACCATCGTTATTGCCACCAGTTCCACCAGTTCCACCGGTAGAACCTGTTCCCGCAGTACCACCCCCAGCACTGAGCGAACTTGCTCCGTTTTCGCCACTCGATCCACCACCAGCTCCACCATTACCACCAGTCGTAGCAGATGAATTATCTCCGCCACCACCTCCAGCTCCACCCGGAGCGATAATGAGTGATGTTCCGCCTCTTTTTACAATCGAATAACCACCGCCACCGCCACCGTCTCCAGATAGTGTTCCGCTCCCTCCACTACTAAGATCACCTGCGCCACCTCCGCTACCCACTATGACGGTTAAAGATTCGCCTGGTGTGACAGTTAGTGTTGCTTTTGAGTAACCACCGCCACCACCGTTGCCACCGCCACCACTCGATCCACCACCACCGCCACCACCGCCAGCTCCCCAGGCTTTGACTGTAATAGAAGTAACGCCGGCGGGAACTGTATAGGTTTGAGTGCCAGCTGTATCGTAAATAACTGATCCACTGGAACTATTTAAGCCACCAACTACATATAACCTGTCATTCCAAACAGTGGAGCCAAATTGTGTTTTTTCTTTGGGTAAGCCGTTACTGGCGGTTTGCCAAGACGTAACATTTCCAGAGGACGGAGTAGCATAATATATGGTTTTTTGACTATCACCAGAACTGTCTTGACCACCGATATAGTACAGTGTTCCTCCTGCCGCTTCTAACTTACCCCAGGCTCGAGCAGCCGGTAAATTAGAGCTTGTATTGGACCAAGTGCCGATATCACCATTTGCGTCAATCGGTGCGTATGAAACGTTATTGGTTGCCGTCGTGCAATCAGTTGCGCTAGTGCATCCACCTGCAGTATAAATATATCCATTCAAGATAGTACTACTAGCACCGATTCGGTTCGGGCTTGTGCTATATGTATGCGACGAAGTGTTGTAACCAGCAGGAGCCCCGCTGTCGTTATTGTAAATTTGGAATGTTTGGATGACATCTGTTCTGGTTGTACAACCACTTGGGCTAGCACCAACTGTACATCCGCCAATAATGTAGGCAAACGAGTTAGATATTGGCACACTTAATCCCCAACGTTGATTAATCGTAACGGCTGAGACGTTAAAACCTTCACTTGCACTACCTAAACTTCCGTCACTAACGTTAACTTTGATGAACTCAATATCAGCCAATACGCTTCCAGACCCACCATCATATCCACCCATTGCATATATATAACCGTTGTAGCCAAATGCGGCTGCACGACGACGACCAACTTCCATTTTATTTGGTGACTCTATCCAGGAACTTCCTCCGTCGGTAGAAACGACATTATTACTGTTGTCAAACTTGGCGTATCTTACAGTATCGAGATCGGTGATATTTGGCGACACACCACCAATTAGATAGATGTAATTTGCGTAGACAGTTCCGCTCATAATAGCTAGACCGGTAGAATTATCTCCGCTGACTTTGCCGATCTGTAGTTGTCCACTGGTGGAGCATGAAGATATAGATTGGTTTACTAGGATGTCGCATTTATAAACATTTTGGCTATAACCACTACAGCCCGCATTGCTAGCCGACGTACAGCCACCAAAAATGTAGAGATTTCCGGGTGCAGTGCTAGCTGATGCTGGATTTGCGCGAGAGTAAGCGAACAGGTATGAAACTGAGTTGACGCCGAGGCCCGTCATTGACTGTGATGTCCAAGCCGATAGACTACCATCGCTATTTATGGTCGCACGGTTGATTGCGTTTATATTACTGCTGCCGTTGAGACCACCCACCAAGTAAATTACATTGCCGAACACAACAGGGCTAGCGGCAGCAATTCCACCAGATATTGTATTTGTAGTGTCAACACACCATATGTTTCCTCTGTAGGTTCCAGTGGGGCAAGTAGCTGGCTTGGTCATCGATCCAGTTGAAGATATTGCTACATATGATACATTGCCGAGGGTACTTGAACAAGAATTATTCGTACAACCCCCAATCACATACAAATAACCACCAGAAATGAATGACGCAGTAAGCATATTACCAATATAAGTTGTGCCTGGTAGGTCACAGCTATGAGGACTACCGCCATTACACGGTGCAGTACCCGATGCCACGGATTGATCAACAGTTGAAGCGTCACCGTCTTGGTTGATTGATCCATAGTTGATTGTTTGAAGGGGTGATAGGCAGACTCCTGTGGTGGAGCTTTGACTACTACAACCACCCACTATGTAAATATAATTACGCCACGAAACCAGGTTATGTCCCGTCCTTTGGTCAGAAACACTTGCGTTTGTGTTCCATATATCTAAACTACCATCAGCATTTATACTTGCAAGTTGAGTGTCATTACTAATTGATGTGCAATAACCACTCCCATTAACTGCCGTACAACCTCCACTGATGTATAAGTAACCCCCCCAGACAGTTGTAAAGTTACCGCCATTACCTAATCTTCCATTTGCAAAACTAGACGTCTGTAACCAGTTATTTAAAGTACCATCATTGTTAATTTTGACGTAGTAAACACTGTTAGTTGGAGCGCTACCAACTGCTGAAGATCCACCAATTAAATATAGTCGGCTGTTGTATATTTCTGCTCCATGCCCGTAACTACTTGTCGGTAAGTTAGCAGAGGATGTGGTCCAACTACTTAGTGCGCCTGTAGGAATAATATCTGCAATCTGCACTGTATTTGTTACCGATACGACGCCACCACTACTTGTTTTACCACCCAACAGATACATATGGTTATTACTAGCCACAGCAGCTGATATACTACGTGGATTTGTTAGGTCACCGGCACGGTACCAATACGTCCAGTTGTTTTGGTTAGTGTCAGTAGGGTGCCAAAGTCTAGGTTCTCCGTTTGCGCCAATCTTGGCTACATAAACAGTCTTACATAGTCCACCATCACCAGTACCATTTGCTGTTGTGCAGCTAGGATCTTCGCCACCAATCGCATATAAAAAGCCATTATATGCAACCAACGATAGATTGCTTCTTGGAGCTGGTAATTTATATGCAGTCGAAGTACACCAACCACTACATGTACCATTGCCTGGGTTAGTATTTTCAATCTCACCAGAAGTAGTATTAAATCTAGCCCAACTCACTGTGTCAACCGATGAAACGTCTGTTGTGTACGAGATTACCACGCTACCCGATGAGCCTGATGTTCCGTCACCCCTACGAGCTCCGCCATTACCACCAACAGCGCTAGCGCCTATATCTGAGTCGGTTGAATTACCGGGAGTGGTGCCACTTCCAGCTGTGTTGATAGCCCCTGTACCAGTGGTATAGCTAGAGCCACCACCTCCACCGCCGGCTGAACGGTTACTGGAGCCACTTGAGCTACCACCACCTCCACCATAGTACCCACCACCACCTCCACCTGCGCCAGCGTAGGAGTTATTTATGTCTCGTGAGCCACCGTTACCACCTCCATTTGAACCGCCATTACTGTTGCTGCCATCAGAGCCCGAGCTACTACGTCCATCAGCTCCATCGCCACCGGATAAAGAACCACCGTTTGCGCCATCATTACGGCTGCTATTGCCACCCGCACCTCCACCAGATGGTGTTCCAGGATCTCCAGCAGGCGCATTAGAACCATCAGACCCACCTATGCCTGTCGTACCACCGCCAGCTCCACCGTCACCACCAGCATAAGAACTGTTACCACCTCCACCTCCACCTGCACCTCCAGCTGCGACTAATAGGGAAGTGGAGCTTCGTGAAACTCGCGAATATCCGCCACCACCTCCGCCTTCTCCAGACCTAGTTGAGCCACCACCAAATCCACCGCCACCGCCGACCGCAATGTTTAATGTTTCACCAGGTGTAACAGTGAGTGTAGTTTGAACGAAACCACCCCCACCACCGTTACCGCCGGTGCTATTAGTACCGTTTCCGCCTCCACCTCCACCACCACCGCCACCCCAAGCCTTAACGCTAATAGAGTTGACACCGGCCGGTACAACAAATGTATCTGTACCTGGCGTAGTGTAGCTAGCGATACCTCCCTCTGGGTGAGTGCCACCAACCGTATAGATATAGCCACCAGCTACAGCGACACCTTGTCTCCACATTGTGTTGTTTAAATCTTTGGTTGGATTCCAAGAATTAAAACGCGCTCCAGTCGTGTGGGCCTTTTCAATTAATTTATTATCAACGTTAAAGTTAATGTTAGTTTCATTGTTACCAGCCATAAATTGCTGGGCAGTCGAAACATAAATGCTTGGATCGATAGAAAGGGGATAGCTGCCTTGATTAAGATTTGAGGCAGTAATATTTAATGAATTTCCATTTAGCGAATAGGCGACTTGGACCTTCGACTTTTTGCCACCAGACTCAACGATAATAGGTTTAGGGATAGAGAATAGCAACGTCGTTTTGGTTGAATTCAATCTTGCTTTTTGTAGTAACAAAGCATCGGCGCTAGTTGCAGTCGTTATGTCACTAGAAAGAGTTGGATTTCCGTAAATACCGATTCCACCGTCTGTTTCCATTCTAGCTTCAAGTCCGTCAGATAGGTTTAGGCTATACTCAAAAGTTTTTTTATCGCTGGTCTTTTTATTGAGTAATATGTCCTCTTTGACACCAGTGGCTTGCATGGTATAAACCGTCCATCCAGAATTATCAGATATCGGATATATAATCCTGTCATTAGATTGTTTACCTTCGCCGAGTTTATATTTTGGTGTCAAAGTAAAATCTATATTATTTACAGGGTCTACGACAGTTACGCCCTTTGAAGCATTTTTATAAGCAGTAGATTTTACTGTAGTGCTAGCGTTTATCAAATCACTACCGTCTGAGGTGCCTTGCGCATTAAAATTAAAGCTTTGGCTTAGGGCGTCATAGCTAATTTTATTTGCCATTACGTGACTAACTGGGCTTAGTAGAGCTTCAGCTTTACCGAGTTTATATGGGGTCTGACCATATATAAATGAAAGGACTACATTCGCAATAATAAGTAGAAAAATTATTATAAAGCTTAGGTAGCTAAATTTGCGTGCGTTTGGCTGTTTCCAAAAATGACGCGCTTGTTGTTTGAGGTTTAGAAAAAAGTGCCTAAATTGCTTTGCCAATCTTGTGATGGTTTTTTTGATATTTAACATACTGGGATTACCTGTTGCTAAATATGAAGTTTAAGTTACCAACATACGCACTCGCGTTGACGCTTGAGATGACGTTAATTTTGAATACGATACTGTTATCAGGCACAAATCCGCAGGTTGAAGGATCGGCAGCTCCACTTGCAAGACCTGTTTGCCAGGATGATACGGCGCCAGTAGATACGGTAACGGTGGATCCACATGCTGTCAAACCAGAAGTCGCATCGTTGCGATATACCTGATATTGGACTGTTGCGTTCGAACTGTCAGTTCGACCCATAATTGATGTTTGACCAGATGCGAATTCTTTGAACGTGCTCGGTAATTGGTAGGTAACGTAAATGCTGTAGGTTTGTGGGGTAGCCTGAGGTGAACTCCACTTATAGAAGTTAAAGGTTTCATTTGGGCCACAAATGGTAGCTTGACCAGATGATCCATCGTTGATGTTTAAGGTATCTGAACATATATCTGACGTCATAGTGCCTACGCCAGTTCCATGCATAACTGCGTTTGTAAATTCTGGTGATAACGTAACAACATTGTCCGGTGACGAACCACATGCGCCCCAACCATCAGCTTCATAACACTGCAGTTTACCAAGTGTGGTGTCATAATACATCGATCCGAGCAAAGCATCGTTATTGCTTGCAATCGGTGCGGATGCACCTTTATCTAATGTAAGTAAGGTGACGGGACCACCGTTGATACCACCACCAATTTGCACGTTTGGTGTAGTGTTTGAAGATAGGGTCATAGAGAAGGTATCTACGTAGAAAGTGCGGCCAGTGGCGTCAGACTGTGTGAAATAGACGTAAGGGCTGGTTGCTGCCGTTCCATCGGTAGTAATGTAACATGTAATTTTTGTGAAATCTGTTGCTGTCGAGGAAACAGTTTGCGTGTTGTAGTCAGCACAATTTACAAAATTAGTCCCGCCGTTTCGAGAATATCGCACAGTGAAGCTGTTAAATCCAGACGTCGTACTGGAAGTGTAAACCGAGATTCTATAAAGTGTATTAGTTAGTGGGTTAATAGCAAGTTTATTGCGAACACCCTGACCCGTACCCGTAGAAACAACTTGGGCGCTATCACTAGCATCATTTCCAACAGAGGTCGTTCGTGTAACTGATGCTCCCGATACAGAAGTCCAGTTTGTTGCGAAGTTACCCGCATCAACTACACTACCATCGGTCGCATAATTGTAATCTGCAGCAATTGTCACACTGAGGTTATCTATATAAAATACACGCGCAGTGCCACTACCTGTTTGCCTAATAAGAATCGCATTACTGCTTGTCATACCAGACGCCGGCGCTGCAAAAGTACAGTTAATTTTTGTCCACACACTGGTAGTGACAGCCTCATTAGACGTACATGCAACCGAAGTAGCCGTGCCATTAATTGAGTAATAAACATCCATATCAGTGAAGGTGCCACTTGCCAATCGAGCTGCGAATGATACATTGTAGTTTGTGTTTGCGGTCAAAGCACCGGTTAGTGTGTTTTTTATTCCGGCTCCGGCGCTAGTTGTTGTACTGACAGATGCAGAAGCTTGACCTGTTGCGATGTAGTTTCCAGCTGTTGTGTATCTCGAGATAGTTGAACTACCAACGCTACTCCAAGTATTTGCAGGGAAGGTGCTAGAACTGCCCCCGGCTACCTCAGCGCCACCATTAGTTGAGTATTCTGTTACGTTACTATTAACAGAAAGGAGTACTGCAGCTGATGCGGTCTGTACGCTTAGTAGGGTTCCGTTGACTGGATTAACTGAGCTATCACGGATCGTAAGTCCATTGGTGTTAGCAGTATGTCCAACAACTAATTCAGCCCCACCAGCACTTTGCAAAGTATTATCATAGGCGGATTGAAGTGTGGTTGAGCTCGACGCTCCAGCGGCTGTCCAGTCTGATCCGTTCCAGATCATCGTAGCGCTAGTGTTCTGGCGCATAGCAATTGAGTTACCAGTTCCACCGCCGTTTACTAGTAATGTGAAATCTTGCGATCCATTAGCGGCTGTAAGGTAAATAATTCTTCCTGCTGTGGTGTTGGCTGGATCGGGTAGGGTGACAGTTTTACCGGTTGTAGAGAAGCCAGCGAATATTGCTGAGGAATTATTTACTGACGAAGTAGCAATAGTACAAGATGAGGTCACCAATGCGCCCCCCGTATAACAATTAGGATCATTGGCGGTTGTTGAGAACGTTGGTGTGGTTAGTACAACTAATCCGTTACTACCTGTACCAACTCCAGTTCCACCTGACAACGTTAAATTACCTCCATTTGCATTACCAGTTGTAGCGTTTCCACCCTGAATTGTTACGGTACCTCCGGCCACTGCGGTCGTACTACTACCAGTTCCACTAATTGTAAAGTTGCTTGGTGCACCAGCCGTAACACCATTTCCAAGGTATAGATTACCAGCATTATCAAAAGTCCCACGGGCTACTCCGTTGGTTGATAGACTAATCGAGGTCTTTGCCTGCAATGCAGTTGTTCCGCCCGCTGCCGACGCACCGGATCCAATCGTTACATTAGTGGTTCCACCAGCAGTGTTATTATTACCAATCGCAATGTTTTGAGTTCCACTACTTAGTGTGATATTACCAATTTGTACAGTTGTCGCATTAGCTGTTCCTATGTTTAAAGTAGCAGCTGTAGCTGTATCTAGTGTTGGGGTAAGTACAGACGTTGTTCCCTGTAAGATAGAAGCGATACCGGTCCCGGAAATATTAAAATGACCAGTTTGGGCTGTGCCTGGCGTGGAGGCTTGCAAGTCGATGAAGCTGCCGTGGGCGCCAGAACAATCACTCCATGCACCATTTACGTAACATCGAAAGCTATTGGTACTGGTGTTATAGTACATTGCACCATTAGTTCCGTTAGTAGGGTCAGAGGCACTTGAGTAATTATTAAGTACAATTAAATCAGGGTCGGTGTTTGGGGTTGCCGAACCGATTTGGATAATACTATTTATAGTATCAACACTAAGAATTGTGGTTCCTGTGGCGTTTTGGACCTGGAAAGCGTTCGTTGAGTTAGTGCCATTGGACTTTACAATTACACTTCCACTAGTCGCACTACCGTCACCAGCTCCACCCTGAAGAACCAGGTCACCACCGACCAAGGTGCTTCCGCTGGCTGCATTTCCAGACGTAACTGTTAAGGATTTGCCAGCTCCACTAGATGCAGTAGCAACAGAAATATTATGATTAGCATTATTTCCGAACGATATGTTACCAGAATTATTGATGGTAAAAGCTGCCGTCCCGCTTGATTGTAATTCTAGGATATTACCGCTGCCGGTTTTGTTGACAGCTATACTTGTGTTGGTTGAACTGTCGGTTTGGACTCCACCTTGAGCAAATTGCAAAAAGTCTGCACTCGAAAGTCCACCTAGTAATCTAGAGTTAAGCGCATAGGCATTTGCAGATAATCGCTTCATTGGAACCATTTCACCGTCTGGACTACAGGCACTAAATGGAGTACATGATACGTTCGTGTTACCGATATTCATCGACAACCATAATGTATCTTGATTCCAGTCAATACTGCTTCCAAAAGGAGTGATTGATCCTAGCTGAACAGACATAAAACCATTTACCACCGTAACACCTTGGCTGTTGGCGTTTAGATAGTTTTCGGTCCATTTCAGTGTTCCGGACGGCGAACCGGTTGTGTCGCCTACAGTTTGTCCATCACCATCTTGATAAATTTTAAACTGGATATTGTAATAGCCATCGGGAACCGTTGCTCCCGAGCTATCGAGCAATCTACCCTGGAAGTTAAGTTGTTGGTTTACACCGGCGACAGCGTTAGCTGGATTAATAGAAAAAAAGATTGCAAATACGAAAAGACCCAACAAAAGGATGTAAGGGGACAATTTACGGCCAATTCTCCACACATTTGCTACCATTATGTCTAGCTTTTCCCTATCAGCAAAAGCATTTTCTCCGCACGCTTTTTACCTACATTAAGCATAACCGCCTGAGTCATTTTTTACAAGGGTTGTAACAGATAAAAATGAAGCAAATTTTAGTCTTTTGGAGCGATTACCATGCCACGTTTTTTCATCATGTGCTTTGCGCGCCTGTCGCCTAACCAAAATGCCAGCACTACCCCAATTACAGCCGTATAAAGCGGCCATAGGACTAACAGGTGATTGGTGGTTGATGCTGACATTGTGCCGACAGACTCAACGCTTGGTTGGCCGTTGACAATTGAGGCTACGCTTAGAAAGGCTACTCGTCCAACTGCATCAGTTGCTTGAATCGAGATTTGATATGTTCCAGCTTTTTGGTATTTGTGTCCGGTTTTGAACGGAATATTATCATTTCTAGGTACCACCTTGTTGTTCGAGTCACCCCAGTCTACATTGACAGCATATGGTGGCGATCCGCCGATGATATTAATGGGAATAACTAGTTCTTGTTCTGGAAAAACACCTCTAAATACGGCATCGGTGTTTAGTAGCAGTTGTGCACTACCAAAACTAAGTGAAGTTAGTGCTCCTGCCTGAGGTGGCAAGGCATCGTAGTGGGCAGTAACTATGTTCGAATCCGGTCCTGCTTGGTTTAGTTCATCATAAACCTTGGCAACTAGTGTGTTTGATCCAATTAATAGATCGATGTCTAGTTCGAATTGACCAATTACACTACAGGGCACAGAGCCTGCAAAGATGTCGTTTTTGAAAAGCTCGACCAAGGTATTGGGCGGACAAGTACCACTAATCGTAACTGGCGAAGTGCCAAAGTGTTGGTTGTTGGTTGGCGTATCTATGTGAGCGGCCAGAGTGGGCGGTTTGCCTTCGATAACGCCAGTTAGTCCAACTGACCCTGCTTGTGGACCTGGACTTGCTGCTGTAACTGTATAAATAACCAAAGAAAGTCCAACTATAACTAGCAGAACAATAAGTGAAATGTATGATGTGAATTCGTGTGGACGAAGTCGTCCGCTATGTTCTTTGTGTTTTAGTTTCATGCTTTTCTGCATGGACAATATTATACCATGCTTATGCTATTTATGTCGTTTGGCACGAGCGATGATTGCACGGTTATAGCGCCTGATGAGGTACCTTAGCAAGAAAAAGGCAGCTACTAATCCTAGAATTGATATGATAATCAAAGTGTACGGAATCACCCAGAACGACAAGCTTGATTTGGCGGTTTGTCCGTCACCGTAATTAACAGTCAGATCAGCATGATACAGGCCAAACAGAATTCGATTACCGATGGATGAACTGTCTAGCGGCTGCGTGAATTTACGAATACTATCAGGCAAAATCTTTCCAGGTGGTTGATTAATAGCTAGGTTAACGACTTTGTTGCCGAACATGTCGGTTACTGTCACCAGTCCGGTTGGTTCTTCGTGGATATTACCGCTATTTTTGATGCGCTCTGTGAACTGGATTGGGGTAGTTTCGAAAAAGTTACCAGTTTTGCCGTTTTTGCTGGTCGAGAACTCTACCACCGACAACTGTTGCTTAGCGGTCCCATTAACTGTCAGGATTATTAACGCACCAACACTGGCTGATAACGCCACACCGGTGCCTTCAAGTTCTGGTGGGTTAGATGTAAAGCGGATAACACCATAATATCCACCCGGAGAGGCATTTGACGGGACATTAATCGTTACAGGGAGGGTCTTTAGTTCTTTTGGCTTGAGCGTTAGCTGACCAGGCGTTGACACCCAAGTTTTTAGTGAATATGGATTATCGACACTATCATCTAGAATAATTTTGGGTATACCTTCTTCGCCGTTGGCGACGAAGTCATTAATTTGACCGCGTACAATCAAATTAGTCGGTGATACGTCGCGAATATTGACATTAACTTTAACAGAGTCGCCTGGGTTGGCTGAGACATTAAATACAGTTGGGCCAATCTCGAGAGCCTGACCAGCAGTACTGTCAGTGGATTGGGCGTTAACTAGCGGTGAAGCGAGTGTGCCAAATAACAAAACCAGCAAGCTAGCGGCAATAATCGATCGAACGTATAATTTGGTGTTTAAAAGGTTGGTGTGCATATGTAAGTCAAGGTTGAAACGTATGTACCAGACGCCTGATTACCAGCTACGTTGACAATATAGGACGATGTAAAGATCTGGGCGTTGGTTGGACCAGCACCACCGTTAGCGCTGTTAGCAACGCTGTCACCACTAACGAACTTAAAGTTATCGACTGTGTCATATCCTGCAGCGGCTTGACCCTTAAGGTTTACGCCATCAGGTGCAGAGTCTACTTCTGCACCGACAGCTACAGTAGAGGTTGCGACAGTGTTAAGTTTAAGATTCATGCCAAATTGTCCAGTTCCTCTAACGCCAACACCAGATGATGTCATCGCGGGGATGGTATTGGATCCAGAAGTAAGAGTTGGGCCATTAACTGTAATGCTATATCCAGATGCGGCATTGGTCGATGCAGCCATTTGTGAGGTAGCGGTGGCAGTGTCGGTAGGCGAGAATAGTTGATTAAAGCTGATTGCACCTGCTGTTGCGGTTGTACAGTCAGGAATTCCCGCAGTTTTAGTGATCGTTGCTCCGGTGCAGAATATTAGTGATTCAGGCATGATACCGGTTAGGACGATTTGAGTTGACGTGCTAGCTGCCACTGTGCCTGTATCGACTGGACTACCAGTAGCGTTAGTGCTTGTATAGGTTGATATGCGTACGAAGAATGTATAGTTAGTGGTTGTCGGGTTGGTTATGTTACTTAACTGATACAGGTCTGTTCCCGCAGCTGATACAGCTGATCCACGAGTTATATAGGGAGCGCCATTAGTAGTATTTACCATGGTAAAACCGATTGAACCTGATTGGTTGGTTAGAGTTGCCGCCGTGGTATCTAAACCAGATGGCACGACACAAGTTCCGCCGCTAGCTGTTGTACAGTATTCAAATTGAATTGAACCTACTGCTGTAGCAGAAGGTATCGTAAATTCAAATTGATGCTTAACGACACCTCCAGGTTTTGATCCGCCGTCGGTCGTACCAGCCTGGAGGGTCAATTTGCGGACTGTAATTTGAGCAGCGTTTACGTCATTAGACCTGAAGACTGTCGTGAAAGTTGCTACTAACAAAATCACAGATACCAGCAATAACTTCCCGTTCAGTCTCACACTCATGACGGAATTGTAGCATGAGCATTAAAGTCCCGTCAATAAAACCATTAGTGATTTACAACTAGAATGTTGGAGTACAGATGTAGGTAAGGGTAGTTGAGTAGGTACCAGCTGGCAAGCTACCAGGTACGTTAGCGATGTAGGATACCGTGATAATCTGAGAGTCTGTACCACCGGCGCCACCGTTATCGCTATTAGCCACAACGTCACCTGGCACAAATTTGAAGTTATCAACTGTGTCATAACCTGTTGCAGGTGCAGCACGGAAATTAGCGCCATTTGAGGGCTTGTCAATCTCTGCCCCTACGGGTACGGTTGATGTTGCTACGGTGTTTGCCTTTAGGTTTAGTCCAAACTGGCTAACACCATGTATAATAGGTCCCATTGTAGACATCCCCGTAATGGTGTTGGCACCAGACGTCAGAGTTGGTCCATTAACCGTTATTGCAAAACCTGATCCAGCATTGGTCGAGGCGAACATTTGTGACGAGGCAGTTGCGGTGTCGGTTGGTGAGAACGCTTGGTTGTAACTAATAACACCAGCAGTAGCCGTGGCACAATCAGGCACGCCGGTTACGGCAGGTGTGCGATCGATAGTTGCACCGGTACAAAAGACAAGTGACTCGGGCATGATGCCAGATAGGTAGATCTGTTCAGAGGTACTAGCGGCAACTGTACCTTGATCGGTAGGTGCGCCTGTAGCATCAGTAGTTGCAAACGTAGTGATACGTACATAAAAGGATGTGTTGTTGTCGCTTGGGTTAGTAACCGAATTTAGCGTATAGCTAAGCGGGGTCGCAGCTGGGATGACACTAGCACTTACTCTTGCAATATAAGGTGCACCATTGGTTGTATTAACCATAGTGAATCCTGTTGCTCCAGATTGAGCGTCCAGAGTAGCAGATGTTGTACTGAGTCCAGTTGGCGTAACACAAGTATCAGCTGCTTGTGTGCAGTATAGGAACTGAATTGATCCGACACTTGTTCCGGACGGTACCGTAAAATCAAACTTATGCTTAACAACACCACTTGCCATTGCACCGGCGTTGACTGTATTACCGTTGGTATCACCGGCTATTAATGTTAGTTTTCGGTTTGTGATCTGAGCTGCATGAGCTGTCATCGGCAAGAATGGTCCAACCGAAAGAGCCACAACTAGTGTGACGAGAGTTAATAACCTAATAAATGAGTGGTGGTGTTTAATCATTTTTTTGTTTTTTCTTTTTTGTATTTAATTGGTTTGTTAAAAGAATAGCATGAGCGTAATTCAGTGTCAACAGCTATTTTTAAGATTAATGGCTAGTTTTTAATACGTTCCAGTAACTATTAATGTCTGGTCGCTTGTATATTTTCCACCAGGTGTTAATGCAGGTACATTAACCAAGTAGGTAATAGTGTATGTAGTCAGTCCAGAGCTTTTTGGAGCCAACGCAATTGTGTCGCCACTGACATAGCGATATTGATTGGGCGTAGAGTAATTAGGCGCAACCTGACCGAATCCAAACTGACCATTGTTTAAGTTAGAACCGACTGAAACAGGAGAGGTGTTAGCCACTAGGTTGATGCCGAATTGCGAAACGCCAACTGTCGATGGTCCAGCTGTCGTCATTGGGTCGATAGTAGTCGATCCATTAGTTGGAGGAGTTCCGAACATTTGCACAACGTAACCATGGCTAGTGTAGTTTAAAACTGTAAAGGTAGAGGTGGTGACAGTCGGGTTGGTTGCACTAAAATTACCAAAGTTAATACTTCCACTTCCTACAGAGAAAGATAGTGAAGGATCGTGAGTGGTTGTACCACCAGCATTAATCTGGTAGTTTGATGAATTAGCGTTGCCGACAGCCACGTCGCCAACGGTTTCGCGACCCTGAAAATTAGCCGAGCTTGATTGTATCAGGCCACCAGCACCCAGTGTGCTTTCGCTGAATTTGTAGTTAGGTGATTGTGGTTCTTCGGCTGAGACGTAACTAGAACTCAGCGCTACGCTAACAGCTAACACGACAAGTGCACCAAAATATCCGACCAACCTCTTTAACATAACCTTATTGTCAAGGATTGCCGATAATTTTGCAATAAGGACCCTTGGGGGCGTGTATTCTATTGCGGGTCCTGTCGTCCGGTTTGCCCCACCGAACACCACCCGCTGCCGCTCACTTTGTGCAAGTGAAGAGTTTTGTTGCAAGTAATAGCCTTTAGCGTTATAATATCGCCTAGTAACAGACAACATACAAACATGAAATCAGACGATAACAAAAACACTTCAGATTTGCCAGCACCTGAACTCTTAAAGACTCAGGATGAATCTGCGTCGCAGTCAAAAACCGACAACAAAAAGGTAGATGAAGCTAAACCCAAAAAACGCGTTCTTCTAAAACATAAAACCTATCGACCAAGTCACAAGGCTACATTCATCGGAATAGCTGTGGTTGTTGTGATTTTGGGAATTAATGCGGCCGTAATTGCATTCTTATCTAGTAGCCAAGATGATGCAAATGCCCAGTCAAAGTCCGAGGTTGTGATAAGCCCAGTTGTTCTAGATAAACTAGGTGTTAGTCGTAATGCGATCGGTGATGCTGGGACAGAATTAGTTGTTGGTCCAAATTCACGTTTTGACGGCAAGCTGACAGTTGGTGGTGATGTTAGTATCGCTGGAGAACTAAAGCTAAACAGTAAATTCTCTGCGACCGGTGCTAGTCTAGCTAATTTGCAGGCTGGTGATACGTCGGTCGACAAGTTAAATGTGAATGGTGATGCGTCGGCCACTAATTTGTCGCTACGCAAAGACCTAACAGTAGATGGTACAACTAGATTGCAAGGTACAGTAACGGTTAATCAATTGTTGACCGTTAATAATAACGTTAATATTGCGGGTAGTTTGTCAGTGGGTGGAACTTTGTCGGTACGTAATTTTCAGGCTAGTAGTTTAGTATCTGATACAACGCTAACGATTGGCGGACATATTATTACTCGGGGGACTGCACCTGGAATTAGCGCAGGTGGATCAGCACTAGGGTCAAATGGAACAGTTTCGATTAGTGGTAATGACGCATCTGGTACGGTTGCAGCTAATATTGGTGTCGGAGCTGGCACAGGACTAATTGCTCAGGTTTATTTCCATAATCAATTCAGCAGTACGCCGCACGTAGTGGTTTCGCCAGTTGGACGGAGTGCGAACTTTTTCGTTAACCGCACCGCAACTGGGTTTAGTATTTATGTCTCGAGTCCTCTATCTGCTGGTGGCATCTTGTTTGATTATATAGTTATGCAATAGAAGATGTTTTGCCTTAGCCTCGAAATCCCACTACTGCCACTCTGGGAGCACTCTTTTTTAATACAAGCTCCGTAAGGAGCTTGTATTAAAGCGTTCGGCTGAAATCCTCGGGTACGCCTCGGATTTCACAGTCTCCCCGAGCAGCAGTAGTGGAATCTCGAGGCTCAGACCTTACATGTTAACAAATAGCATCACTTCATTATCGCGGGCGGTTAGGATGCCGTTATTGATATCAAAAACGATTGGTTCAGATTTAGTGGTGATAACGACTTCACCGGGGTCTAGGATAGAAAAAAAGTCGGCGTGCCCTGGCAATATATCAAATTCACCAACTTTGTTGGTGGCAGTTACCGCTTGGGCATCACCTTGGTAATAAACGTTAAATGGTGCCCTAGCGATGACATTTAGTGTTTTGAGGTTGTCGTCATGTTTCATGATTTTTTAGTTGGTTTAGCGGGTTTATCACTAGTTTTTGGCTTTTCCTCTTTGTGTTCTTTGGGAGTTCTGCCATTTAAGATATCTTCGATACCGTCTAAAGTTTGAGCTAGGGTGAAGTATTGGCCGGGCTTGCCCGATAAGTGTTCAGCTACGGTAAAGTCCTGCGAGAAAAACTGAACTAACTTTTGGGCATTTTGGTAATCTTTACGATCTGCTGGTGAAAGTTCGTTTTCACCGACGATAGCAATAATATTTTTGAGTGAATCATACTTTTGCATGATAGCTTGAACTTGACCAGCCAGTTTGTAGTGACGCTCACCAACAATTTGAGGAGTTAGAAGTGACGAGGTTGTTTTGAGCAAATCTACTGCCGGACGAATGCCGTTTTCGGCCACAGAACGTGATAGAACAAGGACTGAATCCAGCTGTTGCGAAATAGCTTGTACGGCAGGGTCGGACAAGTCGTCCGCTGGAATGTAAACGGCTTGGACTGATGTAATCGTACCTTTGTCAGTTGAGCTTAGGCGGTCTTCTAGGCGGCGAAGTTCAGCAAAGATAGTAGGCGAGTAGCCACCTTCGGATGGGATTAAGCCAAGGTTAGTTGATAGTTCGGTTAGGGCTTGAATGTGACGATAAATATTATCAACAAAGAATAAGATGTCGCGACCCTCTTCGTCGCGGAAATATTCAGCAGCAGTTGCAGCGGCCGGTCCCACCATGGAACGAATAGCTGGTGTCGAGTCCATCTGACCAAAGTACATAACTGTGTTTTTTAGCACGCCAGTTTCTTTGAGTGTCTCATATAGCTCATTACCCTCACGAATACGTTCACCAACACCGCAATAAATCGAAAGACTTTTGGCATTACGGGTGACGTTGTTAATCATTTCCATCGTAAGCACTGTCTTACCAACACCAGCACCGCCGACAATGCCAATCTTGCGACCTTTAACAAATGGCGTCAAAAAGTCGATAACTTTTAGCCCAGTTTCGAGCATTTCAAGTTTTTGAGTGCCGCGATACGTTTTGGTGCCAGACGCCTCGCTGATTACTCGGCGATTATTAGTGACATTAGGACCTTTATCTAGTGGTTCACCCAGGGCATTAAACACTCGGCCTAGAGTGTCGGTTCCTACGGGCACTGTTACTTTAGTGTGGCTACGCGAGATTTTCATACCACAACGTAGGTTTTGGTCATTAGTTAAATTGACGCAGACAACGACGCCATCGCGGAAAAAACTGACCTCTAGGAAAACGTCTGGGTGACCTTCGACAATTAGTAGTTCTTTTTCGGATGGTTTAGCGTCTAGTATTTCGACTTCTACCATTAGTCCACGAAGCGAAGATATAACTCCAACGTGTTCGTTAGCGAATTTAGCTGCGGTTGAACTGGTCTTTTTAGCAGATTTCTTGGCAGCTTTTCTAACAGATCGTTTAGTAACTTTTTTCATCGGGCTAATCCTCTGGCGCGTGCCTTTTTCTTTTTGATACTAATCATAACTTCGCGTAACTGTCGGTCGCTTTCGCTACGTTTGGCGCGGTGAAACTCTAGGCGATAATCTGCTAACAGTTCACCAGCTCGTTTCTTGGCGACGGCCATCGAGTTAAAACGACTGGCAGCTTGGGCTAGACTGGATTCGAGTATGGTTTGGCTAAGAGCTAGAGTCATCATCGTTTTTTCCATTTGTTCAGCGATTTCGTCTAGCGATGGTTCAAAAATTGTATCCTCGGCAGTCATAGTGTCTTCGTCAATCTCGTCTTCGTGGCTCATATCGCGCATGCTCGAGACTAAATCGATGCTTTTTACGTCTTGGACACCAAGTGAAACGTATTCACCGTAGTAAACGATTACTTTCGAATAAGGTTCAAGTGCTTCGATTACCGGGCTAACGTCAATATAGCTGTCGGTTTCGGGTACCTGGAAATAGCGGACAAAACTAATACCCAGTTGAGTTAATTGGGTAGCGCCGTGAGTACCTAGAACTATGATGTCGATGGTTGCTTTGTCATAATTTTTGAGCATTGATTCGATCAGGCGTTTGTCGATATCACCACTAAGCCCTGCTTCGGCTGAAATAATTATAAAAGCTTGTTTTTGCTTTTTGTCGTCACTGCGATTAGTGATTCTGGTTTTGGGGTCGACCCGAATCGAACGGTACCGACGCCAAAGTAGTTCGAAGAATTCTTTGGAAAGTTCTACTTTGTTGCGAACTTTGGCAACCTGAGTGCTGGCGATACTTTCAAAAACACCGGTCAAATCTTCAATCGTTCCAATCTGGACACTTTCTTTTTCAATAGCACTAGCGCGTCTCATCAGATTTTTCCTTGTCTTTTTCTTCGCTAACGTCAGATTCTGGCTTTGGGCTGTCTTGCGACTCGTCCTCTGACGGCGCTTCATTGTCTGATTTATCTTCAGGCTCTTCTGACTCGTTAGATTCATCAGTATCTTTGGCTGGTTCTGGCGTTTCTTTTGATTTAATCGTGTGACGTTTTAATAACTGTGCCTCAATACTGTCTAGGTCTGTTTCTTTTTTGACATGAGATGCCTCTTTGCGTGCTGATTCTTTGAGTCCCCTGACGTCAATCTCTACTTTTCCGCCCCCCAAAATGATTGTTTCGAGGATGATTTGTTGTTCAGTTAACGATAGTAGCTCTTCAGGTGGCTGCTGGAGGGCATCGTAAACTTGTTTACCTAGGGACAAATCAATTTGGGCGTCCTTAGACAGGCTCGATCCGAAATGCGAGAACTCTTCGGCTTGTTTATATTTAGCTAACAGTTTAAATAATGTTCCAGACAAACGCTTTTGACGAACAGTTTGAGCTTGACCGCCAACACGCGAAACCGATAGGCCGGCATTAACGGCTGGACGAATGCCTTGCCTAAAAACGTTTAGATCCAAGATAATCTGACCATCAGTAATTGACATAATACTTGTTGATAAATAGGCTGTAATATCATCGTTAGGCGTTAGGATGACGGGTAGGGCAGTCAGCGTCTTACCGCTACTTAGTAGCTTGCCAGCACGCTCTAGTAGGCTAGAGTGGGCGTAGAACATATCACCTGGGTATGAATCGCGACCTGGATCAACTTCTTGTAGTAGTGACAGCTGCCTATATGCTTCGGCGTGACTACTTAGGTCGTCATAAATAATAATTACGTCTTTGCCGCTGTACCACAGGTTCTCGGCCACGGCACAAGCTGCATAGGGCGCCATGTAGCTTTGGGTCAGTGAATCGAAGATGTCAGCTAGAACGACAATGGTGTGACTCATAGCACCAGAATCACGTAGGCCTTCTAGTAATTGCTCAATATCAACCTTTCTTTTACCAATCAACACATAAACAACGATTCTGTCTGACCCGTTTTGGCTGGCGCTCAGTTGGCTTAGAAAGGTACTTTTACCAGATTTACTATCACCTAGGACAGCAATACGCTGACCAAGTACAACTGGGAAGAACATATCGACGGCTGTAACACCACTAGCGAGTTGTTCATTTAACATACTGCGGTCCATAATGCCCGGAGCTTGGTTGAATATGCCTGACGTTTCGGTAGTTTTAAGCGCACCCTTACCATCAAGCGGTTTACCCATCGGGTTAATTACACGACCGATTAACTTTTTGCCAACTGGAATGCTGAGAACATCGTTCTCTACTACAGCCAGAGTTCCCGGGGTCATACTTTCGGAGTCGATGTTGAATAAAATTACCTTGTCGCCGTACGCCTCACGAACTAATCCACGTTGTCCATCTTCGAACAGAACCTGTGCCCCTAGTCGGACACCTTCTAGACCCCTAACTTCAATCAAAAAGCTATTAACCGACACGACTTCGCCTGTTAGATGGTCAGCCTCAACCAGTCGTTGAAAGGTTGGATTATCAAACACGGCGAAGTACCTCTGGGAAAGATTCTCGGGCAGCTAAAATCTGACGTTTAAACGACCAGTCAAAAATTCGACTACCGGATCTAACTACCATGCCACCTAGAATTGTCGTGTTGAAATTAAACGAAACCATTACGTCAGGCGCGATATTTTTACGGCACCAGGCAACTAGTTTGGTTTTTACTTCGTTTGTCGGTGGGGCAGCTAGTGTAATAGCGATGACGGAAGCACTGGCTTTAGATTTTTCAAGCGTTTTAACGAGCTTATTTAGGCTGAGGCTGGTCATGGGATTGCTACTAGACCAATTACGTATGACTTCTGATGCTGCACTCGATAAAACCGGTTCGTCGTTGGAGTGTTTTTTACGCTTTTTGGTGCTAACGCGCCTGCGAATCGTGTCTTTTGCAAACCAGCGTGTATAGCCACCAATCTCAATAATTAGATTGGATAAGTCTTGAGTTGACGAGATACTAGCTGGTAGTTCAAACTTCATCAACAGCCTCTTTTTTTAGCTCATCTTTGTGTTCTTCAAGCATCGCCACTAAATAATCGCTTTGAGACCCTAGGTCGACATTATGTTGCATGGTTTCGGTTAGGAATGACAAAACAGCGTCTGATAGTTTGGTGTCGATTTGTTTTATTAACAGTGTTTGCTCGTCGGCTAGTTTCTTGCGTAGGTTTTCTTCAAGCTCAGTCTGTCGCTCGGTTAACTTGGTGTTGATGTCGGTTTGGTGATCATTTACGTCAGCCGTAGCGTCTTTGATCGTGGTTTCAGCTTGTTTTCGAAGTGCTTCGATAGTTTTTCGATATCGTTCTGATTCGCTGTTGACGATGTCAGACCCTAATTTTTCGAGTTGTCGATTGAGTTTGTCCGAAATAAAGCCCAGGTCACGTTGCAAGTCGATGGCTGATTTTTCCATGACCTTTTGGAAGTTATTTTGAGCAGTTTGTAGCAATTGTTCGCGAATAGCGGGTGGAATTGAAACCGTTGCGGGGCCAGCAGTACTAGGCTTTTTTGGCTCAGCTTTTTTAATGCGCCTATGCTCGACGAAGTGGTCGATAGCAAGTGTAGTTAAGGCGCCAATAATAAATACGCTAATGAAAAGAACCCACTGTAAAACTATATGAATATCCACCTAAAACCTCGTTAATATTACATAAATTGCTATTCCGGCGACCGCCAGTATCCCAAGTACCAAGGCTGATAATTGAATCACATCACGGTAAATGGCAGATTGCGACATTGGATTGCGCCCTACTGAAATTATACTGCTATGAATCATAGAATAGATAATACTAACGACGACAATTAATGTTACCAAAAATATCGCACCGCTAATCAAGATCGGCAAGGTGTCCACTTTTTTGCCCGCCATGGCGTTGGCCAGGTTTTGAATTGCTGCAGGTATCAGAGTTTTATCTGGTTGTTGAAAGTAGTACGAAACGTTTACTAAAACTGTAATCTGGCCAAGCGTGATATCTTCTTTGTTGCCTTGGGCGTCTGTGTAGGATTCTTTGTCGCTACTATTAATAGGATCGCCTTGTGCAATTCCAATCACCTTGGTGTTGCTGGTGGCTTTCATACCGACGCCTTTGATAGGTGAAGCGGTGATCTGATCGCCCTTTTTTATCTCTCCATTGATATCGGATATTAATACAGGTAGGTTGCCACTGGTAGCGACCTGGACTTGATTGGATTGTCCGCTCGAAAGTGTCAGCAGTGAACTACCATCGTTTATTACTACCCCCAAGATGCTGTCGACATTGTCGATAGTAGCACCAACAACTTCGTCAGTTGTGTTGTTCTTTAAGCTCACTATTGAGCCAACCGATAGCTTGTCGCTGGTACTATAGCCTTGAGATATTGGCGTCAAAGCATAGACAGTAGCTGGAACTACTACCGCAAACAGAGCCATTAACGCAACCAGGCCTTTTAGGCCTAGCTTATGCCGGTTAAATAGTCGTATTCGATTATTTCCGCGCGTTGCCAACTTTATATCTCGACTCAACTACCCATACTCCTTTAAGTGTTAGTATAACAAAAATATTAAAGCATAGGCATTAAATCGTGTTAAAATATAAGTATTAATAGACGGGAGTCTACCGCGTGCGCAAGGCAACTCGAAACCAACTAGGCTATACTCTGCTTGAACTGATCACTGTTATCTTGATTGTTGCTATTTTGGTAACGATAATAATCTTTTTTATTACTGATTTTAACCAGGCAGGTTAAAGCGCAGATTTAACACTTTGCGAGCGCTAGCGTCGATAAGGGTTTGTTTAATCTGTCCATCTTTTACTGCATTAACTACTCCATCGATTAAGTTGTCGGGATTAATCATTGACTTTGCATCGTCGTGATCAGTAACAAATAGGATTAAGTTATTACCAGCATTTATGGCTTCGACTGAGTTTTCGACTGTATCAGAGTAGTTGGGGTCGCCTGAGTTTTGGAGCATTACCATGTCATCAGTAATCATAATTCCTTTGAAACCAAGATTATTAGTTAATATGTCGTGCCACTTTTTTGACAAAGTAGCAGGTAATGGATCGACTGAACTATATGTTAACTGTCCAAACATCACAACGTCTGCTCCAGCTTTTATGCCTGCTTCAAATGGTGGCGATACTCGCTCTAACCAGTCGCCATAGGTTGTTGTAGCGACTGGAATTGTCAGATGTGAATTGGCTTCGGTTTCGCCGTGACCCGGAAAGTGCTTGATTGTTGATAGAGTTATACCTTTCGTACCATCGACTGCGGCAGCTACCCGTGCACTAGCCTCAGTAGGGTTTGTGCCCAGAACTCTTGGGTAGATGAACGAGCTTGGGTTGTCTGTGACGTCGGCTACGATACCGAAATTCAGATTTATGCCGACGCTTTTAAGCAACAAAGATCGGTTAGTGAAGGCATCTTTGGTAGAGCGAGCCGGCAGGTTCCTTAATTCGAGAGCACCATAAAAATTATCGCTATCTAGTCGTCTGACGGTGTCACCCTCCTCGTCGGTTGCGATTAATATCGGTAATTTTTTGTCACCGGTCAGTGCTTTAGTCATATCAGCTAATTGAGTCGTGGTGGCCGGAATATTGTCTCCCATCAGTATTATTCCGCCGGGTTTATATTTGTTGACGAATTGCGCTAGTTTAGTTTTGTCGGTGCCAGGGGTGTGTAATATGAATAGCGAGGCAACTTTATCACGGAGTGACATATTGTCCAGTGTTTTGTCGACAAAGGACTTCTCGGCAATAGGTTGCACTGGGGCAGGGTGTGTGGGTTTTTCAAGACCCAAGAATCTAAACCAAAACAATAAACCCAGGATCAGAACGACTATGATCGCTGTGATGATGTATCGTTTTTTCATACATCCTATTATACTCTTTGGTCGCAACAAGGACGCGGGCCGTGAACATACTTGACATACTTTTCATACCAGGAGTATAGTAAACATTTGTTAAAAATAAACGAAGGTAGACGATGCATAATAAGAAGCTTTATGGAACAGCCACGGTAGGAACGAAAGGTCAGTTGGTCATACCGTCCGAAGCTCGTGAAGAGTATGGCATATCGACCGGTGATCGTATGTATGTTTTTGGTTCACCTGAAAGTGGTGCAATAATATTACTTAACGAAGAAAAGCTCGAGCAGTTTATTGACAAGATGAACCTTCAAGTTGAATCATTTCGTGCTCTAAAACATAAAAACGGCAATAAATAACCTCTATGCACCACCACTTAACACTTAGAAACAAAATTATAATTATGTTGTCGGTCATGGCCAGTCTGTTTTTGGTTGCGCTTGACCAGACTGTTATTTCGACCGCTCTTGGCAAGATTGTCGAAGATTTTAATGCATTTTCATCACTCGGCTGGGTGGTAACAGCTTATCTAATAACATCAACTATTACGGTGCCGATTGCTGGTAAGTTATCAGATTTATTTGGTCGACGTGTAATGCTGCTTATTGGTGTTGGCGTGTTCGTGGCGGGATCACTACTGGGCGGAATGAGCGGTAGCATCGAGCAATTGATAATTTGGCGGGCTGTTCAGGGTATTGGTGGTGGAGTTATCATGGCCAACGCCTTTACAATAATTGGAGATTTGTTCGCACCACGTGAGCGTGGCAAGTGGCAGGGTTTTATTGGGGCTGCATTTGGATTTTCGTCGTTGATTGGGCCACTTCTTGGCGGGTTTTTGACCGAACCACATAACTTCTTTGGATTAGTAACCGACTGGCGCTGGACTTTGTTTATTAATGTCCCAATTGGAATTATGGCGTTTATAGTTATTGCGATGTTTTGTCCACCGCTTAAGCATGCACGTAAGCCGAAGGTTGATTATTTTGGAGCAGCCTTCCTGGCGGTTGGTCTAGCAACGCTGGTGCTTGCTATCGATAATACAGATGTTATTTTCGCCGATTTACTAGCTTCAACTGATTTAACACTTCTTGGCTTGCGTTTGATTATGTTCGGTGTTGTTGCCGCAGCAATCGTTGGGTTTATTCTGGCTGAGAGGCGAGCCGAGGAGCCAATTTTACCGCCATATTTCTTTAAAAACCGTAATTACGTGTTGATTATGAGCATAGCCTTGTTATTTGGTTCGGCATTTATGGGCTCAATCTTATACCTAACCCAGTTTAATCAGCAGGTGTTTGGTGCTAGTCCGACCGAATCAGGATTAATGCTACTACCTATGGTTGGTGGCCTGATGTTAACCAGTGTGGTGTCTGGTCAGTTGATATCTAGATTTGGAAAATACAAAGTGTTTATGCAGTCGGGCTTTATAATCGCGACGCTAGCTATGATTTGCTTGTCGTTTTTGACGCCAGAAATAGGTTATCTGTACGAGGGGATTGTCATGGCGTGTTTGGGTATTGGTATGGGTGTAGCGATGCCAGTAATTAGCTTGGCTGTTCAAAACGAGTTTGGACAAAAAGATCTAGGTGCGGCTACTAGCTCTAGCCAACTATTTAGAGGGCTGGGGTCAACGATTGGCGTGGCGGTTTTTGGGGCAATCCTAACATCAGGCATTGTTACCGGGCTGGGTGATATGAACCAAAATGCCTATATACAGACGTTAAAACAAAACCCGGCTGCATCAAAAATTGGTAGTTTTGATGATTCAAGTACACTACTAAACATTAATACACCAGACGTCAAGCAAAAGATTAATGAGCAATCAGCCAAAGCATTCGCGGCTTTACCTCCCGAGGTTGGTAAGGTAGCCCAGGCTAAGTTTATGGCAGAACAAGATGATTATGCGTATAAAATCGTTCACACATTTAGCGCCAGTTTGCGCGGTATATTCATAACTTCGTCTATTTTGATGGCTATTGCAACCGTTCTAGTGTTTGGCCTCAAAGAACGTGAGCTTCGTAGCGCTAAACCAAATGAAACGCCCGGAATAGCTTAATTATTTAGGCGCTAGCCTGAGATGCAAAAACACGCTATACTGCTTGTAAATGGTTGGGTATTTTACAAAACACTCGGTTCACGAGGAGTTACATCGAGTAGCTTCGCCACCTAGTTCACACGTTTGGGTGTATGGTTCTTCGGTGACGCACGAAGAGCTAACAGATATAATATCGCAATTTAGCCTAGATCCAAATATCGTTCGGGATGTTATCGATAAGCACGAACTGCCACGCGTTGAGTACAAAGACGATGTTTTGTATGTTTTTGTACGCATGGTTAGACGAACCAAGCGCGGTGCGACTGTCTCGACCCCTCTGCTTGCAATAGTTAAAGGCTCGGTTTATGTCACGCTTTCGACAACTGATTATTTTTTGCCAGGCACGATTGTCAACTCTAGTTCACCGGTGCCTGCCGGTAATAGCAAGCTAATTTTACTGGCGACACTAGTGGCGGTTGTGAATGAATACGAAGAGTTAATTAATCGAACAATGATGTATATTCGAAGCATTGATCAACGTCTGCGTAACCGTGAGGCTGATAACAAGGACTTCGTGCACTTTGTGACCGTAGAGGACAGCCTGAACGAATACCAGACCAATCTGACAGGTATTTTGGCGGTTCTAGGTAGGCTTAAAGACAACAAACGAGAAGCCTTCCAGGGACGCGATATCGAAGCAATCGACGATATAATGTTACACGTTAACCAGTTAGTCGTATCTGTTGCTAGCCACACCCAAAGTGTTAATAGTATCCGTAACGCCTATAGTACGATTGCCAATAACACCTTGAACCATCGTATGAAAACGCTGACAGTTTTAACGGTTCTTATAACCCTTCCGAACGTTATCTACGGTATGTACGGCATGAACGTTGCTTTGCCGTTTGCCAATCAACCCTGGGCTTATATGGCTATTGTAGCCTTTACAATAGTCATCATTTTGGTGGCTTATCTACTTGTCAGACGCTTAAAAGTGTTCTAGAATAGAAATCACAAGCGTTTTGCCAAAAACGCCTATCTTGACGTGTCAGGTTAGACTTGATACTATAGTTGATGTGTCTCGCGCCAAAACTAATTTTAAAGGTCGAAGCGCGTGAGGCTGTACTTAGTACAAGGAGTGAATATCACATGCCAATAGCCATCGAATTTGTGTCGTCACGACGCAAAAAGATAGCCGTGGATGTGGTGCCTGCCGAATGGCAACTGTATATAGCGCAGTAAGAATCGTAAGATTCTAATCCGAAACTATTTTTTAGTTTCAAACTACAAAAGAAAACACCCCAAGGCACCGGGGTGTTTTTATTTAGAGAATTACTCTTTGGTTGAATCGGTCTTCGGAAGTGCAATACCAGCCTTAGTTAGCTCGGCATCGATAGCAGCCTTGAAGGCTGTGTCGTCTGCCCAGGTAGCCTGATCAAGTTTGACACCGTTTAGATAAAAAGTAGGGGTCGAGTCGACACCGGCTTTTTTACCGATAGTTTGGTCAAAGGTAATTTTCTTGGTAACTGCTGTGCTAGAGATATCGCTGTCGAATTTGCTAATATCTAGTCCAAGTTGACGAGCGTAGCCGTTAAATGCGTCGGTTCGCTCTTTGTCAGTTAGTAGGCTCCAACTTGTTTGGGATTGATAGATTAAATCGTGCATTTCCCAGTATTTACCCTGGAGTCCTGCTGCTTCGGCGGCTCCAGCTGCTGCTTTGGCATTAGGGTGGATTGAAGTTAGCGGGAAGTTACGAAACACGAACTGTAGCTGATCTTTGTATTCTTCGGAGATTGCTTTAACTCTAGGGTAAGCGCTACCGCAACCTGGGCATTGAAAATCACCGTATTCGATTAAGGTAACAGGGCTACCGACTTTGCCAAAGACATGATCGGCGATATTACCATTGTCAGTACTTGCTGATTGCACCTCGTTAGTGTTAATTGAACTAACGTCAATTTTATCCCGTGGTGATAACACAATTAGTAGCGTCAATATTCCGGCTGCAACAACTGCAAAAATAATCCAGGCTAATTTACTCAAAATAATCTCCTTTATTTGTCTATATTAATTGTAACAAACAATCTTGTTGGCGGGTAGCGTGACTAATGTACAATTATAGGTAGTATGTCAACTTTCTTGATTATTGTTTCAGCCGTCGTTTTTATAAGCTTAGTGTTAGTTGCGGGTGTTAGACCCGGGCGTAGCAGGCTTAGTTTGTTTGAACTAGAGCGACGGGCTGAAGACGGTGACAAACAAGCCAAAAAAGAGCTTGAGCGCGAAGGTTTAATCATAGATGTAGTGTCGCTTATCAAGATAAAAACAGCTGTGTTGTTGGTTGGTTTTGCGATACTGGCTATTTTGACTTTTGGGTGGGCAATAGGAGTGATTACGTCCATTTTGGTTGCAATTTTGTATGGACCAATCGCTAACGTTGGGTTCATTAACAAACTTTCTCAAAAGCTATATTCTGCGTTTGAACCCGAGATACTAAAGGTAGTTAAGAAATTCTCAAAATTATTTAGGGTCGTACGACTTAAAAGTGACACCGAGGTTGGTCCGTCCAGCATTGATTCGCGTCAGGAGCTTCAGAACTTAGTCGAGAATTCAGACGGTGTTTTAACAGATGATGAAAAGAAGCTCATTCTTAGCGGTTTGTCATTTAGTGAATCTTTGGTTAGTTCTGTTATGACACCAAAAAGTGTGATTGATAGTATTAAAAAATCTGAATTTTTAGGGCCTTTGACGTTAGATGAGCTTCATAAAACTGGCCATAGCCGGCTACCTGTGATTGATGGCGATATTGATCATGTTGTTGGGATATTACATTTGCAGAGTTTATTGGCGCTAGATATCAAACGTTCAACAACAGCCGAAAAGGCGATGGATCCGAAAGTTTATTATATTCGTGAAGATCAGACACTAAGGCATGCTTTGGCGGCCTTTCTAAAGACACATCATTATCTGTTCGTGGTTGTAAATGAGTATCGTGAAACCGTTGGCTTACTGGCGCTTGAGGATGTGATTGAGACCTTGATTGGTCAAAAAATTATTGATGAATTTGATGCCCACGATGACCTACGGGCAGTTGCGGCTAGTAATCCAGGCAAAAATATCGAGTCACAAAAAGGCAAAGACATCTAGCTCATTAGGGGTGAGGATGTTACACTTATAAATAATTATGACTCGAACACTAACCAAAGAACTATCTGCAAACATTGGCAAAACTGTAACTATAAATGGATGGTTGCATAAAAAACGCCTGTTGGGTGGTCTAAATTTTATTACTTTACGCGATCGTACAGGGCTCGCCCAGACGCTGGTTGATGACAAAGACGAGCTAGAAAAGCTTCGTGGTCTTCAAATTGGTACAGTACTGTCGTTAACTGGGATGGTCGTGGAAGACGAGCGTGCACCAGGGGGCGCAGAGTTACACGACGTTAAAATTGTGGTCGAGGTGCCTGTAACAGACGAACCGCCAATCGAGGTTGATAAGCCGATTTCGCACAAGTCTGAGCACTTAGATACATTATTCGAAAACCGTGTTTTAAATATCCGCAATCTTAATGAGCAAAAGATTTTTAAAATTCGAGCAGACCTGACTTATTATATCCGCAAATTTTTGCGTGATAAAGAATTTATTGAAATCGACACACCGAAACTACTGTCTGAGGCAACCGAAGGTGGAGCAGAGGTGTTTAAACTAGATTATTTCGGTAAAATCGCGACGCTAGCCCAGAGCCCACAACTATATAAGCAAATAATGGTCGGTGCGTTTGAACGGGTTTATGAAATCGGACACTCATATCGGGCTGAGCCAAGCGCTACCACTAGGCATCTAACTGAACTTACAATGTTAGATGTTGAAATGGGATTTGTTCAGGACCATGACGAAGTGATGGATATGATTGGGGACATGACTAACTATATATTGAGGCGTGTTTATGACGAACATGCAGCTGATCTAAAAAGCCTGAATGCGCCTGAACTTAAACTACCCGAGGACGGTAAAATACCTCGTTTTACAGTCGCTGAAATACATGACCTTTACACCAAAGCGACAGGTACGGATGTAACCGATGAAAAAGACCTGACACCCGATGAAGAGCGATGGATATCAGACCACGCTCGTAAACAACTGGGCAGTGACCTAGTTTATGCAACTGATTTCCCAGCTGTCGCCGGTAAGTTTTATCATAAATTCAAAGATGGTGGCACGGTTGCTTGGGCAGATTTGATATTTCGGGGGCTAGAGCTTGCGACGGTTCCTCTGCGTGAAAATAACTATGACACGATGGTAAAACAGATGGAAAACGCTGGGATGGATATTAACCACGATGGATTTAAATATTACTTACAAGCCTTTAAGTATGGCTTGCCAGCTCATGGTGGCTGTGGTTTTGGAATTGACCGTTTGGTCCAAAAAACAATTGGTTTAGCTAACGTCAAAGAAGCAACTTTGTTCCCGCGCGACATCAATCGATTGGCGCCGTAGTCATGGCTTTTAATTGGAATGTTGGCTACGATGCATTTACTGTGTCGACAAAAGCTGCAATTTATTCAGCAGATTTAAAAACTGTACTAATAATGCGATATCCTAGACGCAGTGGGTTACCTGGCGGACACCTAGAAGTTGGCGAAACGCCCGACCAGGCGATCAACAGAGAAATAATGGAAGAACTTGGCATAGAGGTTGATAATCTGAAAAGAACAGACTTTTTTCTTCGAAATGACAAACCCGGTACGTCGGTCATATTAGCTTATGTTGGAATAGCTCATGACAAAATAGAACTTCGGCCGTCACATCCGAAATATGAATTTGGCGAGTGGGTTACGCGTGACGAAATTTCGGAAATCGATATGAATAAAGGCTATAAACAATTAATTCTCAAAAATTGGCCCAAAATTTAGTTTGATATCAGACATTCAGTCATAGGTGTATACTTGAACCTATGGAACCACAAGCATCATCATCAGCGCCTGAAGCGGCTGAAGTTACTAAATCTGTTCCGGACCCGTCCAGGCAACGACATTTTCTGGCTGTATTTTTCCTAAGTTTTATGTGGGGAATGTTCGGCGTTGATAGGTTTTATCTGGGTAAGGTTTGGACAGGAATTTTGAAACTGATTACCTTTGGAGGTCTGGGGCTTTGGACGATAATTGATTTAGTGCTAGTGATGTCGGGCAGTATGCGTGACAAACAGGGTAACGAAATGCTGCAGGCCGCTAGGTACAAGAAATTCGCTGCTATGACGGTGCTTATTTTTGCTATCGTACTTGGCATAACTTTGCTACTAACTGGTATAAGTTTGATTTATGCGATTGGACAAATAATCAATATGGTTCAAGGTGGAGATTTACAAAAGCTAATCCCTGGTGGCGGTTTTAATATGCCTGACATCAATCAGCTACAAGGTTTATAATCTTTTAGCATATTTCATTAGATGTGTTTTTGCGTTCAAAAACTCTGTAATAGATTCACCTTCATTATAAACATTCATACTTTGCATACGACCACCCGCAGAATAGTTACTTTGGGTAACTCTTTTACTATCGAACATCATAAAATCTCCCAATGAATAGCCTGGTACGTCATTACGGTCGACTAAATAAACCTCTTCTTTACCTAGGGTGATGTTGACGAGCTTATAGTGCTCAATTTCCCATTTCAGATATTCGGTATATGGCTTATCGACGACATGAATACGAATTTTACGGATTGGCTTTGTGCTGGATTGCTCAGCCCATTTACTTTTATTTTTGGAAATAATGCGCAGTGATTCGATTTTATCACCTCTCATCCACGCGGCTAGAGATCCTTTTTGGTTATTATCCTCATCACTATAGTCTTGTACATCCTCAACCTTAAAGAACTCTTCAGTTGCCTCGTTCCAAAATTTATCCCAAACTTTCCAACCTTCTTCTCGCGGTAAAGATATCATAATTTCATTATAGCGCAGGTTTATTATCTAGTGAGTGCCAAACGTACCAACTGGCGATTGATTCGTACGGGTGCCAGTTGTTGGCGGTAGCGATATTTTGGATGACTTCGGGAGTTGGAGATGCGTCTAGTTCGTAGAGTTTTTGAATGCCGTTCTTGATGCCCAAATCTCCGACTGGCAAAATGTCTAGTCGTCCCATGCAAAATATCAAAAACATATGAACGGTCCAAACACCGACACCTTTCACTTGGGTTAATTCAGCGATGACTTCATCGTTCGTCAGTGCATCCAGGTGATTGAATCTGACGGTTCCTTCGATAACTTTTAAGGCTAAGTCTTGGATATAGCCAGCTTTTTGACGAGATAAACCGACAGCCCGTAGTTCCTCGATATCTTTCTTTAAGATTTCGTTTGGAGTAGGAAAGTCGTCGCCCTTAAATAAATCTAAAAACCGTTTTTGAATTGTTGCGGCTGCTTTGACGCTTAGTTGTTGCGAAATAATGCTCTCGACCAGTTCTTGATAATAGTTTTTATGTGGAGTGATAGTTGGTAGGCCAGCGCGTTTTATGATGACCTCCAAAATCGGGTCAGATACTTGTAGGTGTTTCGAACCGGCGGATAGCGTCTGTTTGTTTGCGAGAACGTTATTAATTAGCATAGCTAAATTTCTATAGTTGTCCCGTCAATTCGACTGTAGGCGATTGTCGCAGATTCGGCCACTTGAGACAGCATTCTATCGGCTAGTTGTTTGCCGGTTTCAGACAGAATCGCGTCATGGGTTGGAAAGGCTAGGAAAGGTTTGACTGTATTTAAAAAATCGATTGATTCACTGATCTTTAGCCAGGGTGCAGATGCTGGTATGGCTAAAACGTCAATTGGTTTACCCGGCAAAGCAAACGAATCACCTGGGTAATAAACAGTATCGTTAATTAATACACCTACATTCTCGGTGGCAGGGTAACTGTTGTGAATAATAGCGTGTTTGCCACCGAAAAACTCTAGATTAAATGGTCCAATCTCGATCTTATCGCCAGGTTTTACGGCTTTAGTTGTATGATCGGGCATTTTATCAACAATTGATTTTAACGATACTAAAACTGAGTTCGGGTTTTTATCATAAATCTTGGCAAGAATACTCGGATCAAAATGGTCGCCGTGTTCGTGGGTGACGACAATCGCGATGATGTTATCCGTGACAACAAAATCAGTCGTCCATTCACCTGGGTCAATAACCAATACCTGACCAGCGTTTTCAACCGTGAAACAAGCGTGTTCGTATTTGGCTACTTTCATACTAATCCTCCTTGAACCATTTAGTGTATGCGCTGCGGGCTTTGATAATTTTCGGTGCAATCACAATTTGGCAATAGCTACTTTCGGGGGTTTTATTGAAATAGTCTTGATGCTCGTCGTCTGCGGGATAGAATTTATTTAATTTGGCTATTTTAGTGACGATAGTGTTACCCCAATGGGTTTTAGCTCGCTCGATTGCTTGGTTAAACTTTTGATGTTGGCTATCATTGACGTAAAACATCATTGAACGATATTGTGGACCAACATCATTACCTTGGCGATTCGGTGTAGTCGGGTCGTGAATCAAGAAAAAGATGTCTAAGATCGTATCAGCTGGAATGACAGTTTCATCGAAAGTAATTTGGACTGCTTCAGCGTGTCCTGTTGTGCCAGTTGAAACCTGCTCATAGGTCGGGTTATCAACTTCTCCTCCTGAATAACCACTCAGCACTGACGTGACACCTTTCATACGACGATATACAGCGTCCAAGCACCAAAAACATCCTCCCGCTAACGTATATGTTGTCATGTCTCTATTATAACATTGGCGAACCGAGTGAAGCGAAGACTTGTCTTCAGTTCCGAGGCGACCCAATGTTTCAATAATTCGGTAGTATTATTATACTCGTTATAGTAGTTTTTATTTGACCAAACAGCCCCATCCATTAGATAATGGATATTGATGAAAATATCTGTAAAAGCATTAATTGTTGGCTTAGTTTTTGCTACGACCATTACGGGCGTCTTGTTTGCTCGCGTATCCGCCGTGGATAGTCGAATGAATGATCAGCATATCGAAAACATCCGCAGTAACTGTGTGACCGCCAAAAACACCCTTACTCAGTTGCATGCAAGTGACGCACTGCTCCGTGTAAATATGGGACAGTTATATGAATTAATGACGACCAAATTAATGGATCGATTTAATTCTAGGTTATCCAATAACAACTACGACAACTCTAGTTTGACGGCCGTAACATCGGCATATAATCAAAAGCTGGATGCTTTCCGAAACGATTACAGGAACTACGAAGTTCAGCTTGCCGTTGCTCTCAAGATAGACTGTCTGAATCAGCCCGTTTCGTTCTATGATGCAGTTGCTGCGTCTCGCGAGAAGCGAACACAGGTACACGTTGATGTTGCAAGGCTTAACCAATTCTTAAACGACTATAAAACCGCCATGAATGCATTTGAGAATGATTATTTGGCAAAACAGGGGACTAAACAGCCATGAATGAAAACGAAGCAATAGTCGAAGAACTGTCGTTTTGGGATAAACACAGGTTCCTATTGATGGTTGTTATTGCGATTGGCATTGCCTTTGCGATGACATTTATTAGTATGGCTATGTACACCAGTAGTGGTACTGCTCAACTAGACCTAAGTCGTCCTGGTTATCGTAGTGTTAGCAGTCAGGTTAACCGTGACGACAGTAGTTTCAAGAATTATTCAAGCATTGGTCCAGTTAACCAAGAATCGATTAACGAATTTAAGAATTTGTTTAATACTCAGGCCACCTCAATTCAGTCAGCCGATGCATTTAGTGGCGACCCGCTTAGCCCTGAAGCGTTAGGCATTAACGACCCAACTAAGTAATATTCAATCAAATATTTATACGTATATATTTATTTGACTATTTAAATAGATTATTCAACATAAATTGACAGATGTTACTTATATAAATAATACATAAATTGTGATATTATTTATATATAATTTGAGTCAAATGTTACAATGAACGACATGATAAAACATCGAATACAAAAATATATTATTAATTCATTAACATATTCAAATTTTGTTAGATTTCGTGATATGAGACCGCCCAATACCGACACGAATCTTCTGTCTTATCACCTTGGTGTTCTAACTAAGGATGGTTTTATACAGAAACACGACCAATCTTATACTTTGTCCCCAAAAGGTTTGATGTATGTCGATAGGTTTAGCGAAGAAAAGATGTCAACTTGCTCCCAACCCAAGATTATCAGCATGCTAGTGGTTCAAAATAGCGATGGCGATGTATTGTTGCAAAAGCGCAACAAACAACCCTATATCGATACTTGGACTTTGCCATACGGTAAACTACATATCGACGACGCTAATATAATTGAGGCCGCTAAACGCGAAGCTCTAGAGAAACTTAATATAACCGAAGATCAACCGATTCATGCAGGTGATGCATATATCAGGGTTAAAAACGCCAAGGAGTTGCTGTCAACAACGCTTGCACATGTATTTCGATTTAACCGTGACGACATAGTGACCAACGAGTCAACTATTTGGGCTAAGCCTCATAAATTGACTAACTACAACCTAGCGCCCGCGGTTGAGCAAATAATTACACGGACTTTCTTCAAAGACGATCATTTTTTTGAGGAATTTGAGGTGGATTGGTATAATTAGAAGTATGAATTTAAACGAATACCAACAACTAGCTCTAAGAACAGCGGGCCCGAAAGATAAAAAAGACGAAATGTTCCATTTAGTTTTAGGGCTTGTAGGTGAGGCCGGTGAAATCGCCGAAAAAGTAAAGAAGATCATTAGAGATCACGGTAGTGATTTCGACAAGCTTGATAAAGAAGATCTAAAAAAAGAGCTTGGCGATGTTATGTGGTACATCGCTGTTCTATCTGATTATTTCGATATCTCGCTAGATGCAATTGGTACCAAAAACATCGAAAAGCTAGCCAGCCGTCAATCACGAGGCACTCTGAGTGGTAGCGGCGACAACCGCTAAGTATTTCTAAATGTCAAATTCCAGAACCAGACCTTGGTGGTCTGACGCGACGACATCTGAGATATAAAAATCATTAACTTTGACCTTATCGTTGACAAAAATATAATCACAAACCTCAGTTTTGGTTGTTAAATCATTGCGAGTTGTCTGCAGATTATATTCAATCGACAAGTTACGTAGTCGTCCATTTAGGACTTCGATAGATTCACTATTGGGTGTCAAATTAAAATCGCCCGCAACTATAATTGGTCCATCGAGCTTAGCAATATAATCGGCAATTTGCTGACAGGCTTTGAGGGTATGTTCGTTGCCATTCTTGTGATTAGGAACGTGGTAACCGTGGTGATTGATTATATGGATAAATTCGTTATTGTGTGAGACGGTAACGTGCTGAAAATTACGAACATTATAGTCATCGTTATTTAGAGTAAAGCTGTTTTTGTATTGTCCACTCGTGAACGTCGATGACTTGGTAGCAAAGGCCTGGTTAGCGATAATTGCACTACCAAACCCAACTGTTTCGTCCATAAAGTCAAAGCTATAAACGGGTGAATAGTATTGATGCGCGTATTTAATATCTTGCTGTAATTCCGTTAGAGTAGTGATAAAGCCGAGCTCGTTTTTTGCGTCGCATATTTCTTGTAGACAGATAATATCTGGAGTCTCTAAACTTATCATATCTTCAACTTTTTTTGCCAGTCGCAATTGCCAGGCATTTAGTTGTAGTAGTCGCATTAATTTGACCTTTCTGTTCGTTGATTAATCTCGAATTCCAGGATTACTGCCAGATGGTCGGATACAACATCGTTTTCAACACGAAAATCTCGTTCGATTATATGACGATTAATCATAATGTGGTCACATGGTATATCGTGTAAATTGCGTAGTGGACTGAGGGTGGTTTTTACGTTGTGCGTGGCGGCTAAGTCAGTCAGTAGGCCGTCAAAAACTCTCATTGCTGGACTATTAGGAACTACGTTAAAGTCACCGGCCAGGATGACGGGGACATCACCAAGCTCTTTGACGGTATCGGCCACAATTTGCATTTTTTCCACCGAAACACTGTCACCCATTGCATCCCTCGTCCAATAACCATGGTGGTTCAGAATATGTAGGGCAGTGCCATTAACATCTAGTTCTATGACCTGAAGCGTACGACTATTTTCAACGTATGACTCCCGTGTAAGGTCACCGACGTATTGTCCGCTCGTAAAAAAATCGCGACGGGCTGTTATGGGGTAATTACTAAACGTAGCGATACCCATTTTGACGTTAGAGTGAGCGATTTGTGTTGAGTGAGCTGGTGAGAAATCGCTAAAAGCGAACAAGTCGTCTAGTTGTTCAAAGATTGTGAACATATTGTCGGGAAACTTTACGTCTAGGCCACCACGAAATACTTCTTGGACTGTGAGTATATCTGGCTTCTCTTGCTGAACTAGCTGTAGGATGAGCGGAGTTAGGCGCCCTAACCAGACATTTAATTGCATTATTTTCATTGTGCAAGTCTTTTTCGTACCCACTCGTCAATCGCGCCGGCGCCCATGCAAAGGACTAGTTTACCAGCTTGGCGGGCTCGCTGAATGTTATTCCACAGTTCGTCGTTAAACTCAGCGGAATGAACCGAACTTTTATTAGTTAAATGAGTGGTCAGTTGTTCTGACGTTAAAATCTCTAACTTGGGGTCCTCGCGCGACAGGTATGTTGGTAGCCAGTAAATTTCTTCGGCTAGCTCAAATTGGTTGGTATAGTCGCCTTTTATTTCATGCTGACGTATGTTTTGGTGCGGTTGATATACGAGCACGACATGATCGAAAACTTCGCGTGCCATTTGTAGAGTTGCAGCGATCTCTGTCGGGTGGTGTCCGTAATCGCTGTATAAATTATCAGCTAGTTTTTCAAACCGGCGATCTGTACCTGGAAAGCTTTCTAGTATTTTATCCGTGTCGTTTGTAATTCCAATCCACAGCAATGCAGTTTGAACTAGTGTAGCGTTACGTCGATTATGTAGTCCCGCTAGGTTTATATCGTTAACTTGGTTGTTCGTTAGCAGACTGACCTGGAATAAACCGTCAAAAATCTCGCCATGTTGATCGGCCCAACTCATTACCTGGCCACTCTGTTCGGCGAAGTCATGAAAGGCATCTAGGTATTCTTGTTTAGTTGGGTATGTATCGGTGTGGTCGTAATCAATCGCCGTAATCAATGCGATATTAGGATGAAAATGCAAGAAATTGCGGTCAAATTCGTCACATTCATAAATAAAATACTCACTACTAGCATCGAATTTGCCACTCGGCCCAAAGCTCATGGTGGTACCGATCGAGTAGCTAATAGGAATACCTAGTTGTTGCAGCGACCAAATCATCATGCCGGTCGTAGTGGTTTTACCGTGAGTACCAGCAATGGCAATTAGTTTTAAATGTTTTTCTTTGATGATATATGCCAACAATTCGTCACGCTTGGCGGTTTTTATACCTAGTTCGCGTGCTAGAACAAGTTCGGCGTGGTCATCTGGCAAGGCAGAGGTGTACACGAACCAATCGATTGGTTTTGCCTCGTGTTTTGATTTTAAAAACACACCATCCTGGCCGATGTTGATTTCAACTTGCCTTTTCCTCAGCTGGTTAGTGACTAAACTATCGGCTAAATCTGAGCCAGACACAGAATATCCAGCATCCAGGGCAATTTCAGCTAACGGTCCTATCCCAACGCCACCGATGCCAGAAAAGTATATATTCATAACGATAGTATAACACTTTAACTTTAAGGTTAACTGTGATGTAATAGGTGAAAGATTAAACACAAACAATATGCTAAAAAAGTTCTTATTCAAAGTATTTGCACGTCGTCATTTTTGGCGCTACGCCACCTTTAGCGAGGTAGGCGAGCTTTACGCTGCCAAGACAATGCGGGTGGTTGCACTCAATCTGGGATCTGGGTTTGCGTCGGTATATCTATATAAAATCGGATACAGTTTAGAGTTTATTATTGGGTTTTGGGCGCTGTTTTTCATCATGAAAGGCTTAATGGCTGTGCCGTCAGGCATATTTGCAGCTAAGGTAGGGTCAAAAAAAGGGATATTGCTCGCCAATATTTTATATATACCAGCCATGATTTCACTTGGATTTGTACCTGACGTTGGTCTGCCAGCCTTAATCTTTTCTGGAGTCTGCATGGGGATTTCAGGAACATTGCACGAGATATGTTATTTCGTAGAGTTTTCTCGGGTTAAAAGTATGGCGCACGCTGGTAAGGAAATTGGCTTTATGAATATCCTCGAAAAGATTGCGATTGGTGTTAGCCCAGTTATTGGAGGTTTAATCGCATTAATGTTTGGTCCATCTGTGACTATGTGGGTAGCTGGCTGTGTTTTTATATTTGCGGCGGCACCACTATTTCGAACGGTCGATAGAGTAGAGAAGCGTCAAAGGATTGCAATCAAGGGCTTTCCTTGGAGGGTTGCATTACCTAGTATGTTTGCAAGGGTTGGTACGGGTTTTGATGTTGTGGGTACCACTACGATTTGGGGATTATTTATTGCGATTGTGATATTTCCGCAATTCGATAACGAGATTTACGTCGTCTTAGGAGTATTAGCTTCGATAACCATTGTCGTGGCCATTGCCTCGTCGTATATATTCGGTAAATTAATCGATAATCGAAAAGGCGGGCTGTTACTAAAGACCGGTGTTATAGCCGATTCATTAATCCATCTAACTAGAGCGGCGGTTGTGTCGCCTGTCGGTGTTGTTGGTGTAAATGTAACTGATGAAGTAGCCACTACCGCTCAGTCCATGGCGTTTACTCGTGGCATGTTCGATACAGCCGATCTATCTGGTCACAGGGTAATGTATTTGATGGGAATAGAGGTGTTTTCAATGGTGGGTACATCTCTAGCTTGTGGAGTTTTCTTAATTTGTCTGTGGTTATCGAGCAATATGGAAATTGGCTTTAGGGTATTCTTCATACTTACTGCCTTGGCTGTTCTGTTGATTATGACGGCTCGGTTCCAGCTATATCGTAAATAACCCCCCGTGTTATACTAGTTTTAATATTCATGGTGGGGATAAATGGCCGATAAAAAACAAGTCAGACACAGCATAAAACAGCTTCAGCGCGTCAAGACTTGGCAGCTGGTGGTACTTTTGATTATTTCTATTTTCGTGTCCATGACTTTTCTTAGGCTAAATAACATTGGGATGGTCGAACGGCGCGGTGCAGTAACGGCGGCTGATGAGGCTGGCAACACCGACGCAGTCATCAATAGGTTGTATGACTTACAACGCTATGTTTCGTCACACATGAATACCGACATGGGCAAAGGACTTTACCTGCAGGCTAGCTATAAACGTGACGTCCAAAAAGCTTATGACAAAGCCGCCTCGGACGAAAATCCAAATGGCAATATTTACAAAAAAGCCCAGGAAGTTTGCGCACCACGGTTCTCCTCATGGTCACAAGCGTATGTGCAGTGTACCTTTAGTGAACTAGGCAAATATCCAGCCGCCAGCAACTTGACTGGGGCAGTTAAACTGCCACCCGCTGACCTATATTTACATGTTTTTGCATCGCCCTTGTGGACACCAGATTTTGCGGGTTGGTCGGTCGTAGCTACAGCCTTGATCGCCCTGGTAATACTGCTCCGCACAACCAGTCTCATGGTACTTCGGTTGATGCTGAGTCGACATTATAAAAGCATCTAACCGTTGACACCGAGCGCGCCAGGTTGTACTCTAGCTCACGTATAGCAATAACAGGAGGTATAAGGATATCATGGCTTACAAGCACACAAACTCAAAGGGCGTCACTTACTACTTGCACAGCACCGAAGTTACACTTCGTGGCGGCAAACCACAAACAATTTACTTTTTCGCAAAAGTAGAGAAAAACGCTAAAGGTCACCCAGTTGATCTTCCAGAAGACCGCGTAGTCAAAGAAAATCCACGCAATGGTTTCTTGACTGTTTCTAAGAAAAAATAGTTTAATAATTTATTAGACTTGCACCATAAGCGCGTTTGGTAGTATAGTATAGCCAAACAAACAGGTGCCAAAAAATGCCCCCATATTCTGGGGGCTTTTTTGATGGAAAAATACGATGCCCAGGTGTAGAATAGACGAATGACCGCGATGATTGTAGTGAAAGATCTTAAGAAAAAGTATGACGATAAACAGGCTGTTGACGGTGTCAGTTTCTCAGTTAAAAAGGGTGAAATATTCGGAATCCTAGGCCCAAACGGGGCCGGTAAAACCACTACACTTGAAATGATGGAGACTTTGCGCTCGATTGATTCCGGAACGGTCACGATTGACGGTATTGATGTCGCCAAAAACCCTGACAAGATTAAACGTCTGATTGGTGTTCAACCTCAAACCCCGGCTTTTCAGGACAAAACTAGACTAACCGAAGTAATCGAAATGTTCGCGGCCGCTTATGGTGTAAAAGTCGATCCATTGCAGTTCCTGCGTGACGTTGACCTAGAGGATAAGGCCAAAAGTTACGTTGAGACCTTATCTGGTGGTCAAAAGCAGCGTCTGAGCATTACTACAGCCCTTGTACACGGTCCTAAGGTATTTTTCCTAGATGAGCCCACTACGGGTCTAGACCCGCAGGCGCGGCGTCACCTGTGGGAATTAATTGAACATGTCCGCGACCGAGGCATCAGCGTTATCATGACCACTCACTATATGGATGAGGCCGAGATTCTCTGTGATCGGATTGCCGTTATGGATAATGGCAAAATTGTCGCCATCGATACGCCCAAAAATCTGATAAAACAACTACTTGCACGTGGCTTTTCTAAAAAGCAGCATGTCGAACAGGCCAACCTAGAGGACGTTTTCATTGATTTGACCGGTAAAGACCTGAGGGAGGGGAGCTAATCTATGAAAGGTTCACTTTATACAGTTATAACTTTTGTTCGCATCAATACCAAACGCTTTTTTAGGGATCGCCTGGCGCTTTTCTTTACCATTGGTTTCCCGTTAATTTTCCTATTCGTTTTTGGTGGCCTTAACAGCGGTAGCGGTGACGTTTCGTTCAACGTTGCAATAATTAACCAATCGGACAGTACATTTGCCAAAGATTTCGTTAAAAGTTCCGAAGACGGCAAGATACTAAAGGTCAATAAAGAGGTCACGACTCTAGACGCCGCCAAAGAAAAGATGACCAGGTCTGAACTAGACGCGGCAATTATTTTGCCAGCCGATTTCGGTACGGTTAAGGGCGATGCTAAATACCCCAGTGGTGAGGCCCAGATTGTCTATACCCAGAATAACCAACAATCAGCCCAAGCCCTGACTAGTATTTTGAATGCTCAGTTCGGGGCAATTAATACTAAATTCGTCCAAAACGAAGTGCCTTTTACGGTCAAGCAAGAGCAGTTGAACGAACGCAGTTTGTCGGCTTTTGACTACACCTTCGCCGGACTACTGGGCTTTGCGATTATCGGTATGGGAATCTTTGGACCAGTAAACGTTTTTCCAGAACTTAAAAAGATGGGTATTTTGCGCCGACTTTCGACTACTCCGCTCAAGGTCTGGCAGTATTTCCTGGCAACCATGATTGGCCAGGCGGTTATCGGGTTAATCAGTTTGGCAATAATGTTCATTATTGCTATTTGGATATTCAACCTGCAGGTAGTGGGTAATTGGTTTGAGTTAGGTGTATTTATAGTTCTTGGTATCATTACGATTCTAGGTATCGGACTAGCGTTAGGTGGCTGGGCCAAGAACGAGCGACAAGTCGCGCCGCTAGCTAACATCATAGTTTTCCCGATGATGTTTCTATCCGGTACGTTTTTCCCTAGGTTCTTGATGCCAGAATGGCTACAGAATATCTCTGCATTTTTGCCATTAACTCCCGTAATCGACGGCATTAGGCTGATCTCTACTGAGGGCAAAGGATTTATCGATATCTTACCCCAACTTGGCCTCATTGGCGCGTGGATGATAGTTATCTACGCCATCGCCTTCAAAGTCTTCCGCTGGGAGTAACACCTACCAGACGGTTGACTAAGTTTCATGCTTATGCTATAATGTAATTATGACAAACTTCGAAACACAAACAAAACCCGATGACAGCTTTGACCCATACGGCTCTTTAATAGACGGTCCACCGAAGGACGTATGGGAGGGTGTTCGTGATCCTGATGTAGTTAATTATGCCGAAGCCGAACCCAGTTTAGAAGTAGCCAAGACACATGTAGTTCATGAGTTTGGAGATTTTGCCCTCGATGCGCTTGTAGCTAATTCTTCAAATGCGCCAAGGCGAGATCGCGAGAAGCTTCGTAAACCTATACCAAGAAAGGTTTTTCGTCGTGGAAAGTAACGAAACTCGCGATTTAAGTACGGCTGAACGACTCGACGAGCACACCATTAGTGTTAATGGCGAAATTGAAACTAATATCGAAGGGCAAGACGGGGTCTTACTGCCAACTAACTCGGATGTAATTGAGGATTCTATATTAGAAGACTACGTGCAACAGTCTGAAAAAGAAGATGAGCAGCGTGAAAAAGCCAAAAAGGCGTATGATGAAATGCTTGAAGACGAAGCAGAGAAGCCTGGCATGACCTATGATCTTGCTCGGGCACGTCTGGAGTCAAAAGGATTTATCGACCCTGACGAAATAGAAAGACGACAAGAAGCTGCCGTAAGTGCATCGGTTAAAGCTCGACGACAACGAATCGAGGATCACGAGCGTCAAGAAAGAGAGTTGGGCTTATCTGGTGTTGTGCATCGGTCTCCTGAAGATGAGGTTGCAATTGGATCGTTAGTCAAAGCATCAGATGAATCCCAGATAAAGAAAATGATAGACTATGGATACACTCTCAACGAAGCGATAGCTAGAATTAAAATAAGAAATGATCGTAAGAAACGCGATATATAAAGCAGACCCGATGTGGTCTGTTTTTAATTCGGGCGGTGCATCGATTACGAAGCTAGGGCTGGCTGTTATAATATTTTCATAATATGAAGCCTCAAAAATATTATAAATCTAAAGCCATCCTTAGGTGGTCGCGTAAGAACTGGTTAACCGTCCTTTTTCTAGTGTTATATACAACTTTTATTATCTTGTTCATGATGAACGGAGTTGATTTTCTTCAGGCGGTGTCGTATACGTTTAAGATTGTGCCATTTATCCAATCCAAAGAGCACAACAGTAATGACCAGTTCTTTAGCAACCTGTTTGCGATTGTAATCGTGGTGGCCTTGGCGATTATTGTTTTTAGCGCACTGAGACATCGACCAAAGAAATAAACTTTGGACTGAATAGAAAAATACACACCTTGGTAGTGTATATTTTTCTTTGGTGGGGCATTATGAACGAAGTTAGAACTATTTTTCTAAATTGACCCTCAACAACTCTTTATCCAGGTTCTCAAGCTTTTCGACGAGAGCGATGTGATCAATTGTTGAGATAAGGTTGATATCTTGTTTTTTAAGATACTCACATCCAAGCTTGAAACCATCTTCTGTGAGGTCTCTAAATGCGAGAGTGCAATGAGGTTCATATGGTTTTGGCATAAAATACCATTTTTCAAAACCGCTTGATATTTGTGAAACTTTTTCTACAAGTTGTAGTAGTTGGTCGGTAACATCAACGTCTAAATATAAAACGAACGGAGATACTTTCTCTCCACTTCCGCCTTTGAAGTTGTCCATTGTTCCAATGCCGCCGAGCTTTAGCTGGAAACTTAAGGTTGGTGAAGCAATAGTTTGAATTTCGCTCTGAAATTCTTGAAGCGACTCGTCGTTGACCACGATGCCGTCACCTATAGTGATGTGAGGATCCCAAGATGTGAGTGAAGCTTTCGAGCCAGTTATCTTGCTGAGTGCCCCTTGAACCTCACGCACCTTTAGAAGTGATGCCGAGTCCAGATAGCTAACAACAGATAATTTCATGTTTTCATAATAACAAAAAACAGCCAGAATAGTTCTGACTGTCATGAGTGGTTCATCTGGTGGGGCATTATGAACGAAGTTAGAACCGCCATCCTGAATGTTTAGTTGTGTCTATGAGTTAAAAAAGACCCCCTGGCGGCAACTAGAGCTCGTACACACGGGTCAATCCTATTTAGGTGAGACTAGGGGGGGAGAGGGGGTATTCCTCCACCTGCGTCCAAGCTCTTATCGGGTTATCTACATAGAGTTTTTCAAAAAAAATGGAAAACAGTAGGATAATGGGGGTATGGTTAAAAGAGATGTGTATAACGGATATGAAGAGAAGTTTCTGACGGGAGATCAAATCAGAGATCTGTTTGCTAATTCTTACGAGTGCTTCGGTAAGCATCACCAGCAAGTTTCGAGTCATAAGATTAACTTCTCTAAATTCTTTAGTCGTATCAAAGCAGGCACAACCTACAGACTGTTTTTGAACGATATATTCTGTATGATTTTGGATAATGAAACTGACGCAAAGATTTACTTCTTTGGTTACACAAATGACAAACCCGCTTGGGCAAAAGACTAACTAACAACTACTTGATATCGTACTTTAGCAATAAGCCTTGAAAGAACCGCCTTAGCTTTTTACTAGCTTCTACTTTATTAACAAAGTCCTGCCCACCAAATCTGTAGACATCATAACCCGCCAGTCGAATCTTCCGATCTTCTTCCATCATTTCCGCATACTTCTTGGTATTAGCTTTTCCGTCTGTGTCAGAGTAGTGCTCTATTCCGTCGAGTTCGATAACCGCACGCGACCTATTCGGTAATAACATTAGGAAATCCATCCTCTGTCTCATTAGAGGACTTGGAGTGACTCTTTGTTTTTTGGTGAAAGGATCGAAGTGCAAGTAAACCTGCGGTATCAACGCAGGTAAGTGAAAGCCTTGCTCCTTCAGTATGTATCCGTATGAATTCATTATCATTTTTTCAGGCTCGTTGCAGGACTCGAGTAGTCTTTTGTACAATTCGCTGTTTGCTTGCTCCTGATCATCGATATTATGTTCTTTCATCCACCAAGCGACAAGCTCGATCCAGCTTAGCCCTTGATTGGGATCGATGTCCTCTTCGTAGATCAATGTGTCTTTTTCATTCTTGGTTATTTTGATGTCATTATTTACTGAGTCAGAAAGGACAATTTCCGGCTTAAGACCTTTAGAGGCGAAGATCAGATTCTTCGCTCTACCTTTATGCGTTCCCGGAAGCCTCTTGTCTACTTCGTTTATTAAATCGATTAATCCGTCTTCGGGAAAATCTTCAATTACGGCACGCGCAAGTTTAACTAGTTCTGGCTTTTCTAATCGCTTCAACCTTTCCTGCACATACGCTTTTTTGCTACTCATTGGCTCTATAGGGGCTTCGGCGGCGGGAGCCTTCAACGAATCAAGATATGCAGGCAAGTTGGGGGCTGAGGGTCCTTTAAGCCACAGTGAATACGCGATTGCGCCTCTAAGGATCAATGGAGTGATTTTTCGTGGCTCAACATCGACAGCTCCAAATACAGGTTTACCTGAAATAACTTCAATCTGCTGGAGCTCGTATAGGTCTGGTCGTAAAAGGTCATTTAATTGTGCTCGAATTTCATTTACTTCAGCTCGATCTGTCCTTACTTCGGGATGTAAAGTTTCAGCGAGAAAACTTAACAGGGCTGTGTCTGATGTATCGAGTTCAAACCTTGAATCGGTGAATACGTAATCGTCCTCCCAATCGTCGTTATTGAAACGGTGCTGACCTATATCTTCGGAAGCGTTTGCGTACCTACTGTCAGAAGAAGGCATAGCCTTGAGGTCGTATAGGCGTGCAAGAAACTCTATTTCACCTAAGTTGCCCCACCATTTAATGCCTATCGGTTTTTGCGCAGTGAAGCTCATAAGAGACCTGATTCCTGTGGGATCGGGATCGAACGTACGGAAAAGCTCTATGATTGCTTTGCGGGTAACACCTGTGATCATATGTCAATTTTACTCCATAATTCCACCTCTGGGACTTCTTTGGTGAATAGTGGTAACATTATCGTATGGAAGAAGAGCTTGAAGAGGACGATTTTGACATTAACTTACCGAAAGACTACTTGGGTCAAGCGGGTGAGTATCTTACAGCTGGTAAGCTTCTCTTAAATGGCTTCAACGTCTTTCACGGTGCCATTGATGACGGCATTGATATCGTCGCCAGTAAAGACAACCGCTTTTATAAGATCCAAGTTAAAACTTGCCAAGATATCGAGGGTTATGACTCTGGGAAATTTATGGCGAATGTTAATCTATCAACATTGTCAAAGCACGATGTTAAGACAACTTACGTGGTGTTCGTGGTTCATTATTTAAACGGTCAAATATCGCTCGATAATGCGGGGGATCACAATACTTATGACCAAGACTTCATTGTCTTGCCTGCGCAAAAAATATTTGATCTAGTTGGCGCAAACAACGGTCACGCGGTGATAAACATTCGATCTTCTCTTGTTACAGATGATCACGGCAAGGACTTTATGTATAAAGCCATCCATAAGGGCAACGTCTTAGTGCTCGACGACTACTTAATTGAATCGTTCGCGCAAATTGTTGAGGATACAGACGAAGGTAAAGTCTGATGGAATGCGATTTTGCGGTTTATTCTGAAGGGTCTCAAATCTATAAAGTAAAGGATACTGTGGACACAATATTATCGCTTTTTGAAGTTGCCGATATCCACCAGAGCTTAGCAGACGAAGCGAGGGGGCTAGTAGCCGAGAGTGGCATTATTCGTTCAGATGATTTCGACTTTGACGATGAAGACTATCCACTTATCACCGCAAAACAAACGGTCAAGGAAATAAGAGATAAATTGAAGGTTCTTGGATATGGAAAAATGGGCATAAAGGGTATATTTGACCACCATCTGTCGGCGATGCTCGACTCTAACCGGGGGGCTGTAGAGCGATACTCGGGCTCTAGCGATGGCTTAGAGAGCTATGTTCCGGAAGCTCAAGCTAAGATTGATTACCTCGGTTCAATCAGTTTTGATGAATGGTTCGACATTGTATCCGGTCAAACTACTGCTAGCAGAAAGGTACTCGTAATGGCAAACGAACTTCTACATCATTATGATGACCCATTATTTGTTCTCTCTATAATCTTGGCGAATGAAGAGGGCGCAAAAGAACTCACTTTCGATTTTACTGATTTACACGAATACTCCGATGACATTACCTTTGCTATAGATGCATACAATACGAATATTGGTAAACCTATTATCATTACGGAAGGTACTACGGACGTCGAATTTCTCAAGAAAAGTATTGAGGTTCTTTACCCATACCTAGCTAGATATGTTCGATTTCTCGAAACAGATTTTAAGCCCGAGACTAACGCTGATGCGATACTGAAAATGGCTAAGAATTTTGCATCTGCTGGAATATCCGAAAATATGTTATTCATTCTAGATAACGACACTGCTGGCACATCGGCGATTGCTTCATTTGGTCAGAGCGCAAGACGGCGTCTACCGAATAATTTCTGCATCACGCAGTACCCCAGTACAGAGCTTTTGAATAGTTATCCTACAAAAGGTCCGCAAGGCGACTCTGATCTTGATGTTAATGGTCGTGCAGGCTCCGTTGAGCTTTATCTTGGCAGAGACGCACTGTCAGACTCTAATGGATTTCTTAGACCTATACAGTGGAAAGGTTATATTGAAAAGGTTGAGACCTATCAAGGAGAAGTTCTCGATAAACGTGCGATCCAAAATAGTTTCCGCGAGAAGTACCGGGGGGTGTTAGCGGGTGATTCAGTCAATCCAGCTAATTGGATAGAGATGAAGGTTCTTCTTGAGCATATTTTTGACAAGTTATCTGAGCTTCCATCTATTTATCCTCTTCAGTCTGTTGATGACTACTAAGTATAACCTTGTCTATCTTATTTCTCGCCTTTCTTATGAATATTGTGGTGAACCAGGGTGGCTATAAGCGAGGTAATCACGATTGTTACTGGTAAAGTTCCCCAGAATTTTGCCCACTTTTGGTCACTTGTAGCCTCGTAACCATCATCGGCGTACTGAGTACAGCTTTGATAAGGTTCGCCACTATTATCGTATTCTTCACAGGACGGCTTCCCGAGAGAAGTTGCAAAGATTGTGCTGATGATAATAGAGGCTATCACGGCAAGCGTGATGTAGGGGAACAGCTTTCCTTTTTCCATTTGTTTCTTCAGCCATTCCCATCCGAAAATGCCTATAAGGCTTACTACCATAATTCCAAAACCAATTGCTATTCCCCAGAGAAAACCAGAGAGCGCCTCTCCTCTAAATGATTCGAAGATTGCTCCTAAAATTCCAAACATACCAATCGGTATTAATGCTAGGAAATAAAGTGGGTTGAATTTTTTGTTCGACATATAACTCCTTATAAATAAAACGACACCACGCGTGGTGTCTAAACCAGTAATAAAGTGTTTAAGCCCTATCACTTTGCGTGGTGCCGATTTATAGGCTTAACCACGCATAGAAATGCGGCACATTAATACTGGTTTAGACTTTTTAATTGTACCACTTAGGACTACTAACTGTGCTAGTGTTGTTAATGTGATGGACATATTGGATAATATGAAGGTTATGAAGATGGAAATGTATTGGGATCAACATAAGGTTTTTTTAATGGGGATACTCTCGCTGTTTCCTGATGTGCTCAAGGCTAAGCCGATTATGCAAAATAGCCATTGGTATTATTTTGGGAGTAAGACCGAAGACGAGTTGGTGCAAAAACTATACGAGTATGAAAGAGATGGGTATTTAGAGTTCGAAACAGTTCCAGTCCTGGTGGCATATTACGGAAAAGAGCCTGACTTTGATGAAGCAGTCGCACCGAACCCTCAAGGATTTATGCTTAAATCCGTAAATGTTCAAAAGATAACCGATGATCTAACTGATTACCTCGAAAAGTGGCAAGAAAATAAGCTTTCAACGATCACTGCTTTTAAGCCAGATGATTACAAACACCAATCCGCAAAACTTTATCACGCCTTAGGCGTAGTCGTCAGTCGTCAATCTGTTCCGCATATTAATATCGAAGACGTCTATGGTAGTACGAAGACTAATTTCTATGATTACATTCCGCCATTTTGGGAAGTTGTCCTGTCGCCGCAATTAGTTAACGGTCAATACAATATTCTTCAAATGGGTTATGATTTGGAAAACAAAGGACGTGCTTTCGTTGATATTGAAATTACTAATCAAGAGTTCCAACGAGAATTAGAATTAATGTCTCGTTCCGCTGAACCAATCAGTGATGAGGATTTAGAAGAATTTGGATATAAAGGCTTGCGCGCGAATAGAGACGGACGCATTACATATAATGGCGAAGAGATTCGAATGACGCAGCAAGAGCGGGATGTTATGAGGGTTTTCCTCAGGCGACCCGAAGAGTTGCGGCCAAAAGAAGTATTTACTGATCCAGAAGCAAATATATTTAGCTATCAGCGGGGGAGTAAGGATTCAAATTCAAAGCTGGGCCGCCTTATTCCAGAGGTGCATAAAAAGCTACGCGCTGTAATTGGCGATAAGTGCATTTACAATACGCCTGGAGTTGGTTGGTTGCTGAAAATCAACACTTAGCCATACCGAAATCTTACCGAAAACCGAAAGAATACACTCTCGTAAAGTTGAGAGTGTTATTAGTTGGAGGCAAAATGAATATGAAGCAAGAAACGATAAAAGTTCACGACCTAGGCATTGCAGCAGCATTAGTTACCTTAGGGTACGTTGTGCAGAAGATTACGTACAGCGAGGGGCATCGTGCTCATTTCGAGTTTAAGAAAACAACTTGGACTGAACAGCTAATTGATCAGTACTGGTCTATTGGCTTGAGAGTAGATGCCAGACAGTTGTTTGAAAATACAAAGACGTTGAAGAGTCGTATATACGCACATAAGTAATCTCTATGCGATTCAGTGAAGCCAGTATTGAACGTCTCCAAGCTCTTTTGAAAGAGCATTGTGACTTGAACTATTCAGACGAACAGGCTCAGGAGGCGGGGATTTCGATAATGCGTTTCGTAATCGCAAAGGGAGGACAGTCAGAGAACACGGATAATTTAAAGGAGAATGAATATGGAAACAAAGCCAAACAAGTTGAAGCAAGCGCCTATGGAGCTCTACCTCGAAATGTCTCTAGAGGACTTGAGGGATGTGTTGTCGCTAACTATCAAGCATGATCACACGAACAAGATTGTAGTATTCCTTGCGATGCTATCTGCATACACAGATAGCAGTCAGATTAATGTGAGTCTTAATGCGCCAAGCTCGACAGGCAAAAGCTTTTTAGCGATTGAGATTGCGAAGTTATTCCCAGCAGACGACAAAGTTGAGAGGAGTGGGGCAAGTCCGACTGCTTTCTTCTATGAAGCTGGAGTACCGATTTTTAAGAAAGTGAAAGGTTCTGAGGAAAAGCAGGTAGTCGGGCGATTGGTTTCACTTGAACGAAAAATCCTTCTATTCTATGAACAACCCGACCCTCAACTACAGGCGAAACTTCGAGCACTACTTTCGCATGACTCACGCGATTTGAAGTATAGCTTCACTAACCGTAAAGGGGGGAAGAACCAAGCTGATCACGTTGTCTTGCGAGGATATCCATCCTCCATTTTCTGTTCAGCAGGTATGATCTTGGATGAGCAAGAAGCAACAAGGGCTATCCTACTAAGCCCCGAAGCAACTGACGAAAAGATCCTAGCTGGTATTCAAAGTCAGGCTCGACGAAGTGCAAATGCGGATGAGTACAATGGTTGGCTCAATTCACAGCAGGAACGAATTGATCTAATGTCGAGGATTGTCGCTATTCGCGATGAAAAGGTTAATGAGATTATCGTTCCTAATCCAGATGGAGTCAATGACAAATTTCGAGAGTTGTTCCCAATTGCCAAGCCTCGTCATATGCGAGATATCAGCCACTTGGTACAGTTAATCAAATCGATTACCTTACTCAATGTTTGGCACCGAACTGCCGAAGATGGAAAGATTTATGCGACACAAAAGGACGTAGATGAAGGCTTTGAGTTATGGTCAGCAATCTCTGAGAGTCAGGAATACAACTTGCCACCCGCTGTTCTTAGGTTCTACAAAGACATCATTGTGCCAGCTTACTTAGAGAAGTACGAAAAAGGAAACTACGAACTGAAACAGGATATGGAGTACGACAAAATCGGACTCACTCCACAAGAGCTGAACAACTATCACATTAAGGCACTGGAGAAGCCGATGAATAGCGAACAAGTTCGTAAACAGATCCTACCTCAACTTGAGAACAGCGGGTTGATCGTACAGGAAAAGCCAACTAAGGACTTCAGCGATAAAAGGACACGACATATCTTTCCTAAGTCTTTAACAGAGGAGAATCAACTAAAGAATATAGGTTCGGGGGGTAGTAGGCACAGCGCAATTGATGGGTTGGATGATGAAACATATGCACTATTCTTTGGTGGTCAGCGAAATAGTGACCCCACCCCCGATAAATGATAATGATATAATAAGTACGTTGACACAATCCATAAACACGCAAGAAGTGTATTTATTTCCCGACCTTTAAGGGCGGCTCGGTATCAGGAAATGGCTTCTTGCTATGGACTGTGTCAACAACCGAGTCGCCCTTTTGGTCAGGAGAAATAATGAGTAAATTACGATATGCAGTGTATATGCGAAAGTCTACCGAAGAAGCGGAGAGGCAAGTGCTTTCGCTTTCTTCACAAGAGGATCAAATTAGAGTGCGCTTCAGTGACCTGAACATCGTTGAGTGGTACACCGAAAGTAAAAGTGCATTTGAACCTGACAAACGCCCTAAGTTCAAAGAAATGCTGGAACGAATTGATGAAGGTAAGATAGAAGGAATTATTGCGTGGCACCCCGACCGCTTAAGCCGTAACGAAGTGGACGCATCCGCAGTTACATATCGTATCAGGCAGATGAAAATTAAAGATCTTAAATTTGCATCAGGCTTTAATTTTGACCAAACTCCCGAAAGTATGATGATGCTCCAGATGACTATGTCGCAGAGCCAGTACTACTCAGCTAAACTTAGCAAAGATGTGAAACGCGGTAACGAGAAGAAGCGACAAATGGGTGGGTTAACCGGACAGGCTCCCGAAGGCTACATCAACGTCCGCACTTCTTTAACAGGGCGTGGTGAGGCGCGCGTGGAAAAGGATCCTGAGAGGTTTTATCTAATGCGCAGAGCGTTTGAACTCTTTCTTACTGGTGAATACAGCGTGCAATCAATTCACACGATTATGACTGACGAGTGGGGTTACAAGACTGCTATTCACGGTAGTCGAGGGGGAAAGCCGATAGTTAAAAACACTTTATATAATTCCTTCCGAAATGTTCGTTATGCAGGATTGGTGCCAGATCCTTATGACTCGGAAAAGTTTTACAAAGCGGATTTTCCCGCGATGATTACCGCAGAGGAATATGACAAGGTACAAACTTTATTGGGTCGCAAAGGTATGCCCCGACTAACCACCCGCAAACAGTTTGCTTTAAGAGGACTTATCCGATGTGGTTTATGTGGTTGTATGATCACTGCTGAACGTAAAACAAAGAAACTTGCTACAGGTAAGATTGCCAGCTATGACTACTATCACTGCACAGGTAAACGTGGGTGTGCTCAACGCAGCTTCTACATCCGTGAGACTGAATTATGGGACGAGCTGAACGAATTATTGAATAGTTATGAACTTGTACCAGAGCTCTATGAGTGGGCGATGGACGCATTTCGGGAGTTCGCTGAACAAGAGGTAACTGGACGTAATAGTATTCAGGTAATGCAGGATAAGTCCATCGAGAGTACCCAGACCCAACTTGATCGCTTACTTGATATGGCAACTCGAGGGCTTATTGACGATGAACAATATAGGACGAAGGGTGCTGAGTTAAAGTCGCAACTTAATCAACTCCAAGAAGAACGGGCAGGCACGAACTATCGCGTGAAGAACTGGTATGAAATGGCAACTGAAACTTTTGAGAAACTAACATCTGTAAGTGAAAAGTTTAAGGATGGTGATATTGCGAGTAAGAAAGACATCTTGCTTGCAATTGGTCAGAACCCAACATTAACTAATGGGAAACTGGCCATCACCCCTAATGAATGGCTTGTGCCAGTGGCAAAATCCGCTAAAGGACTTCGAGACGAAATAGATCGCGTCAGAACTGAACCCCTACAGATACAAAAAGCCTCCGAGGAGGCTGTTAGTAATCAATGGTGGGGCTGGATGGAATCGAACCATCTACCAAGTGGTTATGCTTCTCACTATTACTTTCGCAACGCCTTTCGACTTTGTGAGCTGGACTATCCCTTCATCCTCTAATGACAGTAGGATGTCTGCCGTCTAGTCTCTACACCTTTCCCGCAAGCAGGACTTGGCTCGGGATTATCATTTCGCTTACAGCGATGAAGACTTCCCCGAATTTGACAGATTATCATCTGAAAATTACTTCTCAGATAGCCCTGTAAGATCATTCGTGTTATGATTTGGTTATGAAAAATAGCATAACCTGTACTAAGTGCGGCAAAACCCTTACTGGCAAACAAACAATGTATTGCTCGTCAGCCTGCAAGAACAATTCCCTTCAGTCTTACGCTGCCCAACAGGCAAGGGGACACAAAAGGAAATTTTCTCTTTTATCGCAATTAGGTGGTAAATGCTCGATATGCGGCTATAACAAGAACTCGTCAGCGTTAGCTTTCCATCATCTAGTCCCGAAAGATAAATCTTTCCCGCTTGATTTGCGATCCTTATCGAACCGCAAGCAAGAACGTATAGATGAGGAAGTTGCTAAATGTATCCTCGTTTGCCATAACTGTCATGCCGAAATACACAACCCATTACATAATTTAGAATGAACTTCTTAAGCCGCCTGCTCTAACCGATGAGCTACAGCCCCAGACTCTGATATTATAGCCTATATCCATCTGTTGAGCTATAATAAATCTGAACTCATCATGAAAAAAATAAACATTCGTCGTATATACTATCAACTTCGCCACAAGTATTTCACACTTAACAACGCTGTGATCGTGATTGCATTTGCGATTGCGGCTGGCTGGGCATGGGGGTCGCTGGGTGTGTTACAGCGTAATTATAATCTGCAAAAAGAGCTTGATGACAAAAATCGCCAATTAATTGTGGCGCAATTAGATACCGCTAGTGCGAAACTACAGCAAAGATATTATCAGACCGATGAATACAAAGAACTAGCTGTTCGAGAACGACTTGGTTTAGTTACGCCGGGCGAAAGTGTACTAATCTTGCCGCCTAATTCTCAAGGCGCGATTGATGCCGACAAGGTCACACCACTAGTTGCAGTGACAGCGCCTAAGCCTGTTAGTAATTTTCAACAATGGATGAACTTCTTGCTAGGGGGTAGCAGTAAAAGTTTGAATCAAGAAAAGTAAATGGTTTTAGCGGTCTTAGATACTAGCAAAATAAGCTAGAAATACAAAAAGTATTAACATTACGCTCAGGAATAATCCTACGCAACCTGTAATAAGTCCAGCTAGGGCCATACTGCGTCCAGGTGATTTTAGTGAAATAGCACCAAAAATAATCGCCAGAATACCAGTTGGGATGGATATCAACCAAGCTAGAACTAGCGGTACGGATATGACACCGAGTACAAGCGAAGCGATCGCAAATCCGTTGTTATTATTTTGAGTTGTTGATTGTTCAGGCATAAAATTAAGTTCCTTTTATTAATAAGAGTATTTTAGCATATTGCAGGGGATTTGTAAACTAAATAATAGCTAGATGGGTGATGTTTTTTGATTAGGGGCAGGATATCGCAAGCAAGCTTGCTCTTCCGTTTGTTCGCAAAAGAAAATACTCCGTGCTTTCTTTTGTTTCGCTCACTTCGCCGCCTGCGACTATTTTTGCCATTGGCAAAAAGTCGCAGAATCGGATCCTGACCCCCACAAAGAAAAAACGACTACCAAATGGTTGTCGTTTTTTCTTGGTTGCGGGGGCAGGATTCGAACCTGCGACCTGATGGTTATGAGCCATCCGAGCTGACCAGACTGCTCCACCCCGCGATATAGTTTATTCATTACCTGGTCTATTGATTTGAGTTAGAGCTGACCAGACTTCTCCATTCGTGTAGCACGTACTTGATATTAACAGATATGAGCGTTTACTGCAATATAGGGGATTAGCTAAGTTTGCCGGCGGCGACGCGAATTGCTTCGCTCCAACTCAGGAAGGCGTGTGGTGTGTCAGCGATTTCGGACACCAACAGGCCACATTTAACGGCTAGGGCTAGTTCGTGGATCATTTCGGCGGCGTGAGGGCAGGCAATAGTAGCACCCAAAACCACACCTTTTTTATCAGTAATAATCTTGACGAACCCATCGCGAAAATCAGAGGTATTTGAACGTGTGATGATGTTCAGTGGTGCGACTGCTTTGTTAATCGCTAGGTCACGTTTCAGGCAATCATCCTCGCTCAGTCCAACAGTTGCAATTTCGGGGTTAGTAAACACCAGTTCTGGTGTAGCGGTGTAATCTGGCGATATTTTGGTCTTGCTCAGGATGTTATTAGCGGCAACGCGGCTTTCTAGTAGGGCAGTGTGAGTGTGGCTGTTTCGGCCCAGGACATCACCAGCCGCAAAGATATGTTTCACATTGGTTTGTAGGAACGAGTTGACATCGATTCCTTTGGGGGTGAATTTAACCCCGGCGTTCTCGAGGCCCAAATCAACATTAGGGGCGCGTCCAGCAGCGACCAGAATCTCATCGACACGTACCGACTTTTCAACGCCAGCCCGTGATAATGTCACCCGCTTGCCTAGCCCATCTTTGACAACAGACAGGATACGCGAGTGGGTTAGGCTAGTGATGCCATAACGTTCACTCAGAACTCGGCTGAGTAGTTCGCCAGCTTCGGAGTCGTGGTGGGGAAGTAACCGAGCGGCTTTTTCGGCGATATAAACTTTGGTTCCAAAAACGGCCATCAACTGGGCGATTTCCACACCTATGTCCCCGCCTCCGATAACTAGTAATGTCTTGGGTGGGCGAAGTGTTTCTAGGATGGTGCGTGGGGTTAGGTAAGTGACTTTATCAAGTCCTTGGATATCGGGGATTACCCAGTGTGATCCGGTAGCGATTACGAAGTGGCTGGCTGATAAATGACGTCGGTTAACGCTGATTTCGTTAGGCGATAGGAAGTGGGCGGATCCTGAGTAGGCGCTAATCCCCTGGTTCTCATAATATCGACGGTTCCCCCCTGCCCCGGTTCTCTGCACCGCCAAATCTTTCCAAGCGCGAATTGAGTGATAATTGTAGCCAAGTGTTGATGTCCTTAGGCCAAATTTGGCGCCGTCTTTGGCATCATCGAATAAATTGGCTGCGTGCAATAATGCCTTGGTTGGCACGTCGCTCCAGTTAGGTGAGTCGCCGCCGAAGGTATCGGATTCAATGATGGCAACTTTTTTACCAGCTTGAGCGGCAATAGTTGCGGCGGCGCTACCACCGGCTCCGCTACCGATAACGATCAAATCATAATCAAATGTGTGTTTCTTGGCCATTTTTTCTCCTTAGATGGTGGAATGCTGCTGTTCATACAGATAGGCTGCATCGGGATGGTGACTTTTTAAATATCGGGCAGCAATGGTTCGGATATCGGTGCTGGTAACTTCGGGACGTTGGCGTAGCCAGACAATTACGGCGTCGCAAACAGCGTGAGCGGTTGCTTCAGCCTGACCCTCGGGCGCACGAACACTTAGGCAGGCAGCGACGATACTGGCATGTAGCTTCTCGCGCGAGAAACTTTCGGACGGACGTTTGCCGTGCTTAACAATGTCTACCACCAAAGTCATGTTAAATGCCCCCGGCAGTAACGTTCATAATTTCACCAACATAGACATAAAATCCCAGGACAACTAGTCCGAGTCCAGCTGCAAACTGCAAGAATCGCTTGTTTTCCTCGCGCCATTTCTGAATGCCAGCTAGGGTGTGACCGCTACCGATTAGCACCCAAACAATGATGAGCGACAATAGGGAAATCACAGTGTATATACCGATGCCGGCTAGTTGCCAGAGTGGAGGTAGTTGAATCAAGATCATTGCGCTAATGACGATAGGGGCGATTAGGAACAGTAGTTCAGCTAGTACGCTACTAAGGCCTAGCCCAAATGCTTCGGCACTGTCTTTGGTGGCTTTGGTGCGCTTAGTTAAATAGTCGGCGACTGCCCTGGGAATCCATAGTATAGTCCCCTTCTTGTGCGGATAATAAAAGGCCCAGATAGCGACAGCCACACCAACTAGAAGTCCACAGCCAGCAGCCCAAACAATCTTGGGGGTGTCGGCTCCAAATACGTGCAACAGCACTAACGCTACGAATGATAAAACCAACATAGTCATGACGGCAACACCAAAGATAAAGCCAGTCGTTAAACGCATGACTTTGGCCTGGGTTCGCTTGGCTCCGATGGCATGGCCGCTCATTAGCGTTAGAACACTAACACTTAGTTGGAAGCTGGCATGAATCAGTGCAGCGAATGCTACAGCGGCGAGGGAAGTGGATATATCCATATGTTTGTTTTGTTAATTCCTCTACCTAATTTATAGCATAACCACCACTAGTAGGTCAAAGACGGGTGGATGTTTTTGCATAATAGGTCTTGCTTTTTTATTCTTTTTATGCTAATATAAGGTTATAAGATAATAAAAACAAAAAGGATACAAGATATGCAAGCACAGCAACCAGAAATATTTAACGGCATCGGCGAACCAGTCAGCAAGAGCGATTTGCTCGGGCTAGAGGTTCTAGCATAATGAGCGAAACAACCAACCAAGTTGTCGAGACCTTTACTCTATCCGGTGATGAACTGGAACAGCGAATTAAAAGGCGACTCGACCTAGCTAAGGCTAGACTTGGATCCGCTGCTATGGAAGGCGTAGAGCTATAATATAACGCAGAGATGCCGTTAGAAAGATATAAAATAACCACTGAAATTGACAGTGGTTATTTTTAATGATATAACTATACTATCTTATCCACAAACGTGTAGGTGAGCGAGGTTTCTAGCGAAGGCGGTGACAAAATGGCTGGCATAGTAGCACGAATGCGAAAAATTCAGCCGATCTTGGTTGTCATTTCGCTAGTCGTAGGATTAATTGCAGCAGCTATAACATACTTCATTTATCAACCGATAATAGAACAGTTTAAGGCATATGCAGACGTTTTACCGAGCTATATGACAGAAGCTTTGCCGGTAGAATCATGGTGGGTTTTGCCAATTGCTGCTGCACTATTTTGGTTTTTGATCGTATCTTTTGCGACGTATTGGTTAATCAAGCTAATCAATTACCTGCGCAAAATCTACAGCAATTCCAATCCGGATTAATCCCCCACCTCATCCCCCATCAGCAACGACGACTGGTGGGGTATTTAATTATAAACGACATAGAAAATGCCCCTCCAAGGCATTTCCGTTTTAGGGAGCCTGAGGGGCGCGGTTACTCCTTTTCGCCGATGCCATGAAGGTTCCGGTTAAGGATGTCGCCGAGTTTGACGATGATTCCGTACGTGATAAAGCGCAGGGGACCCTTGCACCACCACTGCAGTTGCTCCGAGCTGTTGTCGAAGCCGACTTTCTCGATTGGATACTTGATGACGTTGAGACCTTTAGAGCGAATCAGCTTTTGAACAGCGGCCAGGTGCAGGAATGGATTTGCGACGACAATTACTCCGTCAATTCCTATGCCCTTATCTTTTACGAAGTTGATGGCTGCGTTCACGACGTCTTCGCTGTCCAAGTAACGCTTCTTGTTCTTGTAGCTAGCGAAACTTTCGTCCACTACGAGATTGACGTGCGCGCCGTATCCGTCCTTCTTGGTCTGCAGGGCAATTTCCCACTGCGACACAACGATCAGATTATGCCACCCCTTGTCGTCAATCACACCTACTAACTCTCGTCCGAGTTTACGGTTGACTGGGTTGGGCTCGTTTTCTTTGCGTCGTTTGCCATAAGACAATCCAACGATTAGTAGAGTTGCCATTTTAGTCCGTTCTATTGAGGTGCGATACTCGGTTGAGTAACTTTGATATTATACAACTTTACTGACTGTAGAGCAAGTATTTAGTTATAATGACAAGAATTAGTCATGTTCCGAGACCACGAAACAACATCTTTGAAAACGCACAGTTTTCACCTGTGACTTAAGGCAAGAAACTTGCGTGTTGCAGATTCAGTTTAGGTGACAGGAATATCGGCTAAAGCCTCTTCCGTTCATTCGCTCAAAAATGTAAACACTTTTTCGCTTCATTCTCTACGCGACCATGTGACTATTTTTGCTTCGCAAAAAGTCTCAGGCTCAATCCAGCAACAAATACCAAATAAAAATGATCACGCAGGGTGATCGTTTTTATTTGGTAGTAGTGACAGGAATTGAACCTGTGACCTCGAGCTTATGAGTCTCGCGCTCTAACCAACTGAGCTACACTACCTTATAAATGAAATTGTTTTAGGTGTGAAAGGTGCGGAGTTGGCAGTATATGGGCAGTTGGTTAGAGCGTCTCGCGATTTTATTTATCGCCTTCGGCTGGGCCAACTGAGCTACACTACCTCGTCGGAATTCACTTTGCTTCGGCAAACAGCTAAAGCTTGGTTTGTCGAATCGTGTTTCTAGGTACGGTGATGATTGTAGCAAGAAATCAGGGGTTTTTCTAGGGTTAGATTAGAGTATACTAGATATATACCACGTGATACTCACTGTTCGCCGTACGGCGAATAAGCGTCCCTCACGCAAGGTCATTCATTATCGTCTTCGGATTTGTAGCTACGAAACGGGCTACGGGAACGGGCGAACAATTTGTAAACGTTTCTCGAAATAACTTTATCGAGGATTCTACAATGAATGACGAAACTTTTTTGAATGAACGAATCAAGGTGATTGCGACTTTTAGTGACGGGTTAAATCCATGTAAACCACTGAAATTTAAGCGACCAAATGGGCGAGAGGTCGAGATAACCGAGATTGGTCTGCGCTATCCGACCACGCAGGGTAATCGTATGGTGCATGTTTTTGATGTAACCGATAACCAGGCTGATTATCGAATCGAACTGGACGCCGAACATTTAACTTGGCGCCTAACGCGTGAGGCTGATCATTATGAATAATGACTATAACCAGACTCGCCCACTGATTATGCATATTGATTTGAATAGTTGTTTTGCGACGGTCGAGCAACAATCTAGGCCTATATTGCGTGGTCGACCAGTAGCGATTGTAAATCGTCGGACTGACAATACCTCACTAGTTACTGCCAGCTACGAGGCAAAAGCATTAGGAGTCAAAGTTGGCATGAAACTACGCGACGCCAAATTACTAGCGCCTGGGTTAGTGGCGCTCGAAAGTGACCCGGCCAAGTATCGGTTTGTTTACCACAAACTACTTGGAATAATGTCGGATTATTCGTCGCACGTAACTATGAAAAGTATTGATGAGGGGATAATTGACTTTAATGAATCAACAGCTATCACGCGCGGACGGACGATGGAAAGCATCGGTCATGAAATTAAACAAAGGCTACGGGATGAAGTCGGGGTGTGGATGCGCTGTAACGTTGGGATTGGAACTAATCGGTTCCTGGCAAAAACTGCGGCTGGACTACATAAGCCTGATGGGCTAGATGAGATTAATCACGGCAATCTCCGTTCGACTTTCGCCGACCTGAAACTAACTGACTTAACTGGCATAGCCGAGCGTAACGAAGCGCGCCTTAATTCGGTTGGCATTTATACGCCACTGCAGTTCCTAGACGCTGACGTTGCGACTTTGCAAAAAGTAGTTTTCAAAAGTGTAGTTGGTCAGTGGTGGCATCAGCGTCTGCGTGGGTACGAGGTCGATGACGTGTCGTACGAGATGAAGCGAGTTGGTAGGCAATACGTACTGGATAGTTTTAATCTGACACACGATCAAATCATCAAACGCCTGCACCATTTATGCGAATCAGTCGGTAGCCGAATGCGAGCACAGGGTAAATCGGCGCGAGGGGTTTATGTCTACGCCAAGACTTATGAGCGTGGAGTTTGGCACGCTAGTTTCATGGCGACGTTGCCGTTTTATAGTGACCAAACGATTTTTGCGTTGGTTCGACAACTATTCTTGGATGCGCCAGACCACATCCGCGAGATTGGTGTGCACTGCTACGAGTTGCAAGACCTTGAAATTAATCAACTGAGTTTATTTAATGACCAAATAGTTCGCGAACGCCGCACGACCGATGCGATCGACGAAATAAACAAACGGTTTGGCGATCGGACAATCCATTCGGCTGACACATTAGGTACTGGGATTTATGTCAAACAAAAAGTTCCATTCGGTAGCACCAGATACTTATAGGGTTAGGGGTTATAATAGAATGAATGAAAAAAACGATTATTATAGTTTCGGCAACTATCTTTGGTATCTTGGGTGGTTATGTTCCATATTTATGGGGTGATAAAGATTTGTTAAGTGTTTCAAGTATTTTAATCGGTACGGTTGGAGCGCTATTTGGAATTTGGGTAGGTGTATGGATCAACAAGCAGATCGGGTGATGCTAGAGTCCGGACGATATATTGTTGCAGTTAGTGGGGGCGTTGATTCGGTCGTTTTATTAGATATGCTTGCGAATCCCAAACCCCCAACCCCTATTTCCCCTTTTCCTTTTCCCAACCCCCATTTCCCAACCCCCAACCCCCAAATAACAGTGGCGCATTTTGATCACGGAATTCGGTCTGATTCGGCCGAGGACGCCGAGTTTGTGCAAGATTTGACGTCTAAATATGGTTTAGGGTTTGAAACAAGGCGCGAGGAATTAGGCGAAAAGGCGAGTGAAGACCTAGCTCGTTCCAGGCGATACAAATTCCTGCGTTCAGTTGCCAAAAAACACGACGCACAGATTGTGACCGCACACCATGCCGACGATGTTATCGAGACCATCGCAATTAATTTGATGCGTGGGACTGGTTGGCGGGGATTAGCGGTGCTTGATTCTGATATTATCCGTCCTCTAACTAATATGACCAAGTCCGAGATTTTGGATTACGCTAAAACTAACGCCCTAAAATGGCATGAAGACAGCACAAATGCTAGCGATGCATATTTACGAAATCGGATTAGACGTAAAACTTCAAAACTAAGCGATGACGACAAACGGCAGTTGCTCGCCTTATGGTCGACACAAAAACACCTTAAAAAACTAATAGAAAGTGAACTAAAAGTAATTTTGGATAATGAAAAGTTAAACAGTCGATACTTTTTTACACACCTTGACCCGTTGACCGAAATTGAGTGTTTACGTTATGTAACAAATGGTCAATTAACTAGGCCACAGCTGTCGCGTTTGGCAGTTGCAATCAAAACCGCCAAAGCTGGAACGACGTTTCAGGCTGGTTCGGGTGTTAAAGTTAAGTTCACTTCTCGTAATTTCACGGTAGAACTGATAAAATAGTTATATAAACTACGACTGAGACGACAGATTGAAAGGAATATTTAATTTTTTATGGCTCTAAAATCACCCGCATCGAAAAAACGTCCAAATAATATTATTCGTTTAAGCCTCTTTTGGGCAATTCTTGTTTTTGGCGCTTTGGTCGCAGTAGCGGTCCTAACTCCACACGATAAACTCAAAGAAGTTCCTATTTCTGAAGTGATAAGCCGCGCTAACGCAGGTGAAATCAGTAAAATTGAGATCGAAGGAAGCAACGTCAAGGTTACTCCAAAAGGCAGCGACAATCCAACCGAAAAGTCAGTCCTACAAACCGGCAGTAGCATCCAAGAGCAGGGTCTTAAAACCGACGCCAATGTCGAGCTCAAGGTAACCCAGCCGTCGACTACTGGTGATACTTTGTGGAACCTGGCGATTATTATAATTCCAGTTCTTATCATCGTGGCATTCTTTATGTTTATGATGCGTCAAGCTCAGGGTCAAAACAATCAGGCGATGGGATTTGGTAAGTCAAAAGCCAAACTATATGGTATCGATAAAGAAAAAGTTGTTTTTGATGATATTGCTGGTAATGATTCAGCCAAACAAGATTTACAGGAAGTCGTTGACTTCTTAAAACACCCGAAAAAATACGAACAACTTGGCGCCAAGATTCCACGCGGCGTGTTATTGGTCGGTAGCCCAGGTACTGGTAAGACTTTGTTAGCACGTGCTGTGGCGGGTGAGGCAAATGTGCCATTCTTTAGCATATCTGGTTCCGAGTTCGTCGAGATGTTTGTCGGAGTCGGTGCTAGCCGTGTGCGTGATTTATTTGCCAAAGCCAAAAAGAATGCACCAGCTATTATCTTTATCGATGAGATTGATGCCGTTGGGCGCAAACGTGGTAGCGGAATGGGTGGTGGACACGACGAGCGTGAACAAACACTGAACCAGATTTTGGTTGAGATGGATGGTTTTGAAACCGGTGCAAACGTAATCGTACTTGCCGCAACTAACCGCGCTGACGTGCTAGATCCAGCTTTGCTTCGTCCAGGACGTTTTGATAGGCGCACGAATATTACGTTGCCAGAGCGACGTGACCGCGAAGAAATTTTAAAGGTTCATTTCAAAAAGAAGCCAACCGACGAGACAGTTGATTTGGGTTCACTTGCCGCTAAAACCGCTGGATCAAGCGGAGCAGACTTAGCTAATATGGCCAATGAAGCGGCTATCGTTGCAGCTAGTCGAAATTCGAAAAAAATTAGCAACGCTGATTTAACTGAAGCTTTCGAAAAGGTTGCAATTGGACCAGAACGCAAGACAAAGGTGATGAGCGAAAAAGAAAAAGAAATGACCGCTTATCACGAGGCGGGTCATGCGATTGTCGGCCACGTTCTGCCTGATAGTGATCCAGTTCATAAGGTTACGATTATTCCTCGAGGTGGAACTGGTGGTGTGACCTGGTTCCTTCCGCCAGAAGACAAAAGCTATACTAATATACTCGAATTCAAAGATATTTTGGCGCGTGCTCTAGGTGGTCGCGTGGCTGAGAAGATTGTTTATGGTGAAGACCGCATTACGACCGGTGCGGGTTCAGATCTGCGCAAGGCAACCGAGATTGCCCGTGACATGATCGTCGAACAGGGAATGGGTACAAAGCTTCGTGACCAGGTGTTCCACGAAGGAACTGGTGGTATGATGTTCGACAAGATGACTCATGATCGTCCATATAGTGACGATACCGCCAAGCTAATCGACCAGGAGGTTGCTGAGTTAATTAGAGAAGCTGCTAAGCGTGCCGAAGCCGTCATCATCAGTAACCGTGCGAGTCTTGATAAACTGGCCAAAGCACTTCTAGAAGAAGAAACACTCGAAGAAGAGGAAGTTATAAAAGTCCTCAAAGACGCCAAATTACCCAAGGAGGCTAAGCTCTACTAGCCTTAGTATTAATCCAAAATGGGACGCATTAAAAGCACTGTAGCTCGGGCCAATATCAAACTACCGATTCGTTTAGCGGCTGCCTTGCTGGCCGGGTCAACTTTGCTTTCCAGTATTTTGGGGTTAATTCGTGACCGCCAGTTAAACGGCTTGTATTATGACACTTACCCGCAGGGCATTGACGCTTACACAGTTGCTTTTACTGTGCCAGACTTCATGTTTTTTATTTTAGTGTCTGGAGCGCTGAGCGTTTCGTTTATTCCAGTTTTTAATCAACGCTTAGCGACAGGTAACAAAAAGTCAGCCTGGGAGTTATCGACAAGTATCTTGAACCTGATGGCGGTTGTGACATTAATTGCTAGCGTTTTGATTATTATTTTCGCAGGTCAGTTGGTCCAGTATGTGGTTGGTCCGGGGTTAGATGAATCCAGCCGCGCGCTGGCCGTGAGTATGATGCGGGTAATTGCGATTAACCCATTCTTGTTTGCGATTGCGACGGTGATTGCCAGTATGCAGCAGGCGGTCGGTAGATTCACGTTTTTTGCCCTAGCTCCAACCGTCTATAACATTGGAATTTTGATTGGTGTCGTGTTCTTTACTGATGGAATAAATATTTTTGGCTGGCAGGTTTTTGAAGGTGGAATTATGGGTGTTGCACTGGGTGTAGTGCTCGGTTCAATACTGCAGCTACTGATTAGTAGCGTGGGATTAATTGGTATGGGATTTGACTATAGGTTCAAGATTTTCTGGAAGAACCATGGCTTTCGTAAAGTCTTGTCGCTGCTGCCTCCAAGGTCACTAGATCAGGGGATGGATTACATCAACAGCATTGTCGAAACTAACCTGGCATCACGCATGGCGTCTGGAACCATTCGTGCCTATCAACAGGCGACAGCACTGTCGTATGTACCGATTAACCTGATTGGCGTAGCCATCAGCACGGCTGCCTTTCCGAAAATGGCCGAACGCTTAGGGCAAAATCGACCAGACTTATTCAAGAAAGAGTTGCAATCAGTTCTTCGCGTGATTATTTGGCTGGCGCTACCGGTAACTGTGATTGCGTTTTTCGGACGTGGATATTTAGTTAACTTTATCAAGAACGGTGGTGATACGCTAATGGCTAGTATCCTAGGGATCCTAGCCATAGCAATTTTGTTCCGCTCTATTTATCACATTTCTGCCAGGAGTTTTTATGCTCAACAGGACACTAAAACCCCACTATATATTTCGTTCGTTGCGATTGCTTTGAATGTAACGCTGGCGGTTTGGTTCACGATGGGATTAGGGCTCGGTCCGTACGGCCTGGCTTGGGCAACGGCAATAGTAGCAATAATTGAAGTAGGAATATTATTCAGAGTCATGTCAATGCGCATCAAAGGGTTGTTTGATAAAGTTTTCGTGCATGCGGTAGCGCGGATGGCAAGTGCCACTGGTTTCATGACAGTTGTGACCTATCTAACCGTTTCATTCTTGCCACTAAGTGCAACGGATCAAAGCTTCCTGGCTAGCTTTCCAAAATTTGTCATAATCGTTTTGATTAGTGTGACCGCCTACATAGTCTTGTGTTGGCTGATGAAACTAGAAGAAGTAAACCCAATCATATCTAGACTTAAAAAGATATTGTTCGGTCGAGCGAAGCTGACATGACCCAGGATCACATTCGTAATTTTTGTATAATCGCACATATTGATCATGGCAAATCGACACTGGCCGATCGCATGATGGAGATGACTGATACCGTCAGCACGCGCGAAATGAAGTCGCAAATGCTTGATAGTATGGATTTAGAGCGCGAAAAGGGCATTACGATTAAGTTAGCACCCGTTCGGATGAAGTATCGTGACCATGATTTGAACTTGATTGACACACCGGGTCACGTTGACTTTAGCTATGAAGTTAGCCGGTCCCTGCAGGCTTGTGAAGGTGCGGTATTAGTAGTGGATGCCAGTCAAGGTATCCAGGCCCAGACCTTAGCGAACGTATATCTAGCGATGGCTGCAGATCTGACAATCATCCCAGTACTTAACAAGATTGATTTACCGGCAGCCGATGTACCAAGGGTTAGTTCCGAGATTATTAATTTACTTGGATGTAGCGAGTCAGACATTATCAAAATCAGCGCCAAAACAGGCGATGGCGTAACTGATGTTTTGGATGCGGTTGTTGAACGAATCGCTGCACCTCATGGTCAACCTGACGCTCCGACCAGGGCCTTGATTTTTGATAGCTACTATGATGATTATCGTGGTGTGATTTTGTATGTGCGGATTGTTGACGGCGAAGTCAGAAAAGGTGATGCAATCGAGATGATGGCAACTAATGCTAGCGGCATAGCCCTAGAGGTTGGGTCGTTGCAGCCGACTATGTTCTCAGAGCCTGACCTGCTAGCAGGTGAGATAGGGTATATCGTTACAAACTTACGAACGACACGTGATGCTAGGGTTGGCGACACTGTTACGACGAAACGAGCTCATACCGACTCGCAATTACCTGGCTATAAATTAGTTAAACCATTTGTCTATGCTGGGTTTTTCCCAGTTAGTAACGACGATTATCAGAACTTAAAAGACGCAATTGAAAAACTGAGCTTGAGCGATTCTGCATTGCAGTTTGAACCCGAAAACTCTCCGGTTCTAGGGTTTGGGGTTCGGATTGGATTCTTGGGGCTACTACACATGGATATTATTCGTGAGCGATTGGAGCGTGAATATAATTTAGATTTAGTTGTAACCAACCCCTCAACAGATTATCAAATAAAGATGGTCAACGGTCACGACATTGATATCAAAAGTGCCAGTGAGCTGCCTGACGTTACGAAAATAGTCGAGATTCGTGAACCTTGGATCAAAGGCGAAATTATTGTTCCAAAAAGCTATGTGGGCGGTGTGTTGCAATTAATTATTAACAAACGCGGCCAACAAAATAACCTGAGCTATATTGATGAGCGGGCGTTAATTAGTTTTGAAGCACCACTTGCTAATTTATTAACAGATTTTTATGATCAACTAAAGTCGGTCACGAGTGGCTATGGTTCGTTTAATTACGAATTAGGCATGTATCGCGCCGAGGATTTAGTGCGAGTTGATTTTTATGTTGCCGGCAACATGGTAGATGCTTTGAGTGTTATGGCGCACCGCAGTGAAGCTCAGCGTTTGGGGCGAGAAGTCGTCGATAAATTAAAAGAAGTTATTCCACGCCAGAATTTTCAGGTTGCTTTGCAGGCGGCGATTGGCGGTAAGTTTATTGCTAGAGCAGACTTGTCGGCCTATCGCAAGGACGTCACAACTGGTCTATATGGTGGCGATGTATCGCGTAAGAAAAAGGTGTTAGCTAAACAAGCCAAAGGTAAAAAGCGTATGAAGCGTTTTGGTAAAGTCGACATTCCGTCCGAAGCGTTTACTGTGATGCTAAAACGCGATTAGCTAACGCAGAAATAATTGAATTCGTAACATCGCTTCTAGGCCCATTACCGTCAATTTCGATTAACAAATCACGTTCGCGGTAATATTCGAGTACTGGCAAGGTTTTACTGCTAAATTCACTGAATCGATTTTCTAGTATTTCAGCACTGTCGTCTCGACGCTCACCGCGATCTTTGTGGTTTTCGTGTTCAAGCCAGCGCCTACGGGCAGACTCTTCGGTTATTGATAGATGAATAACTGCTTTGGTGGGGTGATTGGCGGCGTCTAGTGCGCCAACAACACCGTCTTCTTCGCCGTGCCATCGCCCAACAGCACTTAGGATTAGTGGTTTGCCGGCTAGTTCGGGTTTACTTAAAAACGGCAAAACAATACGTATAAAATCTGCGGTTGGTACGAGTATGCCAGAGTCAAGATCCCGACGGACGCCGTCTGGAATAACGCTTTCGCGTAGAATTTGACCGCCGCCAATTAACTCACCGTTAAATAAATCGGCTAGTATTTTACCCTGACTGTCTTTGCCTGAGAATGGTAATCCAAAGATATTAATCGAGCCAGACCCGAGCCAGTTACGTATAAATTCAAGCTGTTCGGGATTATTCATAGGTAGAGTATAACGGATGGCGGACAGCAGAGCAAACTATGTACAACTGAGGTTGGCGCTCCATCACTGCGGGTGGTGTTCGGTGGGGCAACGCCCGCTTTTTAGAATTTCGAAGAAATTTAAAAAGAAGGGGTGAACCGGACGACAGGACCCGAAGGATGGAGATTCCGTAAAGGCCTGGCACTCATTGACACAGAGTGCTAAATTACGATACAATATCGGTATGACAGAACGTCAAATACAGATACTATCTGCCATTATTGAACAGCATGCCGAAATTGCTGCACCAGTTGGTAGCGTGATGCTTGCCAAACTTTTTGGAGTTTCGAGCGCTACGATTCGTAGCGAGATGGTACGACTAGAAGAAATGGGTCTAATTATGCAACCTCACACTAGCGCAGGCCGAATTCCAACCGATGCCGGCTATCGATTATACGTCAATATGCTAAATGAATCTCATGCAAACGAGCTACCTGAATCCTTGGATCGCAGTGCGAGAGCGATCGAAGCCCGAGTGAGTACTCATGGAAATCACGCCGACCGAGCTATTCGTAGTGCCGTCGATAGTTTGGTTGAACTTACTCATAATTTAGGTATTGCGACAATTGGCGACGAGTTATATATGAGCGGTATTGGTAATTTGTTCTCGCAACCAGAATTTGCGAGTGGTATACATACCCAAGCCGTCGCAAGTTTACTCGACAATCTAGAACCGTGGCTACGTGAAGCTGCGCCAAATGAACCTTTGAACGTTTATATCGGTTCCGAAAACCCAATCGGCAAGACTAGTGGTGCTAGTTTGATAATTAGTCGTTTCCGCTCGCCTTATAGCGATCGAAGTTATATCGGTGTGCTTGGGTCAACCCGTCAAAGTTACGCCAAAGTAATGCGTTTAGTGCGACATGCCGGTGCAATGTTAGAGGAAGTTTTGTAGTTAGAATATGGAAGGTGGCTTTTAGAATATGGCAAAAAGTAAAAAACAGGTAGACCTAGAGCAACAGTTGGGCGAGTTAACCCAGGATTTACAACGCACTCGAGCTGATTTCGAAAACTTCAGTAAACGTGTTGAATCCGAGAAAGCTATGGCGCGCGAATCAGGCCAAATTAATGCAATTATTAAACTGCTGCCCGTTATTGATAATATCGAACGAGCCATTTCTCATGTACCAGCTGACCTTGCTGACAATACCTGGGCGAAGGGTGTCGTGTCACTAACAAAGAACCTGGACAAACAACTAGAGTCGCTGGGAGTTAAGCGTATTGACGCAAATGCGGGCGTAAATTTTAATCCAGATTTGCATGAAGCAATTCAATTTGACGAGGACGCCGAGGGCGAGCATGAAGTTATCGCAGAGGAGCTACAAGCCGGCTATACCCTAAACGGTCAACCAATTCGTCACTCTATGGTGAAGGTCACCAAGAAATAATTCGAACCAAAATTCACTAAGTGTTTTAATGAAATTTGGTTCGAAACAGAGAGGGGATCACTGTTTCGAGCACTAAGCTACCTAAGACGAAAGCCTTGTGCTGACAATAATTGCGATTGTCAACGGGTAGGACTCTTCGTCCGAGAGCTTATGCGGCATGAATCGACAGAACGCTCTGGCGCCTGTTTTTGCTGACACAAACTCGCTAACGCGTTTCAAGAGCAATTCTCGGCAGATTTCACTCTCTGGAACGTACAGTCTTGCTGAGAAGTCTTTCGACACGTTGTGGGGGTAGACACGAAAATGACTTGTTGGTTTGAACCCACGAGCTTTTCGGCGTTTGGCCTTGAATGTGGCGATGAGAACTGCAAGTCTGAACGACAATGTAAAACGAAATTTATCGTTGAATTCAGCAATTTCCATCTGCAAATTGCTTGTTCTGGCGCCTGCCTCCGATATATGCTGAACGAGCATGCTTACCACCTCTCTGTAATATAAAAAACCGCCGAACGTTCGCTCAAGCGGATTCACTTCTTGTTCAAGCAGTTGCTTGATAAGACAAATAGAATCATACATCTATGTGTAACAGTAGTCAATAGTTATTTTTAATAAAGTATGTTAGCACTCTTGACACGAGAGTGCTAACTTTTATATAATAGAAACACTTGGCAATCTACCACGTAGAGTGCTAATATAGAATTAGATTATAAATTGAATTTTTATAAAAAAGGAGAGTAAAAATATAATGGGTAAAATTATTGGAATCGACCTTGGTACAACTAACAGCGCATTTGCGTATATGGTAGCTGGTAAACCAGAGGTTATTGCTAATGCCGAAGGCAATCGAACGACACCTTCTGTCGTTGCGATCAACAAAAAAGGCGAACGAATGGTTGGGCAAGTGGCTCAACGTCAGCGCGTAACCAACGCCAAGAATACTATCTATGGTGTTAAGCGTCTAATTGGACGTAAGTTCAGTGATCCAGAAGTTCAAAAAGATCACGATATCATGCCGTATGAGATTGTCAAAAAAGGCGATGGTGTAGCGGTAAAGATGGGCGACAAAGAATACACGCCAGAAGAAGTTTCAGCTATGATACTGTCCAAGATTAAAGCTGACGCCGAGGCGTTCTTGGGCGAAAAGGTAACCGAAGCAGTTATTACCGTTCCTGCCTACTTTGACGATAGTCAGCGCCAGGCAACCAAAGACGCTGGTAAGATTGCAGGACTAGAGGTTAAGCGTATCATTAACGAACCGACGGCGGCTGCACTTGCTTACGGCCTAGATAGTAAAAAAGACGAGAAAATCGTGGTATTCGACCTTGGTGGTGGAACATTCGACGTATCTGTACTTGAATTAGGCGACGGTGTGTTTGAAGTTAAGTCGACTCATGGTGACACTCACCTAGGTGGTGAAGATTTCGATAACCGCATCGTTAACCATTTCCTAGACGTCTTTAAAAACGACGAAGGTATTGACTTAAAGGGCGACAAAGCCGCTATGCAACGCCTAAAGGACGAGGCTGAAAAAGCTAAAAAGGAACTATCGTCTACTACTGAGACTGAAATTAATCTGCCGTTCCTAACCGCTGACGCTGACGGTCCAAAACACTTTGAATACAAACTGACTCGTTCAAAACTAGAAGAGTTGGTCAAGGATCTAATTGATCGCTTAGCTGAACCAGTCGAAAAGGCACTCAAAGACGCTAAGCTAAAAGCTGGTGACATCGATGAAGTAGTTCTAGTCGGTGGTATGACTCGTATGCCAATTGTGGTCGAGAAGGTCAAAGAAATCTTTAAAAAAGAGCCATTAAAAGGTGTTAATCCTGACGAAGTTGTGGCAGTTGGTGCTGCCATTCAGGGTGGTGTGTTAGCCGGCGACGTCAAAGACGTCTTGCTTCTAGATGTTACGCCGCTGTCACTTGGAATCGAGACAATGGGTGGAGTCGCTACAAAACTAATTGACCGCAACACGACTGTGCCTACATCAAAGTCGGAAACGTTTAGTACTGCCGCTGATAATCAACCGCAAGTTGAAATTCACGTCACCCAAGGTGAGCGTGAGCTGGCCGCTGACAACAAGTCACTTGGACGCTTTACATTAGATGGTATTGCGCCTGCACCACGTGGTGTGCCGCAAATCGAAGTAACATTTAACATTGATGCTAACGGTATTTTGAACGTAACCGCCAAAGATAAGGGTACGGGAAAAGAACAAAGCATCACGATTTCTAACAGCGGTAATTTGTCCAAAGAAGACATCGAAAAAGCTGCTCGTGACGCTGAGATGCACGCTGATGAAGATAAGAAAAAGCGTGAATCAATCGATGCTCGTAATGGTCTAGAAAGCGCTATTTACCAAGCTGAAAAAATGCCTGACGAGTACAAAGACAAGATTAGCGATGAAGATAAAAAAGTCATCACTGATGCCGTCGAGGAAGCGAAAAAGCATAAAGATTCTGATGATAAAGAAGAGCTAGAATCCGCAACCAAAGCTTTGAATGACGCCATCATGCCAATCGGCGCCAAGATGTATGAATCTGCGTCAAAAGAGGAAGCACCTGCCTCTGAAGATGGTGATTCAAACGACAAAAAGTCCGACGAACCAGTCGAAGGCGAAGTCGTCGACGACAAAGAAGACAAAAAAGACAAGTAAATTACCAAAAAATTTATTAACCCCCGCTAGTTTTGGCGGGGGTTTAATTTGGTTCGGGTAACTCTAGGAATAGTGCGACCCATACCATACCTGGATCGCCGCGATAGGTAGGGGCGTAGTACCAAGACCCGTCAGCGTTTAACATCTCTGGAAATGTGCCGTGTCGTTCAATCATCCGGCTGAAGCGTCGATACTGCTCGTCGTATTGGGGGCTTCTATACTTTTTTAGCAGGTGCAGATAATATTCGCCGTGCCAACTCCAAATGGTCGAACTGGCATAATCTGGCATTAGTGGCGCACTCATCCACCAGTGGTAGCGAAAAGCTTTGGGCTGATCGGTATAAATTAATGGATACGGTTCGTTAAGTTTCTTTTCTGATATGTATTTAAACGTTGACTCAGCTTTGTCGGCATCATCAACAATCCCCAAAAAGAACGGGAAAAGCGCGCACTCAGCGCTAAATGCCGTAGTTTTCATATCAGCACTAAAATATCGCCCATTCCAATAGGTGTCGATTAGTTCGTCACGGTATTTGCTGGCGGGGATATCAAACGCATTCTCAAAACCTAGTTTTTTGACGCAGATCGCCATTCGGCCTACCAAACTAACTGCGTATGCGCTGCGGTCGTACATCACAGCATCGCGCATTTCGGCGAACTTCATTTGTTTAATGTAGCCGTTTGGGTCCAGAAAAATCTTGCGGTATTTGCGCAGTTGATGCTCGATAAATTTTCGTTCAGTCTTGTTTAGTGGATAATTACTAACCTCGATACAGTGTAGTAGCCACGGTAAAGAATCAATAGCACGACCCGGTGCCTCAAAGCAGTTGCCGGCTTTGTCGATACAGGTGCTAACAATATTTGCTCGTCTATAAAAACGCAGTGCCCAGCGAAGTGTATGATGAACTTGTTTAACGTAGCCTAGTCGAACGAGTGACTGACAGACCGTGCCAAAATCTCGCATCCAAAAAAAGTCAAAATGTCCCAGACTAGTCCGATAGAAATCACCTTCCCACAGTCGATCGAGAATTTGTTGACATATTTGCCTAGCATCACCGTCAAAACGATGAATTTTGCCGAAATATCGATTAGATAACTGACGGTATTCGGCCCTTAGTGTTCCAAGGACGACCCCGATAAAACGAATAAAAGGCTTCATTTGTATGTCAGTATAGCACTACCTAAATTAGATAATAAAATTTACAGATTAAACTCGTTTAGCACTCTTGTAATAAGAGTGCTAATTTTATATAATTTATGTAATGAGCAAACGCGACTATTACGAAGTACTGGGTCTGTCCAAAAACGCCTCAGCTGATGAAATCAAGAAAGCTTACCGCAAGGCGGCTGTTAAGTATCACCCCGACAAAGAAGGTGGCGACGAAGTTAAATTTAAAGAAGTTAGCGAAGCTTACGAAGTATTAAAAGATAGCGACAAGCGTCAACGCTATGATCAATTTGGTCATGCTGGTGTTGGTGGTAACGGCGGTGGTGGTGCGGCTGGCGGTAATCCATTCGAAGGTTTTGGTGGGTTTGGTGGTCAGAACGTTCATTTTGACTTTGGTGATGGTGGGCTAGGTGATATTTTTGGTCAGTTTTTTGGCGGCGGCGCAGGTGGTAGGCAGCGCGGACCACGCAAAGGCCGTGACATAGAGGTTTCGCTGCAGTTAACGTTTGAAGAAGCGGTGTTTGGCGTGGAAGAAAAGATTGAACTAGACATGGACGACGAATGTTCGCACTGTCGCGGTACGACAGTTGAACCTGGTCATGACATGAAAACATGTCCAACCTGTAAGGGTTCGGGACAGGTAAACCGTGTAATGAACACGATTTTTGGTCCAATTCAACAAGCGGCAGTTTGTGAAACTTGTCATGGTCGTGGCAAAGTACCTGAAAAAGTTTGTACAGTTTGTCGCGGAAAGGGTACTGAGCGCCGCAAACAGACCATTAAGCTCAAAGTCCCTGCTGGTATCGATGATGGTGCTACAATCCGCCTGCGTGAGCGTGGAGAGGCTGTGGGAGATGGTGAACGCGGTGATTTGTATGTTCATATTAGGGTCAAAGCCCACAAACAGTTTACGCGTGAGGGGAATATTATCTTGTCTGAGCAGCATATCGATATGGTTGACGCTGCACTGGGCACCGAAATTGATGTAATAACAGTTGACGGTAAAATTCGAATGAAGGTACCGGCCGGAACTCAGTCTGGTGACGACTTTAAATTATCGGGTCATGGCGTGCCGAATCTAAATTCTGACAAACGCGGTCCACACATTATTAATATTGTCGTCGATACGCCAACTAAATTATCCAAAAAACAAAGAAAACTGCTAGAAGAGCTGAAAAACCTATAAATTTAGGCTATCAACCACTGAACATAACGCTCTACGGCGTCACTTGACGTTCCGCTAAACGGGTCATCGTGGATGTCGATGCCGGGTGTAGCGTTTACTTCAATCAGATAGTGTTTGTCGGTTTTTTTGTCCCACATCATATCAACTCCGCTCATACCTAAACCTAGTTTATCGGTTATTGCTTCGGCGTCATTAATCATCGACTGGGGTACTTGGTGGGATGCCTCGTGTAAACTACCACCTAGGCTGACATTGGCGGGCCCAACCACCTGGGCTTCTTGACCATATTTTAGAACGTTTTGAAGTTTGTCACCCAGATACCTAGCGGCCGCCCCCATATTGATATGCATCAGAGACGATTGAGAGTCGTCATTGCGTGACATGTCGGCGTTAGCGTCATTAATCAACATTTCGATAGTCGATTCACCGTCACCTATCACATGGGCTGGCTTGCGTAGTACTGCTGAGCAGAATTTACCACCAACAATTAGTAGTCGAATGTCGCTACCGATAATGTGGCGCTGTGCGACAATCCGTCGACTGAATGATTTTGCATAATTGTAGGCGCGACTAAGCGCTTTTTGTGTAGTGATATTGGTGCTGACACCAGTTCCGCTACTGTTAGCGACAGGTTTAACGACAATTCGACCCATTTCGGATAGGAATTTGCGTATTTCGCGAACGTCACGTGACATAACTTGTTCGGGTGTAGAAATGCCCATGCGACGCGCAACGGTCGCCGTTCGCACTTTATTGTCTGCAACTATCATACCGGCGGCCGAAGATTTGTCACTACAGGTACTAAACAATAAGTGTTTCTTGCCGGACTTGGCAGTGTATTCTAGCAGACTTGAGTCTTTATCAAGAATCTCGACGTTAGCGTTTTGTCTTTGCAACTCGTCGTATAGCACGCGAGTTGATATTTTAAGCTGGTCGCGTGTTATGGGTATGTCCACAATGATTTCCTTTCGATTAAAACCTGAATATGATCTTGTGGCCGAATCAAAGGTGGCACGTATCGTCAAAGAGGTAGGCTGTATGTGTCTATATTATACCAATTTTTCATCCCTCAGGCAAGTATAGGCGATCTTTGATTTGGTAATTTATCCGGTCATTAGCAGCTATCTACAGAGGTTTATCTATTGACTTAAATGTTAAAATATGCTATTATTAACAGATAGCATATTGTGCATAATTAGCCTAAACTGGGCGACTGAAATATAATAAATAAGATAAGTATGAATCAAGATATGAATGTTATTGGAAGAAACGTCCTAGTCAATATAGTCGGCTATGTTAATGATGTTCCAGCCAAGATTGACACGGGAGCTGATGCTTCATCGGTTTGGGCTACAAACATCCATATTAACGAAATAGGCGAATTGACGTTTACGCTATTTGGCAAGGCTTCGCCTTTTTACACCGGGAAAGTAATTAAACGCAAAACCTACACAGCCGTAAAAGTTAGAAACTCTACAGGTCACGAGCAGATTAGGTACCGTACAATGGTTCCTGTTGAAATTGCTGGACGCCGCATACGAGTAAGGTTTAATCTATCTGATAGATCTGTTAACAACTACCCAATATTAATAGGCAGGCGAACGCTTAGTAACAAATTTATTGTTGACGTGACAAAATATGAACACGTTGCGCCAATCAAAGAAACCGGCAAGTCAATTACGAACGAATTACTAAAGAATCCACACGAATTTCACAGAAAATATCACGGAAATCAAAGCAATTAATGCTACTGTAGGAGAGAAATATGAAAATTGCAATTTTATCTAATGGACCAGGCAACTATTCTACTAAACGTCTCAAAGAAGAGGCGATTAAACGTGGCCACGAAGTGACTGTAGTTAAGTACCGCGAATGCTATGCTTCTATTGAACAAAACAACCCGACAGTTAGCTATAGAGGAGAGGATTTAGAGCATTTTGATGCGATTATTCCTCGGATCGCTAGTAATATGACTCGGTATGGCACCGCTATTGTTCGTCAATTAGAGATGCAGGGGGTATATACGGTATCAAGCTCGATTGCTATTAGCCGTTCACGCGACAAACTACGCAGCATGCAGTTACTAGCTAAATCTGGCGTCGGTATTCCCAAGACAATTGTTTCGCGCAATACCACCGATATTGATGATTTACTTGAACAACTTGGTGGTATGCCGGTTATTATCAAGCTGGCACGTGGCACACATGGTAACGGCGTGGTCTTAGCTGAAACCAAAAAGGCAGCCAAGTCGGTTTTGCAGGCATTTTACTTAACAAATGACGATGGCACTAACATTTTGCTGCAAGAGTTTGTCGAAGAGTCAGCCGGTACTGATATCCGTGCGTTTGTAGTTGGTAGCCGAGTTGTCGCCAGTATGAAACGCCAAAGTTTAGACGATGATTTTCGTTCTAACCTGCATAAAGGTGGCGAAGGCACAACTGTTAAACTAACCGACGAAGAAAAGAAGGTGGCGATCAAGGCAGCCAAAGCCATGGGACTTAACATCGCAGGTGTTGATATGATGCGAAGTAATCGTGGGCCACTAGTTCTAGAGGTCAATGCTAGTCCTGGATTCGGAATCGAAAAGGTAACTGGTCGCGATGTGGCCGGAGCAATTATCGAATACGTTGAACTAAACGCCAAACGTCGCAACAAAAAAGACAAAGTCGGCGCATAAATAATTACTGACTTTACACTCTCTACTCTGGGCTCCAGATGTTATACTATGCTTATGTTAATTAGAAAGTATAGCCAATATGTATAAGCGGCATAAGTCAGCTATTAATTTAGCGATTATTGGCTTGGTTTTGATTGCTATTGCACTTGCTGCTTCGGCCGTTATTCCGAGATTACTGGCACCGCCATCCAACCTGCGCCTTGGTGATGGTATTTTTAAAACAGAGTTAGCACTAAACGACACTCAGAGGGCAAGGGGTTTGTCGGGTCGCAGTTCGCTGGGGGCAAGTGAAGCAATGCTGTTTGTTTTTCCTGGCATCAGTAAATGGAAAATTACGGTCAAAGACATGGAGTTCCCGATTGACATTGTGTGGTTAGATCAATATAAAAAGGTAGTTTACATTGTCAAAAACGCCTCACCCGAAACTTCATTAATTGATACATTCGAACCAAAGTCAGATGCCAAATACGTGGTTGAGTTAGTGGCAGGAACGGTGGATTCGAAGTCAATTAATATTGGTCGAACTGCCGTATTTGATTTAGTTGGCTTGGAGGTGCAGTAGTGGAAGTTATCTTGATTTGCGTAGCGATTGCTGTGTTGCTGTTCGTGTCGGCATATCTAACGCGTCGCAGGTTTGGGTTACTCGGTTTAGCGCTTGCAGCCGGCTCGATTCTTAGTGGTATATGGGGTTACGATGCTGGATTAATTGCTAGTGGGCTAGGGTTTCCAACCGGGTCACTAACAACTGCTGTTACGCTAGCAATTATTGTGTTACTACCAGCTGGTGTGTTGCTGTTTCACGGTTATATTTATAAAACTTTTATTGGTAGGATAGTTGGAGCGGCTTTATTTACACTGCTGGCTTTGGCGTTTTTAATCGAACCACTTGGTCATGTATTAATGCCACAAGGTTTCGGGGCAGATGTCTATGATTGGCTATCACAAAATCGTACGGCGATTATTGGCGGTGGACTGATCGCGGCTGTGATTGATTTATTTCTAACTAAACCTGCCAGTGAAAAGAGGGGTAGGCGTTGACAAACCACCTCTATTAGTGGTACATTTCTAGAGTTGTTTTAACAATTTACGGGCCCATAGCTCAGCCGGTTAGAGCACCTGCCTTTTAAGCAGGGTGTCGTGAGTTCAAGTCTCACTGGGCCCTCCAATTCATGAAGCCACCTTGTGTGGCTTTTTGAATTGGAGAATTTAGTAACTTGAGTTCACGACGCCCGTGGACTTCATCTATGCTATCAGCAGATTCTAAGAATCTGATATACTCGCACTATGAATTGGTGGGTGTTTAGGCGTAGGTTGCATTCGTCTTGGCTGATTGCTATCCTATGCATTACTTTGTTTATCGGTGTTGTTTTGGCGCAGTTTGGGTTTAGTAAGTATTTTTCTAACAGCTCGTGGCCGGTGATTGGCGTCATATTGATTTCATTTGTCTTTTGGAGACGTCGAGTATATTTAATGCCAGTTTTATTAATTGCTGGTGTAGCGATGGGTCTATGGCGTGGATCGATTACTCAGCGTGAACTAGATGTATATAAACCGATGTACGGAAAATCAATTGAAGTCACTGGTCACGTCAAAGATGACGTTGACATAGGACCCTCGGGTCAGCTGGTTATACGTCTAGATAGTATAGTTATTAATAATCAGAAATTGTCGGGTGCTGTTTGGATTAGCGCTACGACCAAGTCAGAAATTAAACGTGGGGATATCGTTAGCGTTAGCGGTAATTTGCTGGCAGGTTTTGGTAATTTTGCAGGTGTGATGTACAGAGCGAAAATTACAAACGTTACGCAGCCAGTGCCTGGCGACATAGCACGTGTGGTTCGCGATTGGTTTGTTGGTGGAATTAGACAAGGACTAAACGAACCCGAAGCGAGTTTAGGTATTGGATATTTAGTTGGACAAAGACGAGCATTACCGCTTGATTTGGTGGTTGCACTGCAGGTGGTTGGTTTGACGCATGTGGTTGTTGCTAGTGGGTATAATTTGACAATACTAGTTAGGCTGGCGCGTAGGTTATTTGAGAAGGTCTCGAAATACTTATCCGCTTTGGCGTCAAGCATTATGATTTTTGCATTTATTATGGTGACTGGACTAAGCCCAAGTATGTCGCGGGCAGGGTTGGTGGCTGGGCTAAGTTTAGCTGCTTGGTATTATGGGCGCAAATTTCATCCAATCGTACTGCTGGCGATCGCAGTTGGAGTAACGGTGCTGATTAATCCCAGCTATGTATGGGGAGATTTGGGTTGGCAGTTATCATTTACGGCTTTTGGTGGAGTGATGATTTTAGCACCTTTATTGCAGCGCTATTTTTTTGGAGAAAAGAAACCAGGCTTTATAAGACAAATTTTAGGCGAGACGATTTCTGCCCAAATATGCACAGCGCCGATACTCGTCGTGGCGTTCGGGCAGTTATCGAACGTGGCGATTATTGCTAATTTGCTGGTTTTGCCATTGGTGCCATTGGCGATGTTACTGACATTCATCGCGGGTATCGGCGGACTGGCAATGCCGTCTCTTGCTATGATAATCGGCGCGCCCGCTCAATGGTTACTGGATTACATGGTGTATGCCACGCAGTTTTTGGCAGATATTCCGTGGGCGATGAGTAAGGTCACGGTTGGGCCAATCATGGCGATACTTTGTTACGTCGCTATCTTTGGCGTATGTCTATATTTATGGCGCGCAACCAAGTTCAACCTGCGCGACGTCAATTTAGTGGAATAGGTAGTGTGTTATAGTTAACTTAGTATGAGTGTGTTAACCAATAAGTATGGTTTTACGATTGTTGAACTACTAATTGTCATTGTGGTGATAGGCATTCTAGCCAGCATTACTGTGGTTGCTTATACTGGTATTACTGCGCAAGCTAAAAATACTCAAGCTATCGTAACTGCTCGTTCGTGGAAGGAATTGCTAGATGGATACGCGACTATTCATGGAGGTCTACTTGATAGTACTACTCCAACATGTTTAGGGTCTACGCAAGATTATCCTGCAATCTCTGGTTTTGATTCAGGTGTGTGTCTGGGGAACTGGGGGATTACAGATGATACTACAAACAATATACTAATGGGGTTTATGAGACTTTCACAAAAATGGACGCACGGGGTTTCCTATGATCCGTACTGGGGAGAGGAGTCGCGAGGCGTACTATATGCTATTAATGGTATTTACGGAGTCAGTAATAATCAATGGATAACCTATACTCTTGATGGAGATGTGGATTGCGTTCTGGCTGGCGCAACTAAATATGTGGACGATGGTAGTGTGACTACCTGCGAAGTACCAGTGGGCTTATATATTAGTTCGACATAGTAGGTTTAACTACGTGCGTACGATTTTATACTGTATCTGTTATACTAGAATAAATACCTATACTTTTTGAGTAAATCGGAGATTTTGTATGTCAGGACACAGCAAGTGGTCAACTATCAAACGCGAAAAAGGCGCCAAAGACGCCAAGCGTGGCGCGATTTTTACTAAATTAGGTAATCAAATTGCAATTGCAGCGCGTGGTGGTGTTGATCCAACTATGAATTCTGCGCTTGCTATGGCGATTGAAAAAGCTAAGCAAGCCAATATGCCAGCGGCAAATATTCAACGGGCGATTGACCGCGTTGCCGATAAAAATGCTGCTGTTTTAGAAGAAACGACATATGAGGCGATGGGGCCTGGTGGAGTTGGAATTATTATCGAAACCGCTACTGACAACAAAAATCGCACTTTCCCCGAAGTCAAAAATGCGCTGACAAAAAACGGTGGACGTATCGCCGATGCAGGCAGTGTGGCATTTCAGTTTACCCGTAAAGGCGTAATCCAAGTCAAGGCGTCGGGTGAGGATGCCCTGCTAGCTGTTCTAGATGCGGGCGCTGAGGATGCGATAGAAGAAAGCGGTGAGCTGATTGTTTATACGGAGCTCAAAGACCTTGCCAAAGTCAGACAAGCAATTGTTGATGCAGGTTTATCTGTCACAGAAGCCGACCTGCAATATGTGCCAAATGGAAGCGTAGAGATTGATGACCTCGAGGTAGCTGCGAAAATTATGAAGATAATGGACGCGTTGGATGAACTAGATGATGTAGTCAACGTGCACACCAACGCCGATATTATGGTTGAGTTAGAATAAAATAAACTTGTAATTAGCTTAGAATTTGTTTATGATTTTTGTATGCATAAACGATATTTATTTACGTTTATTTTCAGCCTATTTTTTCTAACACTTCTGCTTACTCCTGTTGCCGCGGTTAGTCATAATCTAGTAATTTCACAGGTTCAAATTGGTAATAGCTCTAACAGCAGATTAGTCGAACTATTTAATACTAGCGAAGACCCTGTCGATATAACTAATTGGTGTGTTTATCATACGAGCGCCAGTGGTAAAACCAAAGACAAACTGCTCTGTTTTGATAGTGACAGTGCCACGACGCATCTGATTTTGAGCGGGTTGTCGTACGTTTTAATTGGGTCGAATGAACTAGGGGTTGACGCTGATTTTAATTTAGATGTTGGTTTAGGTACTTCAACAGGCGGACATATTTATATTTTAGACGAAAGTCAGAATGAGGTAGATCGTATTGGTTGGGGTGGGGCCACGCAACCAGAAACAGCGGCCTTTAATTTTAACCCAACTAATATAAACCATGTTATCGAAAGAAATACGTCGCTTGACGGATCTTATATAGACACCGACGACAACAGTTTGGATTTTATGGACTCTAGTTTAAGAGAGACATATTTAACCGGTGCGATTAGCGAGGTTGATGACATATGCTCGAATATTGATGGGATTCAGCCACTTATGCCAGACGGTTATTACCGCGATGAAGATAATTTGTGTCAACCTGTACCGGTTGATGTGTGTCTAAATATTGATGATTTGCAGTCCGAAGTTCCACTAGGCTACGTGGTCGATATGAGCGGTGACTGCGCTAGGTCAGATATGTGTCTAAATTTTGACGGCATACAAAGTGTGGTCCCTAGTGGGTTTATTGAATTAGGTGGTAGTTGCGTTGTCGCTGGCTTGCCACCTCAAATTAACGAAATTATGCCAAATACTGCAGGTAACGACAATGGACGTGAATTTATAGAGATATACAACCCTGATGATACAGAAATTAGCCTAGAATACTACAGATTATTAATCGGGTTTGACAGCAGTAAATCGTATAACTTTCCGCTCGGTTCAGTGATTGGCGCCAAAAGTTATGCTGTGTTTTATAATAATCAAATTCCATTTACATTAATAAATACATCCAGTGCAGTTGGATTGGGCTTAGCGGATGGGACCAAACTAGGTTTATCTGATGCGTACTCTTCACCACAAGACGACATGGCCTGGGCGCTTATAAATGACTCATGGGTGTACACTAATAGACCGACTCCGGGCGAGGCTAATTTAGAGTCGATTGCAGTAGAGACGCCCAAAGTTCAGCCCGTTATTAGCCAAACATCGTTAAAACCATGCTTAGCTAATCAGTATAGAAGTCCTGAAACTAATCGTTGTCGTAATAATATTACGCAGCCGACTCTAGTTCCGTGTGGAGCAGATGAATACAGAAATCCAGAAACCAATAGGTGTCGAAGTGTGCTAGGTGCATCAACAAGTGTCCAATCACCATGCGAGGAGGGTAAAATTAGAAACCCCGAAACAAATCGATGCAAGACGGTCGTTCAAATGACAGATGCGCCGTATCCTGTTCAGACAACTAACGTTGATTCAGGTGTTGGATATACGGGTTGGTGGGTCGCAGCAGGGCTTGGTTTAATGGCAATTATTTATGCAATCTGGGAATGGAGAAGTGAACTAGTCAGATTGTATAACTGGGTCGTTAATAAGATGTGGTTTGTTAGTAAGAGTTAGCTAATTTCTTCGATGTTATACTGTAGGTATGAGAATTATTGGGATTGACCCAGGAACTGGAATTTTGGGGTTCGGCGTTATTGAAGTCGACAGTGGCAAAATGAAATTAATTGATGCCGGAGTAATAACTACACCTGCACATACGCCACACGACGAACGCTTAGAAGATATTTACGATAGTTTGACGACGATTATTAGCGAAACAAAACCAGACGTTATGTCGATCGAGAAACTGTTTTTTGCACAAAACGTTACGACTGCCATGACTGTCGCTCAAGCTAGAGGCGTAGCAATGTTAGCAGGTAGAAAAGGCGGACTGACTATTTCTGAATATACGCCACTTCAAATTAAACAGACAATTACGGGTTATGGTAAGGCTGATAAAAAACAAGTCCAAGAAATGGTGCGTCTGCAACTTGGTTTGTCGGAAGTTCCAAAACCTGACGACTGCGCTGATGCCTTGGCGGCTGCTATTACGCACTCACTGATGAGCAGGGTGGTACAATAGGTTCATGATTGCACATGTTGTAGGTACTGTTGTTGAAAAGTTTGGGTCGTCGGTTATTGTTGATGTCCAAGGCGTTGGTTATGAGGTACAAGTTAGCGCAGTTGACTTTGACGCAGCTGTCATTAATGAAACCATGAAATTTCATACCTATCATCACGTACGCGAGCAAAGTCAGGAATTGTTCGGGTTCAAAAGTTTAGTCGCCAAGAAATTATTTGAAATGCTAATCACTGTCCAGGGTGTTGGGCCAAAAGCTGCATTGTCAATTTTATCAATTAGTGACACCGAATCAGTTCGCAATGCGATCGCCAACAGTGACACAGCCTATATAACCCAAGCGGCAGGTGTAGGTAAGAGGACGGCTGAACGTGTAGTCGTAGATTTGTCTGACAAGGTTGGTTTAGCAGTTCAAATCACCCGCAAGACATCTAATTCAGTTGCTGCTAATGACGAGGCGCTTGAGGCTTTGATGGCTCTTGGTTACAACCTAGCCGATGCTAGCAAGGCTTTAGAACCAGTTCCGAACAATTTATCAACTGCCGAACGAGTAACCCAGGCATTAAAAGGTTAAGACTGCCCCGAAAGATTGCACGAGCGATTAATTCATAGGCTGGTATACTAATAGTAATGGCAATTGAGCGAATCATAGATACAACCAGTCATGCTGCTGATGATGACGAGCAGATTATTGAGGTTACTTTGAGGCCTCGATCCTTTAAGGATTACATTGGTCAAGATAGGCTAAAGAAAAATCTTAAATTAGCAATCGAGGCAGCCAAAAAACGTGGTGAGCCGATTGATCACATCTTGTTATATGGTCCTCCAGGCCTGGGTAAAACGACAATGGCAACAGTTATCGCGAATGAAATGGGCGCAAATATCCGAATCACATCGGGTCCAGCCATTGAGCGCGCCGGTGATTTAGCTAGTATTTTAACGAATCTTACTGATGGCGATATTTTGTTTATTGATGAGATTCACCGTCTGGGACGAAGTGTTGAAGAGGTGCTTTATAGCGCGATGGAAGATTTCAAACTAGATATCATGATTGGTAAAGGCCCCGCAGCTCGAAGTGTTCGTTTGGACCTGCCGAAGTTTACTGTGATTGGGGCAACTACTAGAACCGGTGCCTTGACAGCACCACTTCGTGATCGTTTCGGGCACATTTATCGACATGAATTTTATACACCAGCTGAAATTTCAAAGATTATAACCCGTTCGTCTGGTATTTTAGAAAGCAAGATTGATCCAGAAGCATCAGACATGCTATCAACTAGGGCGCGTTTAACGCCTAGAATTGCTAACAGGTTATTAAAACGAGTACGTGATTATGCCGATGTTAATGGAGACGGTATTATTGATGTTCCGACTGCTAAGGCCGCACTAACACTACTCGAGATTGATGAACTGGGGCTAGATCCGGGTGATCGAAACTTACTAACTAGCATTATAGATAATTACGGCATGAGTCCGGTTGGATTAAATACGATTGCGGCTTTGACCGGTGATGAAACTACAACAATCGAAGATTTTTATGAACCATATTTACTGCAAATTGGTTTCATTGAACGAACTCCAAGGGGAAGGCGAGTTACCGCCAAGGTGTATAAGCACCTAGGTAGAGCGGATGACGATAAACAGCAAAAATTAGTTTAGTTTTGACTGAGGTTAGGCCTCAGATGATATAATGTAGACATGCAGCCAGATTCTGAGACGCCAAATCTTGAAAGACCAGTCGCCTACGATGCTAATGGCCAGCCTCTTTATGCCCATCCGCCCGCTCAGGATACGTCGACCGCAACCGAGAAGCAGGTGGTACATGTTGCTCGTCTTACAGAGCCAATAAAACAAGAAATAAGTGACGCGACCAAACTTAAAAACGAGCGCTCAAAACAAATGTTCCCAGAACTAAACCTAACCGATGGTGAATACGTCATTAGTGCCGTCAGACGTCATCCAATTGGGCTAGTATTACCACTCGGAATCGGGACAATATTGGTCGCACTTGGCTTTGCGGTTTTATTTAACTTGAGTTTATTTACAGAGAAGTTTTTGAATAATCCTACACTAGATAATTCAGTAGTTGCGTTATTTGTTTTGCTGTATATTGGGCTGGTCATTGGCGGGACATATATCGCATATTTTATCTATACTAACAACAAGTTTTATCTAACTAACGAGAGTGTTATTCAAGAGATTCAGACCGGGCTGTTTGCTAAACATGAACAAACCGTCAGTCTGGGTAACGTTGAAGACGCTAGTTACTTTCAACACAGTTTATTGCAACAACTGCTTAACTATGGCTCAATTAGGCTCAGCACCCAAGGAGACGAAACAACATATCGGTTTTCGTATGCCACTAACCCAAAAGAACATATTGCAGCGCTCAACAATGCAGTTGAGGCATTCAAAAATGGTCGTCCGGTTAGCGGCGACTAATTGTGTCTGCTAGTTTTAATAAAGTCAGCTTCGTTTTGAAGAGTGCTTTTTAGTGTATAGCTTTTACATTTACCGTCGTTACAGTTGGTTGGTTTGTAGGTGTAGTCGCTACCGGCTGAACCGATTGTGATGCCATTTGGGTCCGTAAATAAAGACGGCTCGACTGACTTTAGGTTATCAGCAGAAATAGACTGAGGGTAGTATTTGTTGGCAGGGTAAAACACTTCCTCTAGGCCATAATACATAGCATTAATGGCGGTTTTACGCTGCACGTCTTGGGCTGCTATAGTGACATTTTGTTTTTGTACGAAAAACAAAATTGAGGCAATTGCCGCAATCACTATTACAAAAAGAAGTTCAATAACCGTAAATCCCTTTGATCGTTTTGTCATATTGCTAGTATAGCAAACTCTACGTTTTGATTGGACTATATTACGCTGCGCCCATGTTAATTTCATCAGCACACTTTTTGTTTAATATGCCACTTGGCATATTAAACAAGCGTTCGGCTGAAATCGGTTATTGCAACCGCTTTCACAGTCTTCTGAAATCAACATGGGTACACCATAATATAATCTATTATATTGTTTGTATTTCTTGTATAATAACCCTGAAGAGTTATTGAAACATTAGGTCGTCTCGGAACTGAAAACGAGTTTTCGCTTCCTCGTCTCGTCAATGTTATAATAAGAACAGATTAAAGAGAGGGAAATATATGTCTGCAAAGAAGGCCGTAAAAGCTGCTGTTGGTGTAAAACCAACCGCAACTGAGGGTAAACTTAAAGCTTTAGGGCTTGCTCAAGAGCAAATCAATAAGCAGTTTGGGGATGGTGCCATCCGACGCCTCGGCGACACTCAGGCTGTTAACGTTGAATTATTCAGCAGTGGGTCGCTTTCGCTTGATTTAGCGCTTGGTGGTGGTTTTCCGCGCGGACGTATTTTGGAGATTTATGGCCCTGAATCTTCAGGTAAGACTACATTAACCTTGCATGCGATTGCTGAAATTCAAAAGCTTGGCGGAACGGCTGCCTTTATTGATGCTGAGCATGCTCTTGATCCAGCCTATGCCCGTCGCCTAGGTGTTGATACGGACAATTTGTTAGTGTCTCAACCTGATAATGGTGAACAGGCTCTTGAAATTGCTGAAACTCTAGTTCGGTCAAACGCAGTTGATTTAGTGGTTGTGGATTCAGTAGCAGCACTTGTCCCACAAGCTGAGATTGACGGCGACATGGGCGATAGCCACATGGGCTTGCAGGCTAGGTTAATGAGCCAGGCTCTTCGTAAGCTTACTGGTATTATTAACAAAAGTCATACAACCGTTATATTTATTAACCAGATTCGCATGAAGATAGGTGTGATGTTCGGTAACCCTGAGACAACAACTGGCGGAAACGCCTTGAAGTTTTATGCATCTGTTCGATTAGATATTCGTAGAACCGGTCAAATTAAATCGGGCGAAGATATTATTGGTAGTCGGACCAAGGTGAAAGTTGTCAAAAACAAGATTGCACCTCCATTTAGAATAGCGGAATTCGACATAATGTATAACGAGGGTATTAGCAAGACTGGTGATGTTTTGGACCTAGCAGTTCTACACGGTATTGTTGGAAAGTCAGGTGCTTGGTTTGACTATGGTGACGCAAAAATTGGTCAGGGACGTGAAGCAAGCAAAGAGTATTTAGCTGAGAATCCTAAAGTTCTAGCCGAAATTGAAAAGAAAGTACGTACTAAAGTCGCCGAAGAAGCTGAATAGTTTAGGCGTCGCTATCTGCTTTGACCTGATTCTTCCAGGCGTACCACCAAAGTAACCCGAAAACAATCGAGGTTACTATACCCATGCCTATAGATACATAAATCGATACGTATGAAAGCGTTGAAACGAACGAATCGTCGACTGCTATACCCTGGCTAGAAAATTCTTTCTTGATTTGTTTGATTATTTCTTTTGCCATAGATTCACCCGTAAAGAATAATCCAATAGTAATTAATATCGTCGTAGCATAGGTACCTAGTTTGAGATAGAGTCCATTAACATCTTTACGCCATAAAAGTACGAGAGAAAGTACAGCCATAAGTGTTACCACGTGTCCAGCAATCCCCAGAATGGAGTTAAGCGGAGCCACTGAATATAGGCTGATTGTGGCAGGCAGGCTAGTTAAATTAATCACGGCAGCCGCTGTTCCGATGGTGCTTAAAATCAGCATTGTGTGATAAAAGGTGGTGTATCGTTTTTCGTTTAGGGGTTTATTTACTGTAGGCGGCGGTAGATCTTTATTCATAGATTGATTATATCAGTTTTTGATGTGACGATAGCCTAAGTGGTACATTATCCGTAGTAGTTGTTATAATAATCAGTAGATGAAAATAACTTCGATATCTTCTCAGGTACGCGATAAGAATCGAGTAAATGTCTCGGTTGACGGTAAATATCGTTTTAGTCTGGATATTTTTCAGGTAGGGGACCTAGGTTTAAAAGTTGGTAAAGAATATACAGACGAAGAGCTACGTAGCCTAGAGTCTGAAAGTCAGTTCGGTAAACTTTACACACGAGCACTAGAGTATTGTTTGATAAGGCCTCACAGTGCCAAGGAGGTTAGAGACTATCTGTACAGAAAGACTCGTCCGACTCGTAGTAAAACAGGTGAAATGCGACCTGGAGTGCCCAAAGAGATTACAGACAGGGTTTATTACAGACTACTTGAAAAGGGGTATATTGACGACAATAAATTTACTAGGTATTGGGTCGATAATAGGTCGCTCACCAAAGGCGCAAGTAAACGTAAACTAACTTCGGAGCTAAGGCAAAAGGGGGTAGATAGTTCGATAATTGCTGAAATGTTAGGTGATTCCGAGCGTTCAGATGCAGAAGAAATTCAAAAAATAATCGTCAAAAAGAGGTCAAAATATCCTGATGATCAAAAATTCATGGCTTATCTTGCGCGTCAAGGGTTTTCGTATGATGATATCAGAGCAGCGTTGAGCGAAAAAGATTAAGACTATTTAATTTCGATTGTCGGTTTGTGGTGCAGGCGACCTAAACGGATTTATATACGATAATTGATTAGGTTTTGCCGGAGTAGCGGCTAGTTTTTTGGCGGTCGTTCTTACGATTATTTGAGTATCATTTATTTCAACGATTTGGGATCTGTGTATCAATAATTCGGTTTCGGATAAACTTTTTAACAAACCTCTTTTGACATGTAGTTGCTGAATGACAAAGCTGTCAGTGTCGACGCTATAATCCTCAAGCTTACCTAGCTTTCGTTTTGTTTCGTCTATAACGGCCATGCCAATTAACTTAAAGTTTAGATCCGAGACTTTTTTTATTGCTACTACATCGTCTAGTTCCACGAATTCGTCACTGCTGTCGATAATCATGCCGAGTTTACCTAGTTCGCGTATGTCAGACACTAACAGCAAAGTTTTTTTGTTACCAAGTAGTGGTCCGCTGACATTATAAGCTAAAATTTTTAGGTTAGACGGGTCAATTAAGGGCAGGTTGGCTTCTGCCAATTTAGTACCGGTCTGTAAGCTCATTACAGGCATTGATAAAAGACGCGATCCTAAGACAAGCATAGTTTTAGTATATCATTTATGCTTGTATTGGAACTGAGATAAACTATTCGATCTTATTCAGAGAACGGGCTAATACGGCCAGTTGTCGGGGTTTGGGTCGATGGGTTTTGGTCACTTGATTTTAGATTATTCAATCGCTTGATAGTTTCGTTATCGAAAGACCCCTTCAGGTTATGCGAGTTTCCATCAATACCCGTTGAGTTAATGGGCGTGGTTAAAATACTAGTTAATGTATAAACGGCAAAAATTAAACCAGCCACCATTGTAACGATAAATACAGTTACGTTATATTTACGAAAGATATTGACGATTGGTTTTAGAGACTTAGACATTGAAGTATTTTTCATGATTTACCTTGTATAAACTTCCACTGTTAATGGCTGAACAGTTACGGTGCCACCAGAACTAGTGTCTTTGGCTACAGTAATACCAGATATCTGCATTTTAGGTAAGTTTGTCTCTATTAACTTAATGAATGTCAGTAGGGATGAGTATTGAACCGGGTTAGCTATAGTAACAGTCGCTGTTTTTATCTGAATCCCGCTAACATTTGCTGGCTGTGGCGTCGTTGTAGTAGTTTTACCGGCAGCACTGTCGGCAAATGAATAGTCAGCAATCGTAACTCCAGCCTGAGCGGCAATTTTGTTTAAATCGCTAATTATTTGCTCGGTATATGACACCGAGGGTGTGATAATTGAGTTGGCTTTTTCGACCGCAGGTTGCATGTCCTGGATGGCCTTTTGTAGTTCAGTTACGGATTCAGAATTACCGCTACCGGCAGTTGATTTTGCGACGATACTATTAACATCAGCAGCTTGCTTAGATAGGAAATCTTGTGTGAAGTAAAATCCAACGCCGATAACAACAATCATCAACACCACAACGGTTCCAAGTGTAGCCCGAAGTTTTGTTGCGTTCATACCACTTTTATTCATAGATTAACGCCCTTGTTGATTATGACAGATATGGTAGCGGTAACTGGGTAATCATTAGAGCCAGATTTATTGGTAGAAATTGATTGCAGTGAGAAGTTAGAAAAAAGAGGTGATTTTTGAAAACTATCTTTTAATTTGAGTGCGTCTTCGGTTGATTTGGCGCGGGCTTGGATAGTAATTGGTGTTCCAAGGGTGCTAGCGCTAAGTGATAGTGTGTCGATTACTACGCCTTGAGGCAAGGCCTTTGCGATTCCGTCTAGGATGTTACTATATGAAATTTCTTGATCCAGTATTGACTTGGCTGTAGTTAAGCTGCTGCGCAGGGCAGCGGCTTGGGCTTGGACCGATAGATACGAACTGTCTTTGCTGCTATCGATTTTAATTGATTGCTCGGCGTTTGCTTTGCTGTTCATCAAAAACAGATAAACCGCGGCTGATATTAGCGTAAGGAAAATTGCACCAAATACTAAAAATATCATGTACCTGATTAGAATGATATTGGTGCGACCAGCTTTTATTTGTCGCTTGGCATCATCGGGTAGTAGGTTGATCATTTCCAAATACTCCCAGGGGTTATACTAGCAAGACCTGCAACTGTAATGTAGCGAGATCTGAATTGACGTGCGGGTTCAGGTAATTTTCCGAAATCTAGTTTCTGCCACGGACTGGCCACCCTAGCGGGCATGACGAGTTCGTTGGTAAAGAATTCACCGATTCCAGGCATATTGCTACCACTTCCAACTACAAGTAATTGTTCAAGCTTTCGGTCGTCGCTAATTCGTTCGTTATAGTAGCGCATTACCTTGCGTATCTCGGTCAAAATTCGCTTGAGGCTTGGATCTAGCGCTTCTCTTATTTTTTGCTGCCTGGCACCTGCGTTTAGACCGTTTAAGACCTTCAGTTGGTGGGCATTTTCTAGCGCAATATTTAGTTTTTTGGCGATATCTAGTGTAAAGGTGTTACCACCAATTGCTAACCCGCCTGTAACTCGAATATTACTGTTGTCTAGTACCGCAATATCAGTACTAGCTGGTCCGATGTCGACTATTACACTTGGTAAATGACCGTCCTCGGTACTTGTTAGTAGTCTAGCAACGGCACTTATACCAGGTTCAACCATACTGACAACCATACCAGCGCTTTCGGCAGCAGCTACGCATTTATCAATAATTGTTCGTGATACTGCGCTCATCAGTACGGTTATTTCTTTTTTATTACGTTCGATGATTTCGTAGTCAATATATAGTGTCGAAGCCGGAATAGGAATGTATTGGTCTACTTCTAATTCAACCGCATCTTTTAGGGTTTTTTCAACCGCAACAGGCAAATTAAACGTTCTGGAGTAACTCCTCGCAGTTGGGATTCCGATAACAACATGGTTGCTGGGGAGAGAGCCGACAATTTTTTCTTTAAGCAGTGATTGTATGTTCTCTGCTAGATATGTGCTGTCGCCCTCTAGTGACTCTTTGACTTTGATGGGCTCTAAATCAACCGATCCATAACCAAGCACCAACCAACGTTTAGCGTCGATAGACATAACCTTAATACCAGTGTTACTGATATCAAGTCCAATAATCGGTTTGTCGGTATAAAATAATTTTGCCATGATGCCCACTGGTGATACTACAGATTATTATAGCATGAGCAAACTTCGTTTTGGTAATTATTTAATACTTTGTGCTAGTCCAGCGATTGGCACCATAACACTGGCCGCAATTAGCCCTACCATACTACCCATGATAACAATCATGACTGGCTCGATGATAGAGCTTACACTTTCAATTGCAACGTCAACTTCTTCCTCATAAAATTCGGCAACTTTCACGAGTACAGTGTCAGTTTGTCCAGTTTCTTCACCGACAAGTAGCATCTGAGCCACTATAGGTGGAAAGAGTGGGTTGGTAGCGATAACTTTCGACAGTGATTTACCGTTCTTGACCTCTTTAGCGGCTTCAACCAAGGCTTCTTCAAAGATTGCATTACCAAGTGACCGTGCCGTTACGTTCAAAGCCTCTAACACTGCAACACCAGCGCCCATAAGTGCTGAAAAAGTACGTGCGAACCTAGCTACGGCGACTTTTATAACGATGGTTTTGACAGCTGGCACTTTCAGTACAAAATAATGAAACTGTCGTCGGCCTTTTGGTGTTTTTATATAGCGAATTATTGCATAAATACCTCCACCAATTACTATTAGTACGATATACCAAAATGTTGAAATAAAATGGCTAATTGCTAACATCATCAATGTAATGCCGGGCAGTTTTGCGTCTGGTCCACCAAGATCAGTCAATATATTGCCGATTTGAGGTATAACAAAGAACATTAAGCCAAAAAAGGCAAGGATGGTTATACATATCAAAACAGTTGGATAGGTCATGGCGCTTCGTACTTTTTTACGAATCGTCGTGTTCTTTTCTTGCTGCATAGCAAGACGCTTCAAAATATCATCCAAAATTCCAGCTGACTCACCGGCTCGGACCATGTTTACATAAACGTCATTGAATGTGTTTGGGTATTTTGCCAGGGCATCGCCAAGTGTTGCTCCAGCCTCAATATCGGCAATTGCAAGTAGTAATATTTTCTTTAGGGCTGGGCTTTCGTCCAGGTGTCCAGTTAGTGAAGTCAGGGCTCTAAGTAGTGGTACGCCAGCGCCAACCATAGTACTAAGCTGTCTAGTAAAGATAACTAGTTGGTCGGGCTTAACACGGTTACTGCCGAATATATTAGAGAAATCAAATTTTAGTTTTGATCCTGACCCTGATTTAGCTTCCTTTAGGCTAACTGGGCGTAGGCCTTGTTTAACTAATGCTGCAATTGCAGCCGATCTATCGGGCTGGTCGATAGTTCCGTTGACTGAACCACCTTTTCCATCGGTTGCTATATAAGAAAAATTAGTCATGATTATTCTTTGGATACCCTGAATACTTCTTCGATTGTTGTCTCCCCGCGCAGAGCCTTTATTAATCCGTCGGTTTGAATAGTAATCATTCCGTCTAAGATTGCCTGATCTTGCAGCTGCGTACTGGTTGCTCGAGCCACAATTAATTTTTGCATTTCAACGGTGTTATTTAGTACTTCATAGATGCCAATTCGGCCCTTATATCCATCAAGGGCGCCGTCGGCATCATCGTCTGGGTTTGCACGCCACAAAGTTTTAATGCCGTTTTCGTCTGTACTGAGTGGGGTATCGCCACCAACACCATCAGCTGCCGCTTGTTTTTCAAGTTCATGAATATATTTGAAGTCCTGTCCGGGTTTTAAATTGAACATCTTGATGACTAGCTGCTTTTCTTCTTCGGTTGGGGTGTAGCTGACTCTGGTTTCATGTCGTAACCTGCGAACTAGTCGCTGGCCAACCACGGCTTTAACTGTACTGGCGATTAAAAATGGCTCTATTCCCATGTCAAGAAGCCTCGGTAGACACGTAGCGGCGTTGTTGGTATGCAGAGTACTAAACACTAAATGCCCGGTTAACGCGGCCTGAACGCCCAGATCTGCTGTCTCGCTGTCACGGATCTCACCAATCATTATGATATTAGGGTCTTGGCGTAGAAGAGCTCTTAGGCCGTTAGCAAATGTCATACCCGCTTTGGAGTTGGTCTGGGTCTGGTTAACGCCAGGAATTTTATACTCGACCGGGTCTTCGACTGTTGAAATGTTTACGTCGGGTGTATTGAGAATCGATAAGGCGCTAAATAAACTAGTTGATTTACCACTACCTGTCGGTCCGGTCACCAAAATCATACCATTCGGTTCAGTTAGTGATTGTTGCATGCTACGCAAAGACTTACCCCAATACCCGAGTGATTCAAGTGACACAGCCTGGTTTGATTCGTCTAAAATACGAAGGACTACCTTTTCGCCATCTGATACTGGCAGAGTGCTAACACGGAGCGCGTATTGACGACCGCCCACTTTGATTTTGAATCGTCCGTCTTGTGGTACACGCCTTTCATCAATCTTTAGGTTGCTAAGAATTTTGATACGACTAATCAAGGCGCCTAGTACATTACGCGGCAAACGGTTAACTTCCTTTAATACGCCGTCGATTCGGTATCGTACCTGAACGAATTCCTCACGAGGTTCGATATGAATATCGCTGGCGTGCGACCTAATGGCGTATTCAAGTAATAAATTTACGGTTTGAGCAATAGGTGAGTCTTCGGCAACATCCTCATCAGAAACAGTTTCATTTTCGGTATTATCGGCTCGCTGGATATCGATAACTTCGTTAAGCTCTTGGTTAACATCGCCACGATAGCTTTCGAGCGTCGATAAAATATTTTCATGAGGCGCAATATATATTTTGGTATTTGAACCAAGTTGTTTTTCGATGAAGTTAACAGCCAAGACGTCGTCGGGGTCGTCCATTGCAAGGTGTTGAACACCGTTTTCGTCGACTTTAAATAGGATTGCGTTATATTGTCTAGCGATGCGTTCGGGGATTTTGTTTAGTACGTCACTAGGGATATCGCGCGGATCAAGTTCAATGTAGGGAATTTGGGCATAGTCGGCAAAAGCTTTAGTTAAGGTCTTTTCGTCCACGATTTCGTCCTGGATGGCCAAATCTTGCAAAGGGCGTCTTGAACGAACACCTTCTTCTTTTAGGGCATTAACCTGCTCGGCAGTAGCCACACCACTGCGTACGAGCAACTTTTCCATCGTGACATCTGAAATACGCATACTGCTTATGGTCCATTGTAAATGACCTTAGGCAAAAGCGCTAGACGTTAAGGCTTGTCTTTGATCGGTGTGGCTAATTGGTCTGATTGAATCACAAAACAATGAAGGCCTGACGGGGCATAAAAGTTGTATTCTCCTAAGTAGCTATCGTTTAGTGGTTGCTTGTCGACATCTTCGGCATAATAGGCTGGATAAAACTGGCTTTCATCACTAGCAGTTTCAAAAGTTGCACAAAGTTCGTAAGTTGACGACGACTTTAGCGTATAGGTAATGGTGTCTTTAGTAACAAGTGTTTTTGCATCGGCGGCCGATGGCAGGACGCCAGTTTTAGCGACTTCACTTTTGATGGCGTGTGCAGTCTTGACTAGCTCAGCTCTAATTGTCTCATCGTGTTTAGCAGGTCCGAGTTGTAGTAGCGACAAAACAAATAGTGTACCCATTAAAACTGCGAATGCGGGTAGCGCAACCAGTAGAACTACTTTGCGGACTTTGGCCATATTTGGAGCTGCAAAAGTTGCAAAACCATAAACTACTAAAGTCACCGTAAACAGAATGAGCGTTAAGGTTGATGCTACGATTGCGCTAACATGAGCACTGGTAACAGCGCTAACCACCAGGGTAATTGCAGAAATCATTGCCCCAATACTTGCTAGGCAGATTGTGATAGTTGACCAGACTTTATTTGGAATGGTTTTGGGGTTACGGCGTACTTGACGAAGAAAAAGCACAAAGAAAACTACGTATGGAGTAAATGTAACTAATGTTACGGCGATCAGTGAAGCTAGGGCAGAAGTTGAAACGTTGGCTCCAAATAGCGATGCGGTGACTAGAGAGATTGATATTGATGATGATCCCAAAAAGAACCAAAGTAAAACATGATGCAGGGCTGACTGGAGATGTCCAGTTGAATGTGTTGCGGCAGTTTTTGATGTAGGTTTTGGAACCGACAAATCTGCCATAGCTTGGTTAATTTCATTGTCATCCCAACCTTCGTCCTGCAGAGTCTGTTTGATGCGTTTGTCCGAGATCCCTTTTTCGCGAGCTTTGCTTACGTAAGAGTCTAAACTTGCCATATTCCTCCTTGATTTTGGGTTAATTATAGCATAAGTGCTACGCCGTAGGGTTCACCCTTACGTAATTTTCAATTCACAATTCACGAATTAATTTTCAATTTTCAATTTTCAGATAGTTTCCAATTTCCAATTAACAAAATGGTACTGAATGATACTTGAAAATTGAAAATTATATCTCTATTCCTGTTATAATTACATCGATGATAATAGAGGTCCATAGCGAAGATGAAATGAAGTTGTTTGGTGAACGGTTCGCCACGTCTCTTCGTGGTGGCGATGTGGTTGAGTTGATTGGCGATGTTGGTGCGGGCAAAACCACACTTACCAAAGGAATCGCTAAGGGTCTAGGTGTCGATGAAGACGTCCAGAGTCCAAGTTTTACAATCAGTCGAGTTTATGAACTATCAGATAATAGAAAACTTGCTCATTATGACTTTTATCGTTTGAATGAAGCAGGCCTAATGCTAGATGAGCTGAGCGAAACTATGGCTAATCCTGAAGTAATTACGGTGATCGAGTGGGCCGACGTTGTGTCTGGTGTTTTGCCTGAAAACAGAGTTTCGATAAACCTGTCTAGTCCATCTGAAAACATCAGAACTCTAACTATTACTGGGTCGCCAGTTAGAGAGAGAAAGCTATGATTTTATTACTTGATACCAGTACACCGATTTGTAAGTTTACATTGGTTGAGGGAGATAACAATAGTTCAGAAGAATGGCAAGCCGACAGAAGATTGGCACGTGATTTATTAAAGCAGCTGATAGCATTCCTAGACACGAATAACTGTAAAATATCTGATCTAACGGGGCTAGGCGTATTTATGGGCCCAGGTAGCTTTACAGGACTACGAATTGGTTTGACTGTTTTAAATACGATTGCTGATTCTGAAAACATCCCGATTGTTGGCGGCAAAGGCGAGGCTTGGGAAGAGGAAGTTTTGGCCAAGTTACGGGCTGGCCAGGATGATAAAATCGTCCTGCCTTTTTATGGAGCCGGTGCTCGCATCACAAGTCCTAAGAAATAGCTTGCACGTATGGCAACAAAAGGGCTACTATATAAGTAGTCCATTCGGACTCTTAAATAATTTTGAAAACACCGCAGGGGCCTTACGAGCTTTTGATACAAAGAATTTCTGCGTAACTCTGTATAGATTTCAGGGGCCAGTGCGAGGGAGGAACAAATATGTTAGAGGGTATTATAGCCGCTATCGTTGGGGCTTTTATTGGTGTAGGCGGAACAACAGTTTATGTTCGTCAACGTCATGCAGTTAGCAAAAGTAAGCTGGACAAAGAAGTAGCAAATGCAAAAACTAAAGCCAGCGAGATAGTACTGAAAGCCAAAGACGAAGCCTTAGCACTGGTTGACGAAGCTAAAAAAGAAGAGTCAAATCGTCGCAAAGAATGGCAAAAAACTGAATCACGCCTAGCTGATCGCGAGACTAATTTAGATCGAAAATTGGATGAAATCGATAAACGCAACGAAAAATTACGTGAGTCAGAAGTTGAAGTCGAATCGCTCAAAGATGAAATTCGTGAAATTCGCAGCAAGCAGCAAGAAAAACTAGAAAAGATTGCGAAACTAACTAAGGCCGATGCAGCTGATAAGTTAATGCAAATGACGGAACGCGACATCAAACAAGACATGTTGGGCCTAGTTAACAAACTGCAAAATGACGCCAAAGAAACAGCCGAAGAAACAGCTCAAACAATTCTAGTTACGGCAATGGAACGCATGTCGTCAGAGGTTACGGCCGAACGTACGGTCACGGCAATTAAACTGGCTGATGAAGAGATGAAGGGGCGAATTATCGGCAAAGAAGGTCGTAATATCCAGGCCCTGCAGCGCGCCACGGGTGTCGATATTTTGGTTGATGATACGCCGGGTATGATCATCCTTAGTTCGTTTGATCCTATTCGTAGGCAAGTCGCCAGGATGACACTCGAGATGTTAATGAAAGACGGACGCATTCACCCGGGACGTATCGAAGAAGTAGTTGAGAAGGCTGAAAAAGAGTTAGATAAAGAAATCAATCGAGCAGGCGAGGATGCCGCACGCGAAGTTGGCGTGGTTGGTATTCCCAAGGAAATGATCCGACTGCTTGGTGAATTAAAATTCCGAACAAGCTATGGTCAAAACGTATTGATGCATAGCACCGAGATGGCACACCTGTCTGGATTAATTGCCGAAGAGATTGGTGCTGACGTGCGCATTACCAAAACCGCTACGTTACTACATGATGTAGGCAAGGCAGTCACGCACAAGATGGAGGGTAAACACCACCATATCGGAGCAGAGTTGGCGCGTAAGTATGGCATGAGTGACGAAATTGTACACGCAATTGAAGCACATCACGATGATGTAGAAGCTACAACGGTAGAAGCATTGGTTGTCAGGGTATGTGATGCCTTGTCAGCCGCTAGACCAGGTGCACGAAACATTAGTGCCGAGAACTTTGTCGAACGTATGCGTGACTTAGAAAACATTGCACTAAGCTTTAATGGTATTGAAAAGGCGTACGCAATAAGCGCCGGTCGTGAAGTTAGAATTATCGTTAGCCCGAAAACGATTGATGATTTGAGTGCGATTAAATTAGCTCGCGACATTGCCACCAAGATTGAAAGCACCATGCAATATCCAGGTACGATTAAAGTGAACGTTATTCGCGAGACTAGGGCAATTGAGTTTGCTAAATAATATCGACCGTAACTGCTCGGTGGTCAGATAGCTCATCGCCAGACGTATGAATATTAGATATTTTGTACGTTTTCGGTACTAATGCGTAATCTGTACATTTATTCATACTGGGATATGTGATTATGCCTCTATCATTTGTAGCACTGTACTTAGCTTCCCAAATATCTGATGATTTATCTAGTGAACTAAGGTTAAAATCGCCAATTATAATTCGCTCTTCATTTCGTGCATTTAGAATTTCAAGAGTTTCGGCGAGGTGAGCAGTTGCAAAGTCGATTATGTCCGTAATAGAGAAGTGAACATTAGCTAGTTTAATTATTTTATTATCTATCGTTACGTCAATTAATTGAATGATCCTATTATGGTTATCGCCGTCGGCTTTTTTTAGAACGATTGTTTCAGTTTTACTAACAGGAAATTTGCTAATTACCGCTAGGCCTTCGCGGTAAATTGGGTACTCTAAACCTACTTGTAAACGAGTAATTGAAACGTGTTCGTAAGGAAAACCCAGATCTTGATTTAGATCAGATGCGTTGCTGCGCGTTGATAGTTCGGGCAAATAAACCGTCTCTTGAAAGAAGACTAGATCGGGATTGGTGTCGCTTATGAATTTTATTATGTTCGGGCGGCGGGTGTTCCAGTTATCAAATCCTTGGAGGTTGAGCGAAGTGAATCTCATAAGGATAGTTTAGCAGGTAAGGGCGAAAAGGACTCAGTCACCTCCGGCGACCCCGCGAGTTCACGGCTAGTGAAAGGATCGGCTAAAGCCTCCTCCGCTTGCTCGCAAAAGAAAATGCTGACGCGCTTTCTTTTGCTTCGCTCACTTAGCCAAACCTTGACCTACAAATTTTGTATACAAAATTTGGGTCGAAGGTTTGAATCTTTGCTACGGTTCCAAATAAAAAAGACTGTCCAAGGACGGTCTTATTTATTTGGTCGGGGTGAAAGGACTCAGTCACCTCCGGCGACCCCGCGAGTCAGGCTGGATGAACATAGTTCATCAGTGACATCGCCTTGCGAACTGCCACTGGCAGTTCTCACCTTCGACTTCTGAGGTCGAAGGTTGAGGCATTACCACAAACAAGAAAAAATCTGCCCAGAAGGACAGATCTTTTCTTGGTCGGGGTGAAAGGACTCAAACCTTCGACCTCTCGGTCCCAAACCGAGCGCGCTATCAACTGCGCCACACCCCGAAATATACGGTAAGTATAAACTATTAATGTACTTGTCAAAAGTGTTTTGCGCTCGACCAAACCGAGCGGTCACGTTCCTCTGGCCAACGCGAGTTAGTCAAATGAACACAGTTCATTTGTAACGTCGCCTTGCGAACTGCCACTGGCAGTTCTCACTATCAACTGCGCCACACCCCGATACGGTGTATTACCTGAGGAATTATACCTTAGTGGCAACGCTTTTTCCAGTGGTTACGTGCAATTAGGGCAATGCGTGCAGACCTTAACAGAGAAATCTTGGTATAATAGACAAATTGAGTGAGATTAAGAAACCGTCATCACGTATCCTAACCTTTGATTTAATGCGAGGGTATTTTCTGGTGGCGATTATTATCGACCACCTCAATTTCTTTCCAAACGGACTCGATTGGTGGTCAGCTCGCGGTGGACTGTTCGTAACGGCGGCCGAGGGCTTCTTTTTAATATCAGGTATTGTACTGGGAATTGTGCGCGGCCGAAAATTAATTAATGAGCCCATGCGTAAAGTAACCAAACTGTTGCTGAAGCGTGGTTTCCAACTGTATGTGACCGCGGTCGTGATGATACTGTTGTTTACATTTATCGGTTGGATCTTCTATATGAATAATCCTGGGCTCAAGCCTGGTATTATATCGCCAGATACCAATATCTTTACAGTTTTATGGCAGACATTCTCGTTCCAGTATTATTATGGCTGGGCTGATTATTTGCGCTTATATGCCATATTCCTATTTATTAGCCCACTGGTGTTCTGGCTGCTTCGAAAAGGCAAGTGGTATATCGTGTTGGCGATGAGTTTCTTGGTGTGGTTGCTGTTTCCAAACGATCCAGCGGTTGCGTTTGAAACTCAAGAGTATCTGCAACCTTTGTCGTGGCAAGTATTGTTCTTTGGTGGCGCGATGATTGGATTTTACTGGCCCAAGATTGTAAAAATCTGGAACGACCTTAAGCAACCAATTAAGCGCTTTGCAACGATTAGTTTGTTGAGCATAGCTGGAGTCACATTTGTTATTAACGTACTAATTATGCTATCGATTATGGGATTCAATTTTGACGCGATTGGCGTTAATCCTCAATTGCAACATGACTTGTGCGTTAATTTCTTTGACAAGGAGCGCTTGCCGTTAACCCGTATTTTGCTGGCGCTCATTTGGTTCTGGGCTGGATTTTATATTTTCAAAAAGTTCGAGAAACCAATCGTTAAAACTATCGGCTGGTTGATTATTCCGTTTGGTATGAATTCGCTGTATGTTTATACCTTGCATGCCATCGCAATATTCTTTGTCCATTTGTATTTGACTGGTGGCGAGCTATGGTGGAACTTTATAGTCGTGGCATCAATAATTTTGGCTATCAGATTGTGTATACATTACAAAGTTCTGATGAAAGTCATCCCTAGATAACTATAACGAGTAAAGTCGAACGGCTGAATCACCAGCTTGCTTTTGATCTAGTAATTCCCAGCTAGTTGGAATGTCTTTGCTAAAGTAATCGTGCTCGCCAGTTTTGCCTATAACCCAAATACGTTTTTGACTAGATGACGGCTGAATGTCGCTGAGGCTGTTCACTACGATGTTACGTTGGTTATCATAAAGCAGACTAGTTTCGCCATAGCCACTCAGGGGTTCGGCTGACAGTAATTTTACAGGTTGGTTGGTTTTGTTGTAATAGCTAAAATCAAAGTAAGTATAAAGTTCGGCTGATACTAAAACATCGCCAGGTTGATAGTTAGCGCTGACGTAACTGCCGACGTCGCGCATTGCGTGGTTAGCTTGCGTATATACGTTGTAGATTCCAATAATTGACACCAGACAAACTAACGCAATGAGTATGCCTTTCATCCACGTACGAATATTTTTATGCATAATGAGTACGGCCAAAATGATATAGAATGCGACGGACGCATAGACGAAGTAGCGATCATAATAAACTGGTTGCTTCAGGCTGATGAGTAAAACAAGTAGCAGTGGCAAAAAAGCCCAAGCGGTCAAAAATACTAAGTTAGAGCGTTTTTTCATCCTAACAATAACGGCTGTCAAAATACACGCAAACGCGAGCATCAATAGCATTTCGACACTGGACGGTACGATATTGCCGTTAAAAATAGAGAATTGCATTAGGGTAGTTGGAATTGTCTCAGCGTCAGCTGGTGGAATCCAAAATCCTGATTGAACGCGTGTGAATTGTGATATCAAACTCGGAATCCAGGGGATAAATAATAACGTTGCCAGCAGGTTACCGCTCCACCAACTTTTACTTTTTACTAGTTTTGAAATGCCACCAAATCTAAAGATTGCATAGCCGATATGAACAGGAATAATAAAGACGACATAGTAGTGCGTGTAAAGGCCCGCAGCCATCAGTGCGCCATATGCTAACCACCATAACAATTGCCTGCGCATGGATTGTTTTTTACTGATATCGAGCGCGATAAGCATGACTAAAGTCGCCGCGCAGACTAATAAGGCAGCCATACTGTACATACGAGCTTCCTGGCTGTATCTCACTAAGAATGGCCCAATTGCTACCAGCAGTGTCGATAGTCTTGCTGTGCTTTCGCTAAACTTTAATCGCTTAACTATAAAATAGGTCAGAATGACTATTCCCAGGCCGAAGAGCAAGCTTAGTCCGCGAATAGCAAATTCACTATCACTAAATAATATGCTCCACCAGTGGGTAACGATGTAATAAAGTGGTGGATGAACATCACGTGCTGTTCGGGCGATAATATCAGCTACGTCATGTCTCATTAACATCATCGTAAAGCCTTCGTCGTGCCATATACTGGCTTTCGTCAGACTAATTAGCCGTGCGATAGTTGCAATAGCTAAAATACCGACAAGATACCAACGCGTAGGTAAGCTAGAGATACTCTGCCAAAAACTTTTAAGTGATTGTCTAAGTTGGGTCATTTTCCTAAAGGCTAGTATACTATGGTTATATGAAGAATGTTCCATACAAAGCGCCGAATTTCAATTTACCAGATGACACAGGTACGATGCATAGTTTAGCCGACTATAGTGGTAAGTGGGTCGTATTGTACTTTTATCCTAAAGATGAAACTGCTGGTTGTACAGTTGAAGCGTGCAGTATGCGCGATGCACGCGATGACTTGGCTGCACTCGGAGCTGAGATTGTTGGTGTCAGTAAGGACGATGCCTCTAGTCACGAGAAGTTCAAAGCCCATCACTCACTTAACTTCACACTCCTAACCGACAATGACCATGCTGTCATGGATAGTTACGGTGCTTGGGGCAAGAAACAATTTGGCATGGAGGGTACGTTGCGTAAAACGTTTATTATTGACCCTAATGGCCAGGTAGTAAAAGAGTATGGCAGAGTTACACCAATGGGGCATGGTGAAAAAGTTATTTCTGATTTAAAATTACTACAAAAATCTTAACGTGGACGTCTAGTCGCAACTTTTCTGGCAGAGTCTGCAAATCGGTCATCGATTATTTGCGGTTCGAACTCACCGTATTTATTGATAACGGCCTGTTCAATTAAGTAGTCAGCGATATTAGGGTTTTTTGGTAAAAGCGAGCCGTGCAGATAACTACCTATTACGTTTTTATACATCGCACCTTCATGTGCATCGGTCGTGTTGTTACCAGCGCCCATTCGAACCACACCTAGTGGCTTGACGCTTTGTCCAAGGAAGGTTTGACCACTATGATTTTCGTATCCAATTATGTAACCAAATTTGTCACTTTCGATTAAGATATTGCCAATTAAACGCTCGGACTTACCGTATGTTTCAATATCAAATAGTCCGATTCCTTCAATTGTTTCATTATTGATTGTTTGAAAGAACTTACCGAACAGTTGATACAGTCCACACACCATTAGCATTGGCATTTTGGCATCGGCCAGTTTACGTAGTTTTGGTCCGATTTTGATTAAATCAGCTTGAATCTTGGTTTGTCCGCTGTCCTGGCCACCGCCACCTACTATTAAATCGATGTCTTTTGGAAATTCGTCACCTTGGTTATATTCGATTACTTTAACATCATAACCCGACCATTCGAGACGCTTTTTTAAGACCAACATGTTTCCATGGTCGCCGTAAATGTTCATGTCGCGCGGGTATAGTTGCAAGATTGTAATTAATTTTTGACTCATTTAATTACCTCGACATTAGTCATTTTTGATAGCTCTTTACGAAGAGAAAGCATAGCGGTGTAAGTGCAATAAATTCGTTTTGGCTGATTAGTACTTGCCTTCAAGAAAGACTTTAGAGCTTTAGACAGTCTAGGTTGGACTACATTTTTGATTGGGACTTCGTCGTATTGCAGGCGCAGGGCCATGTCAAATGCTCTTATACCTGATAGTTGAACGACGCCTGTGTCTTTAAGGCTGTCAAAATCTACATCCCACAGCCATGACATATCACGACCATCGGCATAGTTGTCGTTGATGGCGATCATGGTTGCAAAACCATTTGGTTTAAATGATTTTAGCCCAAGTCGAAATCCAGACGGGTTTTTGACAAGTACTAATTCTAGCGGTTTCCCGTCTACGATTAATGTTTCGCCTCGTCCAAATGCGGGCGTTACGTTTGAAAGCGCTTTTAGTAGCGCCGCCTGATTTAAGCTATCGGGCACAATTTGTCGCACTAAGGCGAGGGCTGCGGCCACGTTATAAACATTATAAATTCCAGTAAGTTTTAGAATAGTTTCGATATTTTGTCCATCAATATTAAACGTAGCGTTTTGGTTAGATATTTTCACCAATACGACGTCTGCTTTGATTTTACTAGCCAGTTTTACATTACTGCCGTGCAAGCCATCGTCCTCGGGGAACATTGAATAAAGCGATTGGTCTAGACCAAAATAAGATATCTTGGCGTCAGTTATAAAGTCGGCAATACTGGCAACTCTGGCATCATCACGGTTCAACACGACAGAATTAGTTGTAGCCTCTGCAACGATACGCAACAGCCTGGTTGTGTGGTCGATTTCGCCAAATCTATCCAGTTGATCGCGCATAACATTAAGTAGCAAACTGTACTTTGGCGGTATCACTCGGACAAAGTTTGTAGCGTGAGCTTCGTCCAGTTCTAAAACGGCAATGTCGGCATCTAGATGACCCTTTATGTTAATTTCACCTAGTAAAGCAGCTGCAACACCTCGAGTAAAATTACTTCCAGTTCGGTTAGTAAAAACTTTGAGGCCTTGGCTTTCAAGTAATTCAACAACCATTTTTGTGGTTGTTGTCTTGCCGTTGGTGCCGCTAATAACTACTACGCCATGAGGTAGGCTAGAGAGCGTGCGTTTGATGAAGCTAGGGTCGATTCGCTCCACGAATAGACCTGGTAGGGCAGAGCCGCCTCCGCGCATCTGAGCAGCCTTGCGGACGGCTTTACCCAAAATCGTAACAAGAGGTTTTGACATATGAATAGTATAACATTCTATTGGCTTCTTTCGTCTCGCCAATGCTATAAAGATAGGATCTTTGAAGCATTGAGTCGCCTCAGAACTGAAAACGAGTTTTCGCTTCTTTCGTCTCGTCAATGCTATAATTACAGTATGTTTTTGGTGGGAATATTGGGTTGGTGGTATGGAGGCGGATGGACCAGCCGTTTACAGATGATAGTGAACCGTCTGAAGGCGACCGCCGATTTCTTTTCGATTGGATTAATGTTTAAAACGCTGTTTGCTCCGTTTAGACAAATATCAGCAGGTAGAATCAGTGGGTCGGTGGCCGATCAGATGCGTGCGTTTGCTGATCGGACTGTTTCTCGGGTAGTTGGTGCGATCGCAAGGACGTGTATGATTATTGCCGGTGTGATTGTTTTGTCGATTCAAAGTTTGTTTGGGCTAATTATTATGTTGTTCTGGCCACTAATTCCATTATTCCCAATAGTTGGTTTGATTGCGATGGCGATTGGATGGGTGCCAACATGGCAGAGCTAAACTTTAATTATCGAAGTTATCGGGCTGACAAAGCTCGAATTGGGGTGGCTATTGGTCGAGTTTGGCTAAACCTACTTACGCCCGCTGTGGCTTTACTAATAATTGCCGGTATTGCGCTAATAATTATCGAGATGCCAGTCGGTTGGGCGTTATTGGGGCTGGCGGCAGTTCCGGCTATGATTTACGAATGGTACAAAGGCGAACTATACCATTTGGCAGTGACCGAAAAGCCCAAAACGATTGACGATATGTTGTCTGGCGAGATTTTAGGTAGATTACCCAGGAATCCATCTCCGTTTGACGTTGCTATGATTGTTGGTCAGATACCTGGCGGTCAGTTTTTCGGGGCTAGGTTTGGGCTTAGCGCTCGATTTTTGCAAGAACTCTTATCAAAAGATAGTGCAGATATGCAAGCCGTTTGGGACAAAGCGTGGGAAATAAGAAAACAAACAAACAGCCATAATATATCTGCTGCCGTACTGATCGTGGCCTTGATACAGAGTATTCCTGGGTACGAAAGTTTAATAAATCGTCTGCAACTAGATAGTCAAGATTTGCTAGCTGGTGTGTATTGGTATAACCATCTGCGCAAACTTATTGAAGCAAGCCGAACACCAACTAGAACGGGTGGAATCGCACGTGACTGGTCGTTTGGATGGACACCGCTACTTAGTCGGTTCGGGCAAAATATCAGTCAACAAATCGGTAAGGGCTCGTCGGTGCAGCTGGTGGCTCACGATGAATCTTTGGGGAAGTTGATTGCAACATTTAGTAAGGGTGGACGACAAAATGCAGTACTAGTTGGCACACCGGGTGTTGGTAAAACTCAAATTATTCATGCTTTCGCCAAGAAACTGATGGACGCTAATGCAGATGTGCCTGATAATTTACGGTTTAGACAAGTCTTTATGTTAGACGCATCAGCCTTAATTCCGGCTGCGCCTGGACGGGGTGAAGTAGAGGATTTATTGATGCGCATTCTGAGCGAAGCGTTTACTGCCAAAAACATCATTATTTGTCTAGATAACGCACAGTTATTTTTCGAAGAAGGAGTGGGGTCGGTTGATATATCGAACTTACTTTTACCTATCTTGGAGGCAGGGCGTCTGCGTATGGTCTTGACCATGGATGAACAGCGCTTTCTTCAAATTAGCCAGCGTAACCCAGCTATGTCAAATGTTTTTAATCGGATTAATATTGCACCGGCTACTAAACCTGAAACTATCAAAGTTATGCAAGAACAATCGATTTATATCGAACTTAGCCACCAAGTGACGTATATGTACCAAGCGCTAGAAGAAGCTTATCGTCTGAGTGAACGATATGTTTATGAACTAGCTATGCCGGGCCGGGCACTTAGGTTACTAGAAACCGCGGCTGATTATTCCGAAGACGGTTTAGTAACAGCAGAGTCGGTCAGGCAGGCAATCGAGAAAACAACTGACGTCAAAGTAGGTGTAGCAACTGGGGATGATGAACGCGAAAAGTTACTTAACTTAGAAAATCTGATTCATGAACGTATGATTAATCAAACTCGGGCCGTAGGTGTAGTTAGTGATGCACTACGGCGCGCCAGGGCGGGGGTACGCAACCAAGACCGACCAATCGGCACATTTTTGTTTTTAGGTCCTACGGGCGTCGGCAAGACCGAACTCGCTAAGGCATTAGCTGAAATATATTTCGGTGGTGAAAATAAAATTATCCGTTTAGATATGAATGAATTCGTGAGCAACGATGACGTCATGCGCTTGATTGCGGATGGAGCGGATGATGCCAATAGCTTGACTGCCCAGGTTATGAAGCAACCGTTTAGTGTTATTTTACTGGATGAAATTGAAAAAGCTCACCCAAACGTTTTGACAACTTTGTTACAGTTACTAGATGAAGGAGTCTTGCGAGACGTTAGGAACCGTGAAGTCAGTTTTCGCGATGCGATTATTATCGGCACCAGTAACGCCGGGGCCGACCGGATTCGTGAGTATATTGACCGAGGATACGATATCGAACAGTTTGAAAAACAATTTGTTGATGAACTGATTGACAGCGGTCAATTTAAGTCAGAATTTTTGAATCGGTTTGATGACATCGTAATGTTTAGGCCACTGAACCATGCCGAATTGTTGCAGGTAGTAGATTTGATATTAGTTGGCGTTAATAAAACACTGTCGCTACAAAAGGTGAGCGTTAATGTCGCCCAAGACGCCAAAGAATACCTAGTTTATGCAGGATATGATCCACGACTAGGCGCCAGACCAATGCGACGAGTTGTTCAACGAGCAGTTGAAAACACTGTCGCAAAACAAATGCTATCTGGCCAGGTGGATCCAGGTAGTGTAATCGAGATTAGTTTAGAACAGGTTCAGGCTATCGTTGATAGCAAATTCAAAGCCGATGAAATTGGTGGTGAAGCGGTCGAGACAAGAGACAGCTAGACTTTTATTTGAATCTTGTTTAGTTCGCGTTTTAGTTGTTCAGCTGACGTGAATTGAATTGATTTAATGCCTAGCTTTTCGGCGGCATCGGTATTAGCAGGCGAGTCGTCGATAAAAATCACTTCGTCGGGACTCACTGACAATTTATTTAATGTGTATTCAAATATGTCTGGATTTGGTTTGACCATGCCTATTTCACCTGAAACAATGATTTCATCAAAATATTGACGCAGGTCGTTGTCGTCGATAATCCCGTTTATTAAATCGGCAGGTGAATTAGATAGCATCGCAATAGTGTAGTTATTTTTTAGTTCACTAATTATTGCTATTACTTCTGGGTCAATTCTGGTGCCAGAATGCATCTCAGTAGCGGTGACTGTACGCTTGCGTAGTTTACTGAGCTTTTCGAGAAACTGACTGCTGTTTATTTGGCCTAAATCAGATTGTTTAGATATTTCAGAATATTCACCGGTACGTGGGATGTGGTTGATATTTAGCCAGGTTTTATAAGAGTCTGTTCTAATCACGCCGAAAAAATCAAATATTATCGCCTTAATCATAGGTCAACTATATCAGATAGTAATACGCATATGAGTAATACTTGCATTACCGTATGCATGAAATTCGTGGTTTTTATTAATGATGTCGTGAACCCGGTTGATAGTTCCGCCATGTGTAACTATTAAAATCTTTTTATATTGAAGATTCTTGAGCGATTCAATGAACTCGTTTACCCGCGCAGTAAAATCGTTCAAGGTTTCGGCATTAGGAATCGAGACACTGTCTTTGGATGCCCAAAAGACCTCCCAGCCATGTTTATTACTTTGCGTGCCTTGAGCGTCGCCGAAGTTTCTTTCACGAAGTCGTGCATCCTCAAAGTAGGGGATGTCTGGGTATTTTTTACGAAATGCATTTGCGGTATGCGTGCTTCTTTGGAGGTCCGAGGAAAAGATCGCATCGATTGGTTTGTTAAAAGATTCTGCGGCCGCCAGCGCCTGTACTTTTCCGTTGGCGTTCAGCTTGGTATCCATCCAACCCTGAACTATCCCGTCTGTATTTTCTTGTGTCTCGCCGTGTCGTACTAAGTATAGGTCCATGCATCAATCATAACAGATAGCAGAAGCCCCACGTTATAAACGCGGAGCTTTCTGCTCGACACGATTTACCGTGGGGTAAGAAAGACTAGGAAGCGTTTAGGCTGTCGTCTGACGTGCCAAATCTGGATGCGCTCTTCGCCTTTCGGGCAAAAGTTGCAAGGAAACGCTACCATCTTTTTTCTGTGAAGTTTACTGAGCTTTCTTGCCTGGAGCTTTGCTACCTTCTCAGTTAACTGGTCCAGGCCATCACATGAATTCGCTTTGGTTATCTTGGATTGCCGAACTGTTTTTTGTCGCGGCTTCGTCTGGATAGGCGCCACATGAATCACCACCTTCTTTGTTGTGTGAGTTCAGTAGTTTATTTATACAACAAAACACTGTGTTTCACAACACATGAGCCACTTTATTTAATAAATTAAACAGGATAGGTTGGTAATTTTTGTATAGACGGTTATTTATCTGTTGATTTAGGAAATAGACTAGAAAAGTAATAAATAGAGCTGAGAGCGCTTTCGGTTGTTTCGCCTTCAATTGGTGCCCAATCAATATTTTCCGAATCTCCGGGGTGTGCCGCGCTTATTTTCGTAAGATCAAACCCAACAATCGTTGGATATTTTTCTGGCAAATAACCTTTATAGATGTACGTAAAGGGCGAATACTTTGCCTCGCCAATAACATCTCTCCAGTGTGCAATTCCGGTGGCGTTAAAGTGCCTGTTAAGACGAGATGGGTTCGCAGCTGAATTTAATTGGCTAAAAAGTGTCCTATTTTTTATTAGGCTAATGCCATTTATTCCAGCCCAAACCTGGTTTTCTATGACCAAATCTTCGGATTTTTGATGTTCTATCAGAGATTTAAAAATTGCGAACCTACCTATACCACTAGCTAGGTCTTCGATTGTAACATCGAGGAGAGAATATTCATGAGCCTCAAAGCTTGGTTTTATCGATAGATCCGTTTCAAATTTTTCAATCTTTATCATTTTCTCGGACATATTGTTAGTATGGTACTTTCTGTTATATTCTTGCGCAAGCATAATAGTTTTATTGCGTAGCAAAAAGTCGTCGTTTCGATCCAGCTCAGGGTCAAAACAAAATAACTGACGGGTGTGTCAGTTATTTTATTTTGGTACCCCGGGTTGGGATCGGTCACGATAAAATTAGTTCCTAATTTTTCTCGACCCCGCCTCAGTCGGTGACGTTCGTCATCCGGCTTCCGGCCTTGCGAACTGCCGTAGTGGCAGTTCTCACCAACGACATTTTTTGCGTAGCAAAAAGTCGCCATTTCGACCCAACTCGGCAATAAAAATAAATTGACTGATGTAAACACCAGTCAATTTATTTTGGTACCCCGGGTTGGGATCGAACCAACGACCTTAGGCTTAGAAGTCCTCTGCTCTATCCACTGAGCTACCGGGGCATACGTATAGAATATAGCATTTGGCTATTAGAAGATAGCTTACAGAAATACTCATTTTAATTATATAATACATCTAGCCTAAAGTGATGGCGAGGTCGCTGAATTTACTAATTGTGTAGGTTGGTTTCAGTTTTTGTAGATCCCGTAGGTCGTAGAATAATTTGTGAGAATCTGGGTATACCAGGACAGAATCTATCCCAAAGTTAGTTGCTGCACCAATATCTTTGTTCGAGTCGCCAATCATAATTGCGCGTTTTTTGGTGCCGTTAATTGCAGATAAGGCCAGTTCTAGAGATTCGGGATGAGGTTTATGGTTTGTTACATCTTCGCCTGTAATAATAAAGTCAAAAATTTCCTCGATGTCGTTATGTTTTAGACCATTTTCGATTATTTCTCTTGATCCACTAGAAACAAGCGCGAGTTTCTTGGACTTTTTGAGATTCGTGATCAATTCAGCCGCCCCGTCGTATAATTCGACTGACTTTAGTTTTTCGATGGCTAGTTTGACTGCGGATTCGTTAAATTTTACATAATCTACAATATCAAAGTATTTTCCTATTTCCCAATCACCTAAATGATATGCAATCTCTAAATCGGACGGTTCTAGATTATGATTTTTGAAGGCAGTTTTATAGGCATCTAGCCAGGCATCGAGCGTTTTGGCTAGACACCCATCCCAGTCAAATAAGAAATAGTCGTATCGGTCCATGAGGTTTAGTATAGCAGGGAGGTGGCCACAGGTGACTTAGTTGGTATTAGATTAAATCGGCACCACTTAGTGATATGAGCGCACGCCTACTCTCAGGTGTTAGATTTTGGTTTAAGGCGTATTGAGGTTTTAACCAATTGAAATCATCATGTTCGCCGCTAATCCTTATTTCGCCCCCAAGTCTTTGTGCGACGAAGAATAAGGCAGCATAAAGTCGTCCCTTATATTTACCCGACTCTATGATTTCACTATCAACATGACATAGAGTTGAGTTAGTTTCGATAATTAGCCCTGTTTCTTCGAAAACTTCTCTTGTTAGTCCATCATTTAACCCTTCGCCGACATCAATTTTGCCACCAGGAAATTCCCATAAGCCACTATTGTGAGTGTCGTCTTGTGATCGCTTAAACAATAGAATATGATCTTTGTCGGTGATAATTGCTCTTCCAACTAGGAGGGTGTTTGCGTATTCGGCCATTTATCTCAATATACTTCCGCTGTCCATATAAAGAAAGCTTAGGCGTGTTGCGGGTTTATCGAAATGGCTTGAACACGAATGAAGTATCCTTTTTAGACAGGGCTGGGATTAACCGTAGGATGCCGAAGTAATTAACTATGATCCCTAAAATCAGTCCGATAATAAGCGTAGTTGGTTGCAGTAAATCATGGTTACTTAGGAATTTGAAAAAGTAGACAGTAATAGGTAGAAATAACAGGATGGATGTAGCCATACCCGGATTATAAAAGGTCTTGCCTTTGATATTGAATAGGAAAGTGTGCGCCAAGAAATTACCAGCTGAAATTGTAATCGTTATTATCGCCAACCAGATTGCACTTTCGGCAAATATTATTGCCAGGATGTAGAGTAGCCACCCTATCACTAAGTTGATAATTAACGCCGTATTTGTATTTAAAGGATAGCGGTCAGGGGTTTTACTTTTGAACATTACAGTATTAATCATTCTAGGGAAGTATCCTGGCAGCCAATATTCTTCAACTTGATGTAAGAGCAGGGAAATAAAACTGATTGTCAGCAGTAGCCTAAAGCTAGAAATTGAATCCTGTTGATAAACAAGAACGACAGTCAATATAACCGCTAGTGCTAATCCAACTTGATACCAACGATTGCGCATAAAATTCATAAATTTATAATACCACCACGATTTATCTGCGTAAATTATTTAGGTCGTTTATCTAGTATGCCTTGGACCGACGGACTGATTGCCTTGTCGGTTCGATGGATACATCCAATCCAGCAACATGGCCGTCGCATACTTTGGTTTAGTTCAGATATTACGCGCTTAACGTGTTCGTCTCTAGTTTTTTGTTGTTTAACTGTCACCGTCCAACAAATCCATTCGTTTCGTGCCAGAGGTGTTAGGCTTTGCCATGCTGATAAGGCTGATTTGTCTGCAATCAGTGCCTTCTTGAGGTCTGAGGGTAGTTTATGCGCCGTACCACTAGAGATATTCATGAGTTTATTATAACAAAGCTGATTGCGGTGAGCGACTATATAGTAGAATGATTACATTATGACCAAGATGTTACTAATCCATCACTCGAATCAATTATTCGAAACTCTTCATCCACCAGACCCCGAGCGTCCTCTATTTTATTGGTATACAGATAGGTTTGTGCATTTTGATGGTACGTGGAAATATATGTACATACTTACAATAAACCCCAAAGAAGATAATATACACGTTCGTTCTAGGTCGAACGGTCTTGGGTTTAACGATTTACACAAAGACTTTTTAAGTTACAAGAAGTGGCGCGAAGGTGGGTCTGGTGATAATTCAGATTGGGTTGAATCTGGAATTGTGATGTCGTTTGATGAGATTAAACCCGCAGTTACATTGATGGCAAGGTCATATGGTTCGAGCCGACCGAGTTATCTACAAACTGATTACGAGATCATTACTCCGATGAAACCATTTACAAAACGAGTTATTAAATTGTTCGACGGCCCATACAATGACGATTTTGATGCAAAGCCGATAAGGTTCACTGATATTCCCGAGCTTGTCGATCTAATTCCTGATATGAAAAATATGTTACCGTTCAAAGAAATTAATCCAGATAAAAACGGCAACCATCATTATGAAGATTGGTTGCCGATGGTTACCAAATTGAATGGGATATGGATTTAGGTAACCGCTTACTTTAAAGCGACTCAAGCTTCTCCATTGCTTCTGTGAAATCCATTTCAGCTGGCGAAAAGGCAAACGCCTTGTCGTTTTTTACAAGATAAATTCTATTCGATCGTTTTCCTCCAGCTGGTAGAAATGAAAAGATGTCTCTTTCTTCGCCGTGCGCGATGTCCCAATTATCTAAAGTAGAACTACTCAAGTAGGTGTCTCCTGAGTCTGCAAAATATTTATTTAATACATCTAGTGCTTGTTGTTCATTCATGCGGCAAGTATATCATAATTAAAAAAACCGTCCCGGGATAGCATTTTCGACTGTGCGGGCGGAGAGAAGAATGAGGGATATCGAACTACTCATCCAATTCGCTGGAGCGAATTTACGATGAGAGTTAGATTCACAGCTCCTACCAATAAAAATATCGTACACAGGGTACGGTATTTTTATTGGTGTAGCGTTTTAGATGAAGTCAGAACTGCGCTAACTATTGGTTGAGGCTACGTAATCAGGAAGTAAGTCTTCCTCAAGCGCTTTCCGTACGCCGGGCACTCCATCAACGACAGTACCGTCAGGAAATTCAATCCTAGGAGTAAGCCCGTCAGCTCCATATTCATCAAAATAAAGTGCAGTAATAATGCTCAGACCTCCCAACTCAGCGATACGCTTAGCGGTGCTTTCAGCAAGTTTACGCTCGATAGTGTTGTCCTCTAGATAGCTAATTTCTATGGTTCTTGGCATACACACTCCTTGTTCGAATTGATTATAGAATCAACTTCAATAATAATCAAACAAAAGACGTCAGAAGTTCTGACGTCTCTTATAATATCTGGTGCGGGCGGAGAGAATACTTTGTATAACTGCGTCGCGTTCAGAAAAGTAAACATTTCTGTCCTGCTCCTTGTTATCGAACTTCTCATCCAATTCGCTGGAGCGAATTTACGATGAGAGTTAGATTCACAGCTCCTACCAATAAAAATATCGTACACAGGGTACGGTATTTTTATTGGTGCGGGATTCTCAACGAAGTAAGAACCGCACTTCTGGATTATTCTACTACGTAACAGGGGTAATATCAAGCCCACCGATACCCTGCTATAACCCTACCTAGGGGCTGATCCTACATAGTTCCCAGGGGGGCGGTAGTTTCGAGACCCTTTTAACCCCATTATGACCATGCCCCCAATAATCTATAAAAACAGATTGTCGATACCTCAAAGAAGAACAGAACTTGGTTGTATATGCATAAGATATGCCCTAGCCTGCGATTGACACAATGTCCTATAAAGAGGTTCAACGATTTTCTGGTATATTAAAGCCAGTATGGATTGGCTAGAAGAGCATGGTGGTACATTAGCGGTTATTGGCATAATCATATTCTTTGGATGGCTATTCTTATCTTCGAGTGGGTCAAGCAACTCTTCAACAAATGAATACAACAACAGCTACGAATCTTCTGTAGAGGACGATAGTTATTACGAAGAGCCTGAAGAATTTTACGGCTACGAATGTAGCGACGATTGCTCTGGTCACGAAGCAGGATATGAATGGGGCTATGATAACGATGTCTGTTATGAATACAGCTCTGGTGACGAATACTGGGATAGTTACTCGGACTCATTCAATGAAGGCGTAACAGCTTATATAGAAGAGAACTGCTAGCATTTATCCTATAAATATGTTATAAGTATCTTATGAAACGAGCTGTGGTTGTTATTATTTCAATAGTAGCTCTTTTGATTGTGGCATTTTCTTCACAATCTAACCCAGAGACCTCAAGCTCGGTTACAAATAAAGCTACTAACTCTAGCAATATTACACAGCCAGTACCAAAGAAAAAGCCCGTCTGTGACGGCACAACAGTTACGTCTGACTGTACCGTTGACGGCATTAGCTATTCTACATATATCTATCACCCCACCGTCCCAGAAAAAAGCCACACCGAGACTGTGACAACCTACGAAAAAGAAGTAGTTGGATACTGCACGCTATGTAATGATGGCACTTATTCACCCTCGTGTGCTACCGGTCGGGGTGCGTGTTCGCATCATGGTGGTGTAGCTCAATGGAACGCTCCTCGATATAGTAGCGTCCCAAAGACCAGCACAAAAACCATCATAGACTCGCCAGCTAAAGAAGCTTACTACGAGAAGGTGTTAGAGTAACACCTAAGAATGCATTTGAAAAAGTCGAAAACCCGACTACTTGGCAAGTGCTTCTAGTAGTTTTAGTTCGTAAGTTAGTTGGTCGGGGTACTTAGCCAAGTCTACCTCAATCCAAGAGCGAAAGGCATTATGCTCATTCAAAGCCAGGCGTTCGTCGCTGTAGCAGTCATCATCGAACCACAGGAAAGGCTTTGAGAAATCTATCGCCTCCGTCTTTGCAGTGCTCCAGCTAACTGGCTTGAATTTTTGTAAGTATGGACGCAAGTTCTCGTCGGTTGCCCGCTGAACGTAGTTGATAGCGTGGTCGGGGTCACCATCCATGCAGTGGGTGGTAAGCCAATAGACATTAAAGTTGTCGGCAGCATACTTAATAAACTCACTCGCACCAATAGCTAGATTGTCCTCATTGGCAAGAAGGACTCCATCTATATCGAGATAGATATTTATATGGGTATTTGTCCATTAGTTTAAGTGTACACGATGTTGTAAGACACCATTCCCTCTGCCTGTATTTTAATAGCCATAGCTACTCATGCAACTATTGTAAGCTTGGTTGCCAGCAGTGGTAGCTCCGCTCGTTGCTTGCGAACCTTGAACGCCCTGCGATGTCAGTTGCTGATAAGCTTGGGCGTAGGCAGTGTTATATTTACTTCGACACGTACTGTATGCCAGATCGTATGCCTGTTGATTCTGCTGAGCCTCCTCCTCGGCGGTTGGACCTGTACCACGCCAGAGCACTTCAGTGGTTGGTTGAGACACTAAGTACGAGCCGCCACTCTTACAGGTTATGTACATCCCATCGGATCCAGTCATCTTAACTGATGTTTTACCAGACGGCATTGAGTTAGTATCTTCGTAGACTGTTGGGTGCGGTGTGACAACTGTCTTACAGTCTTCCCCAGTAGGCGGAGTAGTGGAGTTGGAGCTGGTAGATGTAGGCGTAGATGACTCGGTTGATGGTTGCTGTACATGTATGTCTTGTTGTGGAGATGTGACAACAGGAATAATATCTGTGCCGGCGGTAGACTTTTCTGTTGAAACTTGATTGATAGGTTTGTAGATAGCGTGTATGGCTAACACTACAGCGCTCAAACAAAATACAATTACAATTATAACAAGTACGATCTTTCGTGGTGCGTATTTATACTTAATAATGCTACGTAGCTTGCTATGTGTGAGTGCCTTTTTTCTAATTGGCTTTTCTTTACTCATAATTTCAGAACCGTTACATATTATCGAGACTCAGGCGAAACATAGCTGGAGTCTGTGTTATCGCTGTGAATGTATGTGTATGCGTTTACACCAGTAACTATAGCGAAGATTATGGCTGGAACCCACAATATATATAGTATGAATACCAGTGTAGACTGCAACGTGGATAGTAAAGGCACCTGACCGTTCGCTCGTTGGCGAGCCAGCTCTTTTCTTGGCTCCATCATGCTACCTTGGTAAAAAATGAGGTAGGTTATAAAGATACTACCAAACATGACTAATACGCCAAGCCCTCTAAATAATGCGACATTGCTATCAAGCATCCAATGACCAAGCCAGTTTAAGAATAGCCATACAAGACCACACCATAATATGCCAAATACAATCAGCCCAACCATACTTCCCCAGCCGCTGTGTTGTGAATCGTCTAGGGGTCTGGTTTTCTTGTGATGCGTATCGTTGTTATTTTGATCAGCCATGACCGTTCTCCTTACCTATGATTATTCCTTACTTTGCAAATCTGTGATTATTGCCATAAAAAACTCCGTAAATTAGAAATGACACCGCGAGGTGTCTAACTACCATTCACAAATCGGCTTTCGCCAAGATGCTTACGCGGTGCCATTTTCAATGGCGAACCGCAAAAATGCGTTCCGATTTGTTTTGATATTTAGACAAGATGATTATACCATAACTAAACCGTTTGAGTTTGCGATATCAGTGGGTTTGTTAGAAAATATGCAGAGATGAAGATGGATATACAGTATCGTTGGCCAGAAGAGAAGCTTTACCTATTTGGTAGATTATTATTTGCTCCCCAAGACCTGGAAGATGAAGCTCTTACACAGAAGGCTATGTCCCACTATTTCCCATACGATGACTCGGCAAAATTTGAGACAGCGTTACACGAATACCAACAAGCTGGCTACTTCAGCGTAAACACGCTAAAAGACGGGAAATCAATAAAGTATGTAATCAACAATGTGGATCATCAGCGATTCAGAGATGAATTGTCCAGCTACATAGACAGTATCGCAGTACCAGTCGAAGATATGGATAAGTTCTGGAATGCAGTCACCAAACAGTATAAGAATGATTACGGGTATAACTTCACTATCAGATGGAGAGACCTCTACGGTGATTCTACTCGTTTCAATTATCACCCGATGTTTTGGGAGTATTTTTTCAAACTTGCATTAGATGAGTTGATAGAACTCAAGGGTTTTACTTACGACAAGACACTTGCTGGGGCATTTAGGGGTGATGAGTTGGTTGAAATTCCGAAAGACATGATTACGTTTTATACACGACCATTTGCGATGTTTGCTGTCTTGGATAAGAAAGTGCAGCAAAAAATTGCCAAGTCGAGCCGTAGTGTTAAATATAAAGCAGGCATAATAATCACTCGAAACAGAAATCTCCAACTATATCTCAACGAAAAGCGACACACTTTGTGGCACTATAAGAGTAAGACGAGTAACACGTATCGAGTGGCTTCAACCCATAGCTGACAACGCTAAACAGTTCCGAGTAGCACTAGAAAAGGTTAGAACCGAGCCTGAACAGATACAAAAAGACTCCGAAGAGTCTCTAAGTCTACAATGGTGCGGGCGGAGAGAATCGAACTCTCATCGCTTGCTTGGAAGGCAGGCATATTAGCCATTATACGACGCCCGCATGCCAGATAATTATATCAGTAAAGGTGTTACAATTAAAGTATGAATGATATAACTGACCAAGGTCCAAATCCATTTGTGACCAACATTGAACACGACACACTAGCTAATAATAACTATCGTACGACGCTGTGGACTGGCAGATATTTGCAGGCAACTTTAATGGCGATTCAGCCGGGACACGATATCGGACTAGAGGTTCACGAAGATCACGATCAATTCCTGCGGATTGAGTCTGGGCACGCTTTGGTGCAGATGGGGCCAAGTAAAGACGATTTGAAAAGTTGGAGCGCAGCGCACGACGATGTCGTATTTGTTCCAGCTGGTATGTGGCACAATCTTACGAACGATGGTAACGAAGCACTCAAGCTATATTCGATATACGCACCACCAGAACATCCACATGGAACGGTTCATGCCACCAAAGCCGATGCTGAAGCGAGCGAACACTCCCATTAGTTCGTTGTCTTGACCTCAGTTGCATGCTATAATGTCTCAGGTTTGGCGGATGTAGCTCATCTGGTTAGAGCGCCGGGTTGTGGTCCCGGAGGCAGTGGGTTCAAGCCCCATCATTCGCCCCAAATAAAGAAGTCCCAGTGGGACTTTTTTGTTTGGGATGGGGCTTGAATCCACTCCTAAGGTAGTGGGTGAGACCCGCCGGTGGCGGGTCGCAAGGACATCATCCGAAACGAGCTATGCTCGTTATCGTGATGTGTCGGGGTCGCGGAACGTGACCAAGCCCCATCATTCGCCCCAAATAAAGAAGTCCCAGTGGGACTTTTTTGTTTGGGATGGGGCTTGAAGCCGCTCCTAAGGTAGTAGATGATTTAATCAAAATTTAGTATAGTAGCGTTATAACAGGATAAACAAAAACATGGACATGAATAAACACATAGTTACAAACGAAGAATCGGGCGCAACTCCGTTTCACACTCATGGTTTTGCCAAAGTTGCTAGCGGAGATCGACTAGGCGCAGTCAGCCCGACTTCGTTTGAGGAACGTATTAAATTAGAAAATAGTCGTAAATTAGTCGGCGGCTATCAGCGTTCGACGCTAGGTAGTACATATAATCCTACTCGACCTAGAGTTGCTAGACCAAACTCGACTCGTCCAGGGGGTAACAGTAGGACGGCAGCACCGGGTAGAGGTGTTGGTATTCCAAAACGCAGTTTCCGCGAACCACCAACTAGAGGCTACAACCCTTACGCCTAAATTTCGCGAACCGTTTCGATATTAGCGCCTAGAACGTTTAAGCGATTGGCAAAATCTTCGTAACCACGGTTAATTGAATACACATCTCTAAGGGTTGATGTGCCAGGTGCGGCTAACATTGCTAGTAAAATAACTACTGATGGACGAAGGGCTGGCGGGGCGATTATGTCTGCTGGCTTCCATTTAGTTGGACCAGTGATGTATACGCGGTGCGGATCGACTAGTTCGATGTTGGCGTTCAGCTTGCTTAGTTCGGTAAAGTAAATAGCCCTGTTTTCGTATGACCAGTCATGCACTAGTGTGCGACCCTTGGCGACTGTTGCAATCAATCCAAGGAATGGTAGATTGTCCATGTTAACACCAGGGAATGGCATGCTGTGAAGTTTATCCTGGGGCGCACGCAGTTTTGATTGCTTGATTACTAAGTCAACTAGGCGTGTTTCGTTATTACGGGCTTTATATTCGTTGGTTCGTTCGTATTCTAGGCCCATTTCTTCGAGGATGGCTAGTTCGATTTCGGTAAATTCAATCGGGACGCGTTTGATTGTGATTTCTGAGTCTGTCACGAGTCCTGCTGCGATTAAGCTCATAGCCTCGATTGGGTCTTCACTAGGGAAGTATTCGACGTTTTTATTAATGCTGCGAACCCCGCGGATTGTTAGAATGGTAGTGCCGATACCGTCAATTTTGACACCTAGCTTTTGTAGATAAAAACAAACATCCTGAACCATATAATTAGGGCTGGCGTTTCGGATAGTCGTCGTACCATCATAAAGCGCCGCCGCCATAATGACGTTTTCTGTCACGGTATCGCCTCGTTCTGTTAGCAGAATCGTTCTATTGATTGGTTTTGCATTGACGCTAGCTTGATAATAATCAGTAGTGGCTTCGACACTTAGGCCGAATGGCGCCAGCCCTACCATGTGCGGTTCAACGGTGCGCGTTCCCAGGTTACAGCCACCAGCAAAAGGAATCTTAAATGTCTTGTATTGGTGAAGCAGGGGACCAAGGAACATAATAATTGACCGAGTACGCTTGGCGGCGTTGACGTCAATATTATCTAGTTTTAACCGAGCTGGCGGAGTAATCTCGAGGTCATTGTTATCGTTTAGCCATTTTACTTTAACCCCGATACTCTGCAGGACCTCGATAATTCGATTTACCTCTTCGATACGTGCAACGCGGCGAAGTGTAGTAGTGCCGCGGTTTAGTAATGTTGCACACAGCAGCCCAACGGCCGCGTTTTTACTGGTTTTGACTTCGATTTCACCAGAGAGTTTGTTGCCGCCGTTAATTCGAAAGTTAATTTTGCCTGATTCGTTCAAGATAACCAGTTCACTGGACAAGACTTCGCTAATCCGAGCGAGCATTTCGAGACTGATGTTTTGACCACCTTTTTCGATACGGTTAATCGCACTTTGGCTAGTGCCTAATGATTTGGCAAGTTGAGTTTGGGTTAGTCCGCGCGATTGACGGGTTTCTTGGATGAGAGTGCCGATTTTGGCTTTGTAATCTTCTGGATTCATGTATTCAATGATATACCATCCATGATATATAATCAAATGATTTTTATTAATATCGTAGTAATAAGCTAGCATTAGCGTTTTGTGTAACTCATAGACGCTATATCTAGCGTGTTACGTCCTACTGTTGTCGTCTCCACGTCTACATACTTTTACATATCCTTCTTCACGCCGGGTCCAATAAGGGCCCCGGCG
>CALMFC010000004.1 GCA_937863415.1 uncultured bacterium | reverse complement strand
TAATTTTGACCCACTTAATCCGTTTGGGCCGGTTTCGGGTTACTCCCTAAAAATACAAAACAGCTCCGTATCATCAGTCACTGCTGATGCAAAACACACTACATATAGGAGCTATATATGAGCCAGCAGCAAGCAACCATTGAACGCTACAAAGTGAACCTTGGTTCACTACGAAGCCAAATAGAACTCAAGCTACTATTAAGCGACAATTACCTTGGCCGGTCTAGCGACAACTATCTTGGCCGGTTGATCTGATAATGTTCGACGCAGCAGAACGGAGGGTTCGCTGTGTCGGGTAATAAAATCACCGATCAACAGGTCAAGAGATATATGAAGTTTAGACAGACTGAAAACCAAGCGGCGGCGGCGGCCAAAGCCGGCATATCCGAGCGCTCTGCTCGACGCATCGACAAGCACGAATTACAACCTGGGACAGAGGAAAGGTCTTGGCGTACACGGCCCGATCCGCTGGCTGAAGTGTGGGAAGGCATCGTTGTTCCAATGCTTCAAAGGGACAATGAGATCACGCCTGTAGGCATCTTCGATCATCTCTGCGAGTTCCATTCAGAGCTTTTCACAGCAAGCTCACGGCGCACTCTTGAACGGCGCATTGGCAAGTGGCGTCATTTGTATGGCCCATCCAAAGATGTGGTGTTTTTACAGACGCATCATTATGGCGAGCTGGGTATTGCTGATTTTACGCATATTAAATCGCCAGTAACTATTGCCGGTGAACCGCTAAAACACATGCTTTTTCACTATCGTATGCCAGCCAGCGGCTGGGCTTTTGCTCTAGTTATTTACGGTGGTGAAAGCTTTGCAGCTTTCTCTGATGGCCTGCAAAACGCTTTTATAGCCGCTCAAGGCGTTCCACAAAAGCTGCGCACGGATAGCTTGAGTGCCGCTTATAAAAACGAATCAAACAAAGACGATTTCACTGACCGTTTCGCTGAACTTGCACAGCATTATGGCTTTAAGCCTACGCGTAATAACCGAGGCATCGCCCATGAAAATGGTGCAATTGAAAGCCCTCACGGGCACCTTAAAGCGCAGCTTGAACAAGCCCTGAGAATACGCAACTCCTATGACTTTAAAACCCGTGATGAGTACGAGACGTTTATTTGCGAGCTGGTTGAGCGCCGTAATCGTCGCGTGAGCGACAAATACAAACTGGAGCAGCGTCAATTACAACCGTTGCCTCGAAATACGAGCGTCAATTACTCTGAACTCTACGTCACAGTGACGCGCACGAGCACCATTGTGATCAAGCGCGTCACCTACACCGTGCCGTCCCGGTTGATTCAAAGTCGCTTGTTGGTTCGTGTTTACGACAATCGTTTAACGCTCTTTTTAGGTCATGAGCAGGTGCTTGAACTTGAGCGTGTTTACAGCGCAAGAAACAGCCGTGCACGCAGCGTCAATTACAAACATGTCATTGACGCACTGGTGAAAAAGCCCCGTGCTTTTAGGCAATCTCAGTTACGTGACGACTTACTTCCCAACGATAATTACAAGGCCATCTGGCAGCATGTTGATGAAACCTTGCCAGCTGACGAAGCCTGTTTTTACATTGTTAAGTTATTGCACTTAGCCAAGCAAAGCGGCCGTGAGCGTCAATTAGAACAGTATGTTTTAGACGGTATTAACCAGCGACAATTACCGACCATCCGTGACTGTGAATCAAGGTTTTTAGTTGTCGTCCCAATCCTTCCCACGCTCAAAGTTACCCAGCATTCCTTGCATGCTTACAGTTGCATGATTCCAGGAGGCCTGCATGGATAATCAAACAGCATCCATCCCTCTCATGCTTAAGCAGCTCCGTTTAGCAACCATGGTGCAGAACTGGGATATGTTAGGAAAAAAGGCTGTTAAAGAGCAGTGGAGTCCGCAGCAGTACCTGTCTGAACTTTGCCATATTGAACTGAGCTCTCGTGAAGATAAGCGCTTACAGCGCTTATTAAAAGACGCAAAACTACCCACTGGTAAAAGTTTAAATAACTTTGATTTTGATGCTGTTGAGGGTGTAACTCGACCACAAGTCTATGGTCTTATTAACCAAGCTGATTGGCTCAAGCGTGGCGCTAACATACTGCTATTTGGTGCGAGCGGCCTTGGTAAAACGCACATTGCCAGCAGCATTGGCTACGGTCTTGTTGAGCAAGGGCATCGGGTGAAGTTTATTGCGGCGCTAGCCTTGGTGCAGCAACTTCAGCTGGCTAAACAAAGCTTCAAACTGCAAGACGAATTAATCAAGCTCGATAAATACAGCCTGCTGATCGTTGATGACGTGGGCTATGTTCGAAAAACTGAGCAAGAGACCAGCGTGTTGTTCGAACTGATCGCACATCGTTATGAGCGTCACAGCCTGATCATCACATCGAATAAGTCGTTTGAAGACTGGGATGAGCTCTTTGATGACACCACGATGACCATCGCGGCGATCGATCGTTTAGTGCACCACGCCACCATAATTCACTGCGAAGGAGAGAGTTATCGTCGAAAAGCGGCAATGCAGAACATTAAGTAGAAATATCCGCGTCAACCGGCCAAGGTAATTGACGCTGAACCGGCCAAGATAGTTGACGCTCTATAGTCAATCCAACTCGACATCAACAGAGACTAGGGACCATTGACGCTTGCACGTAAGTAACTGAATAAAAAAACAAACTCGTA
>CALMFC010000003.1 GCA_937863415.1 uncultured bacterium | reverse complement strand
CGTCAAAGTACATCTTCAGATGTCACCCCGAATGGTTTTGGTGAAACATCAAATGGATTTTTGCCACCACTTGCCGCAATTGAACGCATTGAAGTAATTCGTGGCCCTATGGCGACGCGCTACGGCTCAGAGGCAATGGGCGGTGTGATTAATATCATTACCAAAAAAGTGTCAGATGAATGGAATGGTAATGTTACTATCAGCGGTAATGTGATGGAAAACAATGCCGAAGCCGATTCATGGAAAACCAGTTTTGTGGTCAATGGCCCACTGATCAACGACCGTTTAGGCTTACAACTACGTGGTAGTTATTTAGACCGTCAACGTTCAGAGCGTATTGTTGATGGATCTACTGGTCGTGATCCTCGTCCAAACAAAGCAGATAACTATGATGTTGGCGCGAAATTAGACTTTAAACTGGATGATCAAAACTCTTTTTGGGTAGATGGTTTTTCATCAACACAAAAATATGATAACTCTGATCAACGTTTAGGTAACTTTATTTCACGTGGTGGCATTGCTGGATATAAAGATGAGCTTGAATTTAATAGAGTTCAAATTGCTGCAGGTCACGATGGACAATATGACTTCGGTTTATGGAAAACTTATATCAGCCACAATACGACTGAAACCAAAGGACGCACCATTCCAACAGATGCATTTCCCGCATTGGCAGGACAACCGCGTAAATTAGAAAATACTGATTTAGTTATAGATTCACACTTAGTCGCACCAATTGCAAATCACAAACTGACTATTGGTACCGAGTATAAAGACACGACTATTGCCGATGATATCGCAGGTATTGGAAAAGAATTTACTCAAGATACATGGTCACTCTATGCTGAAGATGAATGGCAATTAAGAGATAATCTTTATTTCACCTTTGGTGGACGCTTTGAGGATCACAGCGGTTTCGGCGGACAATTCAGCCCACGCGCATATCTAGTCTGGAATACGACACCTGACTTAACAATTAAAGGTGGTATCAGCACAGGCTATA
>CALMFC010000002.1 GCA_937863415.1 uncultured bacterium | reverse complement strand
ATTGGTAATCTTTTAGTGATCTCGCCTTACAAACACATGAACTCGTTGGCCACCTACCACTTCCTCGATTGGTTTGGTGATCATGACAGCGTGTACAGCCTGTCAGAAGGCGAGCAAGATCAGAAGGCGCGCTACCAGACTGCTGAGAAAATACAGCGCACACGTGGCCTATTTGATGGTGTCAGTTTTGCCAAATTAGCCAGCTTAGCCAGCCAAGGTTATACGGTGAAAACGACGCAGTTGAGTGAAGCCTTTAGTTATCAAGATTTTCTAGATAAGCATCAGAGTCAGGCTTTGGTTCTATTTGTGCTGGACAGCAAAGATCATATTACGCCGGTTAAATCCATGGGCACGCTCAAGCCTGATAATGAATCAACATTGATCAGTCTAGGGCCTGTTGACGTTTGCCCGTAAGTCATTGAAAAAAAGAAGCAAACTCGTAATATTTAAGTTCCTACACAAAAACAAAACGAGTTTGCTATGCCCCGATTAATGCTCAGCGATGAGCACTGGTCGAAGCTAAAAGGAATGATGCTTCAAGAAAATATTTATAACAAGCGTGACTTACGCATGGTCGTTGAAGGAATGCTTTACCGGCTACGTGTTGGCTGTGCGTGGCGAGACTTACCTACTTGTTTTGGACGATGGAATTCGGTCTACAAAAAATTTAATGAGTGGTCAAAAAAAGGTAAATGGCTCACGCTGTTTAAAACGCTTACCCAAGAGCCTGATACGGAGTGGATATTTATCGATGGCAGCTATGTTAAAGCCCATCAACATAGCGCAGGCGCCCAAGGTGTTGAGCCACAAGCAATCGGTAAAAGCCGTGCAGGAAATACAACTAAAATTCATTTAGCTGTTGATAGTTACGGCTTACCCATTGAATTTACAGTGACGGGTGGCGAGATTCATGACAGCACTGCAGCAAGCGAACTGATTGAAAAGTTACCACCTACGACCGCGATAGTAGCGGACAAAGGCTATGATAGCGGAAAGATTCGTGAGCAGATTAAAAGCAAAGGCGCTGATGCGGTTATACCAAGAAGATCAAACTCAGTCGCGGGCAATGGGGATATGAATTGGTCGCTGTACCGTGATCGTCATCTAGTTGAAAATGCGTTTGCGCGCTTGAAGCAATTTCGAGGTCTGGCAACGCGATATGATAAGTTAAAACGTAATTATCAAAGCACCGTTGCCATGGCTTGTGGGTTGTTATGGCTGCCAATGTAATGAAACGTCAACAGACCCTAAGACCGGTGCAAAGATAAATGCCATGGCTAAAGCCAATGATGCAGGGATTGCGATGAGCGTGAGAATAACCAGGCCGACAACCATACGACCCATATCAATTTGACCATTCATTATTGCGGTGATCGACCCCAGACTTAAAAAGGCCACAAGCGCAAGCACCAGAAACAATACAATACTGGCC
>CALMFC010000001.1 GCA_937863415.1 uncultured bacterium | reverse complement strand
CGTATAGAGCCTAGGTGGACCTAGCTATAGATGAGGGATAACCCCCAAAAAAAAACGCCCTGATTCGGGCGTTTTGGATGCGGCTAAGGGAAAACACTGCTTTGGTGGCACATGGTCAGGCCATGAGGGAAGGCCGTTGTATACCGGCACCAACAACGGGTTTGCGCCCGTCGCGCATTGACGAGTTCGATGCAGGCCTTTTTGGTATTTCCTCTTGCGAAGCTGCCTGGTTGGCTCCTCAACAGCGCTTGTTACTGGATCTGTTCTGGAAGTTCATGGAAAGTGTGGGCGTTTTGTCATCCACCATGGCCGGTAGTGACTGTGCGGTTGAGGTTGGTATTTCAGGTCTTGATTACGGCATGCTCAGGTTAGATGATTTGTTCAGCCTGACTGCCCACATGATGACCGGCAGTACCATGAGTATTACGGCCAATCGCCTGTCTTATATCTATGAGTTGCACGGACCGTTCATGGCGATGGTGTAATGACCCAGCGAAAACCTGCTCAAGTGATAATTGAGGAAATCGCCATGAGTTTGCAGATGATGGGCGAAGACTTCAAACGCTAGACGGCCAAGCGTAAAAGTGCCCTGGTGCTGGACATCATTTAAGGCAAGATGGCCGTCGCTGAGGGGAGTCGAGTATACGACCTAGCCCCTTTGAAAGCCGAGAAATGGCATGATGATGTGAGAAAAGGAACGGAGAACGCACTAAGTGAATCGGCTACACCTTTATAGACAGTTCGTTGTCTCAGAAAAGTGCTGCTGTTCGTAGTTTACCGACGAAAGGTTTGCGACATGGCCGCGGCGTCGAATTGGGTTGTAGAACATTTCGATGTAATCGAGAAGGTTCTGGCGTGCCAGTTTTCGCGTGTTGTAGATTTTGCGTTTAATGCGTTCGCGTTTAAGCAATTGGAAAAAGCTGTCAGCAACAGCACTGTCGTGACAGTTGCCTCGCCGGCTCATGCTAGGTTGTAAGTTATGAGCGGCAAGAAATGCCGCCCATTCGTAGCTTGTAAATTGGTTGCCCTGGTCCGAATGAGCCATGACATTTGGCGTGGGCTTGCGTGGCTATCCTGATATTAACAAGACCTGTAAAACCAAGTCTTTATTTATGCGCGAATTCATCGACCAACCTACCAGTTGGTGAGAAAACAAGTTCACAGTCAAACATAAGCTGCGTTCATGCGTGCGGATATAGGTGATATCGGTTATCCACTCCATGTTCGGCGCCGGTACTCAACCTGAGCACGCCAGTCTTGGTCACGTATGAAACGCGTCGTACGATGACGCCTGCATGTTTCGCTCAAAACGCGCCAACCATGATGAGCCTTGCAAATCAATAGGGTTTGACCAGGACCAGTAACCGTTGGTCTTCATAGTGTCGTTGGCTATGGGGGCGTAGCCAGGCGTAGTACCCACCAACGTGAATCTCGAGCACCTGGCAGAGTTGGCGCACTACATAATGAGTCGAAAGCTGCTGGATAAACGCGTACTTCAGCTTGACTCTTTGGCAAAGTGCGCAGCAGCTTTTTGTAAATATCTCGCACCTCGGTCAGGCATTTGATCTTGGCGCGTAACCGACGCAATTTGGCCGTTTCATTCGACTCTTGCTGACGTTGTTCGACAGGCCTACCGTAGCGCCTGAACCAGACATACATGCAGTGGGTCGACACGCTCAAGCGTTGGGCTACCTTGGCCGCTGGTCGCTTGTATTTGGTCACCTGCTTGACCGCTTCGAATTTGAATTTTTCCGTGAATCGGACTGTGCTCATAATCATCTCCTGGGTATGAGGCTAAGAAGTGTCTAATAAACCCTGGCCGATTCAAAGCAAGAGCAACTAAAGTGCGATGATTTACAACAGGAGCTAGAGCGTTTGCTAGCTGTACATAGGGCACGTGGAGGCAGAGCAAATACAAAACCTTAGAAACCAGATTCAGACCTTGGCTGCTCAGTAACCCGCTCTGGAGGTAAAGGTAGCGGATTTGTTGAACCAACAAACAAAAAGCCAGGCCGAGGAACTGCTGCGCGTGTATTTTGAGTAAATGCAAATTATCAAGGATCAAGCGAAAGAGCTGCCAGCTCAACAGCCTGCTCTTGGAACTGCTGTTGTCGCCTTGATGAAGCAGCAAACGGAGAGGGCAATCCAAATAGCAAACTGACGAGTTGTTGCGAGTGCGTCGCTACCTTGAGAATCTGATTAAGAGCAATAGTGCCAATATAACTCGTCAGGTTCAGTCTTTTATTAGCATGCAGGAGTATTTGGCTACGGGTAGCCTACCGGTCTTTAATAGCCAAAGTCATAGTTTGCTTGTCTCTTCAGACTTTGCCTTGTGTTTGATGTAATGTGTTGCGCTCGAGCAATACGGTTTGATCGCGGAGTTTGGCTCCGGTATGTCTACTATTTTGCTAGAAAAAAAGTTGGCTACAGCTGCAGAACGAACGGGGAGCAAACCTCCTCGTTTTGTGCCTTTTGATCATCTGGAGTGCGATTACAACTAAACTAAGGATCATTTGGTTCAAGCGAGGCTTGGTGACTCTGTCAATTTAGTTTTAGCACCTCTGGCGGAGTGGAAAGGACGGTGCGACACAAGTTTCTTGCGGCTACCGCAAAAAAATTAAGCGATCTGGCTCGTAGCAAGAGTTCGTTCTTCAAACGCATTTTGGTCATTGTCGATGGGCCTCCTGCTTCGACAGGACCGCATACGCGCTATCGAGCTGGACCGATTGTCGCTGATAGCTTTCCTAGGGTTCATATTGATTTTGTTCTGGATGACTATCTCCGTGAGGATGAAAAAGAAACGGTGCAGCGTTGACTCTCTGAGTTGAAACTGACTGAAGTGCCGGGGGCTCTGACGGAATGCAAGTTCGAGAAATGCGCCTGTTTGATAACTGTTTACCCTAAAGACACAAAGTAATTTTATGAAGATTTTGACTGTGTTTGGAACACGGCCAGAAGCCATCAAAATGGCTCCGGTCGTAAAGGCATTGGCTGCCGACTCTGCGTTTGTTGCGCGTGTTTGCGTGACGGGCCAACACCGCCAAATGTTGGATCAGGTTTTGGATATTTTTTCCATCAAACCTGATTTTGACTTGAACTTGATGAAGCCAGGCCAGGATTTGTATGACATCACCAGTAATGTGTTGTTGGGTATGCGCGATGTATACAAACAATGGCAACCAGACATGATTTTGGTGCATGGCGATACGACTACCACCATGGCCGCAGCGTTGTCAGCTTAT